>NZ_CP022353.1:2085000-2780000 GCF_002216685.1 Vibrio tarriae | reverse complement strand
ATGGGGGGACCATCCTCCAAGGCTAAATACTCCTGACTGACCGATAGTGAACCAGTACCGTGAGGGAAAGGCGAAAAGAACCCCTGTGAGGGGAGTGAAATAGAACCTGAAACCGTGTACGTACAAGCAGTAGGAGCACCTTCGTGGTGTGACTGCGTACCTTTTGTATAATGGGTCAGCGACTTATATTCAGTGGCAAGGTTAACCGTATAGGGGAGCCGTAGCGAAAGCGAGTCTTAACTGGGCGCTCAGTCTCTGGATATAGACCCGAAACCGGGTGATCTAGCCATGGGCAGGTTGAAGGTTGAGTAACATCAACTGGAGGACCGAACCGACTAATGTTGAAAAATTAGCGGATGACTTGTGGCTAGGGGTGAAAGGCCAATCAAACTCGGAGATAGCTGGTTCTCCCCGAAAGCTATTTAGGTAGCGCCTCGGACGAATACTACTGGGGGTAGAGCACTGTTAAGGCTAGGGGGTCATCCCGACTTACCAACCCTTTGCAAACTCCGAATACCAGTAAGTACTATCCGGGAGACACACGGCGGGTGCTAACGTCCGTCGTGGAGAGGGAAACAACCCAGACCGCCAGCTAAGGTCCCAAAGTATTGCTAAGTGGGAAACGATGTGGGAAGGCTCAGACAGCTAGGATGTTGGCTTAGAAGCAGCCATCATTTAAAGAAAGCGTAATAGCTCACTAGTCGAGTCGGCCTGCGCGGAAGATGTAACGGGGCTAAGCAATACACCGAAGCTGCGGCAATATCTTTTAGATATTGGGTAGGGGAGCGTTCTGTAAGCCGTTGAAGGTGAATCGTAAGGTTTGCTGGAGGTATCAGAAGTGCGAATGCTGACATGAGTAACGACAAAGGGGGTGAAAAACCTCCTCGCCGGAAGACCAAGGGTTCCTGTCCAACGTTAATCGGGGCAGGGTGAGTCGACCCCTAAGGTGAGGCCGAAAGGCGTAATCGATGGGAAACGGGTTAATATTCCCGTACTTCTGACTATTGCGATGGGGGGACGGAGAAGGCTAGGTGGGCCAGGCGACGGTTGTCCTGGTTCAAGTGCGTAGGCTTGAGAGTTAGGTAAATCCGGCTCTCTCTAAGGCTGAGACACGACGTCGAGCTACTACGGTAGTGAAGTCATTGATGCCATGCTTCCAGGAAAAGCCTCTAAGCTTCAGATAGTCAGGAATCGTACCCCAAACCGACACAGGTGGTCGGGTAGAGAATACCAAGGCGCTTGAGAGAACTCGGGTGAAGGAACTAGGCAAAATGGTACCGTAACTTCGGGAGAAGGTACGCTCTTGATGGTGAAGTCCCTCGCGGATGGAGCTGACGAGAGTCGCAGATACCAGGTGGCTGCAACTGTTTATTAAAAACACAGCACTGTGCAAAATCGCAAGATGACGTATACGGTGTGACGCCTGCCCGGTGCCGGAAGGTTAATTGATGGGGTTAGCGCAAGCGAAGCTCTTGATCGAAGCCCCGGTAAACGGCGGCCGTAACTATAACGGTCCTAAGGTAGCGAAATTCCTTGTCGGGTAAGTTCCGACCTGCACGAATGGCGTAATGATGGCCACGCTGTCTCCACCCGAGACTCAGTGAAATTGAAATCGCTGTGAAGATGCAGTGTACCCGCGGCTAGACGGAAAGACCCCGTGAACCTTTACTACAGCTTGGCACTGAACATTGAACCTACATGTGTAGGATAGGTGGGAGGCTATGAAGACGTGACGCTAGTTGCGTTGGAGCCGTCCTTGAAATACCACCCTTGTATGTTTGATGTTCTAACTTAGACCCATTATCTGGGTTGAGGACAGTGCCTGGTGGGTAGTTTGACTGGGGCGGTCTCCTCCCAAAGAGTAACGGAGGAGCACGAAGGTGGGCTAATCACGGTTGGACATCGTGAGGTTAGTGCAATGGCATAAGCCCGCTTAACTGCGAGAATGACGGTTCGAGCAGGTGCGAAAGCAGGTCATAGTGATCCGGTGGTTCTGTATGGAAGGGCCATCGCTCAACGGATAAAAGGTACTCCGGGGATAACAGGCTGATACCGCCCAAGAGTTCATATCGACGGCGGTGTTTGGCACCTCGATGTCGGCTCATCACATCCTGGGGCTGAAGTCGGTCCCAAGGGTATGGCTGTTCGCCATTTAAAGTGGTACGCGAGCTGGGTTTAGAACGTCGTGAGACAGTTCGGTCCCTATCTGCCGTGGGCGTTGGAAGATTGAAGGGGGCTGCTCCTAGTACGAGAGGACCGGAGTGGACGAACCTCTGGTGTTCGGGTTGTGTCGCCAGACGCATTGCCCGGTAGCTAAGTTCGGAATTGATAAGCGCTGAAAGCATCTAAGCGCGAAGCGAGCCCTGAGATGAGTCTTCCCTGACGGTTTAACCGTCCTAAAGGGTTGTTCGAGACTAGAACGTTGATAGGCAGGGTGTGTAAGCGTTGTGAGGCGTTGAGCTAACCTGTACTAATTGCCCGTGAGGCTTAACCATACAACACCCAAGGGGTTTTGTAGTGGACTCAAAGTTAAGCGCATAAGAATGTGTTGAGAACGAAGACAGCTTTCCAGAATTGTTGGTTATCACTTTTTAAGAAAAAGTGAAATCAAAAACAGAATTTTGCTTGGCGACCATAGCGTTTTGGACCCACCTGATTCCATCCCGAACTCAGAAGTGAAACGAAACAGCGTCGATGGTAGTGTGGGGTCTCCCCATGTGAGAGTAGAACATCGCCAGGCTCCTATTTATTTTCACTTTTTAAAAGTGAAGACAAAAAGTCCGACTGGTCTAGCAATAGACGAGTCACCATAAAGTTCTAAAAATTTTAGAGTTTTATGTTGACTTTCAAAGTGGGAAGCGTATTATACGCACCTCGCTGACGTGCTAAGGTACTGAAAGCCAAGCTCTTTAACAATATAAACCAATCAATCTGTGTGGGCACTCGTTGATGATAATCAAAAAAGATTTATCAATGAACTGAGTGACCATTTGAATGAGCAATCATTCAGCACAGTCAATTCAACATTACTTCGCTTTTTATTAAGCAAAGAATGTAATCAGTATTCATTGAGCCGAAGCGAAAGCTTCACAAAACTTTTAATTGAAGAGTTTGATCATGGCTCAGATTGAACGCTGGCGGCAGGCCTAACACATGCAAGTCGAGCGGCAGCACAGAGGAACTTGTTCCTTGGGTGGCGAGCGGCGGACGGGTGAGTAATGCCTGGGAAATTGCCCGGTAGAGGGGGATAACCATTGGAAACGATGGCTAATACCGCATAACCTCGCAAGAGCAAAGCAGGGGACCTTCGGGCCTTGCGCTACCGGATATGCCCAGGTGGGATTAGCTAGTTGGTGAGGTAAGGGCTCACCAAGGCGACGATCCCTAGCTGGTCTGAGAGGATGATCAGCCACACTGGAACTGAGACACGGTCCAGACTCCTACGGGAGGCAGCAGTGGGGAATATTGCACAATGGGCGCAAGCCTGATGCAGCCATGCCGCGTGTATGAAGAAGGCCTTCGGGTTGTAAAGTACTTTCAGTAGGGAGGAAGGTGGTTAAGTTAATACCTTAATCATTTGACGTTACCTACAGAAGAAGCACCGGCTAACTCCGTGCCAGCAGCCGCGGTAATACGGAGGGTGCAAGCGTTAATCGGAATTACTGGGCGTAAAGCGCATGCAGGTGGTTTGTTAAGTCAGATGTGAAAGCCCTGGGCTCAACCTAGGAATCGCATTTGAAACTGACAAGCTAGAGTACTGTAGAGGGGGGTAGAATTTCAGGTGTAGCGGTGAAATGCGTAGAGATCTGAAGGAATACCGGTGGCGAAGGCGGCCCCCTGGACAGATACTGACACTCAGATGCGAAAGCGTGGGGAGCAAACAGGATTAGATACCCTGGTAGTCCACGCCGTAAACGATGTCTACTTGGAGGTTGTGACCTAGAGTCGTGGCTTTCGGAGCTAACGCGTTAAGTAGACCGCCTGGGGAGTACGGTCGCAAGATTAAAACTCAAATGAATTGACGGGGGCCCGCACAAGCGGTGGAGCATGTGGTTTAATTCGATGCAACGCGAAGAACCTTACCTACTCTTGACATCCAGAGAATCTAGCGGAGACGCTGGAGTGCCTTCGGGAGCTCTGAGACAGGTGCTGCATGGCTGTCGTCAGCTCGTGTTGTGAAATGTTGGGTTAAGTCCCGCAACGAGCGCAACCCTTATCCTTGTTTGCCAGCACGTAATGGTGGGAACTCCAGGGAGACTGCCGGTGATAAACCGGAGGAAGGTGGGGACGACGTCAAGTCATCATGGCCCTTACGAGTAGGGCTACACACGTGCTACAATGGCGTATACAGAGGGCAGCGATACCGCGAGGTGGAGCGAATCTCACAAAGTACGTCGTAGTCCGGATTGGAGTCTGCAACTCGACTCCATGAAGTCGGAATCGCTAGTAATCGCAAATCAGAATGTTGCGGTGAATACGTTCCCGGGCCTTGTACACACCGCCCGTCACACCATGGGAGTGGGCTGCAAAAGAAGCAGGTAGTTTAACCTTCGGGAGGACGCTTGCCACTTTGTGGTTCATGACTGGGGTGAAGTCGTAACAAGGTAGCGCTAGGGGAACCTGGCGCTGGATCACCTCCTTACACGATGGTTATCGTGATGAGTGTCCACACAGATTGATTCGGTTTAGATTTGAGCATTAAGTGGGTCTGTAGCTCAGGTGGTTAGAGCGTACGCCTGATAAGCGTAAGGTCGGTGGTTCGAGTCCACTCAGACCCACCACTAACGATGGGGTTATAGCTCAGCTGGGAGAGCGCCTGCCTTGCACGCAGGAGGTCTGCGGTTCGATCCCGCATAACTCCACCATCTTTAAGCGTTTTCGCTGAGAATGTTTAAAAATGGTTTTCATTAGAAAATCTTGCTCTTTAACAATTTGGAAAGCTGACAAAACAACAAATTATTGTTGTTTGTAAAGTTCTCAATGTTTATCGAAAGATAAACACCAACAACACATTCAAGTGTGCTTGGTATCGAATAAGACTTCGGTCTTGTTCAAAATTTGAGTCCGGCAAAATCTGTCTCGCACTCATGTAAATTAAACGCGAGACAACTTAGGTTGTTTAAACAACAACCCGAAACTCCTTCGGGTTGTATGGTTAAGTGACTAAGCGTACACGGTGGATGCCTGGGCAGTCAGAGGCGATGAAGGACGTACTAACTTGCGATAAGCGCAGATAAGGCAGTAAGAGCCGTTTGAGTCTGCGATTTCCGAATGGGGAAACCCAACTGCATAAGCAGTTACTGTTAACTGAATCCATAGGTTAACAGAGCAAACCGGGGGAACTGAAACATCTAAGTACCCCGAGGAGAAGAAATCAACCGAGATTCCGGTAGTAGCGGCGAGCGAACCTGGATTAGCCCTTAAGCGCTCGGTGAAGTAGGTGAACAAGCTGGAAAGCTTGGCGATACAGGGTGATAGCCCCGTAACCGACGCTTCATCGAGCGTGAAATCGAGTAGGGCGGGACACGTGATATCCTGTCTGAATATGGGGGGACCATCCTCCAAGGCTAAATACTCCTGACTGACCGATAGTGAACCAGTACCGTGAGGGAAAGGCGAAAAGAACCCCTGTGAGGGGAGTGAAATAGAACCTGAAACCGTGTACGTACAAGCAGTAGGAGCACCTTCGTGGTGTGACTGCGTACCTTTTGTATAATGGGTCAGCGACTTATATTCAGTGGCAAGGTTAACCGTATAGGGGAGCCGTAGCGAAAGCGAGTCTTAACTGGGCGCTCAGTCTCTGGATATAGACCCGAAACCGGGTGATCTAGCCATGGGCAGGTTGAAGGTTGAGTAACATCAACTGGAGGACCGAACCGACTAATGTTGAAAAATTAGCGGATGACTTGTGGCTAGGGGTGAAAGGCCAATCAAACTCGGAGATAGCTGGTTCTCCCCGAAAGCTATTTAGGTAGCGCCTCGGACGAATACTACTGGGGGTAGAGCACTGTTAAGGCTAGGGGGTCATCCCGACTTACCAACCCTTTGCAAACTCCGAATACCAGTAAGTACTATCCGGGAGACACACGGCGGGTGCTAACGTCCGTCGTGGAGAGGGAAACAACCCAGACCGCCAGCTAAGGTCCCAAAGTATTGCTAAGTGGGAAACGATGTGGGAAGGCTCAGACAGCTAGGATGTTGGCTTAGAAGCAGCCATCATTTAAAGAAAGCGTAATAGCTCACTAGTCGAGTCGGCCTGCGCGGAAGATGTAACGGGGCTAAGCAATACACCGAAGCTGCGGCAATATCTTTTAGATATTGGGTAGGGGAGCGTTCTGTAAGCCGTTGAAGGTGAATCGTAAGGTTTGCTGGAGGTATCAGAAGTGCGAATGCTGACATGAGTAACGACAAGGGGGGTGAAAAACCTCCCCGCCGGAAGACCAAGGGTTCCTGTCCAACGTTAATCGGGGCAGGGTGAGTCGACCCCTAAGGTGAGGCCGAAAGGCGTAATCGATGGGAAACGGGTTAATATTCCCGTACTTCTGACTATTGCGATGGGGGGACGGAGAAGGCTAGGTGGGCCAGGCGACGGTTGTCCTGGTTCAAGTGCGTAGGCTTGAGAGTTAGGTAAATCCGGCTCTCTCTAAGGCTGAGACACGACGTCGAGCTGCTACGGCAGTGAAGTCATTGATGCCATGCTTCCAGGAAAAGCCTCTAAGCTTCAGATAGTCAGGAATCGTACCCCAAACCGACACAGGTGGTCGGGTAGAGAATACCAAGGCGCTTGAGAGAACTCGGGTGAAGGAACTAGGCAAAATGGTACCGTAACTTCGGGAGAAGGTACGCTCTTGATGGTGAAGTCCCTCGCGGATGGAGCTGACGAGAGTCGCAGATACCAGGTGGCTGCAACTGTTTATTAAAAACACAGCACTGTGCAAAATCGCAAGATGACGTATACGGTGTGACGCCTGCCCGGTGCCGGAAGGTTAATTGATGGGGTTAGCGTAAGCGAAGCTCTTGATCGAAGCCCCGGTAAACGGCGGCCGTAACTATAACGGTCCTAAGGTAGCGAAATTCCTTGTCGGGTAAGTTCCGACCTGCACGAATGGCGTAATGATGGCCACGCTGTCTCCACCCGAGACTCAGTGAAATTGAAATCGCTGTGAAGATGCAGTGTACCCGCGGCTAGACGGAAAGACCCCGTGAACCTTTACTACAGCTTGGCACTGAACATTGAACCTACATGTGTAGGATAGGTGGGAGGCTATGAAGACGTGACGCCAGTTGCGTTGGAGCCGTCCTTGAAATACCACCCTTGTATGTTTGATGTTCTAACTTAGACCCATTATCTGGGTTGAGGACAGTGCCTGGTGGGTAGTTTGACTGGGGCGGTCTCCTCCCAAAGAGTAACGGAGGAGCACGAAGGTGGGCTAATCACGGTTGGACATCGTGAGGTTAGTGCAATGGCATAAGCCCGCTTAACTGCGAGAATGACGGTTCGAGCAGGTGCGAAAGCAGGTCATAGTGATCCGGTGGTTCTGTATGGAAGGGCCATCGCTCAACGGATAAAAGGTACTCCGGGGATAACAGGCTGATACCGCCCAAGAGTTCATATCGACGGCGGTGTTTGGCACCTCGATGTCGGCTCATCACATCCTGGGGCTGAAGTCGGTCCCAAGGGTATGGCTGTTCGCCATTTAAAGTGGTACGCGAGCTGGGTTTAGAACGTCGTGAGACAGTTCGGTCCCTATCTGCCGTGGGCGTTGGAAGATTGAAGGGGGCTGCTCCTAGTACGAGAGGACCGGAGTGGACGAACCTCTGGTGTTCGGGTTGTGTCGCCAGACGCATTGCCCGGTAGCTAAGTTCGGAATTGATAAGCGCTGAAAGCATCTAAGCGCGAAGCGAGCCCTGAGATGAGTCTTCCCTGACGGTTTAACCGTCCTAAAGGGTTGTTCGAGACTAGAACGTTGATAGGCAGGGTGTGTAAGCGTTGTGAGGCGTTGAGCTAACCTGTACTAATTGCCCGTGAGGCTTAACCATACAACACCCAAGGGGTTTTGTAGTGGACTCAAAGTTAAGCGCATAAGAATGTGTTGAGAACGAAAACAGCTTTCCAGATTTTAAAATTTTGCTTGGCGACCATAGCGTTTTGGACCCACCTGATCCCATCCCGAACTCAGAAGTGAAACGAAACAGCGTCGATGGTAGTGTGGGGTCTCCCCATGTGAGAGTAGAACATCGCCAGGCTTTTAATCTCGCTGATAGTGTCACCACGCTATTAGCACACAATTTGCGGAGAGATGGCTGAGTGGTTGAAAGCACCGGTCTTGAAAACCGGCGATGGTTAATAGCTATCCTAGGGTTCAAATCCCTATCTCTCCGCCACTATTAAGAAAGGCCGCTGATAACTCAGCGGCTTTTTTGCATTCTGTCATTTTGATTTTCAATATCTAGGTTATCGATACAGTACCGATAACCTATTCTTCTAAAGTTCTTTATTTATCAACAACACTTTTCTTTGCCGAAACGACCCGCCACAGTGCTTGGACAAGCGGATTATCTAACTGTGAACGCTTGCAGCAAACACCGAGCATAAAGGGTTTGATGGGGGTGACGCTTAAGCGCTGGATCTTGTCACGCACAGGGCTGTTATTGATAACCACATCCGGAGCAATCCCTACTCCACATCCAAGAGCCACCAAGCTAACAATCGCTTCATGTCCTGCGATCTGAGCATAGATATTGGGTTTTATCTTCATCTGCTTAAACCAGGTATTGGCTCTATCGCGCGCGGTTCCCGACTCCGGAACAATAAAGGGTATTTCATTCCAATCAGGCTGCTCTTTTTGTAGCTCATCCATAAAGCTGCTGATCCCAAGTGGTGCGATGACGGAAAGAGGGATCTCACTGATTGTGGCGAATTCAATGCGGCTTGGCAGTTGTTCAGGCATCGCAGAAATCGCTATATCTGCGTCATCGTGCAGGATTTTATCGATCGCTTGTGCCGGATCGCCTGTTAGCAGTTTAAATTCGATATAAGGATGTTTGAGGCGAAACGAGCTGAGAAGCTCAGGTAAGTGGCTATAACTGGCCGTAACAGAGCAGAATAGCTTTATCTCTCCTCGCAGTTCTTGGCTGTGATCGTTGAGTTCGGTAGTGAATTGTCGCCAGTCGTGAATGATGCGTGCCGCAACGGGCAGTAATTGGTGGGCTGCGGGAGTGAGTTCAACACTGCGGTTGTCGCGCAGAAAAAGTGTGTGACCTAAATCTTGCTCCAGCTTCTGTATCTGCCGACTGAGTGCGGAAGGGCTGAGATGCATTGCAGAAGCGGTTTTACTGAAATTTTTGCAGTCACATAGATGCATGAATAGCTGCAGAGTTTTGATGTTCACAAAAGTTCCTATGTTGCATTTGTTGCAATAACTAGTTGTGAATATATCACTTTGCGCAATTTTGTCTCTGGCTTAGTATGAGTTTATTCGGTCATATCGCACCGACTTAACGGAATCACTTATTAAGGAGCACCCTCATGGCGAATTATTTCAATACGCTGAATCTGCGTGAACAGTTGGATCAACTTGGTCGTTGCCGTTTTATGGCGCGTGAAGAGTTTGCAACCGAAGCTGACTACCTAAAAGGTAAGAAAGTGGTGATCGTGGGCTGTGGGGCTCAAGGCCTAAACCAAGGCCTCAATATGCGTGATTCAGGTTTGGATGTTTCTTACGCTCTACGTCAGGCTGCGATTGATGAACAGCGTCAGTCATTTAAGAATGCCAAGAATAATGGCTTCAACGTGGGTAGTTATGAACAACTCATCCCAACCGCAGATTTGGTGATTAACTTGACGCCAGATAAGCAGCACACCAGTGTGGTCAATGCGGTGATGCCTCTGATGAAGCAAGGTGCTGCCTTGGGTTACTCACACGGTTTTAATATCGTTGAAGAGGGCATGCAGATCCGTAAAGACATCACGGTTGTGATGGTGGCACCAAAATGTCCGGGTACGGAAGTTCGTGAAGAGTATAAGCGTGGTTTTGGCGTTCCTACTCTGATCGCGGTACACCCTGAAAACGATCCGCAAGGTGAAGGTTGGGAAATTGCTAAAGCGTGGGCTGCGGCAACGGGTGGTCATCGTGCGGGCTGTTTAGCTTCTTCTTTTGTGGCGGAAGTGAAATCTGACTTGATGGGTGAGCAAACCATTCTCTGCGGTATGCTGCAAGCGGGCTCTATCGTTTGTTACGAGAAAATGGTTGCTGATGGCATCGACCCTGGTTATGCGGGCAAGCTTTTGCAATTTGGTTGGGAAACCATTACCGAAGCACTCAAGTTTGGCGGTATTACTCATATGATGGATCGCCTGTCTAACCCTGCAAAAATTAAAGCGTTTGAGCTGTCTGAAGAGTTGAAAGCTCTGATGCGCCCGCTGTACAACAAGCATATGGATGACATCATTTCTGGCCACTTCTCTAGCACCATGATGGCGGACTGGGCGAATGATGATAAAGACTTGTTCGGCTGGCGTGCAGAAACTGCTGAAACTGCCTTTGAGAACTACCCAACAACCGACGTAAAAATTGCTGAGCAAGAATACTTTGATAACGGTATTTTGATGATTGCAATGGTGCGTGCTGGGGTTGAGTTGGCGTTTGAAGCGATGACCGCATCAGGCATCATCGATGAGTCGGCTTATTATGAATCACTGCATGAACTCCCACTGATTGCCAATACGGTAGCGCGTAAGCGTCTGTATGAAATGAACGTGGTAATCTCTGACACCGCAGAGTACGGTAACTACCTGTTTGCCAACGTGGCGGTACCGCTGCTGCGTGAAAAGTTCATGCCGAATGTAGGCACTGATGTGATTGGTAAAGGTTTGGGTGTGGTCTCTAATCAAGTCGATAACGCCACACTGATCGAAGTAAACAGCATCATCCGCAATCATCCAGTGGAATACATTGGTGAAGAGCTGCGCGGCTATATGAAAGACATGAAGCGTATCGCGGTGGGTGATTAATCCCTAAATTGATTTTCCAAAGCAAACACAACAACACAATATAATAAAAACCAAGAAGGCTTAGTCTCATGACTAAGCCTTTCTTTATTGGGTTCTAAGCTATTCAATACTTACGTGTTTGCTGTGTGAATCCAGCGCTTATTTATCCGCTAATTTGGCTTCAAGCTCAGCCATTTTCTGCTCTAACTCAGTAAGCTTTTGGCGAGTGCGTAACAGCACTTGAGTTTGCACATCAAACTCTTCGCGGCTGACCACATCCAGTTTGTTCAGTTGGCCTTGAATGACCTGACGCACTTTCTGTTCTACATCAGCACCCAGTTCTTTGACGGGTTGTGGCATGGCTTCATGGATTTGCTTGGCGATCTGCTCGAGTTTTTTGGCATCAAACATAGTAATTCTCCTGTTAAGTTGCCAACATTCTATGCAATTCAGCTAGGGATGTCGTTAGATTGGATAATAAAAAAGGCCATCGAAATGGCCTTTTGTGATGAGACTGAATATTGGATTACAGTTGACGATGAGCCGCTTTGGCTTCATCTATGCGTGCCAACTTCTCCAGATCTTTATCCTCAACAAACACCGGCAGTGGTTTGTGTTTCTCTGCAAGGTAGCTGTAAATTACTGGTAATACAAACAGAGTAAACAGGGTACCAATCGCCAGACCAGAGACGATAACAATACCGATACTGAAGCGCTGTGCAGCCCCTGCCCCGGTGGCGTACATCAGCGGGATCAGGCCTGCGATCATCGCGGCAGTGGTCATCAGGATTGGGCGTAAACGCACTTTCGCTGCATGCATGACGGCATCGATTCGGCTGAGTTTGTTGTGTAGCTGCTCTTCTTTAGCCACTTCACAAATCAAAATACCGTGCTTGGTTATAAGACCGACGAGAGTGATCAAACCAACCTGCGAGTAGATGTTCATGGTTGCCGTACCCCACGCCAGTGCGATCAAGGCACCACAAATCGCCAATGGTACAGAAACCATAATAACCAATGGATCTTTGAGAGATTCAAACTGAATCGCCAACACCAAGAAGATGATCGCCAGCGCTAGGCCAAATGTGGCGTACAGCGCACTACCTTCGGTCACATACTGACGAGCTTCACCCATGTAATCATGGCTATAGCCTTTAGGCAGTTTGCTGCTAGCCAAATTCTCAAACCAGTTGATTGCATCCCCCATAGCCGTGCCCGGTGCTGGCACCGCACCTACGGTGGCGGAGTTGAGCTGGTTGAAGTGGGGGAGCGAGCGAGGCTCTGCAACCACATCAATCGTAACTAGGCTGCCTAGTGGGATCACTTTGCCATCTGCCGCGCGAACGTAGTAGCTGTTCATCGATTCAGGGTTGAGACGCCATTTACGTTCCACTTGCGGGATCACTTCGTAAGAGCGGCCGTTGAGGTCGATACGGTTGACATAACCATCGGCCATCATGGTGCTGAGCGTGATACCAATATCTTGCATGGTCACACCGTAGGCACCGGCTTTATCTTTATCGATATTGATCTTCATCGTTGCAGAATCGAAGTTGAGATCCAGATCCGAATAGACGAACATCGGATTGGTTTTGACTTCGGTCAGTACATCGGTGGCGATCGTAAACAGGCTTTCAAAGCTGTTTGGCGTGGTGATCACAAACTGGATTGGTAGACCTGAACCAGCACCAGGGAGTTCTGGCATTTGGAAGGCGGTTACCGCCATACCAGGGATCTCTTGTACCAAAGTGCCCACACGGTTAGTCACTTCCGCTTGGCTTGCTTCACGCTGACTCCATGGCACCATTGACGCAATACCAAACGCCTGATTTGAGCTAGGTACACCGGTAAACACCTGAGCGAACTGAACTTCTGGTTGATCTGATAGAATTTTATTCACATCATCCATCGTATTCGCCAGATAATCGAGGTTAGCATTCGATGGACCAGTACCCATCAACATGACGACCCCTTTATCTTCCGATGGTGCAAGCTCACTGGGAATGAACTTAAACAGCATCGGTAAACTTGCAAATACGATAAACGCAAAGGCAATAACCACAGGGCGATGAGCCATCACCGCGGTCAGCATGCGTTCATAGCGTGCCGTCATACGATCCAGTAAATGGTGCACTTTCAGTTCAAATTTGTTCGGCACTTCATTGGCTTTGAGCATCTTTGAACACATCATCGGTGACAGAGTCAATGCAACAATACCGGATACAAAAACGGAACCTGCCAGTGTGAGTGCAAACTCTTTAAACAGTGAGCCTGTAATACCACCCATCAAGGCAATCGGCGCATAGACTGCACCCAAAGTCAGAGTCATCGCAATAACAGGGATGGCAATCTCACGTGTACCAATGATCGCTGCGCGGAAAGGGGATTCCCCTTCTTTGATATGGCGGTCAACGTTCTCTAGAACCACGATCGCATCGTCAACCACAAGACCGATCGCCAGAACCATCGCCAGTAGTGTCATTAGGTTCCAAGAGAAGCCCATCATCTGCATCACCATCGCGACACCAATCAGTGAAAGCGGGATAGTGACAATTGGGATGAGTACGGCACGCAGTGAACCCAAGAACAGAGTGATGACCACGAGAACGATTAACGCCGCTTCGATGATGGTTTTGATAACCTCGTGAATAGATTCATTGATCGCAACCGTTGAGTCATACAACACGTTCATTTCAATGTTGCTTGGCATGTTTTTCTGCAGCTCAGGCAGCATCTCAAGCACATCTTTGGCTATGTTGATTGGGTTGGCACTTGGCGCCGCGTTGATGGCAGCAACCACAGCTTCACGGCCATTGGCGCTAGCACGATAGGTATCATGGCTCTTCGCCAAGGTGACTTTCGCGATATCACCAAGGCGAGTTACGTTTCCTTTCTCGGCTTTTACGACCAGATTTTCCAACTCTTCCACGGTGGAGACTTGGGTATCGGCACTGCCGTTGTAGAGAACGAATTCACCAATCGCTTGACCAGTAGCCGACTGATAGTTGTTGGCATTAAGAATGCTCATCACATCAGCCGCGGAGAGGTTAAGTGCCGCCATTTTGGCCGGATCGAGCCATACACGGAGCGCGTATTTCAAACCGCCGTACAGATCGATGCTCGAAACACCATTGACTGCGTAAAGCTGTGGATTGACCACGCGCTCTAGGTAATCGGTGATTTGGCTTGATGCCAATTCATTACTGGTGAAACCAATATACAGAACCGCAGTGGTTGAACCTGTCGACATGGTGACGGTGGGATCTTCCGCTTCTTTAGGCAATTGCGATCGAACCGAGTTGGTCTTAGCCAGAACGTCAGATAATGCGGCGTTCGGATCCGTGTTCAGCTTCATGGTCACTGTGATGGTCGAGCGACCCAACACGGACTGTGAAGTCATATAATCAATGTTATCTGCTTGTGCTACCGCTTGTTCCAAGGGTTGAGTGATAAAGCCTTGGATCAAATCGGCACTGGCACCGTAATAGCCGGTGCTCACCGTAATTACGGTGTTGGTCATTTCAGGGTATTCACGCACCTGCATTTTGAAAATGGCTTGTAGACCAAGCAACACAATCAAAAAGCTGATCGATACCGCTAAAACTGGACGTTTTATAAAAACATCAGTAAAGCGCATGATGCCTCCGCTTACAGCATTGGGGTTTCTGCTGGTGGTGTAGTTGCATCGCTTTCAACAATACGAACCTTAGCACCGTTACTCAGACGTACTTGACCTGTAGTGACGACCACATCGCCCGGTTTTACGCCTTCCAGAATGTGAGCAATAGATTCAGAGCGCTCACCGACTTTTACCACATGTTGCTGGACGCGCTTCTCACCATTTTCTTCGCTCACAATGTAAACATTGTCACCGTAGAGGGTATAAGTAATCGCGGTTTGTGGCAGAGTGACTTGATTTTCCAGCTTAGGCAGAATGATGTTGGCACGCGCGAACATGCCGCTACGCAGTTTGCCATCACTATTTGGAATATCCGCTTGCACTTGGATCAGGCCGCTTTGTACGCTCACTGCAGGTTCAATCGCAGAGATGGAGCCTTTGAATGAGGTCTGTGGATAAGCATCGACAAAAATATCGACTTCTTGGTCCAGTGAAATCCGCGAAATATCTCTTTGTGGCACAGTAAAACGCAGACGCATTACGCTGGTATCTTCCAAGCGCACAATGTCTGTACCCGGCTGCAAATATTGACCTAAGAACACATTACGAATACCGATCACACCAGCAAAAGGTGCTTTGATTTCACGGCGAGCAATGGTGGCTTTTAGGCTTTCAATATCAGCGGAGAGCGCATAGTAGCTCGCTTCTGCTTCATCATAAGACTCTTTAGAGATAGAACCTTTAGCGAACAGACCCTTGTAGCGTTCATATTTGGCTTTCGCTGCAGGCAGGCGCGCTTCAGTGCTTTTTAAATTGGCTCGTTCTACCGCTGAATCCAGTAGCACTAGAGGTTGGTCTTTTGCTACTTGCGTGCCCGATTCAAACGTAATTTGGTCAATCACCCCTGCCGTTTCGGTCGTTAGCGTCACACCTTGATTCGGTTCAATAAAACCGATCGCTTCAATCACGGGTACCCAATCAACCGGATTGGCGGTCACCACTGTGACCGGAAATTCTGGTTCTGGGCGACTGGCGAGATACTCGGCAATTTTTTGTTGTTTGAAAAGATTGAAACCTATCACGCTGCCAAACAGCAGGATCGCGATAAGCAACATAAAAAATGTCCACTTTTTCATTCTGGTGCGAACTCCAAATTAGTGTTGAGTAATTGCATCCCAACTGGCTTGAATCATTGTATCGAGAGTTGAATCATCCAGTTGATAAAAACCTAAAGCGTATTGACGAGCAAGAGTGACGGTTGTTTCAAAACTCAACGCAGAAAGAAGATGGTTATCGAGAGGTTTGAAAATTCCCTGCTGCTTTCCTTGATCGAACAACAGTTCGACTTTGGCAAACATTTTTTGCTCTAGTTCCCTTACATTGCAACAAGTTGTTGTTGGTAATGACTCATACTGCACTCGATTGCTGATAATGTCACGACAAGAGCCAGCCAACGTCCAAATATTCAGCCACATAGTACGGAAACGTTCTTGCAAAGACATGTCATCTCTCAGATTAGCTTGTACGGCTTCGGCGATTTTTTGACTAACGTGCAAACGCACTTCAATCAAGAGATGATCTTTATCGTGGAAGTAACGATAAATCGTTCCAGTCGCTATATTCGCTGCTTTTGCTACTTTATGCATCGAGAGTCCTTGGAAACCCTGTTCTGCAATCAGTTTTTCAGCCGCGATAAGGATTTGGAGCTGTTTATCGCCGTACACTATTTCAGACATCACATTTCTCTGCAAATGAACGGTTGTTCATTATAGCGGCTAATACCCCCTATTTTGCAATACACTTGTGCAGTAAATTTTTGTAAAGGCAGTTTCTTTGTTGGTAATCCTCGGTGAGCGGATTATTATTGGCGGCTAAATAAAGAGGATTGAGAGCGCTATGAAGCTGAACCCAAGACAAGATGAAGCGGTCAAGTACGTCTCCGGACCCTGTCTGGTATTGGCGGGGGCGGGTTCGGGCAAAACACGCGTCATCACCAATAAAATTGCCTATTTGGTTCAGCAATGTGGCTATAAAGCACGCAATATTGCTGCGGTTACGTTTACTAATAAAGCGGCGCGTGAGATGAAAGAGCGCGTAGCTCAAACACTCGGTAAAGGTGAGTCGCGCGGCTTAATGGTGTCGACCTTCCATACTCTTGGCTTAAACATCATTCGCCGTGAGTTTAAAGCTTTGGGCCTTAAAGCGGGTTTTTCACTGTTTGACGACCAAGATCAGCTCGCGCTACTTAAAGAACTGACCGAAAAGCAGCTCGACGGCGATAAAGATCTGCTGCGCTTGCTACTGAGCACCATTTCCAACTGGAAAAATGACATGCTGACTCCGCCGCAAGCCAAGGCAATGGCGAAAGGGGAACAGCAGCAGCTTTTTGCACACTGCTTTGAGCTTTACCAAAAACAGATGCAGTCTTACAACGCACTCGATTTCGATGATTTGATCTTACTGCCAGTGTTACTGCTACGCAGTAATGAAGAAGTACGTCAACGCTGGCAAAATCGGATTCGCTATCTGCTGGTGGACGAATATCAAGATACCAACACCAGCCAATATGAGTTGGTCAAACTCTTAGTGGGTGAGCGTGGGCGCTTGACTGTGGTTGGGGATGATGACCAATCCATTTATTCATGGCGCGGTGCAAAACCACAAAACTTGGTGTTACTTGGGGAAGATTTTCCGAGTTTAAAGCTGATTAAGCTCGAACAAAACTACCGCTCGACCAGTCGCATTTTGCGCGCGGCGAACATCTTAATTGCCAATAACCCTCACGTTTACCAAAAAGCGCTCTTTTCTGAGTTAGCGGAAGGGGAAAAGCTCAAGGTCATTCTGGCCAATAATGAAGACCATGAAGCAGAACGAGTGACCGCAGAAATTATCGCCCATAAGTTTCTGAATCGAACTGAGTACCGGGATTACGCGATTCTCTATCGCGGCAATCATCAGTCGCGACTGATTGAAAAATCGCTGACTCAAAACCGTGTGCCGTACAAACTTTCCGGCGGCACTTCGTTTTTTGCGCGCGCAGAGATCAAAGACATCATGGCTTACCTACGAGTGCTGGTGAACCCTGATGATGACAACGCATTTTTACGCATTGTGAATACGCCGAAGCGCGAAATCGGCCCAGCAACGCTCGAAAAGTTAGGCAGTTACGCCAATATGCGTGGTAAAAGCCTATTTACCGCCAGTTTTGAGCTCGGTTTAGAGCAGCATTTGAGCGGGCGAGGGCTTGATAACTTACGCCGCTTCACTGAGTGGTTGGTGGCGATTGCCGATAATGCTGAGCGTGGTAACACGGTGGAAGCGGTGCGCGCATTAGTGCGTGATATTCGTTACGAAGATTGGCTGTATGAGACTTCCGCCAGTCCGAAAGCGGCCGAAATGCGCATGAAAAACGTCTCCGATCTCTATTCATGGATCGTGGCCGATTTGGAAGGCGATAATCCCGATCAGCAAGAGAAAACTCTAAAAGAGGTGGTACAGCGTTTAACTCTGCGCGACATGATGGAGCGTGGCGAAGAGAACGATGACAGTGATGCGGTACAACTGATGACACTGCACGCTTCAAAAGGTTTAGAGTTTCCGTACGTGTATTTGATTGGCGCTGAAGAGGGTATTTTGCCGCATCAAACCAGCATTGATGAAGAGAATGTCGAGGAAGAGCGGCGCTTAATGTATGTCGGCATCACTCGCGCGCAGCGTGAACTGACCTTTATGGTGTGTAAAGAGCGCCGCCAGTTTGGAGAGCTGATTAAACCCACCCAAAGCCGTTTTCTTGATGAGCTACCGCAAGAGGATATTGAGTGGGAAGTGAAGAAAAAGCCCGTTACTCAGGAAGAGCGAATGGCCAAAGGCCAAGCGCATATCGCTAATTTAAGAGCGATGTTTAAAAAATAATTGTCCTGAATTGCTTAGGTTTCCCCCTAACCGTTGGGTTAGGGGGAAAAGCCTTTGTGCGTCGAGTTTAAGGTTCTGTGGGAATGGTTCTCACCAGACGTAACATGCCCGGATTTTTGTTACTATTCATTTTTATTGGCGAGCTAAGCTCTTTAAAAGGAACGGTATAGTAGTAATAGTCATACCCTTGCAGTACCGAGTCTGTAGTCAAATTCATCGTTTGGTAAGCACTGCCACGCTCAAGCTCAGCAGACAGAGCATTTATTTCGGCATCGGGTAGTTTCCAATCAACTTTGATGTTAGCCAATTGGCTGATCTCTTCCTCAGTAAGCCCAAAAGAGAAATGAAAGGCCGGATAGGTATTTGGATAACAGCGGTCGTTGTAAATACTCAATAACTCTTGGGTATTAGGTAAACGCCAACTGGCACCCTCTGAACCGAGTTTTTGCTTCTCGCTAAAGAGTGCATCAAGCACTTTTGCACGAATGTTGGGTTTATATTGTTCAACCGGCGTGACATCATAAGGCACGACTGGCTGACCATCACAGTTGATCTGATCGGCATTTAATGTTTGCCCGACCAAGCAATAGCTCCACTGTAATCCGGTAGCTTCATCATTCACCACCTTGTAGTCCCCCATATCCGTATTGAGGATGGCATGACTAAAACGCTGGTTGGGATTTAAATCCGTATTGGGTAAGCACACTTGTGGTTGTTGAGCGAGACAAGTGGGAGCGATGAGCAAAGCCATTAGTGTTAATGAGTAATTCATGGTGATTCCCCCTTATTGTTGCTCGGTTTTAAAGCCATCACTGACTAACATCAAGAGATGGGGTTCATGGATATCGCGTTGTTGGAGTTCACCCCAAATCGGGATGAATACACCATTTTTCTTTTGATCTAGGCTTTGGTTCGTGCTCCAAAAGCCATGAGTATAGCCTTGTCTTATTATGTTCCAGACCGTGCCAAGGGTTGAAGTTGTAGGTAGGCGTGTTAGCGGGAAATAACGGGTATCCATATACATGTGATGATTTTTGCCAAAGTCTAGCAAGGTGTAGAGTTCGTGCATGGTTGGGACTCGCCAGTTATTCAGTCCACACAATTTGGCTTGGTTGACCCATTTCACTTGGTTGGCCACATTGCATTGCGCGGGATCGGAAGAGGAGATGTTCAGTTCTGGCAAGACGCAAGAAGCGGTAAACTCACCAGCGGTTTCGGGAACGGCCATGGCGTACATGTTGTCATCATCATGAATCGAGTAGGGTTGATTCTCTTTACGTGCGCGTTTGGTTTCCCAAACTAAACCACTTTGAGCATCCAACACGCATTGGAATGATTGCTGCTTATAGGTTAAATCTTGCCTTCTGAGAGGTAAGCCTTTGGCGTCAAGTTTGATATAGCGAGCGCCGAGGAAGCCATCACTGTTACTGTTTTTAGCTTTACCGCTGAGAGGATCGCACGAAGGATCGCTATCTCGCCCACGAGTGCTATCATCCCCGACTATGCCCTGAGTGACCCGCGAGTCGGCGAGGAAAGTGCGATGAGGTCGATATTCTAAGGTTTCACTCACTTCTCCGACATCACTCTGAATACGAATATAGTAAGTACCCTTAGCCTCAAGAGCTGGCAAGGTAGCGTAAAGTTTTTGGGTGGTGATTTTATTTGCTGCACTGTTGATGTCACTGAATGGGGTGGTTTGCCAACCTATGATGTAATTAGTGGCCCCAATCTGCCTATCCCAACGCACGGTCATCCAATCGCCTTGAGAATCTTTTCCTTTACCAGCAATACCAATCCCAAACAGCTGATTTTCATTGTATTTAACCTGACAGATTGGGTCGAGTGAACTGACAGGGTAAACCGTCACCCAACTGCCTGGGCGTACATTTTTGAAGTAGTAGCTGTCTACCGTGGAGGTGCTGAGTAATGAAGTGATTTCTTGAATAATATGAGAAATATTCACATCTAGCTTACTGAGCAAAATTGCCCCAATCGATACTTTGGCGTTTAGGTTGTTTTGTATTGCCTCTAGGCTTGGCAAAAGGTTATTGGTTGATAGTCTCCCATGCTGACCGTAGATGTTCATACCCGCTAAAGCGAGTAAATCTTCGTAGAACGTGGCACGTTCAACCAAATTGATCTTATTGCCCAGTAGAGTGCCTTTGGCTTGCAGGGCGACGACAGCGGCTAATAGTTCAACTTGTTTGCGTGGCATATCACGATACATCGCAACCAACTGTTCATGTCGCCAAGGGTGCAAATAGTTGTTTGTGCCATATTTGCTCAGTGACATTTTCATTAACAGCACACTCTGCGCCGTACTGACATAGCCTACATTTAAGCGTTCTAATTCACTGATCTCAAGAATGTCATTCCCATTGCCGACTTTTTTATCCAACTGAGCCAGTTCGCAGAAAGATCCAAGTACTGATCGCAGCTCTGTCCCCGTTTTTTCATCCACAATATGTACGGTCAACTGATCTTGCATCTCATCAGCCGTGTATTCGTACTTGTATTGCCCTTCATAAGGTCTGCCGGGCCTGCAGAGTGTGAAGTGGTTATCAATGTCGCGCAGGGCGATTTTCACCACAAACCCATTTTGCCCTTTTAAGTCTAATGTGGTTTTTCTTTCGCCATCATTGGCCAATAGAGGTACCGGATTGTGGCGTTCCGGATAACGGCCATTATCATAATGCTCGCCTGGTTTTGGGGTCGGTCGGCTACCCAAAATAATCTGGAGAGAGGCGGATTGTAGCTCTGGCGGGAAACGGCCACTGAAACGCAGGTATTTTTCTGGTGCCAAACCGAGTATGGATGGCTTTAAAGGGTGTTTATGGTTGGCCATGACCAACTCATTCACTTTGTGTAAAAAGCGATATTCTTGCTGTAAGTCGGCATTAAAATCGTGCTCAAGCTCAGTATAGACCTTTACTGGTGTTGCCTCGGTGACAATGCTGTCTCGGTAGTGTCGCCATAATGCGCGTGAGGGATTAGCACTTAATTTTTGGAGTACATTTATCCCGATGCTGTGTAGGTTTTTGTCTGCCGTTGGCCACAAAATAGGGGAAAGTACGAAACGATAAAACCCCGTTTTTTTCTGCTGAATGTCTAATTGCGAGGTTTTATAAACATCACGCATGGTACTGGCATTGACCACTAAGCTTACATTTTTACCCGATGGGACATCATAGAGCCCCAGTTGATTTAAATGGGCGGCATTAAGCGGGACATTGTAAGTACCTTCAAAGTGAGTTGCCTCGCCATCACCTGGGTTGAGGGCTTTAATTTGATCGGTAACTTGTCTGCTTTCCCAATAGTCCAAGGTTAATTCAATCGGTGGTTGAACAGCCAGTAGATTGTACAAGGCTGACAATTCCAGAACCAATTGTTGGTTATAGACCAGCTCACCTTTAATTAGTGCGCTTTGTTGTACTGTTAAGCGAAACTGTTTGCCAGTCGCTTCTCGGTTGCTGTCGCCTTCATACAAAGTTTTCATTTGTGCGGTGTTAAGCCGAATAACCTGTTGTTCAATCGCGGTTTCCGCTTTACCGCCTAAGGCGGCCCATTGTTCAGTGGTTAGCGGCATCGTGTACTCGCCATGGAATTTATTTTTCGGTCCTAACTTCAGTCCATCAACGTGATCTTTAAACTTTTGCAGTTGTTCCTCAGTAGGGATCACTAAGGTGTTGAGGCTATTTTCCAATAGATAGTTACGTATGGCTTGGTGCTTCTCGTCGTAAGGCTTTTCGGCGTGATGCTTAAGCTGATTGGCGAGTAGATAACTGGCCACGGTTTGGTAAGCCATAGTGACTGAATCGAAAGAAAGCTTGGCGACTTCCTTCTCATTGAGCACGCCATCTTTGTTGCCATCCCATTTTTGTAAGTTAGCTAAGCTATCCAGCTCAGTTTTAAAGTAAGAGTTGGCTTTGTTATTGATTTCTGGGTTTGTGTTGGTGCGTGCTGATGCATCCAATTTATTCCCCTCAATGAGCACACTTTTATCCAGTGGCCATTGAGATAGCTCGAAGGTGTATTCGAATACGCCATTTTCTACGGTGCTTTGCCAGCGGTCACACACATTACCCGAGCAAATTTTAAACAGATAAGTATCGTTCTTTTGGCTGCCAACCACAGGCCCAGACAAAGTAAAGCTGCTCGGTCCAGTAGCGATAGGTGGAGTGAGGGGATCGGGTGTGGTTGGGGAGCCTCCCGCCGTGCCACCAGAGCCTGTAGTACCACCAGATGCAGTACCACTGCCTGTTGCGGGTGGCAAAGAAGGTGCGGTTGTATCTGCTGCTGGAGGCGAATTGCTCTCCTTCCCTGGTTGATCACTACATGCGATGAGCGGTAAAGCTACCGCCATGGAGATTAATATTCTGTTAAACAACATGAAGCATCCTTGATGTTCAAATTAAAAGCTTAAATTTTCATAAACAAAGAACTAAATCCTGATAATTCTCTATATTTCGATCTATGTGTCTGGTTTGTTTCTAATTGGTAGAAGTTATTACCTAATTGATATTGATTTTCACTTTGTAATTGATAATAATTATCAAACTTATCAAAATCAAATGGTTTAGTAGTTGGGGATTTTTATCGTGAATAGTTTTGTTCGGTTTGTTAAGGCTTACTTACGTGATGAGCAGGGTGCAACAGCGATTGAGTATGGCATTTTGGCCGCAGGTTTAGCCGCAGGAATTTTGGCAATATTTGGTTCTGATGGTTTATTTATCAATGCCTTAAAAGAGAAGTTTCAATCTATTATCGATGGGATGAACATGGGTGGTAGTGGCGAATAGTAATTATTTTTTGTTGCAAATTATCACCGTGCTATTGCTCAGTTGGATGGCGTTGAGTGACTTGCAACAGCGTAAAGTGCCCAATATTGCGGTCATTCTATTCGCAGTGGTTGTTGGAGCCGTCACCCCGTTTGGTCAGGGAAATTTGCTGATTTGTGGGGTCGTGTTAAGTCTTGGAATGTTGGCTTTTCATTTTCGGTTATTAGGTGCGGGCGACAGCAAGTTGCTTGCGGTATGTGCTTATGGTGCAGGTGACCAATGGGCATCATTGATTTTCATAACCGCTCTATTTGGTGGTGTGTTAAGTGTGATGTGTTGGATTCATAACTGGACCGTGCAAACAGGTTTCTCTAGCAAACGCCCAGTCAAGACTGTGCCTTATGCTGTGGCAATTTGTGGTGCTGCTTTCGCCACCCTTCATTATATGTAGTCTAAATTAAACATGAAAAAGTTAGTTTTAGTGTTATTAGGCGGTGGATTATTGATCGCCATCTTGGGTATTGCTTGGATGCAGAACTCGCGCCCTTCAACTTCACCTTTAGTCTCCAAACCAACAGCACCTCCCTCTGTGTCAGAGAAAGCTGCCACTCCGCGTGCGCTTGCGGCTAAGTATCCTGTTCAAGCGGGGGCTTTGTTGCGTGCGCAAGATTTTCATTGGGTAGAGTTGGGATCTGAACATGATGCATCCCTCAATGATCTCTTCCTAGAAAATTTCAGTCAGTTGGATGCGTTAGAAGGCAGTTTAATTACACGCCATCAACACGAAGCACAGTTGCTGAATGTTAACGACATTATCCGCCCAGAGCAGAGCCATTACGTCTCCGCAATGTTAGCCCCCGGAAAACGCGCTGTGACCCTTGAGTTGACGCAAGCAGGTGTGAGCCATGGCTTACTGCGTCCGGGTAACTGGGTTGATGTCGTGCTAACCAACGAAAGTTATGCGGAATCAGGCAGCACTCCTAAATATGCCGCAACCACCGTTCTTGAAGGGGTTCGCTTACTGGCGATTGGAGCAGTGGTCACTGAATTTATCGCGAAACAACCCGTAGAAAATGTCGGAAACCCAAACAGTTATGAACCTGTCCGAGTCACTTTCGAGGTTTCTCCTTCTGACGCTAAACATCTCTTATTGGCTCAGCGTTTAGGGGTGCTTTCGCTCATCTTACGTAGCCAATTTGAGGCTGATTTGGCAGAGATGGAAGAGGGGGCAGTACTGTGGGATGAGCAAGTGTCTGAAAGCTTTAATCCAGGAAGTATCCCCCGAAACACTGTGCGTATTTTCGATGGTGAAACCGAGCGCGATAGACAACCTAAAGCAGCGAATTAATTATGAAACTATTCAACAAATTCTCAGTATTGATGGTGTGCTTGCTACCTTGGTATGCCTTTGCTGCATCGCCATTGGTTTTGCATGTGAACCAAAATCAGATCATCACTGTCGATGGTGATATTCAAGATGTGTTTGTGAGTGATCCTAAGGTAGTAGTGGTGCATGCGCCATCCTCACGTCATGTGATGGTGTCTGGTAAAGATATTGGCAGCACTGATCTCTTGATAATGGGTGAAAATGCGCAAACCTTGGCTCATTACAAATTGAACGTGGATGCCGATCTCTCTGAATTGGAGCGAGCCGTGCAGCACGCGTTCCCAGAGGCAAAGATTCGTTTTGCCTACAGTAAAGGGGCGATTGTGGTCATGGGGGAAGTGGCCAATCCTCTCCAAGCTCATGAAGTATTGAGTATGGCTTCTGGTTTTGCTCGTGGTTTACAAAAGCCTGAACAGCAGACGTTAGATATGCCTGCGAATACAGCGAGCAGCGGAGGGCGGGATTCTGGAGCAGCGAAACCGGGTGGTGGTATCGGTGACTACAAATTTGTCGTGAACCAACTGAAGACTCAAGGTAGTGCGCAGGTAAATATTTCGATACGCATTGTCGAGATGGAACGCGCCACCAGTGAACAGCTTGGTTTACGTTGGAGTTCTATCGGTAACATGCGTTGGGGGACTTGGGACACGTTACAAACCGCATTAGGTGCCACTCCGGGTAATAAATTCCCGACCAATACCTTACCTTCCGGCAACGGTCAGCATGGTTTGAACGTCATTATTGATGCCTTGGTTGAAAATAGTCTGGTCAACGTATTAGCGGAGCCGAATTTAACGGCTAAGTCCGGCGAAGCGGCGACCTTTATGTCGGGGGGCGAATTCCCATTTCCAGTGGATAATGGTGATGATGGGGTAAGTATCGAATTTAAAAAATTTGGTATTGCGCTTGAAGTCACCCCAACCGTATTGAGCAATCGCCAGATCAGCCTCACGGTTGCACCGGAAGTCTCCACATTGAGTCGTGAAAATAGTGTGTCGATCGGTGGGGTTGAAGTGCCGGGTATCGAGACTCGCCGCGCCACAACGACGATTGAGCTTGCCGACGGGCAGAGTTTTGCTTTGGCGGGTTTAGTGCGTACCTATCAAGATCATAAAGTGGAAGCCTTACCCTTTTTGGGCGAGATCCCTATCTTAGCGCCTTTCTTTAGTACCAATAGCTTTAAAAATTCAGAGAGTGAATTGGTGATTATTGCCACCGCTCGCTTAGTGGAGCCGAGCAGTGACCCTGCAGAATTAACCACACCGCTTGACCGTTATCGTCCAGCCAGCCGTTTTGAGCGTTTGTTCCTGCACAAAATGGGAGAAACGCACGATGAAAGCACGCGTCTTTTTGGTCATTACGGCTACAACTACTAAGGATGAGTATGAAATTCTCTCAAAAGATTCTGCTTGGCTTGGCAGCAATCGGGATGAGCGGCTGCCAAACAGCCGATCAGCCGCATAGCACTTATCAACAAAGCTTGAGTTTTGAAACACACACCCAGCATTTGCAGAGCGACCTCAATCAATGGCTTGCTCCACTGAAAAAACGTGAAGAGCAGGGAACATTGCAACTGATTTTGCGTGGTGGACAGCTTAATCAACAACAGATCAAGGCACTGGAGCACCAACTGTTTGTGGATTTACTGCTGCCCGTCGAACTCGATTATCAGTCGGGCAATTCTGAGCATATCCGTGGTGATATGAAAGTGGTGTTGACCCCAGAAACGTGCCGGTTTAGTCCTCAAACTCAGTCTGTTTCAACCCAGCGTTGCCAACTGATGCGTAACCACTATTTTAGTACCGTGCAGCCCCAAACTTGGTTGCAAGGGGAGCAATATCAAGAAGAAAGCAGTGCACTGGCTACTGGTGCGGTGCAGCGCTTGTTTGATAATCAGCTCAAATCTGCAGAGAAACAGCCAGTGACTGGAGAGCAATAAATGATGACCGACAGTGGATTCAAGGTAGTCGCTTTTGTGCTTGATGAACACAGCCAGCAGGTTTTTAACCAGTTGAGTCGTGAATTGAACGGTCAAGATTGGCTCGTGAAAAAGGGTGATATTCGAGCCGCTACCCAATGGTGCCTTAAGCAAGGTGCGCCGGATGTATTAGTGGTGGATGGAGGCGATTGCCTCCATTTAGAATCGGCTTTAAACGGGTTGGTACAAAGTTGCTCTCCGCAAACAAAGTTGATTGTTCTTGGCCAAAAACAGGATGTGAGTTTGTATCGCCGCTTACTGTTTGCTGGCATTAACGATTATCACAGCACACCGTTGGATGCGAATGCCCTGCGTGTGAGCTTGCTCCATCTACAAGGCCATAAGGTCACCAAATCACTACGCCAAGGGCGGATTGTTTGTGTATTGGGGAGTGTCGGTGGTTGCGGGGTCAGTACTATCGCGGCCAATTTAGGCTACTGCCTAGCCGAGAGGCAGAAGCAACAAGTGGCGTTGGTGGATTTGGATCTGTTCCATAGCCAACACCCCATTTTGCTTGGTGCAGATTATGAACCTCATCTTGACAATATTCTGCATGACGCTAGACGAATTGATGCCACCTTGCTGGCGCACAGTAGCCACCAATTTAGCGAACGGTTACATCTTTTCTATAGCCAAGATAGCCAACTCTCACTGACGGAAATCAAGCAGCCAGCAGAAGCCATTCGAGTGTTGGCGGAGCACTATGGCACAGTGATTGTCGATGTACCTGACCTACATCACCCCGCTATGTTGGAAGTGCTGAATCATGCCGATAGTTGCATTTACGTTACCGACTACAGCCTAAGTAGCCTGCGCTATTTGGCCAAATTGAGAGTGCGCCAATCTGGGCATCATCAACGTACCCTATTGCTGGGCAATCAATGTCGCCATAGCAAAGGCCGTGTGCCTAAGCTTGAAATCAGCAAAGCCGCGGGATTAGACATTGGCTTTGAATTACCGTTTGATGCGAAAGCTTTTGAAAAAGCTGAGCGAACCGCCCAGCCTCTGCTCACTCAGCGTTCGAGATTGAGTAAAAAGCTTGAGCAGATCAGCCAATGGTTATCTTCAGCGCCGATCGAAAAGGGTTTAACGGATGTATAAGCCAGTCCCGCCTTTAAACAAAACGCGTAGCGCTGAGTTATTGGCCATGTCAGAGCAGGCCAAAAGCGCCTTTTATGAGTTGGTTGAGCCTTCTGTCGCGGCGACATTATCTCGTGAAGCGTTATTGCCACGGGTGCGAGAAGCGCTGGCGGTGATCGCTGGGCGCAAAATGTTGCCCTACAACAGCCAAGAGTTGGCCATGCTTAGCCAACAGATGGTAGACGAAATGGTCGGTATCGGACCGATCCAATCTCTGCTGGATGACCCAGAAGTCTCGGACATTTTGGTTAATGGCCCCGACACCGTATACATAGAGCGACGTGGCAAACTGGAAAAAACCGCAATACGCTTCCACGATGCGAAGCACGTGCTGAACGTCGCACAGCGGATTGTTAACGCGATAGGGCGACGGATTGATGAATCTAACCCTATGGTCGATGCACGTCTGGCAGATGGTAGCCGGGTAAACGTGATTGCTCCGCCGCTGGCCTTACATGGCACTTGTATTTCGATTCGTAAATTTCCAGCCAGTAAATTATGGCTCGATCATCTGGTGAACAATGGCAGTTTAACTCAGCCAATGGCCGATTTTCTGGCATTGGCCACCTACAGCCGCGCCAATATCCTGATCTCCGGAGGTACTGGCTCAGGTAAAACGACCCTGCTTAACGCCTTAAGCCGCCATATTAGTGAAGATGAACGCATTATCACGATTGAAGATGCTGCTGAACTCTCACTCATGCAGCCACATTGGGTACCGCTTGAAACTCGTAATGCCAGTACCGAAGGCAATGGCGAAGTAACCGTGCGTGATTTGGTTAAAAACGCGCTACGGATGCGGCCTGATCGAATTGTACTCGGTGAGGTTCGTGGTGCAGAGGCTTTTGATATGTTGCAGGCAATGAACACGGGGCACGATGGATCCCTGTGTACCCTACACGCCAATAACCCACAAGATGCCATCATGCGTTTAACTAACATGTTGCAAATGGGGGGAGAACGCTTATCCGATCATATTATTCGCAGCCAAATTGTTAGCGCGATTGATCTCGTGGTGCAACTGGAGCGGATGCGCGATGGTCAGCGCCGAATCACCGCCATCAGTGAGGTGATAGGATTTCAGGGAGAGCAGATTGAACTGAAACCTATTTTCCGATTTGAGCTAGCAGGAGCGCAAGATCAGAAAATTCAAGGTCATTATCGATCCTTCTCAGTTTCGCCAGCGTTGCTCGAAAAAGCGGCACACTTCGCCGTGGCAGAGAAGATGATTGCCAGTGTGGAGAACGCCTAATGGTATGGTTTGTTCTGATCATGCTCAGCTGGTTAATACTTTGTGGCCTAGTTTGGATAGTGCTAGAGCGCCAATCGGCTTGGCAGCGCCAATGCCAACGCTATTCACCCGTCTCATTGGCTGAAGATCAAGCGGATTCCCCTGCATTTTGGCAGCAATGGTCTTGGTATCAGCATATGCAAACGTTCATTAGCCCTCGTCAATTGCGTCAATGGGGTTTACTGTCGTTGGCCGCATTAGTGATTGTGCCGAGCGTGCTCTGCTTCAACGGCATGGATTTTTATATCGCTATTCCACTGACCCTTCTCACCTTAGTTTTGGTGGTGTGGTTTGCTTATCAACAGTTGCAACAAAAGCGCATGGAGCGCTTTCGTGATGAACTGCCGGATATCATTGATGGCCTGATCCGAGCATTACGCGTGGGTGCGCCTATGTTGGCCGTGTTTCAAGATATAGCGAACCAGCATCAAGGAGTCACCTCTCGCTTATTTCACCAAATTGTGGATGAGCTGCGAGTAGGGCGCACTATGGCGGATGTGATGAAGCTCGCCGCACAACGTATGCCGATTGCGGAATTTCGCTTCCTGACCATAGTTCTGAGTTTGCAACAAGAGACTGGGGGACGTTTAGCCAATGTACTGGAACGCCTTGGTAATACGTTGCGCTCACGAGCAGAGCTGAATGCTAGCATCCAAACCATCACTTCTGAATCTCGCAACTCTGCCAAGGTATTGGCTGCATTACCCGTACTCGTGATGTTAGTGCTGTTTAGTACGGGGCGCGAACATTTCAACTTCTTAATGGCCACCACAGGTGGGCAGATAGTAATGATCTACATCACTATCAGTATTCTGTTTGGTCTATTCCTTATTCGTCGTATGACGCATTTGAAAGGGTAGTCGATGATGTTACTTAACTTTGAATCTTGGCTTTTGATTTCAATCGTGTCTGTTGCGGGGCTTTTGCTGGTGGGTATGCTGCTCTGGCGTGATCAACAAATGCAAACGCAGTGGCTGGCACAGAGCCAGCGTTACCGTCAATTGCATCTGACGGACACAATGACAGAAAACACCACACGTCATTGGTTGGCGGTGCTGGGCGGATACTATCCCACCTCCGACACCGAAAAGAAGCGTTTGATTCAGATGCTTGAACAAGCTGGCATCTATAGCAAAGACGCATTGGATAAAGTGCGTGGGGCTAAGTTATTGCTCGGATTGCTCACGGCTATGCTGGCATTGGGCTGGCAGTGGTCAAAAGGCGAACTGTTAACGGCGATGACCTTAACGATGGCTCTCGTCGGGTATGTTTTAGGCTCTAATCTGCCCGAATACGGTTTACGTCGTCAATCTAAACAAGCCAAACAGCGCCAACAACAAATCGTCGCAGATGCGATGGATTTAATGGTGATCAGCATTGAAGCTGGGCTGTCGTTGGATCGCGCTCTCGAACGTGTTGGGCACTATTTATTGGATGTCGAGCCCATGCTCGCCAAACAATTCTTAAGAACTCACGCCGAAATCCAAGTGTTGGGTGATACGGCTTTGTGCATGAAAAAGCTGGCTTGGCGTACGGGTTTGCAAGAATTGGAACGCTGCGCTGCAACCTTAGCCATGGCGCAACGGTATGGTTCACCGCTGGCAGAAACCATGCGCAATATCAGCCAAGATGCACGTCAAATGCGCAAAATGGCGTTGCAAGAGCAAGCAGGAAAGTTGCCTGGTCGCATCACCTTGATTCAGATGGCTTTTATCATGTTGCCCCTATTGGTGCTGATCATTGCTCCCACCTTAAATGTGTTACTGGAGAGCTTACGATGAGCCAAAAATTCACCGCCATACTGCCTAAGCCATTATGGATGCTACTTTGCGCGAGCCTGCTTGTAGGCTGTTCCGGCACTGCCAATAAAGCAGCACAGCACACCGAGAGCAACGCCCGAGCATTGGCTGAAGCCTCATTTAATTACGGCCAGTATGCTCAAGCAGAAAACCAATATTTGAAGTTATTGGAATCCGCACCAAACAATCTTAACTACCAGTTGATGTTGGGGCGGAGCCAATATCACCAAGATAAAAAAGAGAGTGCGATGGCGAAGTTACGCCATGTTACTTTGGCCGAGGATCCGATTGCGGCTGAAGCCGCTGTCTATTTGGGTCGTTATTTATTGGCGGCGGGTAGAACGGCTGAATCGGTGGCGGTTTATCAACTTGGTTTACCCAAAGCGCAGCAAAACTCAGTAAAAGCGCAGCTACACAATGGTTTAGGCGTCGCGTTGCTGGAAACGAATTTGGAAAAAGCACGGCAAGAGCTGCAACAAGCCATCACACTCGCGCCAGATAGCCCCTATTTTCGCTCCAACCTCGCCTTGAGTTATCTGCATGATGGGCAGATCAAAACCGCCAGAGAAGTGTTTACGCCACTGCTGGCTTATCGCGAACTGCCTACACAAGTCGAACTGAACTTTGCTTTATTGCTGCTTGCCGAAAATCAGCAAGATCAAGCTCGCGCTTTGCTCTCTCGTCATATGCCTGCATCAGAGGTTGAGCGTGATCTCGCCACACTACGTGCTCGATTAAATGCGATTCAGGTGGCGCAATGAAACACCATCGCAAGGGGCAATCGGGTGTGGCCAGCATAGAAACCGCACTGATGTTACCTGTAGTACTGGCTGTCATGATGATGTTCTTCGACGTTTCACGCCTACACCTGCAGTATGCCTTGCTTGATCACAGCATGCGTCATTCTCTACGTACGCTGCTCGCGGAAGATTGGCGGGTTAAACCCCTCAATCGAGGGGTGATATTGCGCATGGTGGAAGCGCGAGGTTTTGGCTTTTTAGATGGTGTAGAGATAGAAGTCCGTGAATACCCATCACTCGAAGCCTTGATGCAAGTCCGGTTAGACGAGGAAGCGAAATTAGAAGAATTGGTGCGCCCAGCTGATCCGGTATTTCGCATTTCCGCTAAATTAACCACCCGGTTGGCATATAGCCCGCTGGCTTGGTTTCAACCTGAGCCACTGCGCTATCAAAGCACGCTAGTTTTATCTAAAGAGTTGCTGTTCAAATAACATGAGAAGTTATCGTTTAGTTACCGCCAGATCATCTCGCCATCAACAGCGTGGCTCGGTCAGTATCGAAGTGGCACTGATTGTGCCTATGCTGTTAGCCATGATTATTGCCAGTTCGGAGATTTTGACGATTTTTCGAGTCGAGCAGCGTTTGGTCAACCTAAATTACAACGTTTTAGAAATGGTTGGCAATCAACGTACGCTAACCCGAGACAACAACATTGCTCAACTGCCTTATTTTCGTGATTTCGCTGAACAACAGCTGACCCAGCTTGTACAAGGTCATGTCGGGTTGTCGATTGGCTTGCATAATGCGGCCACTCAAGAAACACAGATCCTATTGCGAGACAACCGCTGCCCACTCACGCAGAGTTGGCCGAAGCTTGAAGTCGGGAGTGTTGCCCAAGTCTCACTCTGTTTCGAGCCGAATAGCCAAGTGGCAGACAACGCCATTTGGAAGCTTTGGCCTAAGAAGCGTTTTAGCTCATCCATGTTCCGGGAGACCAACTAAAATGCCAGCACTACCTATAAAAGTGACCGCTCGCGTTCAACGCGGGGTAATTTCGGTAACCGCAGCATTAATGTTACTCGGCATGCTGACATTCTTTAGCTTCGTGCTATTAGTGATTGTACTGAGTACGACGGATAGCCGTTTGTCCATGTTGGCCGATGCCGTGTTGTACTCAACCACCAACAGTTACAACGCGAAAGCTGATGCACAGCAAATGTCTGAAGCGAATACTCCGCAACCCAACCTCGGATTGTCGGGTCTGCAAGTTGATGCCAGTAATAATGAAAATGCGGCGCAAGTACAAGTGTCAGGCAGGGTGGATCGCGGAAGCCTCGCGCTAACCGATACGTTAGGCACCAGCGATGTACTTGTTACCCATCAAGCTCAGTCTAAGATCCACCAAACCACACTAGAAATTGTCGTGATGCTCGATGTGTCAAATTCGATGAAAGGCGAACCGATGACACAATCAATCAAAGGGTTACGAGACTTTGCTGACATCTTGTATGCCGAGGAAAGGCGCGATTTTAGCAAAGTAATCAGCATAGTTCCTGCCACGGGATTTGTGAATATTGGTCATCGTCCAGAGTTCTTTTCGGCTAGTGCATTTGCGATTCCTCGTGACTGGCGATTGTTGGCCAAAGAGCGCGGATGGAAAGATCTTCTTCACCCTGAAGTGCCGGGACGTTGGCGTAAGGCCATGTGTACTGTATTGCCGGAAGTACAAGATGAGCTAACCAGTGTTAGTGCATTAACCCCGAGCTGGATCCGCCGCCTTGAGTTACCACCACCGGATCAGAACTTACGTTTGCATATGGAGTGGATGTCCAAGCCCGCGATAGAACATTATGAAAATGACATGCCATTGTTCGCTTACTACTATTCAGGTAACCCAAAAGGAAAGTATTCAGCTCATAAACACGAACAACGTGGGTTGTTTGATGCACCGGATTGTGGTGTCAGTCATATTCAACCGCTATTAAACAGCCATAGAACATTTTTGAAAGCGTTGGATACCCTTTATCCAGAAATGAATACTAACAATGCGGAAGGGGTAATGTGGGCTTGGCGCTTACTGTCACCACGTTGGAGAGGGTATTGGGATAAAGGTAAATCCGAACTACCACGCGATTATCAACACCCCAATAATAGGAAAGTTATGCTGCTGTTTACTGATGGTAACCACTTAGTTGATGTGGCGAAACGTGACCGCAAGCAAGTGGCATTGTGCCGAGAAATGAAAAAACAAGGGATTGAGATTATCTCAATTGATTTTAATAACCGCTCACAAGTCATGAAGTCATGCGCGAGCGCGGGTCAATACTATATAGCCGATAACCGTACGATTCGCACAGTGCTAAAGCAAGTGGCTACCACACTAAGCAAAATCGAGTTGACCCAATAAAAAAGAATCTGATTGTTGAAGTCTTGTTTGAGACGAAGAGATAACCACAAAATGACACCCCAGAAAATAAAGAAGTTTCTGCTATTTTGTATCGGAGCCAGCGCTACGGCGCTGGGCATTGTTGGGGTTTTTGTGCCGTTGTTGCCCACTGTGCCCTTTGCATTGCTCGCATTTTACTGTTTTGGTGCTAGTTCACCTCGATTTCAGGCATGGCTCGTCAATAACCGCTACATCGGCCCTACACTGCGCAGTATACGAGATAAACAAGGGCTAACCGTGAGTGAAAAGTGGCGAATATTACTTTTAGTTTGGTGCTCAATCTTACTGACCGTGCTGCTGTTATTAGAAGGTCGTAATATCACGCAAGGTATTTTGATTGCGATTGCCGCGTTAGAAACGGTGATTATTGTTCGTTATAAAACGCGTCTGGAATCTTGTTAACAGGGAAAAGCGCGACAAAAAAATAAAGCCACAAAAATGTGGCTTTATTTTTTAAGTATCCGAATTACAAACCGGCAATCATATGCTCAATCGCAGCAACGATTTCATCGTCCGAACAATCCATACAAGTACCTTTGGCTGGCATAGCATTGAAGCCATTAATCGCGTGGTTTTTCAGCACATCTTTACCTTGTGCGATGCGTGGTCCCCAATCGGCCGCATTGCCTGTTTTCGGTGCACCAGAAATCCCCGCTGAGTGACAGGCAGTACAAAAAGTACCGTAAACCGTTGCGCCATCACGAGGACCTGTAGGAGCGGCTTGTACTGGTTCGCTACCCGCCAGATACACATCACCTACTGGCTTAATGCGTTCAGCAATTGCATTTTTATCGGCTTCAGTTAGAGCAAACGCTGCAGTAGAAAATGTTAGAGCAGCGAACAGTACGCTTAAGAGTGATCGAGACATATCCATTAACTCACTTTACATTCCGAAGGTAAGTGCTGCTTACCTATTATTTTTAGAGTGTTTCAATTTAACGGGCGGTAATTGCTGTTAAATCAATGTAAATTTTGGGTGATTATATCCTGAGAAGTTGTTGCAATAAACAACAAGTTGCGATCTTCCGGCGGTGAGTCACATCCTTTATAAGGGAATAGTAGCAAGCATCTGATGAAAAAGGCGTCAAACAGTAAAAAAAGTAAAAAAAGTACTAGACGCCCTAATGTGATATACGTATTATTCCACTCCGCCGATAGGGCATGCGCCCGTAGCTCAGCTGGATAGAGCGTTGGCCTCCGGAGCCAAAGGTCGAAGGTTCAAATCCTTTCGGGCGCGCCATTTCGCCCGGGGAATATCGGTAAAGAATTTCAGTGGTGGCTATAGCTCAGTTGGTAGAGCCCCGGATTGTGATTCCGGTTGTCGTGGGTTCGAGCCCCATTAGCCACCCCATTTATTTCGGTGATATTCAGTTATCTCCAGTCTTAAGAGAGCATCTTAAGCAAAACTAAGTCGGTGAATAGCGCAGTTTGGTAGCGCATCTGGTTTGGGACCAGAGGGTCGGGGGTTCGAATCCCTCTTCACCGACCACTTATTGAAAGACTAGGCAGAAGCGTGGTCTGAAATAACGGCAGACAAGCGGTTATTACAACTTTCAGTGGTGGCTATAGCTCAGTTGGTAGAGCCCCGGATTGTGATTCCGGTTGTCGTGGGTTCGAGCCCCATTAGCCACCCCATCTATTTCGGTGATATTCAGTTATCTCCAGTCTTAAGAGAGTATCTTAAGCAAAACTAAGTCGGTGAATAGCGCAGTTTGGTAGCGCATCTGGTTTGGGACCAGAGGGTCGGGGGTTCGAATCCCTCTTCACCGACCACTCTTCAAAGCCTCAGCATTTGCTGAGGCTTTTTGCATTTCATCTCTTTGTCAATTTTAGCTCGACGTTTCCTATCGCGAACAAGTTGAGCTGGTCGACATTGGTGCTTTCCTGCAGATTCCCGTTTTCTTATTAGATTAGAGCTCTTCCTAGGTTTCGTATTCACTTATTTTTCTCTATTAAATTGCGATCTTGCCGACAATTCATCGATATTTCCTCACTAAGGCATGTGTTCGCGACTATGTTTACTGAAGTTCTCAATATGACTAATGAGCCATTTCAGTGATTTACACTGGTTAAATTGAGATTTATTTGGTTTTGCAACTGGATATGCGGCTTCTATACAGAGGTTTACTTTGTTGTTTTTAGTCGACATGCCTTTTTGTTTATTAATTGTTAATTTTTCGATTTTTTGGATAGGGGGATATTATGCGCTGGTTATTTTATCTCCTGTTATGAATTGGATGGTTAACAGTAATAAATACCAAGCTCGCCATGATTTCTTCGATGTTTAAGAATTGGTAAGACCAATAAAATATGTGATTTTTTTGCATATCGAGTGATTTGTGGAAATTGTTTCTGCGTCATGGCAATTTTTTATCCTCTCTTTGTTGCTTTTGTGTGAAAGATTTGCCAAATTGAGAACCTTATAAATTGTCAGAATATTGTTCTGATTGGAATGGATGCAAAATGTACATCAGTCTTGCCTTGTTCGCTGATGTGCTTCAGACAGGGCAGAATGCTGCCACAGCAGTAGAGGTCTGATGTAATGTCACTTTTAGAAGTCAAAAATCTTAGAATTGAATACCCTTCTCGTCACGGTGTACACGCGGCGGTGAAATCACTCACTTTAGATATCCAACGTGGTGAAATTGTTGGTGTGGTTGGGGAATCGGGAGCCGGAAAATCGACCGTAGGTAATGCGGTGATTGATCTGCTCAGCCCTCCGGGAACCATTGCGGGTGGTGAGGTGTATTTAAACGGCGAGAAAATCTCTGGCCTTTCTCCACAAGCGATGCGTGAAGTACGTGGTAGTAAAATTGGCTTTATTTTCCAAGATCCCATGACCTCACTCAACCCGCTGTTTACCGTCGAACATCAGTTAACCGAAACCATTCATGCCAACATGCAGGTGAGTACTCAGGAAGCGCATCAACGCGCTCTGTCACTGATGAAACAAGTGGGTATCCCGCAGCCCGAAAATCGTCTTAAACAGTATCCGCACCAATTCTCTGGTGGCATGCGTCAAAGGGTGGTGATTGCGATCGCGTTGGCGGGTGAGCCGGATTTGATTATTGCCGATGAACCCACCACCGCGCTGGATGTGTCGATTCAAGACCAAATTCTCAGCCTTATCCGTGAGTTATGTAAAAAGAATAATGTGGGTTGCATGTTGGTGACTCACGATATGGGCGTGGTTTCTAACGTTACTGATCGCGTAGCGGTGATGTACCGTGGTGATTTAGTGGAGTTCGGTCCGACTGCCAAAGTGCTTGGCACACCTGAGCACCCTTACACGCGTAGTTTGATTTCAGCGGTACCGCGTTCTGATCGCAAACTCGACCGTTTCCCTCTGGTGAGCTATATCGAAGAAGCGAAAGAACTCAAGCCGTTGGATGTGAAAAGCCATTGGTTGGGGCAGAGCCAAGATCACCGCAAATACACAGGGCCGCTGTTAAAAGTCGAAAACGTCAATCTACGTTTTGTGACTAAAGATTCGCTGTTTGAAAGCCGCCGTGAGTATGTGCAAGCGTCGAATAACGTCAGTTTTGAAGTGCATGAAGGGGAAACTTTTGGTTTGGTGGGTGAATCCGGTTCCGGTAAATCGACCATTGCGCGCGTGATTGCCGGTTTGTATCAACCTAATGATGGTCGAGTGACCTTTGAAGGTATCGATTTAACCGCGCTGAAATCGGAGCACGAACGCCGCCCACTGCGTCGTCAAATGCAGATGGTATTCCAAAACCCGTACACCTCGATGAACCCGCGGATGAAGATTTTTGACATCATCGCCGAGCCGATCCGCTTTCATAAATTGACACGTAATGAGAGCGAAACCCGACAAATCGTTAATGATCTGCTCGAGCACGTTGGTTTAGGGACGATGGCGGGGTTGAAATATCCTCATGAATTTTCAGGTGGCCAGCGTCAACGTATCTCGATTGCGCGCGCGCTCGCGACGCGTCCACGTCTGCTGATTTGTGATGAACCTACCTCGGCACTGGATGTGTCGGTGCAGGCGCAAATCCTTAATTTGCTTAAAGATCTGCAAGATGAGCTCAATCTTACCATGCTGTTTATCAGCCATGATTTGCCTGTGATCCGCCAGATGTGCGATCGCGTCGGGGTCATGCAGATGGGGACGCTACTGGAAGTGGCACCCACTGAGCAGCTGTTTACCGATCCGCAGCACGAATACAGTAAGAAGTTGATTTCCTTAATGCCTGAGTTTACAGGCTTACGCGAAAGTACTACGGCAGCATAGCCGTTAACCATGGACCAACTATTTGGTTGGCGATTGTCACAAAAGCAAATACAACAAACTAGGGATCTGGATTCCCGCATAAGGAGTTATGCAATGAAAACCATGAAAAACAAACTGGCGTTGGCTTTGATAGCGGCTGGCTTGAGTTTTGGTGCGATGGCAGCGGATATTACCGTGGCTTACGACGCTGACCCGGTCTCAATGGACCCACATGAGCAGCTGTCAGGCGGTACTCTGCAACTGTCGCACATGGTCTTTGATCCACTGATTCGCTTTACACAAAAAATGGAATTTGAACCTCGTCTGGCCGAATCTTGGCAGCGTGTGGATAACGAAACCATGCGTTTCACTTTGCGCAAAGGCGTGAAGTTCCACTCTGGCAATGATTTTACCGCGGATGACGTGGTATGGACGTTCAATCGTTTGAAAGAATCGGCGGATTTTAAAGGGATTTTTGAACCTCTGGTCTCTTTGACTAAGGTGGATGATTACACTATCGAAATCAAAACGGCTGGCACTTATCCGCTGATTGAAAACGTGGCGACCTACATCTTCCCGATGGACAGCAAGTTCTACACCGGCACCACGGCGGATGGTAAAAACAAAGCAGAAATCGTTAAACACGGTAACTCTTACGCTTCGGAACACATTTCTGGCACTGGCCCATTCACCGTGACGGCTCGTGAGCAAGGCGTGAAACTGGAGTTCCAACGCAACCCAAATTACTGGGATAAAGCGTCGAAAGGCAATGTGGACAAACTGACGCTGGCAGTGATTAAAGAAGATGCAACTCGCGTTGCGGCACTGCTGTCTGGCGGTGTGGATATGATTGCACCGGTTTCACCGAATGATTACCAACGCATCAAAGATGCGAAAGGCGTAGATCTCTTCACTATGCCGGGCACTCGTGTGATTACCTTCCAAATGAACCAAAACAGCAACCCAGCGTTGAAAGATGTGCGCGTGCGTCAAGCGATTGTCTACGCCATCAACAACGAAGGGATTGTGGATAAGGTCATGAAAGGGGCGGCCACCACGGCTGCGCAGCAAAGCCCAGTCGGTTATGCCGGTTACAACGAGAACCTAAAACCACGCTTTGATCTCAACAAAGCGAAAGAACTGATGAAAGAAGCAGGTTATGAGAAAGGCTTCAACCTGACCATGATCGCGCCAAACAACCGTTACGTGAACGATGAGAAGATCGCGCAAGCAGCATCGGCAATGCTGTCGAAAATCGGTATTAAAGTTGACCTAAAAACCATGCCAAAAGCGCAATACTGGCCTGAGTTTGATAAGTGTGCGGCAGATATGCTGTTGATTGGTTGGCACCCAGATACCGAAGACTCAGCAAACTTCACTGAGTTCCTGACCATGACCCGTGATTCAAATACGGGTAAAGGCCAGTACAACTGTGGTTACTACTCTAATGCGGAAGTGGATAAGTTAGTCAATGCCGCGAACGAGGAAACCGATCTAGAAAAACGCAGCACCATGCTGAAGAAAGTGGAAGAGATCCTGTATAACGAAGCGGCGTTTGTGCCTCTTCACTTCCAAGATCCGTCATGGGCCGCGAAAAATACTCTGGATATCGCACCGATCATCAACGGTATGGACTTCCCATACTTTGGCGATCTGGTGGTGAAAGAGTAATCTCGGACCACTCTGCTCTGTAGGCGTTGGTCTACAGAGCTTCTCTTCGGGTACAGGGTTTTGTTTCAGTCGGGCCCCGTACCCTTTTTCAGACTGAAAGGTTTTGGCGCTTCATCGCGCCCACAGATTCACATGGAAAGTTAAGGGGCAAGGAATGTTTTCGTTTCTGGTCAAGCGCCTGTATCAGGCACTGATAGTGATGTTTGTGATCAGTTTGGTAGCGTTTGCCATTCAGGACAACCTGGGTGATCCGCTGCGCGAGCTTGTGGGTCAGTCCGTTTCTGAAGCAGAGCGTCAAGCACTGCGTGACGAATTAGGCCTCAATGATCCCTTCATTATTAAATATTCTCGTTTTGTGACTGCGGCGGTGCAGGGGGATTTTGGGACTTCCTATTTCTTTAAGCGTCCGGCGCTGGAAGTGATCTTCGATAAGCTGGTGGCGACACTGGAGTTGGTGTTTGGTGCTACGTTGATCATCATAGTGTTTTCAATCCCGCTTGGGGTCTATTCGGCGATTCATCCGAAAAGCTTGTTTACCAAGATAGTGATGGCGGGCAGCAGCATCGGCATTTCGATCCCGGTCTTTTTAACCGCGATCATGCTGATGTATGTCTTCTCGATTGAGTTAGGTTGGTTGCCGTCCTATGGTCGTGGCGAAACCGTTAACCTACTGGGCTGGGAGTCCGGCTTCTTTACCCTCGATGGCTTGCGCCATTTGGTATTGCCTTCTATCGCACTGGCTTCCATTATGTTGCCGCTGTTCATCCGCCTCGTGCGCTCGGAAATGCTCGAAGTACTGAGCTCGGAATACATCAAGTTTGCGCAAGCCAAAGGTTTGCCACTCAACAAAATCTATTACCAACATGCGCTGAAAAACACCATGTTGCCAGTATTGACCGTGGGTGGGGTGCAGATTGGTACTATGGTGGCCTATACCATTTTGACCGAAACCGTATTCCAGTGGCCGGGAACGGGCTTCTTGTTTTTAGAGGCGATTAACCGTGTGGATACGCCACTTATCACGGCCTACGTCATCTTTGTTGGGTTGATCTTTGTCGTGACCAACACGATTGTCGACCTCTTGTATGGCCTGATTAACCCGACCGTCAACCTCACTGGCAAAGGAGCTTAACCATGAGTGCAGTATCGATCGCTCCTTCACGTTGGGAGCGCTTTAAGCAGTCCGATTTTCTCTATTATTTCCTGCGCGACAAAGTGGCGATGAGCAGCTTTGCGGTGTTTGTGCTGTTTGTCATCGTGGCAATCAGCGCGCCCTTGATTGCGCCCACCAACCCGTACGATCTCTCGTCGATTGACATTATGGACGCAGAACTTCCACCCTCATGGATGGAAGGGGGCAATGAACACTTTTTGCTGGGCACCGATGAGCAGGGGCGTGACATTTTCTCGACCATTCTGTACGGCTCACGCTTATCACTGACCATCGGCTTTTTGGCGGTGGGCCTACAACTGACACTCGGCATTGTGATTGGTTTGTCGGCAGGCTATTTCGGTGGCCGAATTGATAGCTTTTTAATGCGTTTTGCCGATATTCAGCTCTCATTCTCCACCATGATGGTGGCGATCATTGTGTCGGCGATCTTTAAAGCCAGCTTTGGCGGCGAGTTCTTCAGCCAATATGCGGTGGTGATGTTGGTGGTGATCATCGGCGTGGCGGAATGGCCGCAATACGCGCGTACGGTGCGTGCTTCGGTGCTGGCGGAGAAGAAAAAAGAGTATGTGGAAGCGGCTCGCGTGATGGGCTTTAAAGCGCCACGCATCATGTTCCGCCATATTCTGCCCAACTGTTTATCACCGATCCTGGTGATTTCAACGGTACAAGTGGCAAACGCGATCATGTCAGAGGCGGCACTCTCCTTCCTTGGCTTAGGTTTACCGGTCGATCAGCCGTCACTGGGCTCTCTGATCAGTATCGGTTTTACCTACATTTTCTCGGGTGCATGGTGGATAACCGCCTTTCCCGGCATTGTATTGGTATTGCTGGTATTAGTGATTAACTTGCTTGGCGATTGGTTGCGTGATGTGTTTAACCCGAAAATTTACAAAGGGTAAGTAAATCCGATTGATTTGCTTCACAAACTCTCCATAAACTAAGAGCCGTATTTGAATGCGGCTCTTTTTTTGCATTTATTTTTGCTATACCGGATCCCAATAAGTGTTCGAGGCGAGATAACTTGCCTGATTCGAACCCTGATTTCAGTCACAGAGTATTAAGGAGACAAGCGGATGCCGAAATGGATTCTATGCTGCAACCTGAGTGTGGCTTTGCTGTTACTCGCGCCCATTGCTTCAGCCGAGAGTGACTATTTGTGTGATGCACAGCAGGCAGCGGTTAATCAATTGCCAGTGCTGGATGCTGCTTGCCCAATTGGCGATGGCCTGTGGGGCAAAAAGCCCAAACGGGGAGATTCTCTGTTTTGGATCCAGTGTGGCATGTTAAGCAAACCGATGCCGCTCGCCACAGTAAAAACGATTTATGAACATATCTCGACCGATATTTGGGTCAAGCCTGAGCCCAAAGGCGCGCGCTGTTTGATTGGCCCTTATAGCGATTTTGCTCTCGCCAGCAAGGAGCTGAAAAAGGTCAAAAAACTGGCGACCTTTGAGCAAGCATTCATCCGCCAAGTGGTGAAAACTTCTGCGCAGCAGCCAGTGATGAAAGCCAAACCCGTAACCGCTGCGATGGCTCCGGCTGCCAACACAGCGGTATCAGAAGCTTCAGCACCTAAGCCCGCGAGTAAACCGAAAAGCGAAGAAAAATCCGCTCCCACTGTGGTACCCGCCGCCGCGCCAACCAAACCCGTAGCAAAACTCAACAGCACACCTAAACCTTCGGGAAACAGTGGTTTTGTATTGCGCCAGCAAGTGAAAGTAGGCAGCCAAACCTTTGCTGTGCCGTACAGCGACAACCCGAAAGTGCAGTTTTACATGGAGCATGATCAGGCGTGGAATCGCCTCGACTATGATGCCGCGCAGATTGTATGTAGAGATCTGGGGATGCGTCTCGCTACTGAACAAGAGTGGTCAGCGTTATTAAAATCGAAACAGATGCAGCAACATCAGTGGCCAGTACAGTTACCGTATTGGGGAGAAGGGCGCAAAGGGATGTTCACCACCGGCAAAGTCAATGTGTTAAAAGGCTCATCACTACTCAATGTGGTGTGTGTGAAGTAAAGCTTTTCGGCATGATTCTCTAAAAAAGAAAAATCGATAAAAAGAAAGCGGCGATGGCCGCTTTCTTTTTGAGCAGAACTGAATCTCGATGCCGCTACCTCATAGTTACGAACTCTTCCGAGCCCGTAGGGTGAATTGCGACCACAGAATCGAAATCGGCTTTGGTTGCGCCCATTTTCATCGCGACACCAAAACCTTGGATCATCTCATCAACCGCAAAACCGATGCCGTGTAGACCAACCACGGTTTCTTCAGGGCCAGCACAAACCAGCTTCATTTTGCATGGTTGACGGTGAGAGGTGACGGCGGTGTACATAGCGGTGAAGCTGGATTTGTACACTTTCACATTCTCTGCGCCGTATTGAGCAATCGCTTGTGGCTCAGTGAGGCCAATAGTGCCGATCGGTGGGTGGCTAAACACCACGGTTGGCACCAACTGGTAATCCATCTTGGCGTTCAGTTTGTTGTTAAACAGGCGCTCAGAGAGTTGGCGACCTGCTTTTACGGCCACCGGAGTCAGCTCAATGCCGCCTTCCATGATATCGCCGACACAGTAAATGCCTGCAACGTTAGTGTTTTGGAACTCATCGACCTTGATGTAGCCTTGCTCATTGGTCGCAACGCCCGTTGCCGCTAGGTTGATGGCATCGGTGGCAGGGTGGCGACCGATCGCCCAAATCAGAGTATCCACGTTGTACGTCTGACCATTTTCCAGATGCAGCGTCAGGCTACCATCGGCTTCTTTCACCACTTGTTTTGGCACGCTATGGGTGTGCAGTTGTGGTCCTTCCGTATTCATCACTTCCACTAAGGTTTCGATGATCATGGGGTCGAAGCTACGCAGTGGAGACTCTTTGCGGCAGAACAGGTGGGTTTCTGTACCTAGCGCATTCAGCACGCCCGCGATTTCTACTGCGATGTAACCAGCACCGATCACCGCCACGCGTTTTGGCTGCTCGCTCAGCTCAAAAAAGCCGTTCGAGTCAATGCCGTATTCTGCGCCTAGAATATTTGGAATGCTTGGGCGGCCACCTACGGCAATCAGAATGTGGTCAGCCGTGTAAAGTTCGCCGTTCACTTCGACGGTTTTCGCATCAACAAATTTCGCAAAACCTTTGATCACGTGAACTTTATTGTTGCCCAGAACACGATCGTAAGATTGATGGATGCGGCCAATGTAAGCTTGGCGGCTTTCCACCAGTTTTGCCCAGTTGAAGTTCTTCACATCGACATCGAAGCCGTAATCTTCTGCATAAAGGTGCATCGCTTCTGCGATTTGCGCGCCGTGCCACATCACCTTTTTCGGTACGCAGCCAACGTTGACACAAGTACCGCCTAAATCTTTGGCTTCGATGAGTGCTACTTTCGCGCCATACATCGCCGCGCGGTTGGCTGAAGCGATACCGCCGCTGCCGCCACCAATACACAGGTAGTCAAAATGTGTTGCCATTACTTTCTCCAATTATGTCTGGCGAAGATGTTCTTCGCTCTTTCTTGTATTCCTTATATCAGGGCGAGGGCGTCACAATCCACCCGCCTTGATGAAAAATCTGATTATTCAGGCACAACCCATTCAACTTTGTAATGTCCCGTCGCAGGGGCAATCGCCTGTTTGAGGAAAGGCAGAATGGTCTGCATCTGGCTTTCCAGTGTCCACGGCGGGTTGACTACAATCATGCCGGAAGCGGTCATGCCGCGCTCATTGGTATCTGGCGCGACACCGAGTTCAATTTGTAAGATTTTACGAATCTCTAAGCCTTGCAAGCCTTCTACCATGTCATCGATATCGCAGCGATTGACCACCGGATACCAAATCGCATAAATACCTGTTGCCCAGCGTTTGTAGCTCTGGGCGATCGCTTGCACCACGTCGCGATACTCTTTGGCGAGCTCGTAAGGCGGGTCAATCAGCACTAAACCGCGGCGTTCTTGCGGCGGCAAACTGGCTTTCAGGCGCGCGAAGCCATCTTCTTTATAAATAGAGACTTGGCGATCACGGTGAAACTCTTGTTCCAACAATGGGTAATCGCTTGGATGCAGCTCAGTCAGTACCATGCGATCCTGCTCACGCAGATGGGCGCGGGCGACTCGAGGTGAACCCGGGTAGTAACGCAGCGTTTCCCCTTGATTGAGCTGGCGAATCGCATCCAGATAGCTATCGAGCTCCGCCGGAATGTTGTCTTGTTGCCAAACGCGGGCAATGCCTTGCTTGTATTCGCCGGTTTTTTCTGACCATTCATGGGTTAAATCGTAACGACCCACACCAGAGTGAGTATCATGGTAGACAAAAGGTTTCTCTTTTTGTTGCAGAGAATTGAGGATTAGGCTCTGTACGATGTGCTTGAGCACATCCGCATGATTGCCTGCGTGGAAACTGTGTCGGTAACTTAACAAAATAGACTCTCAAACCCGCTTGAGGGCGCTGTACTGACCGCTGATTGACTTGCGTCCAGTAATAGAAACAAAAATATTGGCTCGATTATATACCGATTTTACGTGCAGCGCGCAGCGTAACGGCGTGGTTTTTTAGGCGGCTTAAGGCGCGAGTGAGTCGTATTTTGCAACGCTTTTCCTTGGGTCAGCTATTGAAAAATCGTTCTGCTACCTATATTTACTTATACAACTCACAGGTCAATATTCGGCCTGTCTCTATGCTGAAAAGGAATCTTTTTATGTCAAACCCACTTCTTACCTTTACGGATCTGCCGCCGTTTTCTGCGATTAAACCGGAGCACGTAAAGCCAGCGGTTGAGCAGGCGATAGCGGATTGTCGCCACACCATAGATCAGGTTCTGGCCGATAACCCACAGCCGAGTTGGGAAACCGTGATTGCGCCGATTGAAGAGGTCGATGATCGCTTAAGTCGTATCTGGTCACCGGTCAGCCATATGAATTCGGTGGTGAACAGTGATGAGCTGCGTGAAGCCTACGAAAGCTGCTTACCGCTGTTGTCCGAGTACAGCACTTGGGTTGGCCAGCATAAGGGGCTGTTTGAAGCCTACAAAACCATTAAAGAGAGCGCGGAGTTTGCCAAGCTCGATCGCGCGCAGCAAAAAACCATCAGCGACAGCCTGCGTGATTTTGAATTGTCAGGCATCGGCTTGCCACTGCAAGAGCAAAAGCGCTATGGCGAAATCAGTAAGCGTATGTCTGAGCTGGGCTCTAAGTTCTCCAACAACGTGCTGGATGCCACCATGGGTTGGACCAAGCAGATCACCGATGTAAACCTGCTCGCGGGCATGCCGGAATCGGCACTGGCGGCGGCACAAGCCGCAGCCGAAGCCAAAGGTTTAGAGGGGTATCTGCTGACCTTGGATATTCCGTCTTATCTACCAGTGATGACTTACTGTGATAACCAAGCACTGCGCAAAGAAGTGTATGAAGCGTATGTCACGCGCGCTTCGGATCGCGGCCCGAATGCGGGTAAATGGGATAACAGCGAAATCATTGCTGAGCAGCTCAAACTGCGCCATGAAATTGCGCGTATGCTCGGCTTTAGCACTTACAGCGAAAAATCGCTGGCGACCAAAATGGCGCAAACCACTGATCAAGTGCTTGGTTTCTTAAATGATCTCGCCAGCAAAGCCAAACCACAAGGTGAGCGTGAAGTGGAAGAGCTGCGCCAATTTGCCGAAAGTGAGTTTGGCGTCAAGCAGCTTGAGCTGTGGGATATTGCTTACTACAGCGAAAAGCAAAAGCAGCATCTGTTTGAAATCTCTGATGAAGAGCTGCGCCCTTACTTCCCAGAACAAAAAGTGGTGAATGGCCTGTTTGAAGTGCTGAGCCGATTGTTTGGCATGCAAGTCAAAGAGCGCCAAGGGGTAGATGTATGGCACGAATCGGTGCGCTTTTTTGATATTTTTGATGCGCAAGGGACGCTGCGTGGCAGCTTCTATCTCGACCTGTATGCGCGTGAACACAAACGCGGTGGCGCGTGGATGGATGAGTGTCGTGTACGTCGCACTACCGACAGTGGCGCACTGCAAACACCAGTGGCTTACCTGACGTGTAACTTCAACCGCCCAGTCGGCGATAAGCCTGCGCTGTTTACCCACGACGAAGTGACCACCCTGTTCCACGAATTTGGTCACGGCATTCACCATATGCTGACTCAAGTGGAAGTGGGCGCGGTATCCGGCATCAATGGTGTGCCTTGGGATGCAGTCGAGCTGCCAAGCCAGTTCTTGGAAAACTGGTGCTGGCAAGAAGAGGCGCTGGCGTTCATTTCTGGTCATTACCAAACGGGTGAGCCACTGCCGAAAGCCATGCTCGATAAAATGCTGGCAGCGAAAAACTTCCAATCGGCGATGTTTATTCTGCGTCAGTTGGAGTTCGGATTGTTCGACTTCACGCTGCACACTACTTACGACCCAGAAGTGGGGCCAAAAGTGCTGGAAACCTTGGCGGAAGTGAAAAAGAAAGTGGCGGTGCTGCCGGGCTTGGAGTGGAACCGCTTCTCGCACAGCTTTAGCCATATTTTTGCGGGTGGCTACAGCGCCGGTTACTACAGCTACTTGTGGGCAGAAGTGCTTTCGGCGGATGCGTTCTCACGCTTTGAAGAAGAAGGTATTTTCAACCGTGAGACTGGCCAAAGCTTCCTCAACAACATCCTTGAGATGGGTGGCAGCGAAGAGCCGATGGAGCTGTTTAAGCGCTTCCGTGGCCGCGAACCACAAATTGATGCTTTGCTGCGTCATGCCGGAATCGCCGCGTAATCGATAGTACTTTCAGCCCACCTCGTGTGGGCTGAAATTTTTCCGGCCACCGCTGCGCCCATTCAAGACGTTTGGGTATCTGCGACACTTGGGGTTATAATCGCCGCCATTATGTATAAATAACCAGTGGCGAAGTCATGATCGATCCCTCTCTATTGCTCGACGGTCTCAACGATAAACAACGCGAAGCGGTGGCAGCGCCACTGGAAAACTTACTGATTTTGGCCGGTGCAGGCAGTGGTAAAACCCGCGTACTGGTGCACCGGATTGCGTGGCTGATGTCGGTGGAAGAAGCCTCACCGTTTTCGGTGATGGCGGTGACCTTTACCAACAAAGCTGCAGCCGAAATGCGTGGTCGAATTGAAGAGCTGATGCATGGCACCGCCTCTGGTATGTGGTGTGGGACTTTCCACGGTATTTGCCATCGTATTCTGCGCGCCCATTATCTCGACGCTAAGCTGCTGGAAGATTTTCAGATCATCGACAGTGACGATCAGCAGCGTCTGCTCAAACGCCTCATCAAAGCGCACAATCTGGATGATAAACAGTGGCCGGCACGCCAAGTCGCGTGGTGGATCAACAATCAAAAAGATGAAGGGTTGCGCCCGGCGCACATCAACGCCTTTGATCCGGTTACTCAAACTTATCTCAAGCTGTACACCGCTTACCAAGAAGCGTGCGATCGCGCGGGCTTGGTCGATTTCGCCGAAATTTTGCTGCGCGCCCTAGAGCTTCTGCGTGGTAATCAGCACATTCGCGAGCATTATCAGGCGCGCTTTAAGCATATTTTGGTCGATGAATTCCAAGACACCAACGCGATTCAGTACGCGTGGCTACGCATGATGGCGGGTGCACAGTCGAACGTAATGATTGTCGGTGACGATGACCAGTCGATATACGGCTGGCGTGGCGCACGAGTGGAAAACATCGAAAAATTTACCCGCGAATTCCCGAGCGTGAATACCATTCGACTGGAGCAAAATTACCGCTCCACCAAAACCATTTTGGAAGCCTCGAATACACTGATTGCGAATAACAGTGAGCGAATGGGCAAACAGTTGTGGACTGACGGTTTGGTTGGCGAACCTATTTCGGTGTACTCGGCGTATAACGAGCTCGATGAAGCGCGCTTTGTGGTCAGTAAGATCAAAGGCTGGCAGGAGCAGGGCGGGACACTCACCGATTGTGCGATCTTGTACCGTAACAACGCCCAGTCACGGGTACTGGAAGAGGCGTTATTGCAAGCGAGTTTGGCGTACCGCATTTATGGCGGGATGCGCTTTTTCGAGCGTCAAGAGATTAAAGATGCGCTGAGTTACTTGCGTCTGATTAATAACCGCAATGACGATACCGCGTTTGAGCGGGTGATTAATACCCCACCGCGCGGTTTGGGTGATAAAACCCTAGAGACCATTCGCTTTGCCGCGCGAGATCGCGGCTGCACCTTGTGGGATGCCAGTGTCGGTCTGCTCAATGACCAAGTCTTAACTGGGCGTGCAGCTAGCGCGCTGAGCCGCTTTGTTGAACTGATCAACGCCTTGGAAGAGGAAGGCATCGACATGCCGCTGCATGTGCTGACTGACCACGCGGTAAAAACCTCTGGTCTGCTGGAGATGTATCAGCAGGAAAAAGGCGAAAAATCCAAAGCGAGGATTGAAAACTTGGAAGAGCTGGTGACGGCGACGCGCCAGTTTGAAAAGCCAGAAGAAGCGCAGGATATGACCATGCTGACCGCATTTTTGACCCATGCGGCACTGGAAGCCGGTGAAGGTCAAGCCGATGAGCATGATGATGCGGTACAGCTGATGACCTTGCACAGTGCTAAAGGGTTGGAATTCCCTCAAGTGTTTATGGTGGGTGTGGAAGAGGGCATGTTCCCGAGCCAAATGTCTGCTGAAGAAGCCGGGCGCCTCGAAGAAGAGCGCCGCCTGTGTTATGTCGGCATGACGCGTGCGATGCAAAAGCTCTACATCACCTACGCGGAGATGCGTCGTTTGTATGGGCAAGACAAGTATCACAAACCCTCACGTTTTATTCGTGAACTGCCGGAAGGCTGCTTAGACGAAGTGCGCATGAAAGCACAAGTCAGCCGCCCAACCAGTACGGGACGCTTTAGCCAAACGGTAGTTAAAGAGAGTTTTAACGAAACGGGGTTTAGTTTGGGTTCACGAGTGCGTCACCCGAAATTTGGTGAAGGCACCATCATTAACTTTGAAGGCAGTGGTCCGCAAAGCCGAGTGCAAGTGGCGTTTAATGGCGAAGGCATTAAGTGGTTAGTCACGGCTTATGCAAGATTGGAGAAGGTGTAAGCGGCTTTTATAGCGGGGATTGATTGCCTCTTTGCAAGAGGCAATCTCTTGGCTGTTTCTCTTATTCGCTATGTAAAAACGACCATAAAAGAAAACCCCGGGGGCAAGCCCACCGGGGTTAGAGTCTTACTCGCAGCAATCCAGCTACTCAAAGTGCTCCCTGCATCAAATCCTTGATAGTATGCCGAAATCCGTCAGCTCAATCCTTGCATCGCCTTCCTAGCGGTGTCCTATGTCATCCATTACACTCACAATCCTCGTGAGTTCACATCACTTGTTCCCTGAGCGGTGTCCCTGCCATCATCCTGATGTTCAGTCCGTGCCTCGTCCAGAGGTGTCCATTTCCCATCCTTGTCGTTACCATCCTAGTAACGATTGCGTCCGTTCAATGTCCTGTTTCGCTTTCCTTGCCGAGCATTCATCCTGAATGTCCGACTCTTCATCCTGAAGATCACCAATCCGTGGTGTTTTCCTGTTCCGTGTCAGTATCCTTCCGACGAGATTCATCTTACTCAGATGGAGTTTCTGAACAAGCAAATGAAATGGATTTCTGGAGTAGGTAAAGCGTTGGTTTTTTATTATTTCATTAAAAAAAACAAATGATTAGATTTATTTTGTCCATTTTTCTGGTGGAATAAATCGAATTTATCCTACCGCTTTGTAAGAGATCTCTTACAAAGCGATGAGCTAAAGTAGGATTACTCCTAACCGAGTGCTTGCATGATTGCTCGGCTGGCTTGCCATAAAATGACGCCTCCCGCCAAAATAAACACCAACGCGCATAAGCTGTCGATGGAACGAGTAATACGCTGCATGCGTTGCTGCATTGCCGAAGTGGTGAGCAACCAAGCTAAACAGGAAAACCACGTTAAGGATAAGCCAACCAAAATCACTGCCGCACTCACTTTGCCAGACACGGACATACTGGCTGGGATCAGGCTGGATAATAAGCTGACAAAAAACACCAAGGCTTTCGGGTTGAGTAAGTTGGTCATGATGCCTTTGGTAAAGGCTTGGCGGTGGCTGTTCAGCAGTGCCACCGAGCTATTGGTCACTGGGGTGCTGCTTTTTCGCGCCAAAACGGACTGCAAAGCTCCCACCCCGAGATAGAGCAGATAGCTGCCTCCTGCTAATTGCAGCAGGTTAAACAGGAGTGGCTGTTGTTTGACTAAGTAGCTGATGCCGGTGAGGCTCAAAATCAAATGCACTAAAATGCCGCACGACAAACCTAACGCGATCATCACGCCGGTTTTACGCCCGTGCTGTGTGGCGTTTTGCACCACTAAGGCGACATCCGGCCCTGGGCTTAATAAGGCAATAAAATGCACACCGGCTAAGGTGGCTAAAATGGACATTTCGTTCATGCTTTCTCCTTACAGTATTCACCCAGTATGCCGCGCGGCGAGAGCGAGGAGCTTGTAAATTTTTGGCAGCGTGGCTAAGAAAAGCGAGTGATCAAAGAAGGCGAAAGGCCATAAGTGGCTTTGAAGGCTTTACTGAAATGGGCCTGATCATAAAAACCGACTTGATAAGCCACTTCGGTGCCTTGTGTTCCTGTTTTTAACAGCTTCATGGCTTGCTCTAGGCGTAACCGCCGTAACCAAGCGTAAGGAGTGAGTCCCGTTTGGGCTTTAAAATGGCGCTGAAATTGAGTTGGCGAGAGTTGGCATAGCTGCGCTAACTGTTCGAGCCGGATCGGTTGGTCAAGCTGGCTGAGTACCCACTCTTTGAGCAGGGCGAGATTGTGCTGGCCAAGCGGTTTGACGGCGGGCTGTTTTAGGTAGCTATAGCGTTCCAGTAGCGGAGCCAATCCTTGATAGGGTAAGCAATCTTTGGCGAGCTGGCTGAGCTGGTCTTGCCGCAGCAAATGATGGAGTTGCTGGAGCGAGCGAAACAGCGTGGTATCTTCCACGATCAGTTGCTCAAAGCCAATCACCTGCTCAATGTTGCTGGCTTCGAGCGTCTGCTGTAACCATTCAGGCTCAATTGCAAACACTTGCACTTGATAGCCCGCATCGTTGTGCGCTTGGCCATCATGCAGTTCATCGGGTGACATCAAGACCATGCCACCTTGTCCTACTTGGTGCCATGCTCCTTGATGATAAAAGCGTTGCACACCTTGGGTGATAAGGCCGATATGGATATCCAGATGGTAGTGACGCTCAAACGCAAACTGGCGATAGTCTGCTTCAATCAGACTAATCGCGGGGTAAGCGGTTGGGCGATAATTCACTGTATCCATAGAGACCAAAAAGTAGGCTAAATTGCCAAAATCTTAAGCGGTGAGTCAGAGCTTGTCTTGTAAAAAATGATCAGCACCTCTGCGCGTGGGTGGGAAAAATGAGGTGCGAGTAAAAAGTGATGGACAGACTCTGCCCATCACGCTTTGAGTTAACGCTTACTCGCCGATAGCAACGCCTTCACGGCGTGGGTCAGCAGCCCCTTCAAGACCTTGCGCGGTAATACGAATGGCGTGCAGACCTGAGTTGAGCTCTTTGATCCCTACTTTCGCTCCCAAGCTTTCCAGCGCGGGCTTGAACTGCTCGGCGGAGGTGCCTTGTTCTAGCTCGATTTCGCCAAAACGATTCAGCACATGCGGTTGATTGATCGCGGCTTGAATGTCCATATCCCACTGAATGTGCGCAATCAGTGCTTGCGCCACATAGCCAATAATTCGGCTGCCACCGGGTGAGCCAATCGCCAAATAGGGTTGGTTATCCTGCAAGACAATGGTCGGTGCCATTGAAGAGCGTGGGCGTTTGCCCGGCTCTAGGCGATTGGCAATCGGGCGGCCTTCACTTTGCGTGGCAAACGAAAAATCGGTCAGTTCGTTGTTGAGTAAAAAGCCGCGCACCAACAAGCGTGAACCGAACGCGTTTTCGATCGAGGTGGTGAAGGAAACCACGTTGCCTTCACGGTCAACAATATTAAAGTGGCTGGTGGAGGGCAGTTCTATCGACTGATCGGGGCTGCGTAGCTGCGCATGATGCCAAGGCGGATTGCCTGCTGGCGCACTGGTCAGCGCTTTGCCGGGTTGGATGAGTTTAGCGCGCTCGGCCAGATAGGTTTTATCCAATAAGCCTTGGGTCGGAACGGGCACATAATCTTGATCGGCCATGTACAAGCCGCGATCGGCAAACGCCAGCTGTGAGGCATCCCCCAGCACTTGCCATGATTTCACATCCTGCGCGCCCCAACCTTTGAGATCGTATTGTTCGGTGAGGGCGAGAATTTGTCCCACTGTCAGGCCACCTGAACTTGGCAGCCCCATGCCGCAGACTTGATAGCTTTGATAAGCCGCGCACACGGGCGCACGCTGTTTGACTTGGTACGTATCAAAATCTTGTTGAGCGAGCACACCGGGATTGCCCGGCGCATTTTGCACCGTGGCGATGATGTCTTTGGCGATGTCACCTTGATAGAAGGCGGAAGCGCCTTGCTGTGCGATGGCTTTGAGTGTGGCGGCGTAGTCCGGGTTTTTCAGTAAAGTGCCAGCTGTGAGGGGTTCACCTTGTGCATCAAAGAAATAGGCTTTGGTGGCAGGAAAACGGCCTAAACGCTCTTTATCTTCTGCAATGAGTGCCGCGAGGCGAGGACTTACCTCAAAGCCTTGCTCGGCGAGTTTGGCGACAGGTTCAATCAAGCGCGCCCATTCCAGCTTGCCGTATTGACGATGGGTTTCCCACAGCAGTTTGACCGTACCGGGAGTACCAACCGAGCGACCGCCGACCACGGCATCGTAAAATTTCATTGGCTGACCTGTACTATCTAAAAACAGTTCAGGTGTGGCGTTGAGTGGCGCGGTTTCGCGGCCATCGAACGTAGTGAGCGCTTTTTTCTTGGCATCCCAGTAGACCAAAAACGATCCACCGCCAATGCCGGATGATTGCGGCTCAACCAAGCCCAGCATCAGTTGCGTAGCCACCATCGCATCTATCGCATTACCGCCTTGGCGTAAAATCGAAGCCCCCGCTTCGCTCGCCAGTGGGTTAGCTGCGGTCACCATCCAGTTTTTGGCTTTGACTAACGGTTTGTGCTCAAAGCCAGTGGCTTGTTCTGGCGCAACCGCATCGGTGGCTTGATTCGGGGTGGCTTGTGCAGCTATCGCAAACATCAGCGCAGAAAGCGCCAAGGGGGTATGAGTCCAATTCATGCCCATCTCCATTTTCGTTGTTATGAAGATGTCATGTTAACGGTGGGTTAAAGAGTTGTTCTAGCAGGTTGTTGGCTAAATCGCCGATTCATGCAGCAATGTCTCAGGATTGAACGAGTTAGAGGAGATGGAATTGAGAGGTAAGCAAGGGATTACTTACCTCGGTGGCGCGAACTAACGTGCACGCCGTGCGGCATGTCCTGCTTTTAAACCATCAAAACTGAAGATGAGGAGTGCGCCCCAAATAAAAGCAAAGGTAATGGCTTTATCGCTGGTGAAAGCCTCGTCATACACCAGGACTGCCAGTAAAAACATCAAACTTGGGCCAATGTATTGGAAAAAGCCTAAGGTAGACAGTTTGAGGTGTGCTGCGGCGCCGGTAAAGCACAGCAGAGGCAAGGTAGTGACGACTCCTGCGGAGATCAGCAGTAGGTTAAGTTGCCAACCATTGAGTAGCAGATTACTGGTGGTACTGTCAGCAAACCAAAACAGATAAATCGCCGCAGCCGGCAGCATAAATAGGGTTTCTAGAAATAGCCCTGTTTGCGCGTCGACTTGGATCTTTTTACGCAGCAGACCATAAAAGCCAAAGCTGGTGGCAAGGGCAATCGCCACAATTGGCACTGAGCCAAACACCACCAGCTGAATACCCACCCCAATGGCGGCAAGCGCGACCGCAAACCACTGCAATTTACGCAGGCGCTCCCCTAAAAACAGCATGCCGAGCAGCACGTTGAGTAGCGGATTAATGTAGTAGCCCAAACTGGCATCCAGCATATGGTTAGCGTTGATAGACCAGATAAAAATCAACCAGTTACCCCCTACGAGCAAGGCGGTGAGCAACAGCAGCCAAAATTTGCGCGGAGTTTGCACTACTCCCACCACGTTGCGCCAACGGCGACCAAGGTGAATGAGTACGGCAAGTAATACAAATGACCACAGAACACGGTGACTGAGGATTTCTGGTGCGGATACGGTGCCAAGTGCTTTGAAGTAAATCGGTGCCACACCCCACATGGTGTAAGCGCTGATGGCGAGCAGAATACCTTTTTTAGCGTTGTGTTGGTCAGGCGTCATGGATGATTTCTCTGGCTATCGTTATGACCGCGTCGGCCGCGGAGGGATCGGAGTATAACCTGAGAATCACAACCTGTACGTATTTTGCGGTTTTATTCACCGAGTAACCCCTCTACAATAGCCAGCTTGTTGGCGACCAATGACTCTCACTTTGCACTCTATCGATATGACCGCGACTTTAATGGCTGAATCTTCCGCTCTCCCTGCCACTCCTGAACGTGTATTGCACGAGGTGTTTGGTTATCAGCAATTTCGCGTTGGTCAGCAAGAGGTGATTGAGGCGGCGCTGGCTGGGCGTGATAGCTTGGTCATTATGCCGACGGGCGGTGGTAAATCACTCTGTTACCAGATCCCAGCGCTGGTGCGCGAAGGGGTCACCTTAGTGATTTCTCCCCTGATTTCGCTGATGAAAGATCAGGTTGACCAGCTTAAAGCCAATGGTGTGGCGGCAGAGTGCGTGAATTCTACCTTGGCGCGCGAGGAGCTGATCGCGATTTACAACCGCATGCACGCAGGGCAGCTCAAGCTGTTGTATGTGTCGCCAGAGCGGGTATTGACCGCCGAGTTTATCGAACGGCTCAGCCATCTGCCGTTAGCCATGATTGCGGTTGATGAAGCGCACTGTATTTCGCAATGGGGACACGATTTTCGCCCTGAATACGCCTCACTAGGTCAGCTTAAGCAGCGTTTCCCGAATGTGCCGGTGATGGCGCTGACGGCGACTGCGGATGACGCGACCCGTCACGACATTATGCAGCGTTTGCAGCTCAATGAGCCGCATCAGTATCTGGGCAGCTTTGATCGCCCGAACATTCGCTACATGCTGGTGGAAAAACACAAGCCGGTTTCGCAAGTGATCCGTTATCTGGAAACGCAGCGCGGGCAGTGCGGCATCATCTATTGTGGTAGCCGTAAAAAAGTGGAAATGCTCACTGAAAAGCTGTGCGGCAACCACATTCGCGCCGCCAGTTACCATGCCGGGATGGACGCCGATGAACGCGCTTGGGTGCAAGAGGCGTTTCAGCGTGATGACCTGCAAATTGTGGTGGCGACCGTGGCGTTTGGCATGGGGATTAATAAACCCAACGTGCGCTTTGTGGTGCATTTTGATATTCCACGCAACATTGAATCTTACTATCAGGAAACGGGCCGCGCAGGGCGTGATGGCCTGCCTGCTGAAGCCATGATGCTGTACGACCCCGCCGACATGAACTGGCTGCGCCGCATGCTCGATGAAAAGCCCGATGGCGCGCAAAAACAGGTTGAAAGCCACAAACTCACCGCCATGGGCGCGTTTGCTGAAGCGCAAACTTGTCGCCGCCAAGTGTTGCTCAATTATTTTGGCGAATATCGCGATAAGCCATGTGGTAACTGCGATATCTGCCTCGACCCGCCCAAGCGTTTTGATGCCACGGAAGAGGCGCGCAAAGCGCTGTCGTGTGTCTATCGCGTCAATCAAAACTTCGGGATTGGCTATGTGGTGGAAGTGCTGCGCGGCATGCAGAACATCCGTATTCGCGAGCATGGCCACGACAAAATCACCACCTACGGCATTGGCCGCGATCACAGCCACGATTACTGGGTGAGTATTTTCCGCCAACTGATCCACAAAGGCATGCTCTACCAAAACATCACGCGCAACTCGACATTGCAACTGACCGAAGAAGCGCGCCCGCTGCTGCGCGGTGAAATGAATATTGAGCTGGCGGTACCGCGTTTAGATACCGCGGCGCGCGCGGCGAAATCCGACAAATTGTCGGGCAAAAACTACGACAAAAAGCTGTTTGCCAAACTGCGTAAGCTGCGTAAATCGATCGCCGATGATGAAGGCTTACCACCGTATGTGGTGTTCAGTGACGCCACCTTGATTGACATGGCGGAGATCATGCCGACCTCTTATGGCGAAATGTTGGCGGTGAATGGGGTTGGGCAGCGCAAGCTGGAAAAATACGCCGACCCGTTTTTGGATCTGATTCAGGAGCATTTGACCTATCATGGCTGAGTTTGGTTTAGGTGACTATCTTGCCGCGGAAGGGCGCTTGATTGTGCGCGCCGAAAACTTCGATTTTGAGGCTTTTGCTGAAACCGCTTTGCGTTTGGTGAACTTGCTTTCCGCTCGGGTGCTAGAAAAGCAGTGCGATGCGGATCTTCACACTTGGCTGATCGATTTCGAAGGTTGCCATTTGCTGCTGCGCGGCGAGCATTACAGCCAATCATTGTGGCTAGAAACCCTAACCGCAGGTCAGGGCGATGAGGAGCTGGCGTTTATTGCCAAGCTCTTAACGCCGACCTGCAACTCCAAGTAGTTTATCCCCTTCCTACTTGAAGCTGCAGCGGTGTTGGCTACGTTCGTTTACCCCAATCACATAGTCTGTCTATGCTCATGGGGGATTCACTCACTTGCCGCCGACCTGCAACTCCAAGTCGTTTGGGTATAGGTATGGCATTCAACGCATCTGGCGAATGTCCGAAGAGATGTCATCGATCAACTGCCGCGCGGACGTCTCACGCAGCTGAGTGAGCGTGAGGAAAATCAGGTCAGTCAGCACGTTTTGCGCGGTACGCGAAGCAATCGCGGAGCTGCGGTGCTGTGTTTCATCGGCAATCGTATCCAGGGCCAGATGGGCTAGTTCACGTAAGCGATTTTTGTTCGGCGTGGTCAGAGCAATCACTTTCGCGCCTTGCTGTTTGGCCGCTTCTACAGCAATCAGTATTTCGCGCTTTTCTCCTGAAAATGAAATCGCAATCAGCGCATCTTGACTATTTAAGGTGCGAGCGGTTGCGATCTGCACGTGGCTATCTTGCTCTGTGAGCGCGGTAATGCCGAGCTTGAGCAGCTTAAAAGCGAGATCTTTGGCGACCAGTGCTGAGCCACCAATCCCGATGATCTGTACTCGCACGGCTTGCTGAATCCAGCTGATCGCCTCACTAAACTCATCCAAACGCAGGGCATTGGTCGTGTGCAACATGGCATCGGTTTTGGTTTGCACCAGTTTTTGGGCAATTACGGCGACGGGGTCATCGGCCAAGATGTTGCTGTGTAAAGGCTGGTTGACCATGACTTGTTTGCGTCCCAGCTCTTCGGTGAGGGCGAGTTTAAATTCGCTGTAGCCTTTAAAACCAAGCCGTTGGGTAAATTTGACTATGCTCGATTGGCTGACATTGGCCCACGCGGCCAAATCTTGGCTGGTCATTGCTGCCGCCTGCGCCGCATTGGCGAGAACCCAATCACCAATCTGGCGGCCACTCTCGGAAAGTTGGGTGCGACGGCTGACGATGCGTTGTAGTACGGACATTTTTTACACTCCTTGTGAATAAATTATTCCATTATGGGAATAATGCCTGCCACGCTTCACTCTTTCTCAATCAATGGCTTCATGGTTGAACGTTTATTTTTCTCGATACTTTTCACGATTATTCCAAAAAACGCCTGCTTAAAGAATAACCTTAATTGTGATTCTTATCACCAAAATGGAATATTTTATTCCATAGAATCGCCTCAATTCGAAATTTGCCGAGAAGCCTTATGAAAATTGATTTAACCCGCTTAGTGACCGAAAGCCGTAATCCAGCCAGTGAGCAGATTGATACCTTATCCACATTGGACATGCTGCAAGTGATTAACCAACAAGACCAGTTGGTTGCCTTGGCTGTCGCGCAAACCTTGCCGCAAGTGGCGCAAGCGGTGGAGGCGATCGCGACCGCTTTTTCTCAAGGCGGACGCTTGATTTATATGGGTGCAGGCACCTCTGGCCGCTTAGGGATTCTGGATGCAAGCGAATGTCCACCAACTTATGGCAGTCAACCTGAACAAGTGATTGGTCTGATTGCGGGTGGACATACTGCGATTTTAAAAGCGGTTGAAAATGCCGAAGACAACCGCGAGCTAGGCCAAAGCGATCTCAAAGCCCTGAAGCTGAGTGAAAAGGATGTGCTGGTTGGCATCGCCGCCAGTGGTCGCACCCCCTACGTGATTGCGGGTATGAAGTACGCGCGCTCGGTCGGAGCCACCGTGGTTTCACTGGCGTGCAACCCGGGCTGCCCGATGGAGGCGTGCGCCGATATTGTGATTACCCCCGTAGTGGGTGCGGAAGTGGTCACTGGCTCATCACGCATGAAAGCGGGCACTGCGCAGAAACTGGTGCTCAATATGCTGACCACGGGCGCGATGATCAAAAGTGGCAAAGTGTTTGGCAACTTGATGGTGGATGTGGAAGCGACCAACGCCAAACTCATCCAACGGCAAACCAATATTGTGGTGGAAGCTACAGGCGTAAGTGCTGAGCAAGCCGAAGCCGCATTGGCCGCGTGTGGTCGCCACTGCAAGACCGCAATTTTGATGATTTTGGGTGGCTTTAGCGCAGAGCAAGCGACACAAAAACTGGCGCAGCACCAAGGCTTTATCCGCGCTGCACTTAACTAAAAATAAAACAGGAAGAAACAATACAAGGAGCCGAGTATGGCCAAAATAACCCAAACCATGATGGTGCAAGTGCTGTCGCTGGTGGGCGGCAGTGGTAACGTCGCCAAGTGCGGAAACTGTATGACCCGCCTGCGTTTAACGCTGAGTAATCCTGCGCTTGCCGATCACGCGGCGCTGAAAAAAGTCGCTGGGGTGATGGGCGTGGTTGAGAGTGATGCTCAACTACAGATCATCCTCGGTCCCGGTAAAGCGCAAACGGCCGCGGATATGATGAATGCCTTGATTGAATCGGGCGACAACGTGGAGCCTGCAGTGAGCGAGGCGGATCTCTCCACCATTGCCGCGCAGCAGAAAAAGCAGATGAAGAGCAAGCAAACCAGCGCGGTACAACGCTTTTTGAGCAAGTTTGCCACCATTTTTACCCCGCTGATCCCCGGATTTATTGCCGCAGGATTGCTGCTGGGTATCGCAACTCTACTTGAGCAAATCTATGTGGTTGGTCAAACCCCGAGCGAGTTTATGCTCGATCTGGTGGCTTACCTCAAAGTGTTTGGTAAAGGGCTGTTTGCGTTTCTCAGCATCTTGATTGGATATAACGCGCAGCAGGCATTTGGCGGCTCTGGCGTGAACGGGGCGATTCTGGCTTCGCTGTTTGTACTCGGTTATGACCCAGAAGCGACCAAAGGTATTTACTCAGGGATGAGTGAGTTCTTCGGCTTTACGATTGACCCACGCGGCAACATCATCGGGGTATTACTGGCGGCAATTTTAGGCGCGCAAGTGGAACGGAAAGTGCGTGAATACATGCCGGATGATTTGGATATGATCCTGACTTCGGTGGTGACTCTGCTGATCATGGGGGCGGTGACTTTCCTTGTCATTATGCCGATCGGTGGAGAGCTGTTTAAAGGTATGTCATGGCTGTTCTTAAACCTTAACGATAACCCGTTAGGTGCAGCGATTCTGGCTGGGTTGTTTTTGATTGCGGTGGTGTTTGGCATTCACCAAGGGTTTGTGCCGGTTTATTTCGCGCTGATGGAAGCGCAAGGCTTTAATTCATTGTTCCCAATTCTTGCCATGGCAGGCGCTGGGCAAGTGGGTGCATCACTGGCACTGTATGCCAGAGCGAAAAAAGAGACCACTATTCGCACCCAAATTAAAGGGGCGATCATCCCGGGCATTCTCGGTATCGGTGAGCCACTGATTTATGGCGTGACGCTACCGCGGGTGAAACCTTTTGTTACCGCGTGTATTGGCGGTGCGGCGGGCGGTTTCTTTATCGGTCTCATCTCTTATTTGGGTTTGCCAGTTGGCCTAAATACGGTATTTGGTCCATCCGGTGTGGTAGCGATCCCGCTGATGACTTCAGCCGAAGGTATTTTTGCGGGTATGGCAGTGTTTGTCGGTGGCTTGCTTATCTCCTATGCCGTCGGTTTTGTCACTACTTATTTCTTTGGCTGTAAAGACATTGATCTAAGCTGAGTCGTTTCCCTGTAGGTTATCCCCTCATCAAATTGGGGATCGCAAAAGCGCCCAACTTAGGGCGCTTTCTTTTTAGAGGCTCAAGACGTTACTTTTTAGTGATTTTATCCAGGTAGCCCATCGCAAAAGCCGATACCACAAAAGTAATGTGCAGCAGCAAGTACCATTTGATTTTGTCACTTTCGATGTTTTCCGTGTTCATAAACACTTTGAGCAGATGAATCGAAGAGATGGCCACAATCGAAGCCGACACTTTGTTTTTCAGCGAGCTGGTATCAAGCTTGCCCAGCCAACCGAGTTTATCTTCGCTCTCATCGACATCGAGTTTAGACACGAAGTTCTCATATCCAGAAAACATCACCATCACGATAAGGCCGCCCACCAGCGACACATCAATCAAAGAGAGCGCGACGAGGATCAGATCCACCTCTTTGATGGTAAAAATGTTTGGCAGCAGGTGGAAAATTTCTTGGAAGAATTTAATGCCCAGCGCGAGCAGCAGCAGGCTTAAGCCAAGATAAATCGGCGCCATAATCCAACGTGCAGAGTAAAGAAGCTTTTCTATGAGTCGTTCCATGGGTTTCCAATTACTAAAAGATAATGTCATTAAAGAAAAGCCCCGAATCAACGAGGCTTGAAGGGTTATTCGATGTTTTCGAACAGCTCATTGAGTAGCGCCTAGACCCTAAAAATCAACGAATTATAGGAAATAAACCGATCAAAAATGTCTGTTTTCCCACCAAGCTGCCCACTATTTGCGAATAGCTTTTACAAAATCTGAATGGTGCTCGAAGCTATGACTACGGAAAAACAGTGCCGGTTTATGCTGCTGTTAGGGTCCAAAACATAGCAGTTTTGAAGGGCTTTATCGAGCACGATTTCCGTCAACATAGCTTTGCCATTTTTTTACTGGTCCTACGCGATAGTAATGAGTCAGCAGAAAACTCACCTAGTCGGAAATGGACATTATGGTGTCCATTTTAATAGAAATAAGCTCAATATGGATACTATGGTATCCAAGAGGGATAAGACTGAGTGTCGAATGGTAGGCATCAGGTCTACAAATTGTTACCCCTAAGGTAACTTTGTGTAGACCTCGGGGCTAAGCAACGCGCCTTTACCATCTCTGAGGTAAATACTGGGTGAAATACAAAGGCATCACGATATTGGTTTGTTCTAACGCTGAAGAGCCTTGTGTACCCGTTAACTTAAAGGTTTTACTTGGAGTACATTTTTCAACGTAGGATGCCAACGATTTTGCTCTTGTACGTTTACCACTTTTGACTTCAACAGGGACGATATCGCCTTCATCGGTTGCCAAAATAAATTCGATTTCGGCGCGGGCATCATTCCATGAATAGCTTGGGTCAACGCCAACAGCGGTAAGCTCTTGTTGCACAAAGTTTTCAGCCACATAACCTTTGTATTCATAGTTTTGTTGCTTAATCTCTTTATAACTGCTGCCTAGCATATGATTGAGCAGGCCCACATCAAACAGAAACAGTTTCACCATATTTTCTTTTTTATAGGCCGCTAACGGAGATTTCGGCAACCCTTCAACAGGGTAGTTTGGCAAAGCTAAGCGGCAGCAGTTAAGCCAATGGATCGCGGTTTCAAAATCGCTATAACGAGATTTACGCTCATGCACATGCTTAAATTTAAAGCGTTTAACCGACTCATCGCTGACAAGTGATAGCTGGGCTGGAATGCTATTAAATACCGATTCAATCAGTGTGGCATCGACCTTGCCCGCGTACTTACCAAAATCGCGGCGATAACCTTCAACTAAATCAGCATGAATTTTTGTGACTTTTTCAACACGCTCTAGAATGCTTGAATCTTTAAACTGATACCAAGCAGAAACGGCTTCCGGCATACCACCGGTAAAAAAGTAGTCTGTTAGTTTATCCATCAATTTAGTGTGTACTGCCGGTGTGCTTGCTTGACTATCAAACGCTTTGATCAGCGCTTGCTCGTTGGATGCGTAAATAAATTCTTGGAAGGTCAGTGGTCGTAAATTGTATTGTTCTACCTTGCCCACAGGGAAGGTGTTGAGCAAACCAATGTTAGAACCGCTAGCTGCGACAAAATAGGACGGTGCTTTTTCGGCAAAATACTTCAGCGAAGTTACGGCTCGTTCACATTCGCCAATTTCATCTAATATCAGCAAGTCGGTTTCTGGATTGAACGCTTGGTTGGTTAACAACTCAATGTTCATGACTAGCTCGTCAGGTGACAGAGAGCCATCGAACGCTTCTTTGTAGGCAGGGTTTTCAAGGAAGTCGATACGAAGGGTGTTGGCAAAGGTGTTCCCAAACAACTCTTGCAGCAGATAGGTTTTACCAGTTTGTCTTGCGCCATCGATCAATAATGGCTTGCGCACCGGTTGATTTTTCCATGCTATTAGGGCGTTGAGTAAGTTGCGCTGCATTGTCATTTCCCGCCAATTAAGACTGTTAACTGCCTGTAGTATAGCTCAGTCTACACTTTTACGCGCAGAAAAGTGCGGAATTTTACATTTTTATGCGCATAAAAGTGTTGTGGCGTTCTAATTGAGCAAGACTTTCCCTTTTTGAGAAAGCTTTTGTCACTTATCCATTGGGCTTTTGGGGCAGTTTGGGCAAAGCCTTAATTCACGCCATTTAGCCACACACTAACCCTGCCCGCATGGCATTTATTATTTTGGGCACTATCTACAAACTGGGGCAAGTAGCTACCTATACCCTCAGAAAGCTGCACGATCTGGGCATTTATCTGCCTACTGCGTCCGTTTAGTACTGTCAAACTCCTAACTGAACTTAACAGAGCAGTGAGGCTTATGTTGAAACAATAGAAACAATGAACCCAACTACACAAACATCCGCAACATCAACGCACACAGCTCGTCAGCAGCGGATTTGAGTGTTGCCGCTCGCCCTCAAATACGCATCAACAGGTGCAATAGAAAGTAAACCTGCTTCACGACTTCGTGATTAACTTCACTCGGCTCCAGTTGGCCATGCACAAGTTGGCAGCGTACTTGGTAGATGATTTCCAAGAGCCCATTAAATAATGCTGATCGATCATCGGTGAGCTTAAGAGCATTGTTAATGGTAATGCCGGGGGCGCGCTTTTTAACAACGAGGCTACCGTAGTTTTTCGGGTGTGGCGTCAGTAGGCAGTTGGTGAGAGTGATACCTGTTGCAGTGTTGTTTTCATCCCATAGCAGTTGGGTGCTGTTTAGTGCAAACGACAAGGCTTCAATCACATTGATAAGCTCAGCATGTTCTTTGGTACCTTCCGAGCTTAATAACCGATCAAAGCGGGAATAGATTTTATTGCGGGTGCTGTGGTCATCGCGCAGCTTATTGAGAAAGTCCCGGTCCTTACGGGTGGTAATTTCTGAATAGTGCGAGCGATACCAAGCATTGGTGGAAAGCCACAGTACAACCAATTGCGGGAAGTAATCCACTTCGGCCTTTTCACGCCACTCCTTGTAGAAGTCTCCGCTCATATCACCCCCTGCAAATAAGCCAAAGCGGCGGCTTCGCTGTCTTCGATGGCAATTTCTACGGCGCGTTTGGCAGCATCGAGTAAACTGCTTGCTCTTTGCCGGTTTGCGGCAGCTTCTTGTACGGATTGCTGAATGGCGAGTTGCATTTTTGTATCAATTGTCGGAATGGGAAGCGAAAGTAGGTCAGCTTCAGAAATTGCCGGATACATGGTCGCGCTGGTATGCAAATCCATCAGTTCACAAAAGAGCGGCAGGCGAAGATAGGTTAGCAACACTTCGCTACTGATTTTCTGGGGATTCAACACCACAAAACCCGAAGAACAGACGTTGCCGTCCTGCTCTTTCGCAATTAGGGCCGAGAGCCTGCGAATGGGACGTACCGTTGAGGTGATGATGTCGCCAGCGCGCACAAATTGTGTTGCCCGGCTGGGGGCTTCTTTTTGCGGAAGTGTTTCGGCAACGGCTGTTCCATCGCTTCCCAATCCTCCAATTTCGATATAGTTAAAGTTCCCTGAATCACCGGACTTAAATCGCTCATGCCGTGCCGGGGCAACGTCGCCTATCGTTAGGCCGTCCTGACCTAATCGTTCCATCAGTTCTCTGACGCGAGGTGCGAAAAACTGAGAGTCCAAACGGCCATATGTAAAAGCAACACTGCTGGAGCGCACGTAGCATAGAGGGGTGGCCGGCGTCCAGTTATTCAAGCCTAGGCTTTTTAGTAGCATCAATTCTGCTTGCAAGATATGCTGCTTTGATTGCTCCATTTTTTTTGAGGTCAACTCAATAAAGTCTTTTATTTGATTGCAAAACTCATTAGAAAATGAAGGTATTGTAATGCTCTGGACTTCAGGAAGATTTAAATTGTATTGCCCTGTTGGCCTTGCAAGACGACGAACTTGGGTTTTTCCATATTTACATGCAAGAAAGCAAAAGATTATTTCAGGTGGCATTAACAAATTAGTTGCCCTGATCAATGCCATTGCCTGTGTAATGTTTGCCTCTGGAAAATCTGATGGAACCAATGAAACTCTTCCAATTACATCGGTCGTTGCACCGACAATATTTATCAGTACATCCTTTGGTTTAAGACTGGTTTTCTCCATTCTACTGGCGATTTCAGGAGTTATCCGATAAAAACTTTCAGCATCATTTGTGTTTAGCGGTCGATTCTGTATGTCTACAGTTTTAAGTAAAATAACCCCTTCACTGAGCTCATCATCTCTGTCTGATGGTGTTGTTCCGCTTCTAACGATAGCGATACCTCCAATTGAGTTTGAAAACCTTGGAAGCTTTAGAAACTCTTTCATGAAATACAGACTATCAATCCGCATGTTTGGATTTGATATTTGATTCAGTACTTCTGATAACTTTAGAACTGATATTTCCAGCCCCTCCAATAAGCGCTGATAACGCGCTTTATCAAAGGGGCTTAGCGAAAAAAACTGAGGCCCTCTTTTTTTGCAAACTCACAAAAGGCTTCGGCAATACCATCACCGGTTAAACCATCGTGGTTAAACAAATCGTGTTTAACAATCAAATGGCCATGGTTATCCAGCTTGGGCGCATCGAGGTTGATTGCCACTTTTTCCAGCTCGTCTTTGCTGGTTTTACGCAAGCTATCTATTTCATCTAGGCGAGCCTGCTGTTTGGTGGTGATTTTTTGGTTGTGCTCCAATTCGCGTAGCTTTTGTTCTTCGATATCAATTTTGCGCCACTTGGCTTGCAGCTTTTCAATTTCGGCCACTTGCTTTTCGCTCATGCAGTGGCGTTCGGCGCGGTAGATTTTATCGCCAGAGTTGTCTTTTGATGGCTCCTGCATGGTGGCAAAGAAAATGGGATAGTCATCGACCTTTGGGCACAATGGGCCAGCGGCAGGGTCATCGTTCCACTTTTGAATAAACAGCACGCTGGTTTTGGTGCCGGTGTGGGGTTTGAACACATTGCCATGCAAACCCACCACGGCGAGAATGCGGCCGTGTTCGGCGAGGTATTCGCGCAGGGCTTTGTCGGAGGCGTTGTTAAAACGACCTTGTGGCAATACCACCGCCATACGCCCACCGGGTTTTAAGAATTGCAGATTGCGTTCAATAAACAGAATATCGCGGCCAACTTTATTTTGGTTTTTTACCTTTACCTTGCGGTAAGTGCCATCGCCCAGTTGGTAGATGACTTCATGGCTGGCATGCAGCGCTTCTGGGAAGCTGGGGTTGCGCTGGGTAGCATCAACAATGTTCGGGTTATCCTCATCGACCTTGTTGATTTTATCGAAGCTGACCGAGCGCGCTAAGTCGTAGCGAGCAAGAATGCGAGTTTCTTTGATTTCCCCTGCAAATGGTGGGTTGGCCATCAGTACATCGAATTGGAAATCACGGTTTTCGTTTTTGGCGGCGCGTAACTTTCGCAAGCGCTTCCAGCCATCACCGTAAATATCTTGCCAATCGCGGTCGCCGGGGTTGTTGTTATCACCGGTTTTTTCAAACCAGCGCTCATAATCCAGTGTGTTTAAATGCAGTACGTTGGTTTGCCCATCGCCCGCAATCAGGTTAAGGGTGCGGCCTACACGCACCGCTTTTTCGTCAAAGTCGATGCCGAATACTTTATCGACTACGTATTTGGCGTAACGGCCGGTTTTCTTTTGGGTGGTGAATAGATGGTCAGTTGGATCCCCCAAATCGCGGCGAATTTGTTCCCATACATGGAAAATGCCATGCACTGGGAAACCACAGCTGCCGGACGCGGTATCAATCAGCGTTTCGTGCTCTTTCGGGTTCATCATTTTTACGCACATATCGATGACATAACGCGGTGTAAAAAATTGCCCTTTATCACCCTTGCTGGATTTATTAATCAGGTATTCGAAAGCCTCGTCTACTACCTCCAGATTGGAGTTAAACAGTTTGACCATTTCCAGAGAGGAGACACACACCGCCAAGTGGCTTGGTGTAAGTTCAATTTTTGCATTCTCGGGGAATACGCCTTCCCAGGTGTCTTGCGCTTTTTCAAACAAGTTCTGAATTTTGGCTTTGAGTTCGCTTTCGGTATCGCCGTAGTTTTTAAAGACCAAATGGCGTTTTTTGTCTTGCCCGCTTTCCATTTCATCGAAGAGCTTGGTGAAAATAAGTTTAAACAACTCTTCAAAAACATCGACACCGGCATTGGCCAGTACTTCATCCTCCATTTCGAGGATCAAGTCTTTTAGGGATTTGCGCTCGTTGACGAGTTTATCGAGCTTAACCAGATCGTCGATGGTCCAGCGCTCAGACAAGATATCGGAGAGTTTTTCGTGGGCGGATGGAATCGCTGGAATATCTTTGAAATAGTTAGGGTCTTTTCGGTGGTAGTAGGAAATTTGCTGGCCGTTGGTCCATACGCCAATCGGGGCGCCGGTGGCATTGCAGTAGCTTTTAAGCTGCTCTTTGCCGTCTTTAAGCTTGGGTTTTTTCAGCTCTACCAAGATGTAGGGTGTGGTGGTTTTGTCTTTATCGAAGATGCAGATATCTGCACGCTTCTTTTCGCGCCCAAAGGTTACCGAATACTCCACTTCCATACGGCTAACGGGGTAGCCCAAGTCATCACGCAACACCAACAGGTAAAGCTGGCGAACGGCCTCCTCTGGCGTTAGTTTGATGGGCTTACCACGAACAATACAGTTAACGTAGGGAACAGACTTTTTGCCGGTCTGTTTCAAGGTAATCGCTGATTCGAGCTGTTCTATATGTTCTTGCTTGAACTGATCCAGCTTATAGGCGCTGTTTTTCAGCAATTCTGTAAAAAGAGTCGTCATTCTTGGTTTCCTGTTGAATCGTTCAAGTGTCCTTCATCCGCTCCACCGGCTCGCACCCATTCATCCACCTCGGATAGCTGAAACTTCCACAGCCGGCCGATTTTATGCGCGGGCAGGCCTTTGCGCTCGCGCCAGCGGTAGACGGTATCTTTGGCGACGCCTAAGTGCGCAGCAACGTCGAGGGCGGTGACCCAGGGTTCGGTGGTCATGGCTTTGGCACCTGATAAAAGACTAGAGTCGTTTAAAATCGTGATAAGTCTACCTTAATAGTATTGGCTCAGCTAAGCAAAATTGGTGACGTACCCGATTGCCTTGTAGCTTTTCTCGCGTTTTTTAAACATGCGTTGCAGCATTGGGAGGGTGCAGTCCACATAGTCGTGAATGGTTACTTGTGTTTTTCCTTCCGCTTCACGATGAATACGATCAGCATATTGGGCCAATGTACTTTTCCATGCGATTGGCATCGCCAAAAACAACGTATCCTGTCTTGGCAGGTCAAATCCTTCGCCTACATATTTTCCTGTTGCGACGATGACTTGAACCGATTGCAGATGATTGTCAGCTTGCTCTCTGCGCTCTGTAAGAACTAATGGATGTCTGCCATTTTGAACACACTGAAAGGCGTCTGAGATGATTTTTGACGTGCGCTGTTCATTATCGACGAGCCAGCGGTAGGCATTGCTTACTTTTGGGCGCTCATCTGTTGTTATTAGTTCTGCTGTTGGTACATCGTTGTCTGAAGAAGGCGGCTTTTTGTTCTGGGGAGAATGTCTGTACTGGCCGCTCGTTGTGAGCGCTACGCAAAGTTCGCTTTTGCGCACGCCTAATACCAAAAACAGGCATCAAGTGAGGTAGTTATTGCGGCCAAAACTGTTCAAATGGGTATGAAACACGCTAAAGGCGTAGTGAATTTCCTCTTTGCTGAGCATCCTATCTTTACTGGACTTCATGCTACCGGCATCGTCTACGGTAAAGGCTGTGGCTGGGTTGCTCAGCGTTAAATCGAGCTTAATCGCATGTCGATTCCTAAGAAATCGTTAAAGTTTACTCACCATTCTGCCCACTACTAAACAGGTAGTTGGTAACGGACATCTGCAAACCGATTTGGACGGGGAAAATAAAAAAGCCCTGTATTTACAAACAAATAACAGGGCTTTTAAGACATTCTTGGACGGGTAACTTTCTACCCACGAACCTATTCGATGTTTTGGATCTGTTCGTTGAGTGTTTATTTTTTATTTTTTAAAAACAGTAATTTATGTTTTTTGTTTTGTGTGTTTCAGGATCTTACTACCCAATATACTACCCAGTTGGTTTAAATCATCGCGTTTTTACATTAACAATAGTTTTACTTTTGATGATTGAGTCTTCCAGTGCTAATCTAGGTAATATCACATTTTTTACGTACTGTCTTGAGATTCAGCCCCCAGCCTTTGTCTACTACTGCGAATAGAGATGTCGCCGCATTTAACAGTTGGTGGATATCTAATGATTTACACATTATCCGTATAAGTTACCATTTAGGTAGATTTTGGTATGATATAAATGTAAATGATATTCATTTTTATTGGCGTGTGGGTGTGGATAATCTTTGCACTCCAAGGTAAATCTATTGCCTTTGACGGATGTTAACCCTCTAGTACGATCTGTAAGATTTAGCAAGAAAACATACACTAATACAGGAATGTTTCATCTGTGTTTCTAGAGCAAAATGCGATAAGCGTGGACTTTAACTGCATCATCCACTTGTGGATCTCTTACCAGTTTCAACAGATTCACTTTCAGCGTGTATAACTGGTTTTGGTACCAGAAAAATCCCTCCTTACCATAAAGATAATAGTCAATGCTTGAAGTATTTGAGCTTTCATCTTTAGATGTATAGATGGACTCTTTTTTGGCGATGATACTCATTCTTTTTTGGTAATTTTTCTCACGATGAGTCGCCTTTTCTCCAGATTCTTCTTTTGTCTTATCCTCTACGAATAAAGATGTAAAAGTGAATAGAAATGTCCTTGTAGGTTCAATGAAGCACGGTAGAGTTACGCTGTCGATATCCGCTCTTTTCTTATGAAAAATGATTAGCTCCATCTTTACGAGCGATTTTATACAGTCAGTGATCTTTCGGCTATTGGTCCCTAAGCGAGCAGCGAGCCATTTTATACCCCTCGGAATACCTCCAAACTCAAATACATAGTTTTCCGCTAACAGGAAACACAGGCTAATCAGGGTTGATTTACGTTGCTGCCCAATGTCGTCTCTTTGTTTGTAGTGACATAGTGAATTTGGTCACTTAGTTAGAGGTGATATCATCACCTCATAAGTTAACAGGTGACATTATGACAAAACGTACAAGACGACTATTTAGCGCAGAATTTAAGTTAGAAGCAGCGCAGCTAGTCTTAGACCAAAATTACTCAGTGACGGAAGCAGCCCAAGCCATGAATGTGGGCAAGTCCACGATGGATAAATGGGTTCGCCAGCTTAGAGAAGAACGCCAAGGGAAAACACCGAAAGCTTCACCTATGACCCCTGAGCAAATAGAAATTAGGGAATTGAAAAAGAAGCTGGCTCGCCTTGAAGAGCATAATGAAATACTAAAAAAAGCCACGGCTCTCTTGATGTCGGACTCACTGAACAATTTTTGATAATCAAGAAACTCAAGCAGAGCCACAGCGTAAAAATATTATGCGAAATCTTCAATGTTCATCGAAGCAGTTATAACTATTGGCTTAAACGCCCAGCGTTAATTAATGCGGAAACAATAAAACTGCGCAGCTTGATTAGCGAGGCTCACGCCGCAAGCAATGGCTCTGCGGGAGCGAGAACCATTGCAGATATAGTCACAAATCAGGGTGTAAAGCTGAGCCGATACCGAGCAACAAAGCTAATGAGAACTCTTGGTTTAGTGAGCTGCCAAGAACCAAAGCATCGTTACAGAAAGGCTTCACAAGAACATATTGACGTTCCAAATCACTTAAGTCGTCAATTTGCTGTTACGGCTCCAAATGAAGTCTGGGCTGGCGATGTTACGTATATTTGGACAGGTAATCGGTGGATGTATTTAGCGGTCGTTATCGATCTTTTTGCCCGAAAAGTGATCGGTTGGTCAATGTCTTTGTCGCCTGATAGTCGGTTGACAGGTAAAGCGCTGTCTATGGCCTATGAATCTCGCGGAAAGCCAAAAGGTGTCATGTTCCATAGCGATCAAGGCAGTCATTATACTAGCCGTAAATACCGTCAATTACTGTGGCGCTTTCAAATAAAACAGAGTTTATCTCGCCGAGGAAACTGTTGGGATAATGCGCCGATAGAGCGCTTCTTTAGAAGTCTGAAGACGGAATGGGTGCCAACTGTGGGCTATCGTAGCTTCGCTGAGGCTCAACAAGAGATCACCCGCTACATTATCGGATATTACTGCCAACTCAGGCCACATCAGTATAACGGTGGTCTAACTCCCAATGAATCAGAACGATTATATTGGGAAAACTCTAAAACCGTGGCCAATTTTAGTTGACCACTACAGTTCGAAAAAGTTGTAGATGTTTTTATATTCAACAAGATCTTTTGAGATAACATTTGAGCGAAACTTAGACTCGCTCAATGGACAAGAAGGAAGAAGGTAAGTATCAGCATAAGGAGTGAAGTATGGCAGTATTGACTTCAGTTCATGCCAATCTTTCATCATCAAATAACGAATAGGAGAGTAGGATTTCCTATCGATCTTTTCTTCTTTTGAATACCCTCCAGAAAACAAAATATATCCGCCTTCCCTATCGTACGGATTGATGAAATTGTGTAGCTGATGAGTGTCATTCTTTTCCAGATTTAGGTTTTCACTTTCTTCCATTATAAGGACCTCTAGCCGTTGTTTGTCTAGCAGATTATATTATATATTTTAGTGTAGTCCGATTAAGAATCAATAAGATAGGTAAAATGGTTTTTTCACTTTTTATGTGAGTAAGCTCCAGAAGTAAAAACGTATGAACTGAAGTTTTTGACAATAAATGAGGATGCGTGGGGTTGTTTTGGAGTGATGGATTGCAGTTGAAGTCGTGGGCATTATGAGCTCTCTCTTCATTTACTAGCTCAACGGATTGTCATTTAACTTGTAACTTACTTGGATTCGAAAGTGGGGAGAGGACATCGATTTTCCATTGTTCAGTGCCTAGATGTTGATGGTTAACTAGCACTTGCCCCTTTAGATGGGCAGGAAATGTATACGTAGCAGTTTTTTACATTGTCTGTCTGGTTAGTATTATTACAGTCATATCTACCCTATCAATACACCCATTACATCGGCATAAGCTCATCAACTGAGTCACCATAGTGACTCACAGTACGCAATTAAAAATTAACGACACAGACCTATCTATGAACCTAAACACCGGAGTAGATAGGAATGAATGTACGTTCTAGAAAAAACAAAAACCTCAGACTGACCAACAAGAAAACGTTTCTGGGTAGACCTATCCAGACCGAGCACGGTCCACTCTACATCGACTACTTAGAGAAAATGCACGATACGATTGATCTCGCATTGGGCGAGTATCCTCGGCTGATGGCTATTCGAGTGGATTTGAGGTTTCCTAAGCTAAGGAACAATGAAAAGAGCGGTAATGTCATGACCGACTTTCTACGCTCGTTACAGTCGCAGATTGATCACTCCGGAAAACGAAAGAAAAGAGAAGGGAGTGCTAGAGTGCATCCCTGCAAAGTGCGGATTGCTTGGGTGAGGGAGCGCTCTAGCTCGATAAACGACCACTATCACCTAGTACTCATGTTCAACAAAGATAGATTTAACTGGTTGGGTAAAACTCAAACACAACAGGAGAACTTAGGCTCTTTTATCGTAGAGGCATGGGCGAGGGTGGCTGGTGTCGACTACGAGGAAGCCAATGGACTGGTTCATTTTTCAAAGAGAAAGAATAGCGACAGTGTGGTTATCCACCGCTTGAATTGTAACACTGATGACTTTGATGATGCGTTTGATGAGTTCTTCAAGCACATTAGCTATCTAGCAAAAGAGAACACTAAGCACTTTGGTAGCGGTAGACGAAATTTCGGTCATAGTCATAAGTAGCTTAAAAAGTAACGGTAGTACCAGTTCCTGTGGGAATCACAACAAACCACAGGAACCAATCATGATTCATCAACTCAACGAGGCTCATCAAAGAGTCCACACCATCACTCATGACCGAACCTTTAATGGAAAGCCACTCTACTACCACAAGGATGGTCTCGTTCTCGAATACCTAGAGGAGATAGACCGAGTGCTGACTGAAGCACTAAACCAATACCCAAGAATCTTTGCTGTTCACATCAACCTAAACCTACCGAGTGACTTCGGGGAAGATTACCTAGCGGTGTTTGCCCATTTCTTTCGTATTTTAGAATCGGAGACTAATGAGCTCTGTAGAGACAAATACACCGACAGAACTTATCAATACCAGCAAACGGTCATTCGCTATATCTGGACGAAAGCCAGTGAATCCACCAGCGATCACCATCATCTTATCTTGCTCTTTGATAGGGATCTCTTTCAAAACTTCGGCACTGGACGAGAGGGTTGGGGACGTTTTCTCTACAAAAAAGTGAGGAAGACATGGGATAGGGTGGTTGAAGATTATTACAGCCAACCATGCTCTGGATTAGCCTACTCTCCTACGAATGAAGGTTTTGAGCTGTTGTCTGACGCTCAAGTGTTCCCGTTACAGTTAAACGAGTTTTTTTATCGAATCAGTCGTCTAGCGAAGCCCACTGCCAACCGGAACGCTCACCCCAACAAGAGCTTTGGTTGCAGTCACGACTCACCTTAAAAATACAGAGCGAGCAATGCCTATGTCATTCACACTCTGAGAGGTATTACCCATGTCGAACACAACCCACCTTCCAACCATTACTCGTGCTAGAACATTTAAAGATTATCCATTGTTTTACAGCAATAAGGGACTTTATGAATCAGCGCTTACCACGATGGATAAGGTCTTTGATCAGGCTCTCACTCAGTATCAACGTACTCTTGCGATGCGTTTGGATTTATACCTGCCTAAAGATCATCAAGACACCGATCTCAGCATCCTTAATGATTACTTTGACATTCTGAAAGAGAAAATCGATGCCGATTCGTTGCCTTATATATGGCGTAAGCGAGCTGATAAAACCCCTTCACATAACTACCGAGTAATGCTGTTTCTTGATGATAGTCAGTACTTCGGCCCTGCCATTTGTTGGGATAAAAGTAATCAGCTTGTGGATCATCTAAAAACAGCTTGGAAGGAAGCGATAGAAAAGCACTACAAAGGCAAAGAGCGATCAATGATCTTGTTTAACGACCGAGGGAACTATGGACTAGGAACACGCTGTAAGAGCAAAGATACCAATATAAAGCGTTGTGTCTTCCACCGTCTGAGTAGCTTTGCTGAAGCGTGGAAAGAAGAGCGTTACTGCTTTGGCTCTAGCCTAGATTAGATTAGGCCGACTGCACTTTTTTACAGTGGCGGCTTATCCATGGGTATATACAAGAGGAGACAATTCCCATGAGATTTCTACGACTTAAAGACGTGATGTCATTAACAGGGTTAGGCCGCTCCACTATCTATAAGTTCATGGCTGATGAAACCGATTTTCCGAAGAGTGTCCCACTCGGCGGACGAGCGGTAGCTTGGGTCGAAAGTGAAATAGAGGAATGGATGGAGCAACGTCTAGCACTGCGAGATAACCAAGAATCTTTTCAGTAACACAAACATCAAATCACATCATCAACGAGGCGCTGGCTAAGCAAAGTCATGCGCCCTTTTTACAATTAGAGAGATAAACAATGAGCTATTCAATTTACGTAGACGGCGCTGCACCAAACAACCAACACGGATGTACACGAGGTGGCATTGGGCTGGTGGTTATGGATGAAGACAATGAGATTGTTCATGAAGAGAGTTTTACCATCAATCGAAAAACCGACAATGCTGAGTTGGAACTACTGGCCTTAATTGAAGCATTGGAATACGCAGAAGATGGGGATGTTATCTATTCGGACAGCGATTACTGTGTGAAAGGTTTCAACATCTGGATGGACGATTGGAAAGACCGAGGTTGGCGTCGAGCGGATAAGAAACCGGTTAAAAACCGCCAGCTTTGGCAACAAGTGGACGAGTTGAGTTCTAGGAAGTATGTCGAGGTATTTAAGGTCAAAGCACATTCGGGCATTGAAGGGAATGAAAGAGCTGACCTGTTGGCGGTTGAAGCTGCGGAAGCTGACTAATACAAGAATTCATAGTTTGGGAGGGTAACACCTCTCAAGCTATGCCCTATTTTTTGTTTGGGTCAAGTTGGTTAATGATGAAATCATTATCAATAGGTTTGGATGTAGTGGGTGAAAATCACAATGTCTGCAATTGGTAGACCGAACTTATGGTTATAAATCCTGCAACTCCCACTGGTTAGGTAGAATACATCCATTGAAAGTAGCGGATGGATTTAACTGTGGGTTATCGAGTGGTACGGTTAACCGAACTGATGGCATATGAGTTTGGTCAGGTTGAAGGTGACATTGGTAGGCTGGACGAAAGAGCGTTAGGCTCAGCACTCCCTCAGGGGATGAGCTATTCCAGTTTTATGGATAAGCTGAAAAGTGGTGAGTTAGCACTATTGACGGATTCCCCTTCAAAGCCTGTGATGCTCCGAGATGGCATGAGCAAATCATGGAGCTTGTCGGCGGAAGGGCAAGAGGTGTTATCGCCAGAAGCGAAAAGTGCCTACCTGTCCAGAACGAGAATGTCAGGCGGTGCGGCTGGCAGTGCTGCGCCCACTCAAAGCGCCGCAGGTTATGCGCCTAACATTGAAGAGACCTACGTTCCTGAGCCCGTAAAACCTGATACCTCAGATGCACCACCAAAACTGCAATACGAATATTGCTTTGAAGTGGCTTGCTCGGATGAGACGTTTAGAAAAAGCGTGGGGTATGCGTTTGAACTGGCGAAAACCAAACAAGAATCCCTGATTGGCCGTTGGCAGACGGAGGCAACCGAGCACGGTACAAAATATACGGCTCATACCGCCTTTGATGAACCGAAAAAATTAGTCGCTAAAGTAGCGTCCAATGCTCTGGGTATTAGCGTTCCCGACAATGTGCAGGTGAAGCCTATAGGCTCTGGTGTAGTGCGAGAAGCCTTTATCCCAGTTGTTCCCTCAGTGCAGCTTGGTGAGCGTTTGGGGCTGCCAACAGAAGGTTACTACTACCATTTTTACAATGGCCGCTTAGTTCAAGAGTACAAGCTGCTTGGAAATGGCAAGTGTGCCTTCTACGCGACACGTTCCACTCACGAGCAGCTCAATGATGAGCAAGGGTACAACATCTATCAAAGTGCCATTCTGGTCTACTGGAAGCTCGAAGGTAAAGATGTTGAAAACCAACATCTGATTTATCTTGAACAGCCAATTACCCGAGAAGAGCTCGACAACCTCAATGATGACTGGTTGGCCCAACATGGTATTAAGCTCGATATCAACGAATTGCTTGCTTCGCCCAAGCAGCCTGTCGCAGAAAGACAAACCATTCAGCCTGCGGAAACGGAGAAAGCTGAGAGCAAACCAGAAACGCATACTGTTGGGACGGATTCTAAAACCAACCAACGAGAATCATGGGGAGCCATTGCAGAGCAATATGGCTTGTCGGCGAAACAATTACTGGATTTGAACACACAGTACAATGCCGATCCGATGTCATTGAAAGTCGGGGATACGCTGACCGTTAAGGCCGTCGAACAAGACCAGAGCACTCCAGAAAAAGCGACCGATTTACCTCCGTTTTCCCCTTGCACCTATAGCTGCTTGGCGAACACGCATTATGATCACTCTGACTCGCTTATCTCAGGAACCCAGTTTAAGGCGATAAACAGCGATAGTCTGTTCGAGAAAGAATTGCCCGTTACGAACTTAACCACTATCACCACGGCTTCTAAAGCAACCGATTATGGTAAAACGGCACTACTTGCGATCCCCGCAAATGGCGCAGCAACGAACCTTGGCATTCTTAGCTCCAGTACGACAAATACGATAGGCACATGGTCGATTTCAGGAGAAGCGTTAGCAGGCTTTGCGCGAATGGGGGGCTTTCTAGTGGCCGCCTTATGGCCGTCTCAGCTTGGTGATGGCACCTTAGACGGAAATTCAGATTTTGCGGCTAATGATACTACGACTATGCGTGTACGTTTCAATATGTACACGGACGAAAATGGTAAACAGCAAGTGGTCGGAATCAAAACGGGAGAGGGTAGTGCCTATGGTGAGCGAGTTGCGAAGCGTGAGGCTGTGCAACAAGGACAGCACTTTATTGCTGCGCTAGATAATGGGATTACCATTACATGGACACCTGATGGCTCAACGGATGTACTAACACCTGATACTGTATTGCCCGAAAATGATCAGCTCGATGTTCACAATATCTGGGTTCGTCCTATCGAAGAGCATGAACAAGAGATAGGTACAGCGCTCTATCCCGAGGAAGAGCTTGCTGAGTATATTGTGACTTTCCCTGTGGATTCTGGCTTGCTTCCTCTCTATATCGTTTTCAACAAGCCTAGTTCAGGTTCAGCTACGAACCTTAACTATGTACCAGCACCAAGAGGCAATCCTCCATTACCTGCATTCCCTGAAGCTAGAAAAGCCAAAGAGAAAACATATGTGCAAGGTGGCGGCAAAAAAAGGCCGAGATGGAAAGATAAAAAGCGAATTTATGAATGGGATTCCCAACACGGTAAAGTGGAAGTATATGATAAGAATGGTAACCATATAGGTGAGTTTGACCATGAGACAGGAGAGCAGACTAAACCTAAAGATCCGAAGAGAAAAGTGGAGAAATAGTTATGTATGAATTGAATTTCTACAATAAGGACACTGAAGAACTTGTAATGGAGATTGAGCTGAAAGGTTTATCCGGTGATGATGTATTGAGGATTTTTGGGTTTGCTTTAGAGGGGAATTGTGCAGATGTATCTCCTGCTCAATTATCTGAAATAGAAGCCTGTGTAGGCTATACCTTTCAAAAGGTTGAAAGTGACATCTCAATATGTGAAGTCATTGATTAGGTTTGTGTTTGACGCATGAATTGGATATTTTGGATTGCTTGTTTTTAAGAGTTATGCCGCTTTTTTAACAGATAACATATACCTTCAAACTGGTGTATTGGGACAAAAAAGAATGGGGAGCAATTACGCTCCCCATTGTCGTTTTTTACTGTCACTGGTGATAGATATTACTTTTCTTTGATGGCTTGACAGCCGATGATCTTCGCTCTGAAAAGTATATCAAAGTCAAAAAGGTCATAGCGCATTCTGGTGTAAGAGGGAATGATATAGCCGATTCACTAGCGGTTGATGCGGAAAGATATGATATTGATGGCGTTTTTATAAACGACCTATTTGAAGCTAAATGTAGCGTATGAGTACGTTATTGAAGTGGTTGTTTGTATTGTTTTAATGACTCAATCGTCGTCCTCCAGACGCTACAAAGCGTGAGCTAATTATCATTACAATGAATGAGTGTTGGTTTTTTATTCTAAAAGTTGTTAAATGCGACACATATTACATTTATCTCATGAGTTTTTGCGGTGCTGTCTATTATTTTTCGGGTGTTTTCATTTAACAAGAAGTCAGAACAACGAAAAGTAGGCGTGAGGCCAAGATTTTGCGTGCTAGTGTTAGTTGTGGCATTTTTTTATTCTAATATTTCTCATGCAGCTAAATTGCCTTTGGGGCCGTTGACTGCACAAGATATTGAAAACGAACAAAAACAACGTTTAGAGCAAATTGAAAATAATACTAATGCGCTTCAGGGACTCGTTCCTGTTCCTGTCATATCTGAATCGCAACCTATCGAAGATACACAATGTATTAACGTTAGAGAAATTCGTTTTTCAGGCAATACTCGTTATAGCGACCAAGTGCTTACTGAAGCTGCTGAGTTTAAATCGGGATGTATTGGACTTAATACCATCAACGAGTATCTACGGAAAATATCCAATCATTACATTCAAGCTGGTTATATCACATCACGCGCTTTTATGACGCCACAAGACCTTTCTTCTGGGATTTTATTGATTGTTATTATCGAAGGGAAAGTAGAAAAGGTCCTCTTCAATGGCAAGAAAGCTGACTTTTTAGCTATGGCATTGCCAAGTATCTCTGGCACTGTATTAAATTTGAGGGATATTGAGCAAGGGCTTGATCAGATCAACAGGCTTTCTCGATATAACGCTCAAATTAAACTTTTACCTTCAGCACGGCAGGGTTATTCAATTGTTGATATTCAAACGGCGGAAAAACGTCTTGTCTCCGTAAGTACTGGTTTTAACAATAGTGGACAAGAATCTACAGGAGAAGAGCAACTTTCTGTGAGTTTAGCCGGTGAAAACTTTTTTAAGTTGCTTGATCAGTGGAGTCTCAGAGCAACCAAAAGTGCGGCGTTTATAAACTCTAAAGATTCGGAAAGTTTGTACTTTGGTTTAGATATTCCATTGGGGTATTGGAATTTTAGCTATCGAACTTCTTACAGTAATTACACTACCACGTTTACAAATAAAGATTTTGTGTTTGACTCATCAGGCAAAACTAATAGTCATGACGTAGAGTTTAAATGGCTTTTTTATCGTGATGACGTCAGTAAGTCTGCACTGAAAACTACCATCAGTCATCGCCGAGAAAAGAACTACATCCTAGGAAACGTACTAGAAGCAGGGTCTCGAAATGTATCCTCTGCATCCCTTGCTTGGGATCACAGTACTCGCTTAGGTGGCGGTTTTATGAGCTTGTCGCCAAAGGTTTCGTTAGGAACTGATTGGTTTGGCGGGGAAAAAACGCAATCTCAGGATGACTCTCTACCTACAGCTCAGTTTATTAAAGGCTCATTAGCAGGGAGTTATGCCTATCCAATAACGCCATCGTTGTCTCTTGCAAGCACCATTTTTGCACAGTGGAGCAACGATACACTATATGGCAGTGAACGACTCAGCATTGGTGGCGAATATTCCGTTCGAGGCTTTAAGGGTGCCTCAATTTCTGGTGATGAAGGCTACTACTGGCGAAATGATATCAACTACCGATTAGGCCAATGGTCTAACATTGGCTTACTTTCAATGCAGGTCGCCCTTGATACTGGCACTATTGTGGAAGATAGCAAAGATACCTATGAGAAAGGTTCATTGCTTGGCAGTAGTGTATCACTCCAGACTCAGGCCAAGTACGTATCTAGTTCATTAACATTCGGTTTTCCGATTGAAGTTCCTTCAAGGCTTAGTGCTGATGATTACGTGGTCTATTATCGCGTAGATTTCTCTATTTAAATTTGGCAGGTAGATTATGGATAAGCGAGTAACCCAAGGCAGTGTGTGGTTTACGTATACGTTATGTGGTGTTCTAACACTTCAACCTGCACTTGCTAATGTTGTCATTGATGGTAACTCAGCTAACACCAGTAAAACTCAAGCCGGAAATGGGGTTGAGGTGATTAATATCGCCACTCCTAATGGTAAAGGTTTATCACATAATAAGTATCAGCAATTTAACGTTGATCCTGAAGGGCTTATCCTTAATAACTCGACTGCTCAGCTTAGCCAATCTCAACTTGGCGGTATTTTACAAAACAACCCGAATCTAAAAGGCAAAGCAGCTGATGTCATTTTAAATGAAGTTACTGGCGCAAATCGTAGCCAACTGGAAGGCTATACTGAAGTCTTTGGTCAACAAGCCAATGTCATATTAGCAAATCCCTACGGCATAACCTGTGACGGATGTGGTTTCATTAATACACCTCGAGTGACGTTATCGACAGGGACTCCAGAGCTAAATAATGAGCAGCTGACAGGTTTTGATGTTTCCAAGGGTAGCGTCACCATCGAAGGGTTAGGTCTTGATGCGACCAATCAAACGTACTTTGACATCATTAGTCGTACGGCTGAAATTAACGCGAGTATCCATGCGAATGATTTGTCGGTCATTACAGGTAATAACAAGGTTAGCTATCAAAGTCATCAAGTGACCGAAAAATCCCCAAAGCCTACGAGTAAACCTGTGTTAGCCATTGACTCTTCCTCTTTAGGCGGCATGTACGCAGGGCGTATTTCTTTGGTAGCGACTGAAGATGGCGTTGGGGTAAACCTTGGCAATCTTGTGTCGAATGTGGGCGACATTGTGCTCACTACAGATGGTAAAGTGCAACTTGCGTCAGCTCAGAGCGCCAAAAATATAGAGATTACTAGCAGTCAAGATGTGGCGCTAACCAACCAGCAAGTTGCGCAAGAGCAACTTAAGATTAGTGCTGATAGAGTAGCTCTGAATCAAACAACGGTAACTGCTGGGGATTTGGTTGAGTTGACAGTGAACGAAGGTTTATCGGTTCAAAACAGCCAATTGTTCAGCGGTATAAAAAACAACAATCAAGTCAAGGCTAATGCTGAGCTTAACATTAAAACTGCTCAACTGACCTTGCAGGGAAGCGAGATTGTCTCCAAAGGCAAGCTATCGGGGCATATTACATCGTTAAAGCTGGACTCAAATAGTGCAGTTGCAGCGAGTGATATTGTACTGACAGATGTTGAGGTCATTGAAAATAACGGTGAGATTAACGTGAACTCAACGTTAGATATTGACGCAGAACAGCTATCGTTAGTCGGCTCTGGCACAACGACCGCAGACTCTATTCAGATAGATGTGAACTCTGCCAATCTTGATAGTCAGATTACCGCCAATACATTATCTGTAAAGGCGCAATCGATATTAGATATTGGGCAAGAGGCCAATTTACAATCAACAGGCACGACAACTCTTAATGCACTGGAAATCACTCAAAAGGGGCAATTGACCAGCAATGGCACCATCACCCTTAATGCTGGCACGCTAACTCATGAGGGCGAAGCGAATGCCAATCAAATTGTCGTCAACGCAGAGTCGTTAGAGCAACGCGGTCAACTCGTCGCTGAGCAAGACATTTCCATCACAGCCAGCAATGCAAACTTATCCGGTAAGGCTCAAGCGAAGCAAACTCTTCAAGTCACTGGTGAGAAAATCAATGTGGCAGGGAAGCTAGAGGCCACGCAGCTCGACATTACTTCCACATCAATCGTCAACATTGACAGTCCAGCGCAGCTCAGTGCCATCAACCAGTTATCTGTTGATACCAATGATGTCTCGAACAAAGGCAGTATTCATTCAGGCGGTGGGCTGACTATTGGCGCTCATACCCTTGAGCTGCAAGGAGCTATGACCAGTGTTGGTGACTTAAAAATCGATACAATAAATTTAGGCATACAGAGCGATATCGAAACGCAAGGGAATCTCAATCTCTCTGCGTCATCGGTCACCAACAACGCTCAAGTGATTGTTGGTCAAAACTTAAACTTGTCTGCTCAAAGCTTATCGAATAATGGGACTCTAACAGCCAGCGGTGATACGTCTGTTTCATTAACGAATAACTTCACTCATGGCTTGTCAGGGACGATATCGGGGCAAAATGTCACCCTTTCTGCTGTCAACTTCGATAACTCAGGTACTCTTCAGGCATTGGATAATCTAAACCTAACAGTTAGCTCGTTAGTTAATAAAGGTGGATTGGTTGCTCTTGGGGATTTCACCACAGTGGCCGCAAGCGGGATTAATAACCAAGGGCTTGTCTATGCGGGACATAATGCCCATCTTTATTCTAATACACTGCACAATGCATCAGATATCGTGGCTGGGCATGACTTATTGATTGCCAAAAATGCAGCGAAACAGAAGAATTTTAGCATAACGAACCACTCTGGCACTATTGAGTCTTTGGGGGGAGACATTGGTCTTTATACCAATAGCTTGAGCAATTCTCGAACTATGATTGATGTTGAAAGCACGACCACTGACGACAGACGAGCTGAGTTTCCAAACGTATTCGAAGCTGTTGATACGGAATACCAACCCGCAGTTATAGAATACGATGCTGATTGTGGCGGGGGGGCAAGTGATGGCAGTCGGACTTGCACAAAATATTCAGTGCAAGCTGAAGATTCCCATTTCACTGTCATTGCCCTTAAAGAAGGCTCTCGACTAAAATCTGCCTCCGCAGTAGGTCGCATTGTAGCGCAAAACAACTTAGTGATTGGCGCTGGAACCGTACTCAACCGAACCAGTCAAATTGCAGGGAACAACGTTACCATCGATTCGGGAACGCTCACAAATGAAGGTTATTTGTTTGATGAGTTCACAATTTACTATGACTACACATTGAATAGCAGTTGGACAAGAACGAGTTTTCCATTTTCTCGAGCTTCAGTGCGCAAAGTCAAAACAGGCTCTTCGGGCCAGCTTAATTCCTCAATCACTGCCAGCAACAATTTAACTCTTAATGTTGCTAACAAGGTCAATAACTCCACGCTTAAGGCGAACGCAACCGCTGTTCAGCCAACTAAATCTGCGTCCGGATTAAATGCGACCCCATCGGCATCGGTGATGGGCCCTACCATTACTTTTGCAAACATGAATGATATTGCATTTCCTGAGTTTGTGTTCCCGAGTACGCCTAATGGGTTATTCATTCTCTCACCTGACCCTAAGGGAAAATATCTCATTGAGACCAACCCTCTGCTGACCAATATGGGGAACTTCTTAGGATCCGATTACTTTATGAGTAGCGTGGGCTTTAACCCAGAGACCGATGTTAAGTTCTTAGGTGATGCATTTTATGATTCACGTGTTATCAGCCAAGCCATTTTTGAGCAAACGGGTCAACAATACTTAAATGCTTCAGTCGGTAGTCAATTAGACCAAATGCAACAGCTGATGGATGCTGCGGCCTCTCAGAAAGTGTCGCTCAATCTGACTGCGGGCATTGCACTTTCTTCTACTCAAATAGCCAGTTTGACTCAAGATATTCTTTGGTATGAAGAGATTGAAGTGAATGGTCAGAGAGTTCTAGCACCTAAACTCTACTTAGCTCAGGCGACAATCGATAACTTGAGCAGTGGTGCTCAAATTGCCGGTTCCAATGTCAGTATCGATGCTGGCGACATAGAAAATAGCGGGCAATTATCAGCAGATTCAAGTCTTGGCGTAAACAGCGCAAACAGCATCACCAATATTGGTGGCAGTATTGTTGGTGGGGATATTTCGTTAACGGCCAAGAAAAATATCATCAATTTAAGCGGTGATATTAAAGGTCACGATGTTTCACTCGAAGCAACCAATGGCAGCATTGTTAATGAAACTCGAGTTAAAACAAGCACGGCTTCATTGGGCAGCAATCATGGAACGTTCACGGATGTCGGTAAGACGGCCACCATTACCTCAACTGGGAACTTGGCTCTTAAAGCCGGTAAGAATATTGAAAACCATGCTGCGGATATTAAAGCCAATGGAGAGGCCAGCTTAAATGCTGGGCAAGACCTCATCGTTAGCTCGAAAGAAGAAACTCATGGCTATGACGTCACTGCGCGAGGGTGGCGAAAAGGGGAAGATGAAACCTCTCAAATTGGCGCGAGTATTACAGTCGGTGGAAACCTAACGATGAGTGCGGGTCAAGATATTGCAGTCACCGCCAGCCAAGTGACATCAAGCGAGAACCTTAGCTTGACTGCTGGTAATGATATTACCGTTCAAACCGCACTCAATAAACAGTCAGATCATACCTATCGGTCGAATTACACGGAAATAAATCGTAGTGAGCAGCACCAAGGGTCGATTCTTGAGGGCAAGAATGTCTCTATGCAGGCTCAAAACGACATTACGTTATCAGGGAGTACGGTTTCAGCAGGCCAAACCGCAAATCTTAAAGCCAAGGGTGATGTCAACATTCTTGCCGTTAATGATAGCGAGTACCACTACGACAAAACTGTCTCGAAGAAATCTTTTGGTCGAAGCAAAACCACCATCAATGAAACCTATCAAGAACAGGTGAAAGGCAGTGTTATTACTGCTGGTAATGATATTGGCATCACAGCTCAAAACTTAGATTCAGCGATTACCGCAGGTGGCGCCAGCAATATCAATGTTATAGGCTCTTCCCTGAATGCTGGAGGTGAAGTGAATTTATCCGCTGATGGTGATGTTACCTTGGCGGCTCAAACTTACAAAGAGTTCGAGCGTCACGAAACCATTAAGAAAGGCTTTGGTGGGCTAAGTGGTAGCCACCAAGGCAACATTGATGATGCCACTTTGCTTAACAGCAGCTATTTGATTAACTCAGGAAATACAAATATCCAAGCAGGTAATGACATTGGTGTTATCGCCAGTGAAGTGTCGAGTGGAGGAGAGGTTAACTTAAATGCGGTGAATAATGTATTGGTTGCCGCTGGAGAAGTGCTCAAGCAGAGCCAAGAGTGGAATGAAAAAACCTCTTTCCTAAGCGGTGGTAACCTGTTTGAGATGGAGAAAAAGCGGGAGGGTCAGCAGAGCTCTACTGCCCAATCGAGTGTGATTCAGTCAGGTGGGAATCTCTTAGTCAATGGTGGTTCAGTGACCGTTATCGGTTCCGAACTTCAAGCTGATAAGAATATAGACTTAACTGCCGATACTGGAGATGTCTCCATTCTTGCGGCAAAAGAAGATACTTATTCATTCTCAAGTGAAGAAAAACTGTCCGTCAGTTTAGGTGGTGGTTTCAATGGCGTTAGCTTTGACGATGGTCAAGTTAAAATCTCTCTCGGTGATGCAACCTACGATAAAGTTAAACAGCAAAGTGATGCGCTGAGCCATAAAGGGAGTGTCATTACAGCAGGTGACAACTTATCTGTGGATGCTGAGTCGTCTATTTTGGTCGAGGGCTCTACGTTGGTTGCCGATAGAAACCAAGACCAATCAGGTGACTTAACGCTGACCGCCAAAGAAAATGTGACCATTAAAGAAGCGGTGGACACACTCAGTGAACAACGTGAAGACATTCATGGTAAAGCTGAAGCTAGTTTGGTTGTTCAGCATCAAGCTGTGGAAGTCGCCAAAGCGGCGCAAGCACTCCAGCAATCGACAAATAAACTCAAGCTGGCAGAGCAAAACTATAAACAGTACAAGAAAGGGCTCGGCTCTCTAGAGTCAACACTGAGCACGTTAGAGCATGAGTACGCTGACAAAAAGCCAGGCGTAACATTTGAAGATATAGAAGAGCTCAATGACCTAATCAGCGAAGTGAAAAGCGATGAAGCATGGTATGTCGCAGGCGTGGCGTTGGCTGCTGAAGATGTCGCTTCCAAAACGACCTTGCTGGTTCAGCAAACAGCCGCCGCCGCACAAAGTTCGGGCACCTATGGCTTCAACGCAGGTCTTTATTTAGACATTGAAGCAAGCCAAACTGACTCCAGCACCTTAACGACTACCTCTGTAGGCTCAACGTTAAGTGGACAAAACATTAAGATAAGCGCTGGAAATAACACGGGTAATCAACTGAATATCCAAGGCTCTGAGCTCGCGGCGAACGACACCCTGTCCCTTGCTGCCAATGAGGTGAATATCACTGCTTCTCAAGATACGCACAGTAGTAAGTCTGAAACTCAATCCGGTAAGGTTGGAGCTTCAATGACGGTGTATGGCGCTTCATCGGGCATTAACCTCAATGCAAGTTTTGACCGAAGCCAAAGCACGTCATCCTCTAAAACCCACAACAACAGCCAACTAAGCGCCGATAATATCAGCATTACTTCTGCTCAAGACACTAACATTAAAGGGGCAACCGTAGATGCTAAAGAGAGCTTAACGCTTGATGTCGGTGGTGACTTGAATGTCGCATCTGTTCAAGACCGTCATAGTTCTAGCAATAAAGGACAAGGCGTTAGTGGTGGCTTATCTCTTTCAGGAGGGAGTGACACTGGACAGTTGACAGGAGGCAGCTCAGGTATCAATGCATCCAATGGACGAACAAGCAGCAAAGAAACGGTTGTAACCAGCTTAACGTCAAATGGTAGCTTAGATATCAATGTTGATGGCAACACAGATATTAAAGGCGCCACCATTGCAGCTCTAGATGGTGAGGGCAAAGATAGTGGCAAACTTAACCTAACCACAGATTCATTAACTTATGCTGATCTTTCCAATACTAGCTACAGTCAGGACCAAAGCTTAGGCCTTAACACCAGTGTAGGTGTAAATAATGGTGAGCTGGATTCGACCAATAACTCAACGTCCCTTCAATACAAAAACACATCTGGTTACGATAAGAGCAAGACGTTGGCAACGATTGGCCAAGGTAACTTAAACATTGGGGATTTAGAGTCTTCCGACGATACTTCTCGCCTCAATCGCGATATCGAACATACAGAAAAAGACCTGTTCACGGTTGACCGTAAACAAGGGGATTTTGATGTCACGATTGATCATCGTCTGCTGACTGAGGAAGGTAGAAGCCAGATAGCTGAAGATATTTTAATCACCGATATGTTCCGTGAAAGTGTTGAACGAGCTATCACGACAGAGCGTGTAGCTATGGCAGACATCATTTCTGAAACAGGAAATCAACTTAATATCTATAACGCAGTTAAACAGAGAATTGCAGATGATCCGACCTTAGCGGCTAAACTGCAAGATCCTAACCTTCCAGCGGAAACCAAAGAGCAGATGTTGGATCAACTTACTCATGCAGCGATTAAGTCACTGGGCTATGACGCAGAGGGTTATGAAAACAAGATCATTGCGAAGGAGGAAGATGTTCGTCAGGGCTTCTACTCTGAAGAGACTGGTAAATCGTATATCAATGATACAAAAACGGATGATACGAAAGGTTTAGTGCTGATCGCTGGACATGAGATGAGTCATTTCATTGATAATCAGACAGGAGGTAACGAGAAATACTCTAAACAAGATCAGGAAACCTATGCTGAGAGCATAGGTGAAGACTTCGCTGATTACACGGATATTGCATTAGGTGTTAATGGTCATGGCGGTATGGCGAGCAGTAATAACCATGTTGGAAATAAAGGTAGTACAGTTGTTAACAATACTTATGCATATAACGGATTAGATAAGAGTCAGGGCGATAATCTTATCTTCGCTGTACCTGTGGTATATGAAGTCGGTATGGCAGTTACAGCTGCAACAGCAACTTATCTACAAGCCAATCCTGATGTAGCAGCATCAATATACGATACTCTTTCAGAGTCGGCTGAAAATGCTGGTCGTACTCTAAATGAAATGTTAACGATAGATCCAAAGTTAACGGATAAAGAGCTGGATGTGCAGGCTGTAGTGGTTTCAAGTCTATTAAAAGATCTTGAAGACCAGAGTCGAAGCACTGAGGACAAGCTAGAGATCTACCGCTTAATTGATGAGTATGACCCTAAAGCTGTTGAGTTGGCTAAAGAGCGTGCGAAGGCTATCTCACCGAATACTGGCGGCAGCAAGATAGTTGAAAACAACAATACAACTTATACTAATCCGATTGATGAAGGGTATGACTCATCTACTGTTACTGAGGTAGGTGGTAGCATCGATGCCTCAACAGAAACGGTAGTCACAACCGAGCAAGGGTTAGGCAAGACTGAATCACCTGCTGAATCTGGCATTGATCCATTGTTGGTTGTGGACGCTAGAAAAACGGACAAGCTAGAAGTTGGAAAGTTAGAAACATACAAGGATTCTAAAAATGTAACAGGAGATGGTAGTATCCATAGAGATCATCAGCCATCTAAAGCGGCTTTATTGCGTCGCGCAGAAGAGTTAAAAGGATCACCTTTAACCCCATCAGAAATAAAAAGAATCGAAAATAACGCACTTACGGTAACCGTACCTGCAGGTGTTCATAAAGCTGGTCCTACTTATGGCTCGAAGAACACCCGTGAGCGTCAAGAAACGGATGCGAATGATCTAAACAAAGCAGCATCACGTGATGCTGATGCTATGGTTGAGAATAGTAAGGAACTTTCACCGGAAAATACTTCGGTTTTAGAAGACGCATGCAGTAAGATAAAGTGCATTACTAATGATGATTACGATGATTTCCTAAATGACCAGTTGGATGATTAATACTAATGATTGATACATTATTCCTGTTATCTCTAATGGAAAAAGCCAGTGGTGATAGCAAGTTAAAATCAGGTTTTGATATATTAAACTTATCCTTACCAAAGGATTTAGCTCTTAATGATGATGAGTATAGAGCTTATGTTGAGTATCCTGAATTTGGACTCTGTATAATCTTCACTGATGAATCTTACTTTGCTGGGAAAGCCAGCTTACCTATTGGTTCTGGAAAGTTGTTTTATTCAGGATTATTTTTTCATTCAGAAGGAAAAGATGGATACTCTGAATACAAAGGCAAATTACCTTTCGGACTATTGTTCACAGATACTCGTCAGGATGTAGTTAATAAACTCGGACAACAATCGTGGCAAAGGTTGGCTAGAGATAAGCAAAGGGTAATATCTGACCGTTGGGATGACTTACCTGATGTACCGTATCGTTTGCATATTACCTATAACAAAGACACTGGAAGAATTAGTATTATCTCGGTAAACATACCTGACAAACCACTGAGTTAAGTTATATACAGCGCCACTCATCCGAGTGGCTTCCCTTTTCCCAGAACCACCCACCACAACCACAGAACCCTCTCTCGCCACCAGAAACAGCAAATTCCAACTGTATCAGCCACGGAAATATATTGTTAACCCCTGCGCTATTAGGGCTGTGATTCGGGGTGTTCTGGGGTTGAAAACATGTTTTATACATAACATATACTTTCAAATCAGCGCATTGAGACAAAAAAAGAATGGGGAGCGTTATTGCTCCCCATTGTCATTTTTTACTGTCGCTGGTGGTAGGTATTACTTTTCTTTGACTGCTTCACAGCCTTCAGGAACGGTGATGGTTGATGCATCCTTACCTGCCTGTTGTGCCGCTTTCACATCCATTTTGTATTGAGTGCATTTGCCTACACTGACGTTAACTGCACCCGAATCTGCTGATGGGTTGCCGCCCAGTGTTCCACCAGCAAAGGCGGAAGAGGCAGAGAAAACTAACGCTGCTGTGATGAGTAGAGGTGACTTGTTCATAGTTGATCCTTACGAGTTGGTTGAGTATGTTATTTGGGAATTGAAAGTTAGAAGGTGTAGACAAAGGTGCCAGCGCTGGAGGTGACTTCGATTTCTTTCACGCTGTCCACGGTGCAGTTGTTGCTGTATCCGGTGTAGGTTTGGCCGAACTTTAACGAAACGTTTCTTGATAGCTCAGAGGTAGTCCCCGCAGGTAATCGGCAGTTGCCACGGTTAATCACCACATCGCTAATTACGGTGTTGTCGGTGATGGCTTGCAGGTCAAAGACCAAGGTTTCCCAATGCGAGTTAGTCGATATCGACACTTCAATGTCTGCCGTTGCTGCTTGGGTCTCTTCTTGGTCGCCACAGGCGGCAAGTCCAATAAACAGGATGGTCATAGCGGCGTATCGGAGTAGGGTGTTGGTTAATGTCATAACGGTGCTCTCCTTATCGGTGAGGGAAATTCAGGGTGTACTGATTCCATCGTGTTCACGCATGAACCGCTCAAGATTGAAATCAGTCGGATAGGTAAAAGAAAACGTCGATACACTGGCCTCATCAATCAAAGGCAAGGCTAGGGTACGTATCGTGTGTTGACCGGATAATCGAAAGAGCAGCAAGAGCGCGTCACACTGAACCGAGAGTCCCAGTGGCTCAATGAGCGCCTTCTCTTGCTGCAATACTTGGCTAGATATCTTGAGCATACGGTTGTGCAGTAACGCCGTGTGTACCGCATTCAACAATTGCCGTTGCTCGTCACTCCACTCGCGAATCGTGGGCAATGCCACATGTACTTTGGCTAACCATGCTTGCTCTTTTGAATGTGCTGAACCCTTGTGTGGCAAGGGTTTGTCTCTCTCCGAGGAGGACCCTTTCCCATAATTCAGTGCATCAGGAACCAGCGGTAGTAAGTACTTGTTGGTCAGTTGCCAATAGAGCATTTCCTGCTTGTTGAGCTTCAGTAATTGCTCTGAGGTTTTCCGATAAACATGGGGCATGCTCATCGAATCACACTCCACATTAAACACGTCCACAATGATGTCATCGAGGTAGCGCTTAATGCTGCGCGTGGTGCGGTGGATATCGAGTAGGGCTAACTGCTGCTGCAACTCTCTAACGGTGATCCATCGATGTTGAGGAATAAGCATCAGCGTATGCAGCAAAGCGGATAACCCTTCAATGCTGGTTTTATTGCTCATGACTACGCTCTCAATACATCAAAGCTCCACACCGGAGTCGGACATTTAATGTCGGGAGAATAGAGGTGGGTCAGACACATAATGTCCAACGGTGAAAACAGCATCAATCGGCATCACCAAAGCGTGAGCCGATTAACATTAACGAGGCTTACGCTTATCACTGAGCTCTGCAACGGTTGCCAATAACCCAATCAACAGCACCACCAGAAACCCTAAACTGGATAGGGCTCCAATGGCACCGAAGAACGGAGAAAGTGAGAACAACGTAATGAGGGCAGTGACAAGTTTGATGGTTTGTAGAAGAAGGGAAGTCATGAGTTATTGCGGGGTGACGGCTATCTCGTTGTAAGCGTCCGTATCGACATAGGCAAGAAAGTTATTCTCCCATAGCCGATACAGCTCTTTAGCATCACGGCTACCTTGCATTGGTAGCCAGCCACGATAAGCAACAAAGAACTGCCCAACCCGAAAATCAAAATCCAAGTTGCGTTCTAGCTCTGGATAGTAGTTCCCCATGTAAGCAAAGTCGGTTATGTACTCAATGCTCCATTCTCCTGTTGAGGTTTGGCAAATCGCCATCTCAACCGGATGGAAGCCGCCTTCTTCCACGCTGTAACTTTTATCACGAAAGTTAAATACCAGATAACGGCTGGTGGTCAGTGCTTCATTACTCAGCAAGTGAGCGGTGAATTGCTCACTTAACAGCTTATGCAGTTTCTTTGATACAGGTAGTGTGGATGCCATAAAGATTAATTTGGACATAGTGAGTCCTCCTTGTTTCAGGATTCAAATAAGAAATACAGAGTGAGAATTATTGGAACGTGCCGACCATCGTCAGTTGCACGTCATCAAAGACGTTTCTGGAAAGGTGGCGAGCAAAAGCTCTCATCCATACCGAGAGTAGCTCTTGTACCTCTGGGTGGGATAAATCAGTACTTCCTACATCGGGTTGATAGCACCAGCGATTAGCCAAATGAAAGTACAACTCAGGTTCAACGGTTGTACTGTTGTCATCGGGGTAAGAGAAGCTGGCAAAGAAGACCACCAGCCAAGGGCTAGAGGCTGACTCTCGCTTAAGCTGCACTTCAATAGGATGCAAACCTTGTCGATGTCGGTAGTAACTCACCTGACGGCAGTTCAGCACGAGTCTCTCGGCATTCTCTGGGAGAGTGTATTGATTCAAAAGGGCTTCCAATGATGTATGTAATACATCATCAATAGAAAGCTCACCATAATGTTGTTCAATCATAACCACCCCCTTTCAGCAAATGATGTGCAGCTATCGCCTGTCACGATATGGTCAAGTACGCGAACGTCCACTAGAGCTAAAGCGTCTTTGAGTCTTTCGGTTATGCGTCTGTCCGCTTGAGACGGCGTAGAGTCTCCAGATGGATGGTTATGGGCAAATATCACCGCTGCTGCATTGACTTCTAACACCGCTTTCACCACTTCTCGCGGGTAGACGCTGGCCGCATCCACCGTTCCTTGAAACAGCTCTTTAAACTCAATCAGTCGGTTTTGGTTATCCAGTAGTAATAAGGCAAACACTTCACGCTCATGGCTGCCTAGCTTACAGCGCACATACTTTTTGGTGGCATCAGGATTGGTTAGGGCATCGCCACGCACGTAGCGGTTAGCCAGTATTTCAGCGGCATGCTCTAGGATTTCATTTTCCTGATAGCGTTGCTGCTTTTGGTAATCGGAAGTTTTGGGATTCATTTCAGGCTCCTGTAGGAATCAATGATGGGTATTCACATTGATGACATATGCCTGAAGATTTTTGGATTTAGTTTTGGTATCAAAATCGGCTTAGAACAAGAATGAAAATACTCCTTTTATTTTGTATACTTCAACAGAGTTTTAGTGGAAGTGAAACAAGGTAGTGGGTCATGTCGGCAGTAGAGACATTCTTGGAGCCGGAAATAAAATCCAATGTTATTAATTACTTAATTGAAAACTGGAAGTTGAGCTCCCAAGATTTAATTATCAATGAATTTACTGTTGGAGACTTTTCCCGCAGAGTTGACTTGGCTGTCATCAAGTCAAGTCGTCTATTTGCATTTGAGGTCAAAAGTGATTCTGATTCATTGATTAGGCTCGAAGGTCAGGTGTCTAAATACCAAGAATATTTTGATAAGGTGATTGTTGTTACAGCTCCTCGGCATACTGTAAAAGCTTTAGAGCTCACTCCTTCTAACGTTGGAGTTTGGGAGATATCCCAAGGTGTTATTACGATTAAACGTAAAGGCCGTATTAAAGAAGTAAACTCTCGGAAAGCGTTTATCGAGATGATGACCGCTGTGGAGTTGAAAAAATTGTCTAGAAACCTTCAGATCCCTAGCCCAAATGTTAAAAGAAAAACCTTGGAAAGAGTGTTGGACAATGTTGCAGTGTCGAAGCTTCGAAATGCTGCTATAGACTTCATCAAAAGGCGCTATCAATCAAGAAATGACAGTTTTTTTGAAAATTTGGAAACCGGCATGAGCACCCCTGATGCTCTTGATCATTTAAAATTACCGAAAAAAGATTTTACATCTACTGATATAGATAGCTTCATTTCAGCTTTAGAAGAGTTAAATCAGACCTTTGGCTCTAAGAACTGCTCAAATAAAATTGTGGCGAACGCTTAAATGGACGCCACACCTTTTTTCAATCTTCCCAATCTTCTTCGGTATCTAACTCACTTATCTCTTCAAAATAATGAATTTGCTGGTAAAGATGAAGGTTAATTCTTACCGCAGTTGCTTTTTGGGCTGAGTTAATACCGTATTTATTACCTTCGGCGGTCTTCTCAATCATTTGTTGCCCCCATGCTTTTAGGTCCTTTATCCAATAATCTGAATTTATCATTTCTTGGGCAGCTTCTTGATAGAGCTCTTCTTTTTCTTCGTCTTCATTTTCATCATCAAATTCTTTTCTGATGAATCTCCAGTCATTTTTTAGTGCATAGTCAATTCTTGGAGGAGGTAAGCCACCACCCCCACCCATAGCTTCAGCACGAGCACTTGCTCTGTCTGAGTAGACTAACTTAATTCCTTCACAATCTTTAACTATCTTGTTGAAAATAAGGCGCTCAAAAATAGAAACTTCCCCTCGATAAGAACGACCAAAAGAATAAGGGAATGAAGTTCCAGAAAAAGCGATTGTTGCTTTAGGAAGCACTTTATGTATACCCTGAATGAACTTGGTGTATTTGTGATGTTCAATTAGGTTGATTCGAGTTAGATCACCGTAATCTAGTATTAAGAACAATTGCTCTAGTTTATACGAACTTAATGTTTGTATTATATTATTGAAGTCCGGAATTGTTAAAGGTTGACTGCCTGCCATTTTTAATCTGACGACGATGGTTCTTTCTAATTCCAGTAGTCGATCTAATTGTTTGTCTAGCTGTTCTAAGTCCTGAAGTCTAACTGTAGGGACGATATGTTCATGCTTTTTGATAAATTCTACCCAGTTCTTATAGCCATCATCTGGCTTGAGTAGTTCCTGAAATTCAAGGAAAACTTTGGCAGCCCCTTCCTCTTGTGCTTTATTCTCCAGTGAGTTGAGGAAATCATCATCAACATCAGCTATCCATGGCCTTTTCCCAAATGCTTTCTCTATGCGATCCATTGATTTATCAAAGCTTTTACAGGCAGCCCAACGTTTTAGTGAGAATGCAGGGAGTAGCTGATTTTTTTCACAATCATATAGTTCTTCGAGAGCTGCCATTTCTGCTGGCTTTAGAGATATCAAAGGAACGTAAGAAGCTATTTTTATATTCATTGATGCCTCCGCTTACTTGACGCCTAATCTATTTTTTAAAGCAATTGCTGAGACTGCCATATCTTCTGCTATAGCTTCATATAACAATTCTCCCTTTTTATCTGCTGCATGATGTTGTTTAAGCCTTAGAACATGTTCCATCGGCATAATGATGTCTGCCGCTAATCTATCCGCTTCTCTCTCTATGGCGGTAGATTGAGACGAACGATATAAAATGTCATCAGTGATTCCATCTTTCAGTAGGTGTCTATGCAAGAGGAAATGTGAAATCTCGTGAGCAAGAGTATAGCGCTGCCTTGCTTTTACATCGTGCCTATTTATTTTTATGTTAACTGTACCATCTTGTTCTTCTTTTATTTGACCTGATATGTTGGCAGTTAAAGTTGTTTTCTTTACCACTAAACCTAGATCTTTAGCTATCTGGCCGAGCTTTACGGGTAATTCAGAGTGTTGTTTTTCAATAACTGATTTTTGAAACTGACTTAGCTTTGTCCATTCCGTGGATTTACTCATGCTTGTTCTTCCTCAAGGTCTAACTCTGGGTACTTACTAAAACCATTCGAGCCGTTATCTTTTATTTGTCGTCTTACAATTAAGTCGACTGCACTTTCTAAGTGTTCCTTAAGTTCACCGTTATCTAGCAAAAATGCTATTTCCTTTTTTGCCACTTCGTTAATCTTTCTATTAGCTTCGTTTCGAGCGACCTCTGAAGCTACAGAGGTTGATAGTTCTTCCGCTGATTTAATTGCACTTTCCTTTACGTTTTTAAACCCAAAGAAAGTAACTATAGCTACAATAACACCAAACACAGTTACTATAATGGTAACACATGCCAATAACAGGCTAACCCATACAGAAAAACTCATTCTGCCTTCAGATTTTTCTATCTGCTCTTGTAACTGTTCTTGTTTTTCTTGAAGGTTAGATATAGCTGCTTTTTGCTTTTCGATTACATTAAGCAAAGTTAAGTCAAGGTTATCAGCTTCTATATTATTTTGAGTAGACGTTCGTAGCTGAGGGGTTTTAGCCTGTGTTTCTTGAGAAGAAGATGCATTTGTTGCAGCTACCTTAGGGGAGTAACTAAGAAAGCACAGCAGAAATGATAGTAGCGAAGTCGAGACTTTTTTCATGTATGTTCTAAAAAATGAGAATGGAGCTACGAGTATGCCACCATATCTCATTACTATCATTGTGACTTTTTCTACTTACTTAAAAACATTGATAAAATTCTTGTTATTTGATTTCATTGATGACAATAAAGTCAGTAGGAAAGTCGTGGATTAACATTTTGGTAAGTATTAAGGATGTAGCATTGTGCATTTACCAAGTAAATCAGATCGTGATTGTATGTGACGCGGCGTCTTCATTTTATACAGGAACTAATACCTCTTTATTTTCAACATTGATTTCTTACCAATGTGGCTATAGATCTTGAATCGGTCTCATCATCAAGTGTCATTGTCAGCTTTAAATGACAATGTTTTGCTCAACTAGCTTGGTAACTTTCTCCAGTGCTTCTTTGCGCTCTTCCAAGTAGTCATATCGATCATAGATACCTTCAACACCTTTCAACTTGTGATTTAGACAGCGCTCCGCGATATGGCTAGGCACTTTGACTGAAGCGAGTAGGCTACGGCAGGTGCGGCGTAGATCGTGAACCGCAAAGTGTTTGATATCGCCCATTTTATTTGGTGGTTGTACCTTACGACCGGGCTCTCGACCAAATAGCTTTGAAATAGCCCTGTTCAGTGTGTCTTTGCCCATGTGAGGTACTTTGCTTTCCCTTCTGTTTGGGAAGACGTACTCCGAGCGACAAGCTCGCTGATGTAGTTCTTTAAACCATTTAATGCACAGATCCGGAAGCGGAATCGTGAAACCTGTGCCAGATTTGCTTCGCTCCGCTGGTAGGTGCCATAAAGCATTATCTAGATCGAACTCAGTCCACTTTGCTTCTGTTAGCTCTGATTTACGAACGCCAAGACAAAGAAGCAGAGCACAAGCTAGGTAGTTGTCTCGATTGAAGCTATAAATGTTTTGGTTGAAGACGGAAAAAACATGTTTAATCTCTTCCAGTTCTAAGACCCGATCTCGGCTTTCTTCAATGCCACCAGCATCATAGTTAGAAAATGCTAGTGCGGGGTTAGACTCAATAACACCAATCTTCATACCGTGTTTAAAAAGCTGCTTACAATACATTAGCGTGTCGTTAGCTGTGGTTGGACGGCCACTGTCAGCGACTATTTGGATGATATTACGGATATCTAAAGGTGTGACACGTTTCAACGTGTATTGACCAATTTGCGGAGAGATCTCTTTCTGGTAGATACGCTTAGGTATATTGGGGTGCTTGAGCCTTTTGGACAAATCCTTGTACCAGTCTTCGAAGAGATCATCGATTATTTGTATATCGGCTTGCTTACTCCGTTTTCTTTCTGCAATAGGGTTAATTCCTTCGCTTATTTGCTTTCGAAGTTCAGATGCTTTCAACCTTGCATCTGCAAGAGAAAGTTCATCGACCTTGCCAATAGTCACCTCCTTTCTTTTCTTAAAAAGGGTGTACCTTAGCATCCAGTATGGTCGACCTATTCTAGGAATCATTAGATAGAAACCATCACCATCGGCATGACGACCCGTTTTTTGGTCTTTTACTATCGCCTTAACTTGGTTGACGGTGAGATTCCCCATCTCTATCTCCTTGAATTTATAGCTCTAATCGAAGTTATCATTACATCACCCTCCAGAAGTGGGGAGTATGTTGTGATATTTATACTACGGTGGGGAGTAAATAGCAAAGTGCTACCCAAGATACTCCCCATTTGTTCATGGCTGTTGATGAATTTTATGGATGTATATGGATGGTGAAAACAGAAAAGCCCTTATAAATAAGGGCTTTGTGGAAGTGTGTGGAATAGAGGGGAATCTATTCTATATTTTGGATCTGCTCCCTCATCTGCTCGATGAGTACTTTCAGTTCCACACCGGAGGCGGTGATATCGGTTGAGATGGATTTAGAAGCCAAGGTGTTCGATTCACGGTTGAACTCTTGCATCATGAAATCGAGTTTTCGGCCACATGAGCCGCCTTTTTTCAGCACTTCACGCGCTTCTTTGACATGAGAGTCGAGACGATCCAGCTCTTCGGCCACATCCGATTTTTGTGCCAGCAGGATCAGCTCTTGCTCTACGCGGCTCGCATCAAGTTCGATTTTCGCCTCTTCAAATTTGCTGAATAGACGCTCGCGTTGCCATTCCAGAATTTCCGGCATGCGCGCACGCACTTTGACGACTTCGGCGCTGATCGCTTGCAAACGCTGCTCAATCAGCGCTTTCATGTTGTCGCCTTCACGGCCACGCGCGGCGATAAATTCGTCCACGCCTTCATCAAACGCACTGAGCAGTGCTTGGTTGATGGCGTCCATATCTTGCTCAGGCGTTTCCATCACGCCCGGCCACTGCATCACTTGGAATGGGTTAATGCGGCTGAGTTCACCGGTCATGTGCATGATCTGGTTAGCAGCATTAATCACTTGCTGGGCGAGTCCTTCATTGATGGTGAGGTGGCTTTGCGCGGCTGGATTTGCTTCAAAGCGCAAATGACACTCGATCTTACCGCGTGACAGGCGCTGACGAAAACGCTCGCGCAGCAGTGGCTCTAAACCACGGAACTGCTCAGGCAAGCGGAAGTACGTTTCTAAATAGCGTTGGTTAACCGAGCGAATTTCCCACACGGCGCTGCCCCAATCGCCTTTGACTTCTTTGCGTGCGTACGCAGTCATGCTGTAAATCATCAGGATGTCCTTTGCTTTCATCTCTTTGTGACTGGCGCTAATAGTAGCAAAGCAGGTAGAACGGCGCTACCGTGCTGAATTCGTTAACCTAGCGCCTATAGGGGCTTTGGGCTATAATCCTGCCCCAACCGAATTGATACAGCCACAAGAAGGTCGAGACCCTATGCGTCCAGATAACCGCGCTGCGGACCAAGTTCGCCCCATCAAAATCACCCGTCACTACACTGCGTACGCAGAAGGCTCGGTGTTGGTGGAATTTGGCAACACCAAAGTGTTGTGTAATGCCAGCATTGAAGAAGGTGTGCCACGTTGGTTAAAAGGCCAAGGGAAAGGCTGGGTGACGGCGGAATACGGCATGTTGCCGCGTGCAACCCATTCACGCACGCGCCGTGAAGCGACCAATGGTAAGCAAGGCGGTCGTACCATGGAAATCCAGCGTCTGATCGCGCGCAGCCTACGTGCTGTGGTGGATCTGGAAGCGATGGGCGAAATCATGATCACCGTTGATTGTGATGTGATTCAAGCCGATGGCGGTACGCGTACCGCTTCGATTACTGGTGCAAGCGTGGCACTGGCCGATGCTTTTGCCCATCTGATCGCCAAAGGCCAACTGAAGAAGAACCCGATGAAAGGCCATGTGGCTGCGGTTTCGGTTGGTATCCTAGGTGAAGATGTGCTGTGCGATCTGGAATATGTCGAAGATTCTGCCGCTGATACGGATATGAACGTGGTCATGACCGAAGAAGGCAAAATGATTGAAATTCAAGGCACTGCTGAAGGTGAGCCGTTCAGTCATGAGCAGTTGCTGGAATTGCTGGCTGTCGCGAAAAAAGGCATTGCCGATATTGTCGCAGTGCAGAAGGCATCGTTGTTAGATTGATTAAGTAGCTCCCAATTGGGGGCTATTTTTTTGCCCTCATCTTCGTCGGTATTGACGCGATGGCTGCGTTAGCAAGTACTTTTTGCCCTAGTCACTTACTTCAGTAAGCTCCTAGGGACTCAAAGTTTTGCTGCCTTGCCCTCACGCCAATATCTTAGAAGATGAATTGTTCTTAAATCGTAAATTTAGAGAAGATGTGATGAAAGCTTACCAGCGTGAATTTATTGAGTTTGCCCTAGAAAAACAGGTGCTGAAGTTTGGCGAATTTACTTTGAAATCAGGCCGTAAAAGTCCTTATTTCTTTAACGCTGGTCTGTTTAATACTGGCCGTGATTTAGCGCGCTTGGGCCGTTTTTATGCGGCAGCGCTAGTGGATTCTGGTATTGAGTTTGATGTGCTGTTTGGTCCTGCTTACAAAGGCATTCCGATTGCTACCACCACAGCAGTCGCGTTGGCGGACCACCACGATGTGGATACGCCTTACTGCTTTAACCGCAAAGAGGCCAAAGATCATGGCGAAGGCGGTAATCTGGTGGGCAGCAAGTTAGAAGGTCGCGTGATGCTGGTGGATGATGTGATCACCGCTGGTACGGCAATTCGTGAATCGATGGAGCTTATCCAAGCCAATAAGGCTGATTTAGCCGGCGTTCTAGTGGCTATTGATCGCCAAGAGAAAGGCAAGGGCGAGCTCTCAGCGATTCAAGAAGTGGAACGTGATTTCGGCTGCGCGGTGATTTCGATTGTGAGCCTGACCGATCTCATCACCTATCTTGAACAGCAAGGCGGTAATGCCGAGCATTTAGAAGCGGTCAAAGCGTACCGCGCGCAATACGGCATTTAAGCCAAAGATTAACGCGCAAATCGAAAAACAGCCTCAATTGAGGCTGTTTTTCTAGCATTAAGCTCAAAAAAAAAAACGCTTAGCTTTGATCGCCATGATGGGAGTTGTCGTAAATTTCACTGCCATCACGCTGAGTTTTCAGCAACGACAAGTTCCACATGTACTGCTCCGGCTGTGGCGTGACCAGGGCTTCAATCGCACGGTTCATCGCCAGTGCATCGGCTTCTTCATCGCCAGTTGGGAAGTTTTGCAGCGCAGGCAAAATGTGCACTTCATAACGGCCTGAATCACTGTTGTAGCATGACATCAAAGGTACTACATGCGCTTTGCACAGCTTAGCCATTTTGCCAAACCCTTTGAGCGTGGCTTTTTCGGTAGCAAAAAACGGTACAAACACGGAGTTTTGCGGGCCGTGATCTTCATCCGGTACCCAGTAGCCAACATAGCCGGATTGAATCGAACGCAAGAAAGGTTTGATGCCCGATTCACGAGTGAAAATTCGGCCACCATACTGCATACGTTGGACGTGCATCAGCCAATCGGCAATCGGGTTGCGCTGTGGCTTCATGATGTTGGCGACTTTGTAGCCGCGAGCCGCCAGCATAACGGCGGCGTAATCAATGGCCCAAGAGTGCGGGACTAACAAAATCACCCGCTCGCCGCTATCTAGCAGCGGCAGCAAGTTCTCTTCGCCAATCAGTTCGCCCCGTGCGTTGTTGTAGCGGGTCGAGCGCACCAACAGCTCTGAATAACCGAGCATAAACTGCGAGGCTTTCACAAACGTATCGTGCAGGATCTGCTCGCGCTCTTGCTCGCTTTTCTCTGGAAAACAGTAGGCGAGGTTAACCCGAGCGCGGCGGACTACGCGGCCATTTTTCTTAATGATAAATGGCACCAAGGGCTTGGCTAATCGATCTCGTATGCGCCATGGAATAAAGGCCAACAGTGCCGCGAAAGCGATGCCGATCCAAGTGCCCCAGTGTTTGGGGTGCAGAAAGCGCCACTCAAATTGCGGGTTATGTAGATGGCGTGCAATGCCGTTGTCTTGATCGCTCACAAATTCACCTTTACTGATAGCGCGAGTTGGTCAGTTCATAGTCCGGCAAAGATTTGAAGCGTTTGTGCAGCCACATCCATTGCTCGGGGGCGCGCAGTATAATCTCTTCGACAAATTTATTCATGTAAGCTGCGGCAGCGGTTTCATCTTTTTGTGGGTAGTCCGCTTCAATTGATTTATCAGCCATGATCTCATAGCGCCCTTGCGCGTTACGGAAACCGGAGCCGATGACAATCGCGCAGTGGCTGGTGTAAGCCAAAATACTGGTGCCGGTGGTGGTACAAGCTTCTTCTACCGCAAAGAAAGGCACAAACACCGACTTATTGTGGCCATAGTCTTGGTCTGGCAGGTAGAACAGACGCTCGCCTTGGCGTAACACGCGGATCATCTGCTTAATATCGGTTCGGTTGATAAGCTGATTGCCATTGCGTGTTCGACCACGGTACTGAATGAACTCATAGGCAGGATTACTGTGCGGACGATACACGCCATAGCCACCGATGCCTAGCACAGCAAACGCGCGCGCGGTGATTTCCAGATTGAGTGCATGTACGCAACACAGCAAAACCCCTTTGCCTGTTTTTGCATGTTGGCGAATGGCTTGGGTATCTTTATCAATCAAAATGCGCTTAAAGCGCCACGTTGGCCAGAACCAAGTGATGCCGGTTTCAATCAGGGCCGCACCGGTGTTTTTGAAGTTTTCCAAGACAAACGCATCGATCTCGCTTTGGCTCATGGTTGGGAAGGTGAGTTCCAGATTACGTCTGGCGATATGGACCCGCTTTTTACCAAAGCGCATCGAAAATTGGCCTAAACTGCGGCCGATTTTTAGCAGCACAGGATAAGGCAGCAGGTTAACCAGCAGGGCGAGTAGGCCAAAACCAAGCCAGACTCCCCAGTATTTTGGGTGCAATAAAGAGAAGGAGAATTCAGGTTTGCTGTATTTATCTTGACTCATTGTACTCACTTAATCTGTGCACTTAGCAGCGCCCAGTATTCATCAAAATTCGCGGTTGGCAGGTATTTGAAATCAGAACGCACAAAGCGATTCAAGCTGCCTTCCACCTGACCGAGCAGCTGCGCGGCGAGGATATTTTCATCCACCGGGAAGGATTTGCCTTCGCGGAGTTTACGTTCACGCAGAATTTGGCGCAAAGAGGTTTCAATCCGTTCAAACAACTGATTGATGCGATCGCGCAAGCGCTCATTTTCAAACATTAAAGCATGCCCAGAGAGAATGCGTGTCAAGCCCGGGTTACGTTCGGCAAAGGCGAGCAGCAGTTGCATCACCAAACGAATGCGATTGAGCGTGTCTTTTTCTTCATCAAAGATGCGGTTGATACGCGACATCAAGGATTCTTCAATAAACTCAATCAAGCCTTCAAACATACGAGCTTTGCTCGGGAAATGGCGATACAGCGCGGCTTCGGACACGCCAACTTGCTTAGCGAGTTTTGCGGTAGTGATGCGTGAAGCCCCTTCATTGGATTCAAGCATCTCGGCTAGAGCTTGCAGGATTTCTTCGCGTCGATTGATTTTTTTATTGCCGGCCATGCCCCGTTTTTCCTTTTGGTTATCACTGCTGATGAACAACAACTACGTCGCAGACTCAGCGCCTGCGACAAAGATGAAACCTTTGAAGTGTAACTAAGCTCAGAGGTTGTTCGAAGCGTGTTGATAAAAATGGTTGAAGTAGGTGGCGAAAATAACGCCTACATTTGCTCATGAATCAAATGCATTACTGCGCTAGCGAGCGCGTCTTTACTGGTTAAAGGTAGGCTGTGTTGCCCTTCTTTCCAGAATAGGGTCAAGGCATTGTCATTGCTGTTAAAGCCTTGGCCAGCAATCGAGACGTCGTTAGCGCAGATCATATCCAGATTCTTGCGCACGAGCTTGCTACGCGCATAGGTCTCGACATCTTGCGTTTCTGCCGCAAAGCCAACGGTAAACGGTCGATTCTCAGTCAGAGCCGCAACGGACGCCACGATATCGGGATTTTTCACCATCTCAATGGTCAATGTGTCGTTATCACGGCTCTTTTTGATCTTCTGTTCGGCCACGGTTTGTGGGCGATAGTCGGCTACCGCGGCGCACGCGATAAAGATCTGGTGTGAGGTTGCCTCTTTCATCACTGCGCTGTGCATTTCTAATCCACTTTGCACATCAATACGATTGACGCCCACCGGCGTTGGCAGATGCACAGGCCCGCTGACCAGCGTGACGTCAGCGCCGAGCTGCGCGGCGGCTTTGGCGAGCGCAAAGCCCATTTTGCCTGAGCTGTGGTTGGTGATGTAGCGTACTGGGTCGAGCGCTTCACGAGTGGGGCCCGCAGTGATCAGCACGCGTTTACCGACAAGAATTTTCGGGGCGAAGAAGTTTTCACAGTGCGCCACTAACTCCATCGGCTCCAACATACGACCTGGGCCGACATCTCCACAGGCTTGTTCGCCAGCCGCAGGACCCCAAGTCAGATACCCACGGCGGATAAGCGTTTGTAGATTTTCTTGGGTCGCGATATTGCGATACATCTGCTGATTCATGGCCGGAGCAATCGCCACTGGCGCGTTGGTGGCCAGAATGAGCGTGGTCAGCAAATCATTGCCCATACCAGCGGCCATGCGCGCGATGAGATCGGCAGTCGCCGGGGCCAGCAGCACCAAATCGGCCCATTTAGCGAGCTCAATATGACCCATCGAGGCTTCTGCCGCAGGGTCAAGCAAGCTATCCGATACGGGACGTCCGGAAACGGCCTGCATGGTCAGCGGAGTAATGAATTCTTTGGCGGCGTGGGTCATCACCACTTGCACGGTCGCACCGCGCTCCACCAATCGACGAGTCAATTCTGCACACTTATACGCTGCGATACCGCCACTGATACCGAGCAGAATCTTTTTGCCTGCCAATGATTGCATTTGGGATCCCTCAAAAAATCTGCGCGCTATGTTAGCACAGCTCGAGCTAAAAGTTGGAGTCACAACCGCCGCTGTGCATCGCGCCACTGGTCGAGCTGCAAAGCATCGGTCATTTCACAGACAATAGACCATGAATATGAGATAAGTCATTCACAAAGCTAACAATAATGAAAGGGAATCTTATGCTGTCTTCTCTACGAAGCCGTACCAAATTACTGCTATTGACGGTCATTCCTCTGATCGTCATTACCGCCTTGGTCATGGCGGTGAATTATCAGAGTGGGTTATCTACCTTACAAAAAGAGCTAGAAAACTACCGCACCGATCTGATTGATGCCAAGAAAAAAGAGCTGCAAGCCTATCTCATGATGGGGGTGACTGCGGTGAAACCTTTATATGAGAGTGATAAAGCCGGTGAAAACCAAGCGCAAGCCAAACAAATCCTCAAAGCGATGCGTTTTGACAGCGATGGCTATTTCTTTGCTTACGACTCACAAGGGGTCAATACCCTACATGCGATTAAGCCTGAATTAGAAGGCAAAAACCTCTACGGCATGAAAGATGAAAATGGTGTGGCGGTGATTGCTGGTTTAATTGATGCCTCAAAAACGGGCGATGGATTCCTCTATTTCTCTTGGCACAAACCGACGATTAATGCTCAAGCGCCGAAACTGGGTTATGCCGAATACCTACCAAAATGGGATTGGGTATTGGGGACGGGCATCTATATTGATGATGTCGATACCCAAGTGGCAGAGTTTCGCGCGCAGCGCGAGGCGGATCTCTACGATCAAATGATCTCCGCGATTGGGCTTTCGGTTGTCGGTTTAGTGTTCACTATTATTGCGGTGAGTGTTTTGGTGTCTCGCGGCATTGCACCACTGCAACATGTGGTGAGTTCATTACAGGCGGTGGCTGCGGGTGGCGGCGATTTAACCGCGCGGATTAAAGTTGAGAGCCAAGATGAGATTGGCGATGTGGCGAAAGCGTTTAACGCCTTTATGGATAAGCTGCATCCGCTCATGACCGATATCCGCGCCTCGGCCAATACGGTCGAAGCGGCTGCGCAGGAGTTGGATCAACAAACCTCGCAAGCCAGCCATAAGATGGATGGTCACTGTTTAGAGACCGATAAAGTTGTCGCCGCGGTGACTGAAATGAGCGCCACGGCGCGCGAAGTGGCGAGCAACACTTACTCGACCGCGCAAGCGATTGAATCCGCTAACAGCCAAATTGCTGTCGCGCAGAAAGAGGTGAATCTGGCGATTGATGGGATTGGTGAGTTGGTCAACGAAGTGAACCAAACCTCTGCCGCGGTAGGCGATCTCAGCCAACAGGCGGCGAAGATCACCCAAGTGCTGAAAGTGATTGGCGATATTGCTGAGCAAACCAATTTACTGGCACTGAATGCGGCGATTGAAGCGGCGCGAGCGGGTGAACAGGGGCGCGGCTTTGCTGTGGTGGCCGATGAAGTACGCTCACTGGCGAGTCGTACTCAAAATAGCACTAAAGAGATTGGTGAAATGCTCAATGCGCTGCACCAAGGGGTCAGTAAAGCGGTGCAGAGCATGAACATCAGCCAAGAGTGTGGTGAGAAAACCGCGCTGGAATCGGTGCAGATTAAAGAGAGCTTAGCGGGGATCTCCAAAGCGGTAAGCCTAATTCATGATATGGGTATTCAGACGGCTTCTGCGGCTGAGCAGCAAAGCGCCGTAGCAGAAGACATCAACCAAAATCTGGTCGCGATTCAGCAGATCGTCAATGAACTCAGTGAAAGCTTTAAACAGACCGAAAGCGTGAGCGCAAGTTTGTCCCATTCTGGGCAACAGATGGGCACTTTGGTTGGGCATTTTAAGCTTTAATCAACAGTGAAATTGCATCGCCGCTTGAGGTGATTCGAAACTTGAGAAGGGCCGCTTGCGGCCCTTCCTTTTCTCTGGCTTGAGTAAGCAAAACCGACGCCGAGAAAAGAGATGAGTCTGAAAGAGTTACCCACCGAATCGATGCCGCGCGAAAAATTGCTGCAACGCGGCCCGCAATCATTAAGTGATGCGGAATTGCTGGCGATTTTCCTACGTACAGGCACGCATGGTATGAATGTGCTCGCCTTGGCGGATCTGCTGCTGCGCGATTTTGGATCACTGCGCGCACTGTTCTGCGCCTCCAAGGAGCAGTTTTGTCGCCACAAAGGGTTGGGCGAAGCCAAATTTGTCCAGTTACAAGCGGTATTGGAGATGACGCAGCGTTATCTCGCTGAAACCTTAAAGCGCGGTGATGCACTCACCAGTCCGCAGCAAACCAAACTTTATTTATCGAGCGTTTTGCGCGATCGCCAACGAGAAGCCTTCTATATATTGTTTTTGGATAACCAACATCGTGTCATTCGTGATGAGATTTTATTTGAAGGGACGATTGATGCGGCGAGCGTTTACCCACGGGAAGTGGTTAAGCGGGCGCTGCACCATAATGCCGCTGCGGTAATACTGGCACACAACCACCCATCCGGTGTCGCGGAACCGAGTCAAGCCGATCGAAGGATCACCGATCGCCTGCGTGATGCACTCGGTTTGGTTGAGATTCGTGTGCTGGATCATTTTGTCGTCGGTGATGGGGAAGTGGTCTCTTTTGCTGAACGTGGCTGGATATAGTCAACACTTATGGTTTGCGGCATTTTTAAGCTTGTGAGTTAGCGAGAATCTGCTAATATGCCCCGACATTTTTTAACCCTGATTCAGCTCGCACCGTAAAAAGATCAGCAAATCCTGCGAAAAGGATCTGTTCGGGTCTTGAGCAATGTGCGGCAAGTTAGTATAATGCGCGACCTTTGATAGCCTTGTATGGGTATTCCATAACGGTTTTTAACCTCAACTTCTGATTTTGGAAAGAGAGAGGTTCGGCCACCAAGGTTGATATCGAGCTGAAACGATTTGGAGAAGACATTCATGTCACGAGTATGCCAAGTAACTGGTAAGCGTCCTGCAGTTGGTAACAACCGCTCACACGCAAAAAATGCTACTAAGCGTCGTTTTCTGCCGAACCTACAAACTCATCGTTTCTGGGTAGAGAGCGAAAAACGTTTTGTTAAACTACGTCTAACTGCTAAAGGTATGCGTATCATCGACAAGAAAGGCATCGATGCTGTTCTTGTAGAGATCCGTGCACGTGGCGAAAACGTTTAAGAGGAATTGAGCAATGGCTAAAGGCATTCGCGAAAAAATCCGCCTAGTATCATCTGCAGGTACAGGTCACTTCTACACCACTGATAAGAACAAGCGCAATATGCCTGGCAAGTTCGAGATCAAGAAATATGATCCTGTAGTTCGCCAGCACGTTGTGTACAAAGAAGCAAAAATCAAGTAATTGATTTAGCTCTTGTTTACAGTGTTGTAAAAAAACCCAGCCTTTGGTTGGGTTTTTTTCTGCCTGTTATTTGGGTTTTGGCTGCCAATAACAGAAAGGCCAAGGTATAGAGCTCCTCTTATACTCAAACTACTTGGTGTTGCAGCTTCAAGTAGCAAGGGGATGACTAGGATCTCACTAAGCACTTTGTTAATCTCAAAACGTTTGCTTATCGCAAGGAGTGATTATGCGCGTTTCTCCCAATCGACGTCGCCGTTGGAACAACATTCTGATTTTGTCTGTGATTGCTTTTATCGCGGTGATTAATCTGCCGACCGTGATTAAAAGCTATTTATTGCCCGATCCTGCGAGCCAGTTTCCAAGCTTACTGAGAACAGACGCCACCTTACAGGCGTTGCATTTCCCTGCGTTTTCATTAGAAAAAAGCCGCGAAGAGTGGCAGTCGGAGCCTGAGTTGAGTGTTGATGGGCAAGAATTAGTGCAGCGTTGGCATGCACTCACTGGGACAGAAGTGGATGAGGCGACGTATCGTGCCCTGCAACCTACGTTGCCAAACGCACAAACGATAGAAGTGTGGTATGCCGATCGCGAAGAGCCACAAAGGATCACCTTCTATCAAACCCCACAATTTTGGTTGCTAAAAAACTGGCAAGATCGTTGGATTGCGGTCTCGGCCGAAGCGAGTTATCTATTCCCTGCGCCATTGTAAGAGGTTGTCATGCCTGAATTACCTGAAGTTGAAGTCAGCCGTTTAGGGATCTCCCCACATTTGGTCGGCGGCACGATTCAATCCTTAGTGTTACGTACGCCCAAGTTGCGCTGGCCGATCCCTCAAGAGCTGAAACAGCTTGAAGGGCAGACTATTCTCGCGATTCATCGCCGCGCTAAATATCTTATTATTGAAACCGCCGTCGGCAGTGCGATTGTGCATTTGGGTATGTCTGGCTCGCTGCGTATTTTGGATGGCGATTTTCCTGCTGCGAAACACGATCATGTGGATCTGGTGATGACCAGCGGCAAACGGCTGCGCTATAACGATCCGCGCCGCTTCGGGGCTTGGTTATGGTGTGCGCCTGATGAGAGCCATGAAGTGCTCGGGCGTTTGGGGCCTGAGCCGCTGACCGAAGCCTTTAACGCTGAATATATGATGGACAAAGCGCACAACAAACGCATCGCAGTAAAAGCTTTCATCATGGATAACGCAGCGGTCGTGGGGGTGGGGAATATCTATGCCAATGAATCGCTGTTTACATCACGCCTCCATCCACTGCGCCCCGCTCATTCGCTGAGCTTAGAGGAGTGGCAAACCTTAGTGGCGAACATCAAACAAGTGCTGCAAGTGGCGATTAAGCAAGGCGGCACCACGCTGAAAGACTTTACCCAAAGCGATGGTAAGCCGGGCTATTTCGCGCAAGAGCTGCAAGTGTATGGCAAAGCCAAACAGCCTTGCCCGAATTGTGGTGAGCCGCTTTGCGAGCAGAAAATTGCTCAGCGCAATACCTTTTTCTGCCCGCAGTGCCAGCATTGATATACCCAAACGACTTAGAGTTGCAGGTAGCCAACACCGCTGCAGCTTCAAGTAGGAAGGGGATCGAGGGATGCGAGCTTGCATCCTTTTGAAGCGCTAGATTTTTTTCTTTTGATGTAGAGCGTTAGCGACAATAGTGGGCACAAACTCATCCACATTACCGCCGTGGATCGCCACTTCTCGCACTAAGGTTGACGAGATAAATGCGTGCTCTTCGGCGGGCGTTAAAAACACACTCTCTAAGCCCGGCATTAAACGGCGATACATATTGGTGAGACCAAATTCGTATTCAAAATCGACTGTGGTACGCAAGCCGCGGATCAAGACATTCGCTTTTTCGGCTTTGGCAAAATCAACTAACAATCCGGAAAAGCCTTTCGCGCTGACGTTATCCAGATGAGAGGTGACATGGCGCGCGAACTCGACCCGCTCTTCGAGCGTAAACAGAGTGTTTTTACTCGGGCTGGCGGCCACGGCGATGATCACTTCATCAAACATTTGCGCGGCGCGCTCAATCAGATCCAGATGTCCGTTAGTGATGGGGTCAAAAGTGCCGGGGTAAATCACTCGGGAAAGACGTTTTTGGCTCACAATCCGTTACTCATCAATCAGGGAAGTGGCCTCATCCTAACAAAAAGCCTCACATTTACCTATGAAGTCGGTATGATGAGCATGCAAAATTTCACACCTTATCGAGCACAATGAAAAAGTTACTGGTTATTCGCAACGATAAAATTGGCGATTTTATGCTGGCTTGGCCAAGTTTCGCTATGCTGAAAGCTTCTCTGCCGGATTGTCATATCACCGCGCTGGTGCCGAAATACACCGCCGCACTGGCAGAACTTTGTCCATGGATTGACGCGGTGATCATCGACCCCGGCCAACAGGCGGATAAAGCGCAGCATAAGAAGTTGGTGCAAAGCTTAAAAGCGCAGCAGTTTGATGCTTCTATTAACCTGTTTTCGACCATGTATAACGCGCTCTTAGTGTGGAAAGCACGCATTCCTTACCGTTTAGCGCCGGCGACCAAATTGGCGCAGATTTTCTATCAGCACCGCATTAAGCAAAAGCGCTCGCAATCGGCCAAGCCGGAATACGAATATAATCTTGATTTGGTACGTGCTTTTTTGCGTGATATCGGCCAGCCGATTATTGAGCCGAACGCGCCGTATCTGACCTTTCCTGCTGAGCAGTTGGCGGCGCAGCGCAGCAAACTCGCTGAGCAGCTAGAGCTTAATCCGGCTAAGGCGTGGCTTTTTGTCCACGCCGGCAGTGGCGGCTCCGCGAATAATCTCTCTTTGACGCAATACAGTGAGTTAGTGACAGGCGTGGTGGATGAGCACAAACAAGTGGTGCTCACCGCAGGGCCCGGTGAAGAAGAGAAAGCGGCGCAATTGCAAAGCTTGCTGGCTGAGCAAGGCGTGATCGCGGCCTTGTACGCCAAAAATGACGGGCTGGTGGATTTCACTCGTTCGCTGGCGTGCGCGCAGCTTTTCATCGCGGGCTCGACAGGGCCTTTGCATATCGCGGCAGCCTTGGATGTGCCTACGGTCGGATTCTTCCCAGCCAAGCGTTCAGCAACGCCACTGCGCTGGCGCCCACTCAACTCGCAAGGTAAGCACATCGCTTTTTGTCCGCCGCCTGCAGACGATAAAGCAAACCAAGAGAACATGAGTCGGATTGATATGAAGAGCGTATTGACTGAGCTTACGCCTTGGCTACGTAGTGTGCAGCTTTAATCATTAAAAAAGGGAGCTGCGGCTCCCTTTGTCTTTGTTACTTTACTCGATAGATATCCGCTTAGCGTTTGTAGTGCTCGTCATTATCACGTGCCCACAAATCAGCGTATTTCACAAAGGTGGAGTGTGCAGAGAGCAGTGCAATTAAAAATCCCTGTTTTCCATCTAAAAAACCGCGCTTGAGCAGATACATTTTCAAAAAGCAGCCCACAGCATGGACGATGCCTTGAGAAAGGGAAGCCTTCTTGCCTTTCGCCTGACGCTGATCCGCCCACGCTTTGGCGTAACCCGCGGATTTCACCAGATAGTGGTGCACATCGTTATAGGTGTAGTGAATCGCATCGCCCGCTAAAGTTTCGACTTTCATGCTTGGTTCAACGTGTACCTTTTCATGCACTAATGCGCCATTGTAGCGAGTCAGTTGAGTTGGGTAGAGGCGCAGTACGCGATCGGGGTACCAACCACTATGGCGGATAAAGCGACCAAACACCCAACTGAGGCGTGCAAATTGATACAAGGTATCCGGCTTATTAGCGGCAACGGCTTGTAAAATGCTCTGCTTGAGCTCAGGTGTGACTCGCTCATCGGCATCCAGCCACAGCACATAATCCGATTGGACATAAGATTGTGCCAATTGGCGCTGCGGGCCAAAGCCCGGCCACTTTGCATTCACGTAAAATTTTTCAGTGTAACGATGCGCGACCTGCTCGGTTTCATCGTGACTGCCAGAATCGAGCACTACGATCTCATCAACCCAGTCGTGCACGGTTTGTAAGCACTCATCCAGATGACGCGCTTCATTTTTTACTATCAATGCGACAGCAAGCGTTGGTTTATTCACGAAAAATCCTCGCTACGAATAAATCTGGGTATAAAAGGTGTGTCAATCGTTCACCCGTGTGGCCATGATGTCAGCAGCGGCACGCTCAAACATCGCAATCACTTGTTGCGCAGTGATGCGCTGCATCGCATTGGGGTCTTTAACCCGCGTGCGCCAATCAACCTGCTGCGGCGTTTTACCGGTTTCCGCAAGTAAAGCTTCTTGGTAAGCGGAAACAACATAGTGGCGATAATGGTATGGACCTGTGCGCTCAGGATTATGGTGAGCGTAGAGACCAATGATTGGTGTATGCATGGCATTAGCCATATGCGCAGGGCCTGTATCGGGGGCGATCACCAAATCTGCCTTTGCGAGCAGTGCGAGCATCTGTTGCAGCGTGCTTTTTCCCACCAAGTTTAAGACGGGGTGAGCGAGTGCTTGCTCCACTTGCGCGGCCAGATCGCGCTCAACTTGTGCTGGGCTTCCGGCCAAGATCACTTGCCAGCCTTGTTGTTGGGCATGTTCAATAACTGCTGCATAGCCCTCTACCGTCCAATTCTTATAAGCTTTGCTTGCTCCGGGCACCACAACTAAGCGAGGCTGCTCGGGCTGAAACTGCGCCTCAGCCCATGTCAGATCGTCAGGTTGGCAGGTGAGTGACCACTTAGGCTCAATATCGCGAATACCTAAGTGCTCAACAAACGCCAATAAACCATCTAAGACGTGCATTTTGTCCGGTGAGGGAACTTTGACATTGGTAAACCAAGTTTGAAAATCTTGGCTGCGCGCCGCATCAAAACCCAGTTTATAGCGAGCTTTGATCCCCAAAGTCGCAATGCTGGCGCGAAAAGCGTACTGCATGTGCAGCAGCGCATCAAAACGCTCAGACTTTAATTGCTGCCAAAGCTGAGTATAAGCACGCCATCCGAGTTTTTTATCAAACACGATGACCTGAATATCGGGCAGAGATTGGATAAGTTCTGCTTCCAGTTTACCCGTCACCCAAGTGATGCGTGTTTGCGGCCATTGGCGTTGAATCGCTTGTACGGCAGCTATCGTATTACAGACATCACCAATCGCCGATAAACGCAGGATACAGAGGGAGTGTGGGGCTGATTGAAACAATGCCATAGCCAAGCCTATTCGATAAAACTATTCGATAATTGAGCCAGAATTATGCAGAGCTGACCAGAAAATGTAAAATGCAGCACGCCAGATGCAGAGCAAAACTGCAAAACTACCGGATAACGATAGGAATCGCCCCTTGATACAGACGTTCAACGACGCGCAGCAGAAAGTTTGGTTTGACGACGCGCTTTTGCATGAAGACCCAAGTCAATGTTGTAACCCCGAGTTTTGGCAGCAAAACGGTAAAGTGCTCGGAAGCGCGACAGGGCGAGGCACCACGTGGTTTGTACAGTTGCAACAGACACAAGGTGCGTTGCGTCATTATCGTCGTGGTGGTTTGTTTGGCAAACTAGTGGCCGATTCTTACGGGTTCATCGGTTGGGAAAAGACTCGCAGCTATCAAGAATTTATGCTGCTCAATCACTTGCGCGATGCTGGCGTTAACGTGCCGCGCCCGATTGCCGCTCGCGTACAAAAACATGGACTTCTGTATAAAGCCGATCTCTTAAGTGAAAAAGTGCCGAATGCCCGCGATCTTGTGAGTATCTTGCAAGAAAGCCCGATTAGCGATGAACTCTATCGTAAAATCGGCCGTGAGATCCGCAAAATGCACGATGCGCAAGTCAACCACACCGATCTTAATATTCATAACATCTTGATTGATGACCAAGAGAAGGTATGGATTATTGATTTTGATAAGTGTTATGTGCAATCAGGTCATAGTTGGAAACAAGGAAATCTCAAACGATTGAAGAGGTCGTTTGAGAAAGAAGTCTGCAAGCGAAGGATTAATTGGAGTCTTGAAGCGTTTGCTATTATTTCTAGCTATAAACATGAAGAGTAAAATATGCTATACGATCAGATTACATTCGTAATTCAAGGACCTATTACACCGTCCATTACCTCCACATCTGTTCGACGTTTACGATCAATTTTCCCAGGCTGTCAAATTATCGTATCTACTTGGGAAGGAGAAAATACGCAAGATATTGAAGCTGATCTTATTATTTATAATAAAGATCCAGGTTCAACTATATTTGTATATAGTAAACGAAATGATGCTATACCTGTTAATATAAATCGACAAATTGTGTCAACTGTTTCTGGGTTACGCCATGTAAAAACTAAATTTGCAGCGAAATTGAGAGCTGATAATATTTTAAACAAAAGAAGGGTATTAGAAATTTTTGAGCAATTTCCTTTACGTAAGGAGGGTTATGCAGTTCTGAATAACAGGCTTGTTTGTTCTAATTATTTCGCGAAGGAGTTTGAGAGGGGGCTACGTGTACCTTTCTTCTTCTCTGATTTTTTCCAATTTGGTGAGGTTGAGGATCTACTTAAAGTATGGGATTGTGATTTATATAATGATTATGATTTCAAATCAACATTGAGTGGTAAGAAGCAGCACAAATATTATCCAAATGACAGTGTTAATGTAGAGCAGAAAATTTGGAGCAATGCAGCAAGAAAACTATATCCTTATGAATTAAAAGATGAACATGGTGATCATTTTGCAAGGCAACAATCGTATAATTTTATGATAAATAATCTTATCATTGTTGACGGAGATGAACTTGGATTAGATGTACCAAAACGTCTTCGACACTCAAATAGCTATCCCTACGATTTTTTTACATTTCAAAGATGGAAATGGTTGTATGAAAACGAGTTTTTAAAAACTAAAAACACTCCATTAAACTTCAAATTTTTTTTGGTATTTTTCACTCATAATTAAGACTATTAGGAAAGGAGTTAGGCTAAAATTAAGAAAAACCTTAACTCCTATGTTTATTAAAGTTAGAGATTGATATTTAATTAAAAGAATAGATCTTTTTGAGTATACGGCCTATTTGATTTCTATAGTAACGGTATAGACGTTTCTTATCACATGGTATTGATGTTATTTGATTAAGATACAGCCAATCCTTAAGGTCATATTCAAGTGCCAGATTGCCTCGTTTATAGAAGCGCTCAGTGATATCAAGCCCTATATTTTCTGGACAATCCATGAGTAAGTTATTGGCCATAAACTGTGACCAAAATTCTTCACCTAAGCCTGCGTGATCGCAGGTTTTACTTTCAATATGGTGCTCCTCACCGAGTAGCGCTGAGATCCAGTTCAGACACAAAACTTGCTCTGTCGCTGGGGGGCGTGCTTTGTAGCCCGGCTTAAGCGTGAAGTGTAATTCTGGTATCCAGCGATCAGACCAAATAGTCAGGAGATCTTGGGTCAGTCCAAAATCAAACAGATCGCTTTTATGAAAATGCACCGGATGTCCGTAGTGGCTCGAAATAAAAAACGTACTGCTGGTGAGCACTCGCTGAGTCAAAAATTGATAATTTTGCGCTCGGGGGAGATCGGCATATTGTTCATACAACTCAACAAATTGGCGACCCGTCAGCAGGTTATCGGTACGTAACTTAACTGCATAAGGCGTTTTTACCGCTTTCAGCCCCATGTGGGTGCTGTACATCTGACGGTTATTATTGAGTTTAATTGGCTGACCGTCATAAAAAACGGTATTTGCGCCGGGATCATCCAATTCCAACACTTGGTCGTAATCGAGCCCATCCAACGGCTGCCCTTTCCAAGTCGAAAGAATGATGGTCGATTTAGGAAAAAAGCGCCGTATGGAGTTCAAACACTGCTCTGTGATGCCCACGATTTGCTGACGACTGGCGCTTGCTTGCACCGGCCCCTGCACAACAAAGGTGATCGCTTCATCATCAATCTTGATCATGGTTGTGGCTGCCTCAAAAAGTCAGTGTACTCATCTGGTACGCCACAAAAAATGACCTCATGACGGGCGATCAAGTGGTAGTGAATATTTAACCCTTTTTGAATGAGCAGGTTGTAGAGTGGCGCAATGTATAGCTCGCCTCGTTCCCATTCTTGGCTAGGCATGGCAACGTATTCGCGATACGCCTCCAAGTAATCCTCTTTACGATTGAAGTGATAAAGCCCAGTACTACAGAGATCGGAAATCGGATTCTTCTCGGCGGTTTGAATCACTTTGGTGCTGCCAGCATGTTCTGGTTTAGCGAAAGACCAGTTGTCACCACCGCCCTGAAATACTTCTAGGTAGCCATCGCTGTGTTGGCTAATGTCAGGAAATACAAAATTCGGACGGAATGTGTCGATGTTAAACACCGTGATCGAGCCTTGATAGTCCACGCCCTGTTTTGCGAGTTCTTCTAACCCCAAAGTCACCGTTTCTGCTTGGCCGCGAGTTTCGGTATGCAATTCAGCAATGTAAAACTGGTTAATGCCAAGCTGAGTCGCTTTTTCGCGCACAAAGGCTGCAGTGTCGTAAACATTGCGCACAATAAACAGAAACGGAGTGCTAGCAAAATAGGCGGCAAAGCTGTTGACCGAGTGTTCAAACAGAGTTTGACCATGGGCTTCAAGCATATATTTAGGCTGGGTATAGCCGGCTTTAAAGAAGCGAGAACTCATTCCCGCCATTGGGATCACAATCATTGAGCAAGCCTTAATAAAATTTGGTGGAGACGAAATGCATTCGCAAACAAGGCATCTTGGCGGCGACGATCATCGGCATGCAAAGGCAACATGGAGAGGAATAGTTGAATTTGCATCGCGTAGAGATTTTTCGCCGTGAGACCGAAGGTCTGTTCAATCAGTTCGATAAAACCTTGTTGCGTCTCTTTATGATGGCTCTGTTCGGCAATCTTTAATTCGATCGCGTTATCGGCAATCTCAACATGGTAGTAACCGGCAATAATCCAGTCATATAAACCTAGAATCGAATGACTCAGTTTAGCGAGATCGTAGCGGATATCACCATACAGTGTTTTCTGCCCGTCAGGCGTCATTCCTCTAGGATCAATCGTCTTAATTTTGTTGGCTCGGAAGTCATACAAAATATTGCTAAAGCAAAAATCACCGTGTAAGACCCCTAGCAAGGGTTTGCTATCAGGTAGATGTTTTTGGCTATCACGTAGAATTTGCGCTAGCGAAATATTTTGTCCAGCAAACTGCCATTGATCTTCTAAAGTGATGTGTCGCGCTGTACAGAATTCGTTAAGGCGTAGAGCGGTTTTATCGGCAAACAGTATGTCGAGAGTATTGATGGGAGCATTGGGCTCGACCGTTTGCTCAAGGCATAGACTTAAAAACTCCACTGCGCTAGCTAAGATTTTCTGCCAGATTTGGCTCGGTAATCTGGAAAAAACGAATAATTCGTTCAGTGCTGTTAGGTAGAGATACTCTAAACGATAGGAAATTTTCCCCTCGCTGTTTTGGCTGCCTAAATATTGTGGAATGAAACCACGCATCGCCATCGGCAGATTGTCAAACCAGTAAGCTTCAGCGGCGATTTTTTGGTTTTTGATGCTCGACTTTTCAATCCATTTAGCGGTGATGGTCAGTTCATTAAAGGCGCGCTGAGTGGTGAATTCGGCTTTAGAGTGATAGTAAGTATTCACATGGCCAAAATCGAGCCAACCGATGGAATTGACGGCACTTAAGCCGACGCTTTTATGATAGCGATTGAGGCCTGCAATAAACTTCCATTCACTCTGTGTGATACAACGAACCAGTTCCCGTGGTCGGCTGAATTTGAAGTAACCATCGATAATTCGCTGACTTTCGTGACTCATGGGCGTATTGGCATCTTGTAGCCAATCAACGTCATCATTAGTTAATACGGCCCAGTTATAGCTGTCTTTTGCGGTGGAAACGCTGACGATATCATCGCCAACGGGTAGTTGGTTAAATAGCGTATCACCGTAGAGGATGTGCAGTGGTGCATTGAGTAAGTGCCCACTAATATTGAGTGCCGCCACCAGTGATGCCCCTAAACTGAGTCCATCCGGCGTCGCGATAATTGTCACCTGATGTTGTTCAAGCCATTGGCGGTCAATCTCTGAGACCACATAAGACTCAGGCAAAGAGAGATAGACTTTTACGCCTTGTGGTGCCAAAGCGACTTGATGCTGAAACAGGCGACGATTGCCTAACGGCAGAAAACTCGGAGGAATACGCCCAAATTCAGATTCCAACTCTTGGCCAACATAGGCACCAGACATAATTAGGAACATGATTTTTCCTTCTCAAAGAGTTGGTGGATCTCTTCCAAACTCATCGAGGCAAATTCGGAAGGGCGCACGGCGCGATCATCAATGTAAAAGCCATCGTGCCCACACCAAGGTTTTCCTACTAAAATTTCATCATAAGGCACTTGGTGTTTATCCAGCCACTCAGTAATGATAGGAAGCGTGTGGATATTGATTTTGCCGACGTTACCTTCATAAGTGCGCATATTACGCGCCGTCGAAATCACAATCTCAAACCCTTGTTGGTGGTACTCGCGAAGCTGTTCAATCACATCAAGCCGAGGTAGCACGTTACGATAATCTGAAGTATTGGCTTGGGTGAGAGTGCCGTCGAGGTCGACGATTAATTTTTTCATTGGGCGAATTCCTTAGTAAAACCTAATTCGGTCAAGGTGTTTTCGAGAGCTCCACGATTTTGCATCACAATCGCTAAGGCATTTTTTCCGCACTGCTGCCGTTCTTGAACATCAGCAAACCAATGGTTTACCAGCTTGGCAATAGTTTCTGATTGGTCAGCAATCACACAGGCATGTGCATTGATGAGCGCGTGGGTGATATCAGTAAAGTTGTAAAAACTAGAGCCTGTAATGATGGGTTTTGCCAGTGCAGCAGGTTCAAGCAAATTATGCCCACCGACTTTTTTGCCCACTAAACTGCCACCCATAAAACACACATCAGAAGCGCCGAGTAATACCAGCATCTCTCCCATGGTATCGCCGAGATACACTTGAGTGTCGGAGGTTATGGTTTGTTGGCTGCTACGAGTTTGCACTGAAAAAAGGCTAGCTGCGAGCTTATGCACTGCCGCAAAACGTTCAGGATGGCGCGGCACTAAAATCAACAAAGCATTAGGATGCTGCTTGAGGATTTCTTGATGTGCCGCAAGCACAATTTCATCTTCACCTTGATGTGTGCTGGCGGCTATCCAGACTGGACGATGTTTACCTAAAGCCGTTCTGAGCGCTTCACCTTGAGCAATCACCTCATAGGTGATGTTGATATCAAACTTAATCGAACCGGTAATTTTGATTTTTGTCTCAGCCACACCGAGCTGAATAAAACGCTGCGCATCGTCTGCAAATTGACATAACACTAGGCTGAGAGGTTTCGCCATACTGTTAAAGAACGGGCGAATACGCTGATAGCCGCGATAGGATTTTTCCGAAAGTCGTGCATTCACGAGTGTAATCGGCAAACCCGCTTTGGCAACGGTATGCAGAGTATTTGGCCACAGTTCTGTTTCCACTATGATCAATTGGCAAGGTCGGACACGACGCAAAAAGCCTCTTACTGCAAACGAAAAATCAATCGGGGTATAGCGATGCTCAACCCAATCCGCCAACTTTTCCGCTTGTTCTGCACCCGTCGGGGTCGTGGTAGTCAGCAGAATTGGTGTATTCGGTGAACGTTGCTTAATTTGTTTTATGAGTGGCGTTACCGCTAGGGTTTCACCCACCGACGCGGCATGGATCCAGATCGGTGGGTTTGTGGCTTTTAGTGGTGGGGTAGCGCCGAAATGCTCTTTCCAACGTTTTCCGACACTGGGTTTCCCCTGTTTATGGCGATAGAGGCCATACAGTAAAAACGGTGCAGCTAAAGTGAGTAAAAGCGTATAAAGCGTACGGAGCAGCATTATTTTTTCACGAGATCTTCGGGATTGATGTGTGTCCATTTACCACGAGGTTTATCAATGTACTGGAAGTGTTCATTGGTAAAGGTGCCCTGAATACATACGTATTTACGATCTTGGGTGTGAATCACCGCTTTAGCAGACAAGATGTTATTGAGTACCGTTGGTCCTGTGGAGTGATACACCCCCATCGAAGGCTCGTAGTGATTCACGTTATAAACCACCTGTTCAATAGTGGCCTGCAGATCGGGATTGTTTGGTGCAGTCGCAATGAAGTAGTTGGTGATCTCGGTATTATTTTTAATGCGAATATACAGCTCTTGTGAGTCGCCGAGCAGCTTATCGAGCGGCCATACCAGCGTGGCATCAATATCCATATACACACCACCATAGGTATTGAGTACCACTAAACGCCATAAGTCAGCTTGGGCTGCACCGTTAGTGAGGCGTGAATAAGCGTCATAAACTTCTGGTGATGCATGTTCTTTTAAGAACTCACCACGCGCTTCGGTACTCACATAGCGATAGTCACAGTTGAGCGACATGAGACGGTTAAACAAATAGTTAAGATAAACCGGTAATGAAGCTTGATCGGTGAAGTTGGTTTGCCAAATGGTGCGTGGAATGGTGGCATTGGCGCGCATTTTTAGCTTGGCGGGTGAGTAAGCGGGAATCGTAAACCGCAGCTTTGGAAACATCCAATGAAACGGGTAAGAGAGCATCTTAAACAGGTTGCCAGTCAGGCGGATCAGTCGATTGGCGATCAATACGGTTACTTTGCTCATATTCATTGTTCCTGTGTGTTTTTGGCTGCAGCCAAGCGCATTTTTAATGTTGTATCAATCGCTGAGGTAATTTGCTCAGTAGACGGTTTTTCACCATTCGCATTCATCACGATAGTATGCGCTTCATAGAGGGGGGTGTAACGAAAGGGAACCGTAGCATAAAAAATCCCCACCGTTGGTGTGTGAGTTGATATTGCCACGTTTCGGATGCCCGTATCGGGAGCAATCACTAGAGTTGCTTTCGCAATGAAGGTGACTAAGTCATCAAGAGGCAAACATGGCTGAATCGTTAACGAGCCATTGTCGGCTAGGTCTTGTAGATACTCACCTTTTTCAAACTCATTCTTTCCTTCAAGAAAGACATGTTTCACATTCGGTTGTTGTTGAATAGTTTGCTCAATCACTGCCCGCATCTCAGGCTTAGTTAAAATTTTGCGCAGCTGGGAGGCTCCACTGAAATAGACGATATACGGAGCGGCATGATCGCAGATCTGCCTATTGTCAGGGTAAGCAAAATCAAGCGGATAACTCGGGTTATGGCCAAGGATTTTCAGCATATCGAGCATGCATTCCACTTCCGGTTGAAAATCAGAGCGAAAGACTGCCAAGTTATACAAAGTGCCACATAAAAAGGGTTTGTAAGGAAAACCCACTTTGAGTTTCGCTTTAGTCAGTAATGTCATCCAGTAAGAGCGATTCGTACCAGCCACATCAAAGATAATGTCTTGTGCTTCCAGTTGGTTATAGTCTTGCCATTTTTGCTTGAGTGACAGCTGTTTGGAATCATCGCGGCTTTTCATTATTACTGTTTTGTCCGCTAGCTCTGAGGGGGTTCCATAGAGGTAGTTTGACACTGTTACCAAGGTGATTTCGGCATTAGGGAAGAACTTTCTAGCCTCAACTAAAAAGGGGCGCACAATGACTTGGTCGCCAAGCGCTGCATGACGAATGACAGCGATTTTCTTAACTGCTAGAGGGTTAAAATGGTCATTTAAGTATTGGCGTGCCGCTTTCGAAGCATAAGCACCTTTTTCAAACCAGAGGTGTTTCATGAATCTTTTCCAATAAAGTTATCTAAAGCTTTAATGACTTGTGCAGGTTTTAGTTGATTTAAGCAATTTAAATGTTCTAACGGACAAACTCGTTTAAAGCACGGACGACATTCGATCTCTGTATGTACGACGGCCAGTTTATCCGTCAGTGGTGGCGTATACTTGGGAGAGCTTGAACCATAAATTGCCACAATGTTACAACCAACAGCGGCTGAAACGTGCATTAGACCAGAATCGTTACTGACCACAGTATGGCAAGCTGCAAGCAGATCAACGGCTTCGATGAGAGAGGTTTCGCCGGCGAGATTGGCGCAGTATTCCTGTTGCTCTTCACTTAAAGCCAGTTGAATTTGGGTGGTGACGGGGTGATCTTTTGCTGAGCCAAAAAGCCATACTTGAAAACCTTGCTCAATAGCATAACGAGCGACTTCAGAGTAGTAATGGTCAGGCCAGCGTTTCGCGGGGCCAAATTCTGCACCAGGACAGAGTCCAATGACGGGACGCGATGAGACTAAACCGAGTCGCTGTCGAGCGGCTTGCTGCGCGATGGCGTCGATGACGAGTTTAGGTCTTGGGCAATGTTCTAACGAAACGTCTGCAAGCATAGTGGCTTTTGGATGAGCTAATGCGACGTACCTTTCAACCATGTATTGAAAAACACGTTTGTCCGGACGTAAGTCATTAAGCAGCCCATAACGAAATTCACCTTTCCAGCCGGTACGTTTTGGAATGTTAGCAAACCAAGGGATCAAGGCTGATTTGGCTGAATTAGGTAGCACAATGGCATGTGTATAACGATTATCTCTCAGCTCACACCCAATAGCGCGGCGCCCAAGCAGATTGAAAGCACCATGACCGATAGTCATTTCAATCGCTTGATTGACCTCAGGCATACGTTCCAAAATGGGCTTACACCAAGCCGGCGCTAGAACGTCAATCTGTGCGTCAGGGTGCTGCTGTTTGAGGCGCTGGTACAAGCTTTGTGACATGACCATATCGCCAACCCAAGATGGGCCAATAACAAGAATTTTCATCAATTTTTTGCTCTTCTGGCTGCGATGTAAGCATAGAAAATTGCCACCATAAAGCCATAAAAGGTTCCAATAAGATTGGCTTGTAACGGTGCTTCAGTTAAACAGAAAAGGATAAAACCAAAGACAAAAAGGTATCCAGTTTGGCTGATTGGACAGCCTGTTTTTCGATAGTCGCTTAAAAATACCCCAAATGGTAAAACAAGCATCGCGAAAATCGCCAGAATTCCCAATGTTCCATTACTGGCTATAGCTTCAAAATACTGGCTATGTGCATGACCTCTGGGCACCGTGCTCGTCCATTCATCCACTTTTCCTTCTTTAAAAAGTTCAATATTTAAGCTTTCTCTTTCCGAATATGTCGTACCCAAAATAGGACTGCGTTTAAATGCTTCAAGAGCAGCGTACCAGAGTTGAAGCCGAGCACCTGATGAAGCTGCAGCCTGGACATTGTTACTAGCAATGCTGGATATTTCAAAAATGGTAAAATCAACGCGCTCTTGTATACGCGGTGAGATTTGATAACTGGCCGAGAGTAATAAAAAGCCAACTAGAGTAAAAAAGAGGGTCTGTTTAAATTTTAATTTTCTTACATTGACGATAAAGAACAATATGAAAACTAAGGGTAGCGTTAAAATAGCTCCTCTTGTTAAGGTTAGAGTTGTCGCCACAGTTGCAGCTATCGCTGAGAGATACAAATAATGTTTGAACTGAGTTTGTGTGAAGGATAAGCCAAAAGATATGATGGCTAAAGCTGCTGCGAGATAACCAAAGTTAATACTAAATAGAAAACCATCAACGCGTGGCATGTTCAATATGAAAAATTGATAAAAAGCAAAAGCTAAAGCACCAAAAGAAGCCAATATGGTTGATGTGCATAGTGTGTTATCTAAATTTGCGCCTTTGGAAATTTCATTCTTAATGAAAAAGTATATAGGTATACATAACAGAGTACGAATTCCTGCATCTAAATATCTTAAAGTACCACCATCAATAATTGTAATTGGTAAGTTTGACAAAAAATACGCACTCAGGCTTATAAGAGGAATAATGTCGAATTTATTAAGATTTAAGCCATTTTTAATTAATTTAACACTAGAGTAGAGAGTCAGTAATCCTACCGTTGCAACAGAAAATCCAGGCGTAATTAAAAGTAGTGAAACAGTAAAAAAAAATTGATACTTTAGTTATTTTATTATTCATTTTAATAGCTCAGGGTCGTGTTCCAATTAATATTGCCTTTGATTTTTTTCGCAGGGTTGCCTGCGGCAATACAATACTGGTCAATCGATTTTGTCACCGTAGAGTTGATACCAATAATCGAACCGGAACCGATATCCACTCCTTTTAAGATCGTGACGTTATCCGCTAACCAAACGTGGTCTCCAATTGTTATATCACGAGCAGGATTTATCCTCTCCCCTTTATATAAAATATCATGTCCGTCACTGGTCATCAGTTTTACATTGCGCGAAAACATGCATTCGCTACCAATAATTAATGTTGTGTCATATTCTCGGCATGATAAAAAACAATTTTCGCCAATTACGCAGTTTTCGCCAATTTCTAAAAGGCAATTATTACCATTGAGTTCAATCGAGACGCCTTTTAAATTTGCACCATCATGAATAATGAGTCGATTATTCTCTCCATTCACATAAATGTCGCAATAGCGAATACGTGTGTTTTTACCTATTTGAATACTGTTGTTAGGTTTTACCCGAATTTTATTACGTAATTTTGCAATTAAACCAAAGCCAGCCATCTGCAACCTCTTATTTATTTTTTGTTCATTTTTCTAAATAGGTAATTCCCTTTCACTTTTCGCCACAGACCAAAAGTGTCGGTTCTTGGAAAAATCGCAATCCGACGTATTTGATAGGGATCTTTGTGCATCAAAAGTGGACCACTGTTGGTTGCTACGGCAAATGGGTAACCCAGCGCCTGAGCGAGTTGTTTAGAGGTTGTATCATGGTCACCATAAGGATAAGCAAAGGAGGTCAGTGGCTCTCCGATTAGCGCTTCAAGTTCGAGTTTGTTGCGCAATATCTCTTCGCGCTGTTCTGATTCGCTGAGCTTACTCAAAAAAGGATGAGTCACCGTATGGCCACCAATTTCTACTAATCCAGAGTCATGTAACGCTTTAACTTGTTCAGGTGACATCAAAGGGACCACTTTTTCTGGGTTGTCACTCACTTCGACATCCCAGCGATTAAAATTCTCCCCAGTCACCACATACACCACGGCTTTAAATTGATACTTGTTGAGCAGCGGCAGTAACAATTCATAGTTATCGCGATAGCCATCATCCACGGTAATTATGATAAAACGCTTGCCCGATTGTAAGCGATGAATAAATCCCTTCTCAGAGAGATCTTTGAAGGTCAGAGTTTCAAAGCCCATCTTTTTAAGCAACCGAAAATGTTTCTCAAGCTGCTGAACATGCAAATAAGTACCATGTACACCTTTTTCGCTGTCATCACGAATAAAGCGGTGGTACATGATGATGGGGACTTCTCGTTGTAACTTGTTGACATAAACCGTTTGATAAAGGCTTTCAAGCTCATTCACAATCACTTGTAAATCATAGTTAAGCTTGATCTGTTCAGTGATCTCTTGAGCGCAGTGCGGTTGACTTAGGCCTTGCTCAATCAAAGCGGGGATCTGCTGGAAATCTATCGCCAAATCTTGTGGGCCGATGTCGCCAAAATTGGTTGCCATGGCTTGGTTTAGATTATCCTGTTCGATAATCCCCACGCAGCTTGCTTCACCAATCGCAAGGGTCGGGCGGCCACATAGGAGTGCCTCCATCGCGACTCGCCCTGCACCAATCACCAAATCTGATTGACCCATGACCTGTTCAACGTTAGCGCTGTAGCCGGGAAATGAGACTTTAGCTTGTAGTGCACTAAAACGCTCAGTTAACGGTGTACCTGTGATCACTTGAACTTGGTAGCGCTCGAGGTCTAAACACTCTGTCAGCAACCTATAGCAAATTTCACCTTTCGGGCCACTGAGTCGGCCAATGATAGAGATAACCGGCTTAGGATTATTGGGTGCAGCGCTACGTTTAAAGGTACTTGTTTCTATCCCATTACGGCTTACGTGCAGTTGGCTCGCTGGTACATCGAGATCTTTGATTAATTGATCTCGTATAGCTTCACAAACCGGGAGCGCTTTATCTCCCATTGCATGGAATTTTTTGCGCGAAGCATGTACCGGTTGACGGCCATGGACCGTGGTAACCATAGGGGTATTAGTCAAGCGGCAGGCAATATGGCAACTCCAGCTTGATGCTCGTGAGTGAGCATGGACTAACTGGATCTGATGTTTCTTGATCAGGTAAACCAGATAGGCGACATGCCAAAAGCGCCGCGGGATGCTGCGTTTATTAAAGCGCAGTTTAAAAAACAGGCCATCGTGAGCTTTGGTGAGCGTATCGGAAACATAAAATACCTGATGGCCACGTCGAGTGAGCTCATTACCTACACTAGTGGCGTACACCTCGGCTCCCGTTACTTCGAGTTGGGATAGGGCCATCAAAACATTCATCTAAACTCCAATTTCCACATATGGTTATACGCCCCTTAGGAGCCAATTTTTTACACCTTCCCTTTTGGGAAGCAATTACTCTATCTATCCCTCTCTACAAGGGGACAAATCCATTTGTCCACCCAGCAAGCGGTTGATTCCGTTTGTTCCACCCAGTGGTAATCCCATTTTTTCCTCCCGTTTTAGGGAGAAGTTAAGAGGGGATAGGTGTATCCCTTATTTTCGATTAATCAGCGCCATATATTCAGCGACACCTTCAGCCACGCTCTTGAACTTTACATCACAGCCAGCAGCGCGAAGCTTAGTAAGATCAGCCTCAGTAAACTCTTGGTAAGCACCTTTAAGATGGTCTGGGAATGGAATGGTTTCGACTTCGCCACGACCATGGAAAGCGATTACCGCTTTCGCCACTTCGTTGAACGACTCCGCTTTACCTGTGCCGCAGTTAAAAATACCGGATACACCGTTATCTAAAAACCATAAATTGACCGCAGCGACATCGCCGACATATACGAAATCACGTTTGAAATTCTCGCTGCCAGCAAACAGTTTTGGATTTTCACCCGCGTTCATTTGATTGTTCAAATGAAAGGCAACCGAAGCCATCGAACCTTTATGTTGCTCACGAGGACCGTAGACGTTGAAGTAACGAAAACCGGTAATTTGCGATAAAGTTTCACCATGCTGCGCTGCATCTGCCCATAGGCGGCGCACATAGTTATCAAATTGCTGCTTCGAATAACCGTAAACGTTGAGTGCACCTTCATACTGCGGCTCTTCAATAAAGGTATCTGTTTCACCATAAGTGGCAGCCGAAGAGGCATACAGAAAGGGAATTTCACGATCTAAACAGTAGTGCAGCAGCTCTTTAGAGTATTCATAGTTGTTGAGCATGACATATTTGCCATCCCACTCTGTGGTGGCAGAGCAAGCACCTTCATGGAAAATGGCGTCAATGGGCCCGAAATCATCGCCGGCCATGATCTGAGCTAGGAAGTCATCTCGATCCATATAGTCAGCGATCTGTAGGTCAACCAGATTTTTGAATTTACGACCATTTTTCAAATGATCGACGACCAGAATGTCTGTGATACCGCGCTCATTAAGCGCTTTGATAATGTTGCTGCCAATCATGCCAGCGCCGCCAGTTACGATAATCATTATGAATTCCTATAGATGCGAACAGTTGCACGCATTATAGCCCGTCATTCTAATGCTGTAATCACAAAATCTATCTCGTCTCTTTCCAAAGCTCGCCCGTCACAGCGTTTTGGTTTAGACTCGTGCAATGAAAATTCGTCGATCACGCTATTGGGAGCATTACCCAAGGGCGGTAGCGTTCCTGTAAATGTGTATGCAGACGCATCGTAATAAGCCTCTAACAAAAAATGGACGTAGAATGAAGATATTAGTTACAGGTGGCGCCGGTTTTATTGGCTCTGCTGTTGTTCGTCATATCATCCAGAACACTCAAGACAGTGTCGTAAACTTAGATAAATTGACTTATGCAGGCAATTTAGAATCTTTAGCGTCAGTGGCTGGTAGCGAACGTTATGCTTTTGAGCAAATCGATATCTGTGACCGTGCCGAGCTAGACCGTATTTTTGCAGAGTATCAACCCGATGCGGTTATGCACTTAGCGGCTGAATCTCATGTTGACCGCTCTATTGATGGTCCAGCTGCCTTTATCGAAACCAATATTATTGGCACCTATACCCTCCTCGAAGCGGCTCGTCATTACTGGAGCCATTTAGAGAGTGAACGTAAAGCCGCGTTTCGTTTTCATCACATTTCAACCGATGAGGTGTATGGCGATTTAGAAGGTACGGACGACCTCTTTACCGAAACGACCGCCTATGAACCAAGTAGTCCTTATTCTGCTTCCAAAGCATCCAGTGACCACTTGGTGCGCGCTTGGCTACGTACTTATGGTTTACCCACTATAGTCACCAACTGCTCAAACAACTACGGCCCCTATCATTTTCCAGAAAAGCTCATTCCATTGATGATTTTGAATGCACTGGAAGGAAAAGCCCTGCCTGTGTATGGCGATGGTATGCAAATTCGTGATTGGCTGTTTGTCGAAGACCACGCACGAGCACTGTATAAAGTGGTGACCGAAGGTCTGGTGGGGGAAACCTACAACATTGGTGGACACAATGAAAAAGCCAATATTGAAGTCGTCAACACGCTCTGTGCATTACTTGAAGAGTTGGTACCGAATAAGCCCGTGGGTATTGCCCATTACGCCGACCTCATTACTTACGTGAAAGACCGCCCAGGGCATGATGTTCGCTACGCGATTGATGCGTCGAAAATCGAGCGAGAGCTGGGCTGGAAGCCAGAAGAGACCTTTGAATCCGGCATTCGCAAAACTGTAGAGTGGTATTTACATCACCGTGAATGGTGGAGCCGAGTGTTGGACGGCTCATACAGCCGTGAGCGTTTAGGAGAAGGAGAATAAGATGAAAGGTATTATTCTAGCTGGTGGTTCAGGTACACGTTTATATCCGATTACGCGTGGTGTCTCGAAACAGTTATTACCTGTTTACGATAAGCCAATGATTTACTATCCACTATCAACGCTGATGCTGGCAGGAATTAAAGATATATTAATTATTACTACGCAAGAAGATAATGACAGCTTTAAGCGTCTACTGGGCGATGGTAGTGATTTTGGTATTCACCTTCAATATGCAGTTCAACCTAGTCCAGATGGTTTAGCTCAGGCTTTTCTTATCGGTGAAGAGTTTATAGGTGAAGAATCTGTGTGTTTGGTTCTTGGTGATAATATCTTCTGGGGACAGGGATTTTCACCTAAGTTGCTTAACGCAGCTAGAAAAACAGAAGGTGCAACAGTCTTTGGCTATGAAGTTAAAGATCCTGAGCGTTTTGGTGTCGTTGAATTTGATGAGAATATGCGAGCTGTTTCAATTGAAGAGAAACCTGCTCATCCTAAATCTAATTTCGCTGTGACAGGTCTGTATTTTTATGACAATCGAGTAGTGGAGCTTGCTAAACAGGTGAAACCATCGCATCGTGGTGAACTGGAAATTACGACCTTAAATGAAATGTATCTAAACGATGGTTCTTTGACAGTTGAATTGTTAGGGCGCGGATTTGCCTGGTTGGATACAGGGACTCACGATAGTCTACTTGAAGCAGCTACGTTTGTTGAAACAATTGAGAAAAGGCAAGGATTTAAGATCGCCTGCTTGGAAGAAATTGCATGGCGTAATAAGTGGCTTAGTGATCAGGAAATCGCTGAGCTGGGATCGAATATGTCGAAAAACAGCTATGGACAGTATTTATTATCATTGCTGAAGGGTGAACGATGAGCCTAGTTAAGCTTATCAAATTTAAATCGCTAGGTGATGCCCGTGGCGAGCTTGTTGCTTTGGAATCAAATAAAGACATTCCTTTTGACGTAAAACGTGTCTACTACGTTTATGGTACGCATCCAGAAGCTGTCAGAGGGTTGCATGCTCATCGAGAACTCAAACAAGTTGCGATAGCTATACATGGTTCCTGCCGTTTTATTTTGGATGACGGCGCAACTCGAGAGGATGTAGTGCTTAATAAGCCAGATGAAGGATTATTGATCGATTCTTGTTTATGGCGGGAGATGCACGATTTTAGTCACGATTGTGTATTGGTGGTTCTAGCGAGCGAACACTATATGGAATCTGATTACATTAGAAATTACGACGATTTTGTGAAGGAAGTAAAATGACAACTATTCATCCCACAGCAATTATATCTAATAAAGCTGAAATCGGCGAAAACGTTTCTGTTGGTGCCTTTACAGTTATCCATGACAACGTGGTAATTAAGGCAAATTCGGTGATCGAGTCCTATTGTGAGTTGGGGGTTGCGAACCACTTATCGCAAGGTGAGAAATTGGTTATTGGTGAAAACTCCCACATTCGTTCTCGAAGTACCTTCTATGAAGGTTCTACATTTGGTCCGCGTTTGGTGACAGGTCATAATGTGACAGTAAGAGAGAAAACAATAGCTGGCGAAAATTTCCAACTAGGTACACTTAGCGATATTCAGGGTCACTGTAAGATTGGCGACTTTGTTAGAACACACAGTAATGTACACATTGGTCAGAAGAGTGAGATTGGTAATTTTGTATGGCTTTTTCCATATGTGGTTTTAACTAATGATCCTCATCCACCAAGTAATGTTATGCAAGGTGTTACTATTGCAGACTTTGCTGTTATCGCAACGATGTCTGTGGTTTTACCTGGTACTGTTATTGAGAAGGGTGTATTTGTTGGTGCTCATTCTTCTATTGGTGGTAAGACAGAAAAAGATATGCTTTATGCTGGTTCACCAGCTAAAAAAATTGGTCCAGCAGCAAAAATCAGACTTAAAGATGGTACAAGAAGACCTGCTTATCCTTGGAGAAAGCATTTCCACCGTGGTTATCCTGAAAATGTGGTCACAGAATGGGTTTTAGAGGTGTCAGAGAATGTATGATATTGGTGATCTTGAAATTGGAATGAGTGCATCCTATTCACAAACGATAACAGATGCGGATATAAAACAATTTGCTGGCTTATCAGGGGATCGTAACCCAGTGCATCTAGATGAAAACTATGCGAATCAGTCTAGGTTTAAAAAACGTATTGCTCATGGAATGATAAGTTCAAGTTTTTTTTTCTGCTTTATTCGGGACGAAACTGCCTGGAGAGGGCTGTGTCTATGTATCGCAATCTTTAAAATTCAGAAAGCCAGTATATATCGATGATACTGTTGTCGCGACAGTTGTCGTCAATAGTATTGATAAAGAGAAAAGAAGAGTTTATTTCGATACTTATTGTAAAGTTGGTAAGCAAAAAGTTATTACTGGCCAAGCTGAAATATATATTCCTGAGAAAATATGATGATTTCTTTTTTAGATTTAAAACAAATTAATAACCAATATCAGAAAGAGTTGAAAGAAGCTTGTGCACGAGTCATCGATTCTGGTTGGTATATTCAGGGAAAAGAGCTGGAAAGCTTTGAAACAATGTTTGCTGAGTATTGCGGTGTTCAATATGCAGTAGGCGTTGCAAATGGTCTCGATGCTCTGATTTTAGTTTTACGGGCTTGGAAAGAGTTAGGTAAGTTGCAAGATGGTGATGAAGTCATTGTTCAGGCAAATACATATATTGCTTCTATACTGGCTATCACAAACAATAATCTGGTTCCTGTGCTGGTTGAGCCAGATGAAAATACGTTTAACTTATCTTCAGAAACATTGGAACAGTATATTACAGCTAAAACTAAAGCGATTTTACCTGTACACCTTTACGGACAAATCTCAGATATGAAAGGGATTATGGCTGTTGCAGAAAAATACAACTTACTGGTTTTGGAAGATAGTGCTCAAGCTCATGGCGCAGAGTTAGAGGGTAAGAGAACGGGTAACTGGGGACATGCAGCTGGATTTAGCTTCTATCCTGGTAAAAATCTGGGGGCTCTTGGTGATGCAGGTATGATAACAACCAATGATGCCGAACTTTACCAAGTTCTGAAAGCGTTGAGTAATTATGGTTCCCACAAAAAATATCAGAATGAGTATCAGGGGACTAACAGTCGTTTAGATGAAATTCAGGCTGCGATGCTGTCTGTAAAACTTAAGTATCTACCTAGAGAAACTCAAGTCAGACAGAGCATAGCAAGCAAATATCTCACGGGCATTGATAACCCTCTTGTGACTCTACCGCAGAATAAAGTGGTTGCAGAACATGTTTGGCATTTATTTGTGATAAAGACACAACACCGTGATGCGTTAATCAGACACCTGGCGGACGCAGGTATTGCGACGTTGGTTCATTATCCGATCCCACCACATAAGCAGATTGCATATAAAGAATTTAATCATCTGTCACTGCCCACTACGGAGAAGATTCATGAACAAGTATTGAGTTTACCCATAAGCCCAGTGATGACCAGTGATGAAGTTGAGTCTGTAATTGAGGCAGTCAACCGTTTCCAGGTAAATTAATATGGCCAAGGTTCTGCTTTCTTTCTCATCACATTTGTTTGTTAATGGCGAGTTCAAACTAATTAGTTACTACGAAGGTCTGATAAAAGCACTGGAAAAGAGTGGCAATCAAGTGATGGTTGTTAACTGTGCTGAGTTTCTACTTAAATCTTGGAATAGTAATAACCAAGAATCTAGTTTTGTAGATTCGGATAAATTGAAGGCTGATATTAAAGACTTTCGTCCAGACTTAGTTATTAGCTTTAACAATACGAAGCCCTCGTTTATTGAAGATCAGTTTGATTGTCCTATTGTAATTTGGGAAGCTGATTCGTTTACATTCTACAATGATAAAGAAAAGATCCTTGCTAATCCTGAGAGGTATCACTTTTTTTGTTTGTCCAATGATGCAAGGGAGCAAATAAAATCGAATGGGGTCTCTGAAAATTACATTCATATGATCAATTCTGGTACTGCGGTGGAAGCCGAGCCAATCGATAAGTTGCATAATATCAGTTTTATTGGCAGTAATTTTAAAGGACCGCATGGTCTGAATACGCTATTACAAGCTCATAATACGCCAGATGTTAAACGAGCGGTACAATACCTATCGGAAAACTTTTATGCCGATCCAGAAGCATATCTGAAGGAGAAGAATCTAAGTTTTATTCTTGATTATCTTAAGCCTCAGGATTTTGGTGCGATCAGTAGTGCACAAAACCGTATTTGTACATTGAGTTTAATGTCTGATTTAGGTTTAGCTCTTTTTGGAACTAGCAGTTGGTTGGATACTGTAGAGGCTTGCCCGAATTTGGCGATGGCATTTCATCCACAGGCTGTTTACAGCCTTCGCCATAATCAAGACATTTACAATCGTAGTCACCTTTGCTTAAGTGTTTCTCATGCGCAGGCGGTTGATGGATTCCCTTGGCGAATCATGGATATTATGGCGTCAAATGGATGTTTAATATCGAGTTATAACTCTGGTATTGAAAGGTTCACAAAGGGGTATGTTGATATCCCAATGTTCCGTTCATCAGCAGAAGCATATGATATAGCAAGAAAATTGCTGAAAGATGATGCTCATCGAGCGGAAATTATCGCTGGTTCACAAGCCTGTATTCAAGCCAAAGGCCGTTGGGAACATCGTTTTCAGGAAATTGAGGACGCTTTGGGAATCTGTTTAATTAATCTTGAGTCACATGGTTCTGCTATGATGCTCAGTCGAAAAAGTTACTTGAAAGCCTATTATACGCTGTATGCTAACACGATTGGCTTTACGGCAAGTATGCTTCCTAAAGCTGCACGTAGGCCATTATATTTTTTGGCGACGAAGCTTGGTTTCAGTATTGATTATAATTTGGTTAAGTCAGTTATGGAAAAAAAGTAGGGCATGTTTAAACTTTTTTTTGAATTTGTAGAAAAATACGGCTCTGATTTCAAGTTTCGAATGGTATTGGTGCTGCTCTCCGCAGTGGTATCCGCGTCATTTGAGGTTATGGGAGTAGCACTGTTATATCCCTTGGTTACTATTTCGATGAACCCCGATATTGTTACTGATAATGGGGCAATAAAACAAGTATATGATACTTTGGGATTCTCTGATACTCGAACTTTTGTAATATTTATCGCCGTTTGTGTTGGCATGTCTTTTATTATCAAGAACATTTACATGCTATTTCAGCAGAAGTTCCAGTTTGATATGGTTAGAGATTGGCGCAATGATATTTGTAAAAATCTTATGTCCGGGTATATCCACGCGCCGATGACTTATCATTTGACTAAAAATTCATCTAACATTATCAATAATCTGACTGCAGTCGTCAGTAGGGTTGTAAATTCTTATCTTATCCAGTGCATAATGTTTATATCTAACGCTATGGTCTGTTTTTCTTTGATTATGATATTAATGATGAAATATTCAGGTATATCTATGATTACAGCTATAGTGGTTGGTGGATTGTTATGGATTCAAATGAAAGTAATAAGACGTGTTACGCATGAAATTAATGCTAAATATGTTAAGGCTAATCAAGAAAATATTTCAATTTTGACAATGTCACTAGCTGGAATTAAAGATACCAAATTGATTGGTAAAGAAAAAGTATTTTTAGATAAATATGATAGTTCTAATAGAAAAGTAAGCGAAATAGATAAAAAAAACATGCTAGTTCAATATATACCTGTATATTTGAGTGAAGCAATTCTAATGTTCGGGATTGTTATTTTTATTTGCTATATCTTAATTACATCATCAGATCCTTCAGAAGGAATTGCGAGCATTACTTTGCTGGCAGCTATTGCTATTCGTCTTGCTCCAATGATGAACAGGCTCTTGTATTGTTACTCTCAAATTAAATCATCCAGTAATGCAGTTGAAACAATTATTGAAGAGTTTCAGTCCTTGGAAAAAAATAACGATAACATATCGAAAAAATTGACATTCAGCGATAGTATTGATTTTAGAAATGTTAATTTCTCTTATCTTGGCAAAGAAGGCAAAGGAATTAAAAATATAAATATTAAAGTTAATAGAGGGGAGTTTATAGGAATCGTAGGTACTTCTGGTGCAGGTAAAACTACCTTCGCTGATGTGTTATCTGGGCTGCTTCCTATAGATTCTGGTGAAATTATGATTGATGGTAAAGCAATTTCTTTAAATGAGTATAAAGGTATTCGCAACAGCATCAGTTATGTAAGTCAGGCTCCTTTTATTCTTCATGGGTCGCTTCGCGAGAATGTCGCATTTGGCGTAAATTCGACCGAAATTGATGATCTGATCGTTATCGATGCTTTGAGTAAAGCTGGATTATCTGACCTTTGTAATGAACGTGGTATAGATTTTAATCTTGGGGAAAATGGTAAGAATTTATCCGGCGGGCAACGGCAGAGGGTAGTAATTGCCAGAGCGTTGTATTTTAACCGAGAAATTATTGTCTTAGATGAAGCTACCTCAGCTCTGGATGCCACGACCGAACATGATATATCTAATGTGATTACATCTCTCAAAGGAGATAGAACGATTATAGTGATCGCTCATCGTCTTTCTACGCTAAAAAATGCTGACCGATTGATCATTTTTGATCATGGAACTGTCACGGATAATGGAAGTTTTAATGATCTACTTACCCGTAACGATGGATTCCGTAAGATGGTGGAGTTATCTAGGTACTAAAAGATATGACTGAACAACCCAAAGTAGCAGTATTAATTGGCTGTTACAACCACGAAAATTTTATTATACCGTGTCTAGAGTCAGTTCTGAGTCAAACATATTCTAAAGTTGATATTTATATTGCAGATGATGACTCATCAGATAAAACAAGAGATGTAATTCGGAATTATATTCAAAAAAAAGGTCTAAGGCTTCACATCATTTTTAACAAGGAAAATAAAGGCATATCTGATAATTATAATTCTTTGATTGAAAAAGCTCTTAAAGATAGTGAAGTTGAATATATTATTCCATTTGCAGGTGATGACATGATGAGGGAGGATAAGATAGAACGGCAGGTAAGAGCATTGCAGGCTCAACCTGAAGTTCAACTTTGTTACTCTAATATGATATGGTTTGATAGTTGCACAGGGAAAAAAATAATCAATCATTTTAATTTTATATTTAAACCTACTTTGTCGATTGATGAGATTATATCTGATGCGATAATTCCTACTCCTACTCTTTGTATCCGAAGAAAAGCTCTAGAAATTGTACGTTATAATAATGCCTTAAAATATATTAACGATTATTTACTGTCAGTTGAACTAGGTATTCTTGGAAATGGTGTTATTTATATTGATGAAACATTAGTTTTTTATAGAAAGCATGGTTCAAGCATAATGGACACCAAAACTTTCTCTGAAGAACGTAGATTAGCAGCTAGAATTATTATTGAAAAGTATGGTTACATCCAGGCTGCAAATCGATTCTCAAGGACAGCACTATACGATGAAATATTAGAGTCTATTTATAAAAAAGAGATTACTATCTTTTTAAAAAAAATAATCTTTATTTTCCCATATTTCTTTTCATCAAAAAAATGGTTTTTTAGGTTTTTGAAATTATTTTTTCTAATTAATAGAACTTTCATAACTAAAAAACAAAAATGTTAATCTAATCTATATTAATTAACTGATTTTTAAATGATTTAAAAATATGAATTTTAAATTATAATATCCGGATGTCAATATGATTAAATTAATAAAGAGATATATTCCAAAAGGAATTAAAATCAAAATAATAAAATTTAACCAAATTCTGTCAAATCCTACGTTTATTTATTTAAGATTTAAAAATAGTATTTTTTCCAAATTAGAGGAAATGGCTTTTTTTTATCAATTAAAAAGAATGATATATATCTACTCTATACGGAGTAAACATAAAGAATTTTTAAAGAAAATAGAGAAAAAAAGTAAGGTTAAAATTGTTTTCTTAGTTACGCACAGGAGTGTATGGAAAGTAGATTCAGTTTTTAGGAAGATGTTACTAGACCCGTTTTTTGAGCCAATAATTTTAGTTTGTCCATATATACAGTATGGTAGAGATAAAATGTTGGAGGAATTAAACCTAGCATATGAATATTTTGAAAATAAAAAATACCCAGTAATAAATTCTTATGACGAGTTAAATGACTCCTGGATAAAAATAAAAGATCTTAAACCGGATCTTATTTTATTTACTAACCATCATAATATAACTAAACCTGAGTATTATACAGAAATATATGAGAAATATTTAAGCTTTTATATTCCATACTATTATATGGCAACAGATCACGCTGGTGATAAAAATGAAATATATAATTCAAAATTTATATTAGAGATGTTCAAAGTTTTTTGGCCGGATAGTTACCATTTAAAATGTCAGAATAAAGTAGCAGGATATCATATAAAGAATGGTTTCGCTCTGGGTTACCCTGCTTCAGAAATTTTTATTAATGATAATTTTAAGTATTTTAATGTGTGGAAACCGCAAAAAGTCTTAAAAAAGAAAATAATATTCGCTCCCCACCATACTATCGAGAAAAATAATAATTCCTTATCTTCTTTTTTAGTGTTGGCAGATTTTATAAAAAAGTTAGCTATTAAATATTCCGACAGTGCTCAATGGAGTTTTAAACCACATCCTATATTAAAGTCAAAATTGTACGAACATGAGGATTGGGGGGTTGATAAAACCAATGATTATTATAATTTTTGGAAAATGAATGACTTTACACAATTAGATGAAGGTGAATATGAAAGTCTCTTTTACTATTCAGACGCTATAATTCATGATAGTAGTTCATTCCTTGCTGAGTATGTTTTTACTAATAAGCCAGCACTTTATTTGATGAATCCTGAAAAGATTAACTCACTGGTAAATGATTTTGGTAAGATTTTCATTTCATATTATATTATAAGTGATAAAAAAGAAGTAATTAGCAAGTTTGTGCATGATGTGATAGAAGGTAATGTGTTGATAAAGAAAAATAAAGAGCTAAGAAAATATATACAGCAATACTACGCTGATAAAAAACCTTCAGATTTAATTGTTGAAGAAATAAAAAAATCTCTCACGGTCTCTTTATGAAAAAAATAGTAATCTTAGCAGCAGGTTTACCTCACTTAGGAATTGATCCTACTCTGTCAAAAGTTGTAAATGGTACCACAGTTTTAGACTGGCAACTCAATAGCCTCAGATCACTATCAGCAGATGTTGACGTTGTTCTTGGATTTAAAGCAAATGAAATAAAGCATGATTTTCATCTCCCAGTGAATTTTTTGGAAAATAAGGATTGGGAAAAGACTAAAAGTGCAGGTTCATTACTAATGGTTGATTTAGCACAAGTAGATGAGTTATGGATAAGTTATGGTGACGTTTTATATCATTCTCACATAGTGGATATTCTCTCTAGAATGGGTATTGAAACCGCTATTGCCTATGATAGTGATTGGCGAACTCGCTACTTGGCTCGAGAGCAGAAAGATATTAATGAATCAGAAAAAGTTATTGTTTCAGAAAATAGAGTACAGAGTTTAGGTAGTAATATAGAGCTCGATTGGGCTACAGGTGAATTTGTTGGGCTAGTATGTATGCGAGGTAAAGCCCTGAATCTCTTAAAATCAATTCAATCTGAAAACAATAAAATTTATAAAAATTTTACTTTACCGGATCTTCTTGAGTTAATTCGAACGAAAGGTATCGATCTAATAGGGGTTGATGTAAAGGGGCAATGGGCAGAATTGAATGAACCGCGTGATTTAGCTCATTTTGTAATGGGTACTAAAGCAGAAACCCTCGCCCGATTGAGAATGATGTTAAAGACTGCCGTTATACAAGATCAAGTATCGTTTAGTGTTGCTGACTGGAAATGTAAGAAAAATATTTTTATCAATAAAATACAGTTAATGTTCAAGTGTGAGAATTTAGTCGTCCGCTCTAGTGCGTGTAGTGAAGATTCATTTAGTCAATCAAATGCAGGAGCATATACGAGTTTATTAAATGTTAAAAATGATGCAAAGAGCTTAGATAGTGCAATAGAGGCTGTTATTGCTTCGTATCATAATTTGCAAGATGAAGATCAGGTTCTAATACAGCCAATGTTGACTGATGTAATCATGAGTGGTGTTGTTTTTACACGTACCTTAGAACATGGCTCTCCATATTTAGTTATTAATTATGAAGAGTCTGGTTCTACAGAAGGTATTACATCAGGAAAAGTAACTAAAAATACTGTCTTTTATTTTTATAAAAAAACAAATATTGATTTAGTTTCATGTGCAAAAATTAAAAAGTTACTTATTGCAATCCAAGAAATAGAAGCATTATTAGGTTACGATGCGCTTGATATTGAATTTGCAATTGATAATCAAAATGATGTGCATATTTTTCAGGTTAGGCCTATTACTTTAAGTCAAGAGTTTTCTGAACATTTAGATATTCGTGTGACTGAAAAAATTAAACAAGCCCGTGATTATTATTGCCATTTACAAGTTTCTGATTCTTCCCTATTAGGTAGTAAAATTATTTTTGGAAACATGCCAGATTGGAACCCGGCAGAGATAATTGGTACCAATCCTGGAGAGCTTGCATATTCACTATATAAGTATCTAATTCTAGATGATATATGGGCTGAACAACGTTTTGAATATGGCTACCGAGATGTGCGTCCCTATGGCTTGCTCAAACGTTTTGCTGGTAAACCATATATTGATGTTCGAGCCAGTTTTAATTCCTTTATTCCTCAAATATTACCTAATGAACTCGCTACTCGATTAGTTGACTTCTATATAGATTGGCTTGTGACTCACCCGCATTTGCATGATAAAATTGAGTTTGATGTTATACCAACATGTCTTAGCTTGAATTTTGGACGTTGGGAGAAACGCTTAATCGAACAAGGTGAATTTTCATTAAAAGATGTCAAGTTGCTCAAACAAGGTTTGATTAATATAACGAATAATGGAATTTTGAGAGTTGAATCTGATCTTAATAAAATAGAACTACTCTCTAGTAAGCTTAATTACCTATTCTTGACTGAAACCACCTCACTTGACCAGATTAAAGCCTTACTAGATGATTGTAAGCGTTTGGGCACTTTACCATTTTCTCACTTAGCGCGAGCTGGCTTTATTGCCGTAAATTTTCTAAAAGATGCAGTGTCAATTGGCTTAATCACACTAAGAGCTCAGGAAGAGTTTCTATTATCGCTCAATACGGTTTCACATACACTATCTGAAGATGCTAATAAGGTTCTTCATAAACAACTCTTGTGGAGTGAGTTTGTAAAAAAATATGGTCACTTAAGACCTGGAACATATGATATTACCTCACAAGCTTATCATGAAGATCCTACTAGTTTTCTAGCTCCTATAGTTGAGCATACGTCTTTATCATCCCAGAAAAAAGCTAGCACACATTTTTGGGATAAAGAAAAGATTCCATTTTTTAATGAATTGCGTAAGCTAGGCATTAATGGTTCAGACAAACAATTAGAAAGTTTTATGCGTTCAGCGATTGAAGGTCGAGAGAAAGCAAAGTTTATCTTCAGCCGAAGTCTGTCTAAAGCGCTGGATGGGATTGTGATTTGGGGAGAAAAAAATAAATTATCGCGACAAGAGTTAGCAGAGTTACCAATTACATATTTACTGAGTTTCCTTGATCAGAAAATAATGTCGTATGAACAGTCGGACATACTACGTAGTCAAGCAAAATTAAATAAATCTGAAAGAATGCTTAGCCAAGCTTGTGAACTGCCGCCTTTAATTACTTCTGAACAAGATTTTTTATTTTTTACTCTAAATGAAAGCCATCCTAATTATATAAGTTCAAAAAAAGTTTGTGCTCTAGTTTTAAATTTGAAAAATCATACTAAAGAATTAAATGTCAAAGATAAAATAGTGATGATTCCTCAAGCAGATCCTGGGTATGATTGGTTATTTGGTCAAGGAATAGCAGGTCTTATTACAATGTATGGTGGAGCAAATTCTCATATGGCAATTCGTTCTGCTGAATTTGGCCTACCTGCTGCGATAGGGATTGGTGAGAATTTGTATAGGAGATTATCTCAAGCACATAAGCTAGAATTAGACCCTTCCAACTCATTAATCAGAGTGATTTATTAATTATGAAGCGAATAGGAATAACACAACGACGAGATATTATTTTGGGTGGTAAGGAAGTGAGAGATGCGCTAGATGTTAATTGGGCATCTTTATTGTATAAAATAGGATTGTTACCGATTCCCCTTTGTAGTGAGATAGAAAATCACACTCATTATTTTCAGGCATTGGGGTTAGATGGTTTCATTCTTTCTGGGGGCAATGATATTGGAGAAATGCCCAAGCGCGATGAATTAGAACTGGCCATACTCGAGTACTCCAAACAAAATAGTCTTCCTGTTTTAGGTGTATGTAGAGGTATGCAATATATTAATAACTATCAAGATGGCTTATTAGTTAAAGTTTCAGGGCATGTTGCTATTGATCATACTTTATTAATTGGGCTGTTGCCTGTACAACTGGGTATTACTAAGATAAATAGCTTTCATAACTTTGCAATAAAAATAGAAGGGCTAGGCAAAGATTTGATACCACTAATGGAAACAGAAGATGGTGTTATTGAAGCGATTAAACATAAAATATATCCATGGCTTGGTATTATGTGGCATCCTGAGCGAAAAAGTACACCCGATAGTTGGGACGTACAAATTATAAAATCCCATTTTTTATTGGAGGCAAAATGAAAATTATCATTCTAGCCGCAGGTCAGGGTACTCGGCTTCGTCCTTATACAAACGACAGGCCTAAGTGTATGGTCGAGTTAAGTGGAAAACCATTATTACACCATCAGTTAGATATCATGTGTATGTTAGGCATAGACAATAAGGATATAGCTTTAGTTGGTGGTTATCTGCAAGATAAAATTATTGCTCCCAGTATCAAACAATATCGCAATGAAAATTTTGCAGAAACTAATATGGTGGAAACTCTATTTTGTGCTGAGAGTTTCATGAAAGATGATGAAGACTTAGTCATCGTCTATGGTGACATAGTCTATAAGTTAGAAGTGTTACAATCCTTACTCAATACATCCGGTGATGTAGTTATTACAGCTGATTTAGATTGGGAAAAACTATGGTCACTCAGGATGGAAAATCCATTAGATGATGCAGAAACTTTTAAAACAAACAGTATGGGATTTGTCTGTCAGCTAGGGAAAAAGGCCAAGTCTAAAGATGAAATTCAAGCTCAATATATAGGCCTTGTCAAAGTCTCTGCCGGAAAAATTAAGGATTTTATAAATTTCTATCATTCGTTAGAACGTGCGAAAGTCTATGATGGAAAAAATTTTGAAAACATGTATATGACTAGTTTTATTCAAGCTCTAATTGACAATGGCTGGAATGTTAAACCTGATTTTATTAATAATGGATGGGTAGAGGTAGACACAGTGGATGAGTTAAAACTGTATGAAAGAATGGGTCTTTTTAAGAATTAATTATGTTCTTTGTAAGCATAAAAATACAAATGGGAGTTGAGTGTTATTAATTTTCTCTCTTGATTATTCTAATCTTAAAATGAACCCTTAAATAAAGCAATAGTTTCCATAACATTCCTTATAAAGGTTTGATTATATTTAAGAGCTTGGATTGATTTTTGGAATGGCGTTAATGTTTGTTATGAAAATCATTTGTTTTTTTGATTTTTATGGAAAATTGTATGAGTTATTTTAAATGTGATGATAAATACCAAATACTTTTGGTCTTGATTTTTTTTATCCTTTACTTTGTTTGTGTTTTAGGGAATGTAAGTTCTGTTGAGTTTATGGGAGTTGATGAACATTCCATTATAGATTCTATTAACGGTCTGACATCACATTCATACTACAATATGAATGCTAATTACCATTCACAATACTATGGATGGACTTACTTTTCTCTAAACTTCTTTATTGTAGGTTTTGCGAAAATAGTTGGAGTTTCTGAACCTGTTGCTATTAACATTATTGTAAGAGCAACTCACTTTATTATTGGATTGTTTTGTGCGATATCGATGCTATTTTTAAGCAGGAAAATATTTGATTCTTTCTTTATCGCCTTTATCATAACTGTTGCATTTATAACAAATCCAATGTTGTCTCATTTTCTTAATGAGATTCATCCAGAATCGTTGGGTCTATTTTTACAGATTGTCTCAATTCTATTATTTGTCGATATTTACCAATCAAAGTCGATAGGTGGTAATAAATTTATTTTGGCAATTATATTTTTATCATTGTCTAGTTTATGTAAACAGGCATTTATTATTTCCAATTTCTTCGTTGGTATAAATTTCTTGTTTTTATACTTTATTTCTATATATGAAGTCGAGAGGAAAATTGGATTTTTTGAAGTAAGAAAATCGATTATAAAGGCATTTGTTACTTTCTTTGTCGTTTTTTTTATTGTACATCCTTTTGCTTTTATTCAACCAGAAAGGTTTTTATCGGCTCAAGCTTATATAAGCGATGAGCATTCTAGTAAAGCATTCTCAGATGTATTTCCTCTTTGGATGGACGTGTTATCTAACAATCCTATTGTTGTATTGAATGCACTGTTGGTTTTTTTTGTGCCATTTTTTTTTAAAAAGCATAGTATTTTAGCACTTAGTCTGATATTTTCGAATTTAGTTAGCGCTATCTATATTTATAAGGCGAGGCTTTGGATTGCTGACACCTATTTATTGCCAGTCTTTCTTTTTTCATTTTTAAATGTAGCCTATTTTTTTAGCGAATTCATATTTGTTAAGTTATCGAAGACTTTTTATTTTATTAAGGTTTTTGTGCTGGTAATAATATTGTTAATTCTTTGTAATAATATTGCATTCTCAATTTATAAGCAACAGTCTAGATATTTCAAAGAAGAATTAAGAACGAAAAATTTAAGTTGGAACTTTCTTGATAAATTTAATCAAGGCATTAAAGTGGCTTACTCACCAAATGTAGCAATGCCAGATAAGTTGAAGAAGACAGGATGCCATGCCTGGCAAGGATGTAATGATATTGATAGCTTAACTAAATATTCTCCGGATTTAGTTGTGATGAGCCCTGATTATCCCCATTATAATCGCTCTGATTATGAGCGCTTTGTTCGTGAGAATGGCTATAATTTAGTTCAAGTTTTTGATAAAGAACCGATTGAAAGGACTGTATGTGCAATACCAAATTATAATGAAAAAAGATTATATATTCTTGCTGTCTTAGATATTTTTAACTCAACAATAAATTGTGTTAATGCTTATCTTGAGATGTTGGATGATTACAAAAAAAATCGAATTATTGATGGTGAGAAAATTTTAATTTATGCCAAGCCTGAGTGATTAGAATATGTCTATTAGTGTATCTATTGTTGTTCCGGTTTACGCCGGAGAAAAATACCTAGATTCTCTCGTTTATGAAATAGAACAAATTAGAAAGAAATGGATATCAGAAGAATTCCCTTGTTATATTTCTGAATTGATTTTCGTCGATGATGATTCTAAGGATGGTTCATGTGAGGTTTTAAAAAAATACGAACAAGTCGAATGGATTCATATTATTACGCTAGCTAGAAACTATGGTCAGCATCCAGCGACTGCTGCAGGCATTTCTTATTCGTCTGGTGATTGGATTGTCACCTTGGACGAAGATTTGCAGCATCACCCCAAGCATATTTTAAATATGCTGAAGCTGGCAGTCGCTGAATCGGCAGATGTTGTTTATACCAATTCTACTGAAGCGATACACAAATCTCCCTATCGAGATTTGTCGTCTAAATATTATAAGAAATTGATGATGTATCTGACAAAGAATAGGTATATTGGTAATTTCAATAGTTTCCGATTAATTCGTGGTAGTGTTGGTCGCTCTGCCGCAGCAGTGTGTAGCCATGATGGCTATCTTGACATTGTGATTTCTTGGTTCACAAATAAAGTATCTGTTTATAAAACGACTATGCTTGATAAGCGATATGTTGAAACTGGTACTTCTGGTTACAATCTAAGTCGCTTAGTTTCTCATGCAAGACGGCTAGTCATGACGTCTGATGCTAAATTATTACGTTTTGCGGCTATTTTTGGTCTAGTTATGCTTGTTGTTAGTGTGTTGATGGCTTTCTATATTTTGTTGAATAAAGCTTTTGATCCCGAAAGTATTGGTGTTACAGGATGGACATCTCAAATTGTGACTACGTTATTCATTGGTTCGGGCCTTGCGATTACATTGAGTGTTATTGCGGAATATCTGGCAGTAATTGTTCAACATATTCACGGTAAACCGACTTACTCTGTTGTTGACCGTTCTAAAGATGAAATAATTCGTGAGTTCTTCAAGGAATTGTAATCGTGTATTTCATGTTTTCAGAAAATCGAAATAGTGCAGTTATTTTGGTAGGAAAAGGCCTAGTTGGTGATTCTATTTATACTAATCTTATACAACAGGGGTATTATCTTGAAGAATCTCATAGGTTAGACTGGTCTAAAACGGAATGTATCAAGCTTATTTCAGCATTCATCAGTCATAAAATATCTATTATTGATAGGGAGTGTCAGTTGACCGTATTATGGTCAGCAGGCAAGCTAGGATTCAGTGCTACTAATGATGAAATAGTGTCAGAACAGAATGTTTTCATGAATTTGTGTCAGTCATTGTCTAGGTTGAATTTTGTAGAAAAAGTAAAACCTCGGTTTGTTCTCTTCAGTTCTATTGGTGGTTTGTTTGAGGGACAAAGTGCTATCAGTGATTGTTCTTCACCAAATCCTCTTCGTCCTTATGGCGTCCTTAAACTTTATCAGGAAGAAACCGCGCAACGAGTGATGACAAACTTCCATGTTATCGTGTTACGGTTATCTTCGGTGTATGGCCCTATACGTAAGAACTTACGTATGGGATTGATACAGGTACTGATTTTAAACGGACTACAGCGAAGTAACTCGATGATTTTTGGTACACTAGACACGTTGCGGGATTATGTATTTGTCGATGATATTGCCCGCTTTACTGTTGATCTCGTAGGTCGTCGTTATTTTGAAGGAAAAGTGTTTCATCTGGTGTCTGGGAAACCTAGCTCAATATTGCAGATCCAGTATATTGTTGAGCGTCTGATCTGCAGGCCATTGTTGCTATCCTTTTCTAAGGAGAAGCAAAATGCTTTGGATATTCCTTGTGTCAAGAACAGCTATGCAGGCCTATGGCTACCTTCTTCACTGGAGGTTAATATTAAGAAGATTTACGTTGAATGGTTAAGTCACAATGATTAGTATCGAGAGTAAATTTATAAGATTTGTCATTGTTGGGATTACAAATACAGCGATATCTTATGTTTCATTTCTTTTATTAAATATGATATTTGACTATCAGGTGTCTTATGCACTTTCTTATGGTTTAGGTCTGATATCATCTTACATATTGAATGGTAAATGGACATTTTCAGCTAGGTTAGGTTATTTAGCTTTGCTATGCTATCCATTAGCTTATCTGTGCCAATTCTTTGTGGGATTTTTTTCTATGAAGTTAGGGGTGGAAAGCTATTCTTTGCCTGAATGGTTGGCATACGGTATTTCATTGTTAACTTCAGTTCCGATTGGTTTTATTATTACCAAATACTATTTTAAAGTGGCAAATAATTGGTTTAAGTTTTGATATGTATCGTAAAAAAATACTAATTACAGGGGCTAGTGGATATATTGGTTCTCATCTAGTTGAGCATCTCAAAGCTCGTGCCAATGTTATTGCAGCATATCGTCAGGCACCTGACAATATGGAAGGTGGATCTTTTGTTGTGGGTAATATTTCAGGGAGTACTAATTGGGGGACAGCTCTTGAAGGGGTTGAATCAATTGTGCATTTGGCTGCCTTAGCTCATAACAGGCTACCTAAAACTTTGGATTGCACGAAGTTGCTCATGGAAGTGAATGTTAATGCTGTGGTTAATCTATTTAAGCAATCTGAAAAGGCAGGAGTAAAGCGTTTTATCTTTGTTAGTTCAATTGGTGTTATTGGAAATCAGACAAAAGATATTCCATTTGATGAAGAATCAGAATGTAATCCAAATGAACCTTATGCGTGTTCTAAATATGAGGCTGAGAAAGTATTAAGGAAACTAGCTTCTGAGTCTACTACAGAACTTGTTATTGTTCGACCTCCATTAGTTTATTCACCTTCAGCACCTGGAAATATCGCTAAGTTGACTAGGTTTATGAAGATTTTTCCAATACTGCCGTTTGGCTCTGTAAATAACAAAAAAAGTTTTGTATCGATCGAAAATCTTATTACCTTTCTTGAACTATGTATTTTCAAGCCTGAAGCCGCTGGACAGATTTTTGTCATTTCTGATAATAGAGTTTGGAGCACAAAACAGTTGATTCAGGAATTAGCGCATGCCCATGGAAGAATGGTTATTTTAATCCCTGTCCCGGTAGCTTTACTGCGTATAGGATTGAACATTATTGGTAGAAAATATCTTTCTAATCAAATTCTTGGAGACTTATTGGTAAATAACGCTAAAGCTCGTACAGTATTATCATGGATGCCGCTTGAATGAAGTGACTCGATAAAGTGCTTACATTCTAGTAGGTGCTTTATTTATTAGATAAAGTTATATAGCCTGTGGGAGCTTCTAGAATCACTTTTTTAATTCCATCTAGGTCAAACTTGTGGCAATAATCTTCCAACTGCGATAGTACTATTTTCATCTCTTCCCAGTTTAATTTTTCTTCACATGCCGTCATTATTTTTGGATGAGACGTTCCTTGTACGTTGCCTCCAATTAATAATTCCTCATAGAGTTTTTCACCGGGACGAAGACCTGTGAATTTAATCTCGATATCACCCTCATCACCTTTTCCATCATAAAACTCTTTCATACCCATTAGATGGATCATACGTTTCGCGAGATCAATAATTTTAATTGGCTCTCCCATGTCTAGAACGAATACTTGTCCATTTTGCCCCATAGCACTTGCTTGGATAACGAGTTGGGCTGCTTCCGGAATTAGCATAAAGTAACGAGTTATATCAGGATGAGTCACCGTAACTGGGCCACCGTCTCGAATTTGTTTTTTAAAGAGGGGTACAACGGAGCCTGATGAACCCAAAACGTTACCAAAGCGTACCATTGTAAAATTTGTATCCGTTTTATTTTCCGCTAGAGCTTGGAGCACTAGCTCAGCCAGCCTTTTGCTAGCTCCCATAATATTAGTGGGACGAACTGCTTTATCAGTTGAAATTAAAGTGAAATTTTTTACGCCTGCATCAATAGCTGCATAGGCACAAGCATACGTACCAAATACATTATTCTGTATTCCTTCGATGATGTTGTCTTCTACAATCGGTACATGTTTATAGGCTGCTGCATGGTATAGCGTTTCTACGTTATAGGTAATAAGTAACTTATGTACTCTATGTTTCTGCTGCACGGATCCTAAGGCCGCAATGATATGCGTATCAAGTTTCAGACTTTGCTTAATTTTGGCTAATTCTTGGTCGATTGTATAAAGATTAAATTCATTTAATTCAAACAAGACAAGAGTCTGTGGCCGCTGAAGAATGATTTGGCGACATAGCTCTGAACCAATTGAACCGCCAGCTCCTGTGACCATCACAGATTTTCCTGTGATATTTTTCTGTAGAAGTTGAATGTCAGGATCGATAGGAGCTCGACCAAGTAGATCTGCTACATCTAAATCTTGTACATCAGTTGCTTTTGCTCGTCCAGCAGCAATGTCTTCAACCGATGGGACAGACTGAATTTCAATTGGCCAGTGTGAAATTCGCTCAAGCAGTTTCAAACGAGAACTTTTTCTAATGTTATTTATTGCTATTAGCAGTTTTACTGGTTCATAAAGATTTCTGAGAGAGTCAAACTCACGGCTGTGATGTACTCGAACACCAAAAATAATTTGTCCCGCTTTAGCTGGATCATCATCAAGGAAAATCACAGGATGATACTCGTCACCTTGTATTAAGGCATAGGCTAAATCGCGCCCTGTGGCTCCAGCACCATATATAAATACGTTGGGTTTTTGTCGTTTATAATGGTGGTAGTAAATAGTGCGGATAAAAATCCGTGGCCCGCCTAAAGTCAGTGTAGCCAGTCCAGCATAAATAAACGGGACACTACGAGGAATGAATGCCTGAAAGAAAAAACCGCTAAGTGCAAGAGTTACTGCCGAGATAATAACTGATAAGAAGATATAACCGATTGCAGGAAGCATCATGTAACGCAATATCGCTCGATACATGCCTAGTTTTATAAAACAGTATAAAGTAACACATATAGTGGTCGCCATGCTAAGTAATTCAGGCCAACCAAAAACAAGTGATAAAGTGTCTAGGCGTAATGCAAAGGCAGCATAAAGGGAAAACATCAGTGCGAGTACATCGTAAAGTAGAGTAATTATACGCTTATGATGACGTTGGGCATTTAAGAGTAATTGAATCGGAGTAAACATTGCGTTGCAGCTTGCCTTATAAACCTGCCAACCCAGTAGGTTGATCTTGTTTGGTGTTATATTATATTGTGCGAATTGTAGTTTGCTTGCGAGACGTTTACCAGACTCATGATGTCGTGCGTTGACGTAGCTCTGTAAAATTGGTGGTTATTGTATGGTTCATGATGTGTTGCCATCACCCCAAAGCTGCAGGGGAGATTTTTTAAGTTTCAGATAACCACGACGTTTCTTTGACCACTCTTCTTAGAACTATCGCCCAAGCAATGCAGATTCGACCCCGATTATTACCCATTCCACAAATCGGACTGCAGTGGTTACTGAGGCTATTGGGTAAGCCAGAGCTGGGGCAGCGCTTATGCGATAACCTACAACTGGATATCACTCATACCCAAAAAACACTACACTGGTCGCCACCTGTGAGTTTCGAACAGGGCATAGCGCGCACGGTAAATTTCTACTTATCTCAATCATCTAAGTGATAAAGACATGGTTATTCGATTTCTTGATTTTATTTTTGCTCTAGTTGGGCTGTTGTTACTCTGGCCTGTGTTACTGATTGTGTGCATTTTGGGCTACTTTGATACTGGCTCCCCTATTTTCTGCCAACAGCGAGTCGGTAAGAATCAGCGCCCATTTACCCTCATTAAATTTCGAACCATGCCAAAGAATACGGCGTCGGTGGCAACCCATTTGGTTGGCGCTTCTTCTGTGACTAGGCTTGGTCAGTTTCTGCGCAAAACCAAGCTTGATGAGCTTCCACAATTGATCAATGTGCTTAAGGGGGAAATGAGCTTAGTTGGGCCTCGACCTTGCTTGTTTAATCAACAAGATCTGATTGTTGAACGAGAATCCCGTGGGGTGTTTACCGTTCTCCCTGGCATTACGGGGCTGGCTCAAGTAAACGAAGTGGATATGTCGACACCGGTAAAGCTTGCAGAGCTTGATCAACAGATGATTCAAACGCTGAATTTAAAAAACTACTTTACGTATATCATTCAGACCGTTTTAGGCAAGGGAGCGGGTGATCGTGTTAAACCATAACAATCAAGCCGTCCAGTTGGACGGCTTGGATATCGAGATGCGGTTCGGTTACTCTTGAACAGAAAGAGGCGATGGGGTTGTTTTTGCGAGTTGCTCCGTGTCATCCCCTCCCTCTAACCGCCACGTCAACCTTTGGTTTTGTCCGCCGTAATATTGATTGACGGCGTTATCTAGCCATCCTCGGACATAGTTAATGGAAATAAACAGGCTGAGTCTATCGTAAGGAAGAGCCTCACCGTTGACTAAGCGAGTGCTGTCTTTATCAGCCATCGCAGCGATAATGCCTACCAAGTCACCGCGGTTATTAAATGTGCCACCACCGCTCATGCCTGCTTGTACGGGAGCGTCCATTACACTCGCAGGGCAGTCTTTAAAATATCGGTAATTTACAAAATTTAAGTCCATACGATAGTGGCCATAGCCAGAAACCACAGCACCACTGCCGTTTACTCCGTAAGTCGTGACTGGCTGATCTTGATAAACTAACCCCATTTTAGGAAAGTTCTTTCCGCGGTTATCGGATTCTACCAAGGCGATATCACAGGTGGGGTGATAGGCGATCACGCGGTCATAATTAAGTTTGGCGACATGAGCTGCAGTTAAGCTTAGGTTTTCTGTGATTGGTACACTCGATCCATAGCCAAAGTAGATGAGTGGTATCCCTGTCATTTCGAAATCAATTGCAGGCGCTTTGTTGTGCTCTGTTACCTGCAATGGACCATTACTGGAGGCGCAACCCGACAGCGATAATATTGTCGCAAGAGTAACGATAAATTTGGATAAAAATGGTTTTGATGAAAACGCATCAAGATTGAGAAGGTGCATAAAGCCCTCCTGAAAATTCTCATTGTGATAGTGAGATCAAGATGCGCATTCAAGATCGATTTTTACTGCTCCTTAATGAGTATAGATTTCCTTTTGTTAGTTGCATAATGTCACACTTTTGTTTTGTTTTATTGATTTTATGGTCATTTAATTGTCAATTAATAACCCTATGAAATAAAGATAAAATTATTAGTTACATGTCATAAAAATGACGGTTTTTGTCGCAAAAAAAATCTTAGTTTTAAGGTAATAAAAAGCCCCGCTTGAAAGCAGGGCTTAAAACATCAGGGTTTAGGCTTACTCGGCAATCGGCTGAATAGGGCGGGTAAACCAAGGTGCGCGAGCATCGGTCATATCAAACAGAGTATGTTGACGTCCTAACATCTGTCCGCCATCGCGTTGCAGTGGCAGCCAAGAAATGTTCACGCGCTCAGTACTTGGGCGAATGGTCATCAAATCCAACGGAATTGAAATATAGAACCCTTTGGAGAAACTCCCTTCACCAAACTCTTCAGCGGAGAGATCCGTCTTAGTCGCAAAGGCTCCTGCTACGACACCGCTGGCGAACTGCTTAGAGAAATCGATCGTAAAGCCGATATCCTCTGTCAAATACCGTCCCGCACTCAGTTTAAGCAAGGTGTTATCCAGCAATGACCAAAATTGTGGCTGCCAGTAGAGGGTCGCATGTCCAGTCACCGTACCCGTTTGCACTCGATAATAGCGGCCAGTTTGTGGATCGTACTGACGCTCTTGCTCATACAGACCAAAAGTCGAGCTAGGATCGCGCTGCTTAACATAGTTACCGTCCACTCCGATCGCCCAATTCTTACCAAGTGGACGATACAAAATCTCGCTACCTACACCAGCAAACATGGTTTCCAGATAGCCGGCATACGCCTGACCATAGAATTGGTTCCATTGGTCAAAGTAAGTCAGTTGCAAATTATCCACCCGTACCACTTCTTCATAGTATTGGCGCGACAAGGTACGCACACGTTTCACATTAGTACCATCGGGTGGCACCGTGTATTTGTACTTGTCGTAGTTATCGGTCAGGTTGCCATAAAGCGTGCCTGAAAATAGCCAGTGATCGCCGGCTTTATAACGGGCATTCGCATTCACCCCAATCGCGTAGAGGTAGAAATCTTCTGAACCACCGAACGACTGCTGTAACACAGGAGAAAAACCAAAACTCCAACGCTCGATTTGCGCGGCTTTTAGGTCACCCGAAATCGGGGCTGGGTTACCGGTCTGTTTGGCATCATCCAATTTGGCATCCGGATAATCGCGATCAGCAATGCGCTTGAAGGAGGTGCTGTTTAAGCGAGTCTCAGTTAATGGCTGATCTTCACCCGTTTCAATAATGCGATAAGTTCTGGCATCAATCCCCGTATTGGCAATCAAAGTGGCGGCTCTTTGCTCTGCCTCTTGGCGGTCACGGTATTTCACCTGTGCCCCTTTCACCGTAACGCTATCTGCCGCTTGATACACTTCCACCGATTGATAGCCAGCTACCGTCGCCAAATCTTGGCTTAAGCGTTGCCATTCTTCATCCGTGAGTTCGGTTTTGCTTGGTGCAGGCTGGTAAGCTGGCGCGGGAGAATCGACCCATGTGGGGGTGAGAGCTGCGACGTTAGTACCGAAAGTCACCCCCGCAGTAAACGTATTGCCGCGTTCATAACTCAGGCGCAAATCTGCCCAGTCAGTGAGCGCGTAAACCACCCCAAAGTTCCAAGGTGTATCGACGGGCATCGACTGCTTATTTTTTGCATTAGAAGCGCGCGTGACCGGAAAATCACTGCGGTAGTCATTGCCATCGTATTCCACCTTTAGGCGTAGCGGTTCAAAAGGTGTTTGATATTCCACGCCACCAAACAGCGCAGTACACCCCGTAAACATTCGGCCGAGATCAAACATCCCGCCTTTGCCGCCGTAGCTACCATCACGCCCACAGTCGGGTGTTTTGGATTTATCGCCGGTTAGATTGGCGCGATTACCTAAATAACCCCAGCCAACACCCAAAGTAAAATCGAGCGAGCCAAAATTCTTACTTGCCACCAAGTACTCGCCATCAAACAGGCCAGTACCGCCGACATCGCGCAGACCCAGCGAAATCTCAGGTAGCCAGTAGCTCTCTTCCCATAGGCGCAATTTGGCATCAATCGATTTATCCGTGTACTCAGTGTCACCGCTAAACCCTGAATCTCCACTGTACAGCAGCTCATGCACTTGGGTGTAACGTACCGTTGTTTCTAGCCACGGGAACAGTTGCAGCGAAACTGCGTAGTGAATGTAATCATCATTGTTGGTCACCGCGAGGCTCAGTTCGCCTTCGGGCATCATGCGCGCACTCGGCATTTGAATCAGCCCCGCGCCGCCAAAATCTGTTTGCGAATGACGCAGTTGTGGATAGCTGAATTCATCGGCGTTGGCATACCTTGGCACCAACAACGCACTGCTGACCACAACGGCAAGCAGTGAGAGAGAAGTATTAAGTTGAGGACAGCGGCCAGTTTTCATAGCGGTAATCTATTTCTCAGCAGTTCGATCACTAACTGATTAGCGTCAGTGCTTGGAGTATCAGGATAAAAAGAAGAGTCGTGCAGCGGCATGGGCACGTACACAATGGCCCCGGGAGCAACCTCAGCAAAGGTCATATTCCAATACGCCACCGAATGTTTTTGCACCACGCCATCGGGTTGAATCACCACAATTTCGCTGATCTGCTCATCGACTAAACCGGCGGCTTGCGCATAATCCTTAGCCGATTGACGACCTCGCCACGTGACATCTCCGGGCTTTTTCACTGCCCCGTAAACGGAAACTTCCGCCACTCTCGGATTGAGCGTTAATAACCACTGACCGTTTAGGCGCGGGTTATCTTGCGCGGCTAGCCGTGTCCAATCAGGATCGATAGGGGTAAAAATACGCTTTGCAAACGCAGAAAGGCGTAATTGATCGCGCAGCGTTTCCCATAACACTTTTTGCGCCATGGGCGCGGCAGATTGCTGATGCGCTAACACCAACAGCACATGCTGCTTAAACGAGAACGGATGACTTAAATCGAACAGCCCAGCGCTTGACCACTCCACATCCAACGTGCTGAGTTGATAATGTTCCAGCGTTTGCATGACCGCTTGATCAAGGCGAATCGGCTCCTCAAAGCGCAACAGAGTGGCGTTGCCAGCAAAACGAGTTTCTAGCGTAGTCGCCAAAGGTGCGGCAAACAGTGAGTGAGCACAGAGTCCGCCGACCAAAGTAATCAAGGTTACCCAACGTTTCAGCATTAGATGCCTCCTTGATTCAAATAAGATTTACCCACCGCGAGGGCATAACGGTTCAAGCCCGGAGCCAATTGCTGCTCGGTGGCGACGACCGCCCCTGAAGTCGGGTCGATCCAGTAATAGTTGTGATACTGCTGATCCAGCGCTGCAATCGTAATCTGCTCATTGAACAGCAGCAGAGAGCGAGATTCGCCATTGGGCAACTGCTTGATTTGCTCGCCTTCACTCACAAAACGAGATTGCGCCAAATAGTGAAAGTGATAGCCGGGTTGCCAGCTCAAATAGAACTCCCAATAGCGCGGCGTACTCGCGTTATGTAGCCCTAATAGCAAAGGATCGACAGAGTGAGATTCAATATTGACTAAATTCCCACCACCTAAATTAAGGGTTTTGGTAATTCGCCCCCCTTCAGTCACCACCATTTCTTGCCCAGCCGAGATCCATTTCAACGCGGTATGTGTATTATTTTTTGCTGGTTCAGCCCAAGCTAAAACCATTAAAGCCAGCGGGTTATCATTTTGCTGAATATAGATACTTGCGTAAGGAATACTGGCGACTTTTTCTGCAGAAATAACCGATTGTTCTGGTCCGAAAATGGCGAGTTGCAAAGAGTCAGATAAATGCTGCGCATTCTTTGCACATCCGGAAAGAAGGAATAACTGACAAAAAAATAAATAATATATTTTGCGCATGAGAGGTTGGTCTAAAAGTTTATAAGAAAACAACCGCAATATGCGGTTGTTTTAAAGGTCAGATTACTGCGCCGCTGTAACAGTGGTCGTAGTGGCTGTACCTGAGTTGCTTGATGCTACTGCTGCGACTGCAACAGCTGCAGCAGTGATACCCACTGCGGTTGCTGTTACTGTACCGACTGCCGCTGCACCAGCAGCACCGCCGCCTGCTGCAGAGGTAGTTGCTGCAGTGGTAGTCGTAGAAGTGCTAGAAGTTGTCGCTGCCGCTTCTTCTGTTGCTGCTACTGCTACACCACTAAATGCAAACATCCCCAACAACACAAGTGCTGTTTTTTTCATAGTCTTCTCCATGAAAGATATTAATTACATCGATGTATATCCGCGTTAATCGCGGACGACGCAAAAGATAAACAGAATTGCTTTTAATGTAAACAAAATAAAGGAGTCTACAGTGAAAGATATTAATAATAACGATGTAATTTGCGAGTAGAAATGAACTAGTAAATTGACAAAATATAAGCTTCACAATCCTAGACAACCTCTGTATGATTCCGCGTCAAATTAGGTCATTAAGATGACATTTCGACTCGTTCGAAAAATTATATTTTGCTGATGTTTTAATCATTAATTGAGGCTTTTTGTGAAATTGCTCGCAATAAATAGGCCAGACTCATAAAAATAAGGAATAGCCGCGTTGGGAGGAACGACACCTCAGGGCGGTAGCATAGGAAAAAGCTGCAAACAGCTTCAAGTTATTAAAATCGGAATCGCAAGGTTGTTCGCGTGTCAAAGAAGTCCCTACTTTTACTCATTCTCTCTGCTGGGCTAACCGGTTGTAGCATTCCCGGCGCTCATCTTCCTACGGGCGATAAAAATGTTGCTTGGGAAGCGGAAGAGCAGGAGTCGCTCTCGGCGTTAGTTAACGTTTATCCGGTCACACCGACGCTGATCAAAGAGCTTAAATACCAACAACAAGCTGTGGCCACTCAACCTAACCTCACTTTAGAGCAAGATATTGCCCACTACGAATACCGTATTGGTGCGGGTGATGTACTGAACGTCACGATTTGGGATCACCCAGAGCTGACCATTCCTGCTGGTTCATACCGCAGTTCTGCTGAAGCCGGTAACTGGGTACACGCTGATGGCACCATCTTCTATCCCTACATTGGCCAAGTCAGTGTTGCGGGGAAAACCGTGACCGAAGTTCGTACCATGCTGGCGGAAAAACTCGCCAAATTTATTGAAGCGCCGCAAGTGGATGTCAACGTGGCGGCTTTTCGCTCACAAAAATCCTACATCACAGGTGAAGTGACAAGCCCAGGCCAGCAGCCAATCTCCAACATTCCGCTGACTTTACTCGATGCCGTTAACCGTGCTGGTGGCATCACGAAAGATGCTGATTGGCGTAACGTCACCTTGACTCGTAACGGCGTGGAAGAACAAATTTCACTGTACGCATTGATTCAAAAGGGTGACTTAACCCAAAACCGTTTACTGCGTGATGGCGATATCGTGCATATTCCACGTAACGATGCGCAAAAAGTATTTGTTATGGGCGAAGTGAAACAGCCACAAATGCTCAAGATTGACCGCACTGGCATGAGCTTAACCGAAGCCCTAAGCACAGTAGGCGGCATCAATGAAGCGGAAGCCGATGCTACGGGTATTTTTGTTATCCGTAGTAACCAAGAGCGCAGCAATCAAAACGGTATCGCGATGGGGCAAGACGAGCCAATCGCCAGCATTTACCAACTCAACATTCAAGATGCGACCGCGCTAGTAATGGGCACCGAGTTTGAACTGCGTCCTTATGATGTGGTGTACGTGACTGCTGCGCCAATTTCACGTTGGAACCGCTTGGTGCGTCAGCTAATCCCAACCATCAGTGGCTTCAATGAAATCACCGAAGGTGCGCTACGCGTTAAAAACTGGCCTTAATCTCTTTAGGTAGGTTACTTAGGTCCCTCCCCTTCTAGGGGAGGGGAAAGCATGCACAGGTATCAAAAAATCGCGGTGTGGCGGTTGAGAAAATAACAAACACAATTAGACTCAACAGCCCAATTTGTTCACAAAACCCAAGAAACACGATGTTCAACAACATATTAGTCGTCTGCGTTGGCAATATCTGCCGTTCACCGATAGGTGAACGATTACTAAAACAACAACTGCCTCATAAAAATATCGCTTCTGCTGGTCTCGCCTCTGAAAAAAGCCGACTTGTCGGCAAATCGGCTGATGATATGGCAATCCAAGTTGCACAAGAACACGGTGTCTCGCTGGATGGCCATCAATCACAACAGCTTACCCCACAGCTTTGCAGTCAATTTGATCTCATCCTCGTGATGGAAAAAGGGCACATTAACGCCCTGAGTGACATCGCGCCCGAAGCGCGTGGTAAAACCATGCTTTTCGGACAATGGATTGGTCAACGCGACATTCCCGATCCGTACCGCCAAAGTAAAGAAGCGTTTGATCACGCCTACGCGCTGATCGAACAAGCGGCCGCGGCTTGGGTAAAAAAACTCTAACCGAACGGGATACTTAACCTGCTCATTTACACCCTTTGTTGGGTGTAGCGGCGTTTTGACCCGAAAACAGACAACCCTAAACAGAAACTCCCTAAAAACAGCAAAAACTATGACAGCACAAACATCAAAGCGCACCATCGACTCCGCCTCTGACGAAATCGATCTGGGCAAACTTTTTGGCTTACTGCTTGACGGAAAATGGATCATCCTCGTTACCACAATGGTTTTTGCCGTTTTTGGGGTCGCGTTTGCCATTCTTTCCACTCCCATTTATAAGGCGGATGCCTTAATCCAGATCGAAGCCAAAAAAGGCGGCGGCATCTCATCACTGGTAGGCGGAGATATGGGCGAACTGTTCAGTTCGGACTCCACCGCGACCACGGAAATTGAAATCATCAAATCGCGGATGATTTTGGGCGACACCGTTGAAAAATTTAACCTCACCACCCTTGTCACGCCGGATTATTTCCCCGTCATCGGTAAAGGCATAGCCCGTTTAAGCGGTCGAGTGAATCAACTGCAAGTCAGCCGTTTTGAACTGCCGGATTTTGCGACTACCTTAGAACACCAAATCCTGGTGCAAGATGCCGAGCAAGGCACTTACCAGCTGGTGCGTGGTGATGGCAAAGTGATTTTGCAAGGCGTAGCGGGTGAGCTGGCAGAGCAAGATGACTACCGCCTGTTTGTCACGGGGATGGAAGCAGAAAGCGGTTTTGCGTTCAATATTGCCAAAATCAATGAACTGGATGCGATTAACGAACTCAAGCAAAACCTCTCGATTACCGAAAAAGGCAAACAGACAGGTATTGTGGAGCTGTCACTGACCGGTGAAAACCCAGCGCAAATCCGTACGCTGCTGGATAACATCAGCCAAAACTACTTTTTGCAAAACGTAAAACGTAACTCGGCCGAAGCTGAAAAAAGCCTGAGCTTTTTACAAAGCCACCTACCGGATATCAAAACCGATTTGGACAGTTCGGAAGATGTACTGAACCGCTATCGTCAAGACAACGAATCGATTGACCTAAGCCTAGAAGCGAAAGCCACGCTGGATGTGATGGTTAAGCTAGAAGCTCAACTTAATGAACTGACCTTTAAAGAGAGTGAAATCAGTCAGCGTTTTACCACGGATCACCCTGCTTACAAATCGCTGCTGGATAAGCGCCAAGTGCTGCTGAAAGAGCGTGAGCGTATTAACCAGCAAGTACAAAAGCTACCGAAAACCCAGCGCGAAATCCTACGCATGACGCGTGATGTGGAAGTCAACCAACAAATTTACGTTCAGCTACTCAACAAAGTACAAGAGCTGAATGTGATTAAGGCGGGCACGGTTGGTAATGTGCGCATTTTGGATAACGCACAAGCCTATGCCCAACCGGTCAAACCGAAAAAACCGCTGATCGCTGTATTAGCGACCTTATTGGGCGCGATGGCGAGTGTCGGTTTTGTACTGGTGAAAGCGGCGTTGCACCGCGGCGTTGAAAACCCGGATGATATTGAAGCGTTAGGGCTTTCGGTGTATGCCAGTGTCCCGAAATCAGAAATGCAGCAAGGTTTTGACAAGCTGATGAAGCGTCGGAAAAAGGATGAGATCACACTATTGGCCGAATACAACCCAGCCGATCTCTCGATTGAAGCGCTGCGTGGCCTTCGCACCAGTTTGCACTTTGCGATGATGGAAGCGAAAAACAATATCCTGATGATTTCTGGCCCAGCGCCGGGTATTGGTAAATCGTTCGTTTCGACCAACTTTGCTGCGGTCGCCGCGAAAACTGGCCAAAAAGTGCTGTTGATTGATGCTGATATGCGTAAAGGCTACCTACAAAAGCCGTTTGGTTTGCAGTGGGAAAATGGCCTTTCTGATTACCTTGCCGGCAAGTTAGCCCTAGAAAGCTGCATTAAAACCAGCCCAGTGGAAAACCTAGCGATTATCACCCGTGGCCAAGTGCCGCCCAACCCTTCAGAACTGCTGATGCATAAGCGCATGGAAGAGTTACTGCAATGGGCCTCTGAGCATTATGACTTGGTGATTGTGGATACCCCGCCGGTATTGGCCGTAACCGATCCAAGTATTGTGGGTGCCCACGCCGGCACGACTTTAATGGTGGCGCGTTTTGGCCAAAATACCGCGAAAGAGATTGATGTGGCCCGTCACCGCTTTGAGCAATCCGGCATTGAAGTAAAAGGCGTAATTTTTAACGCCGTTGAGAAGAAAGCATCAAGTACCTATGGCTATGGGTATTACAACTATCGCTACTCAAATGATAACTAACGATAACTGATTTGTGACTTAACTATCTTGCTTTGGCGGTATGTTAGGGTAGGAGAGCTGAATTGTGCTATTACATCTTGTATTAGCTTTGTTGCGTAAAAGGATAATCCGCTTCGCTTGTTATTCCTCAATCGGTGATAAGTTCACTAAAGTCTTATCACTTGGTAGATACCAGAAGTGGACTAATATTTTTATTCTGAAATTAGATATCGATTCTTCGTTAATTCAATATTGCACAATAATACCGTAAAATATGAGATTAGATTATGATGGATAATGTAAAATATCTTCCTAGTGCAATGTTGTTTTTTTTATTTGGTTTTTTTTATTATTTAATCTTACCTGTGGTATCTATTCACTTTCTTGGTGATAATCGCCAAGTTGAAATTGTTCAGACTTATGTTGATAGTGCTCTATATGGTGAAGAATACTATATGGTTTCAATTTTTGGTCTTTTGTTTTTTTATTTTTTCTTAAAGTTTGGCGAGAAGATAAAATTCAGGGCTGTATCAATCGGGCAAGATGTTTGTCATTATAAATTAACTCCAATAATTATTTCTTTAATTCTATTGTTCATATTGTTTGTATCAACAATAAAAGGTGTTATGGATGGGGTGGTGTTATTTTCTGGATATTCAGACTACAATATTTCCATTCTTGGTCCATATGCGACCACGGTGTTTTGTTCAGTGATTTTTGTGAATTATTTCGAGAGTAGAAAAAATAAGTTTATCTTTTTAAGTATTTTTTTAATATCAAGTGTCCTTCTTCTTGGTTTGGGTTCTAGAATGTTCTTTCTCCTTGGGGCTATATCTTTGCTACTTAACATTATATGTGTTAATCCAAGGGTTATAAGGAGTCCATTATTTATTTTTAGTATTTTTAGTATTTTTATCCTAGTTTTGGTTGTCGGTGGTTGGAGAAGTAAAAGTGATATTAATCTAGATGGAATAGTTGGTATATTTATCGCTGAGCCATTATTTACGTCAGTTAGTAGTGTTAATTATTTTAAAAGTATTGATGACTTTTTTGTGTTTAAATTTCCCTATGATATTATAGCTTCAATATTTAACTTTACGCCATCCATACTGATGCCAAATAAAGGGGATCTCGTTGATTCGATAGCGTACGATATAAAAGAATATAGCCCATTTGGTGCAAGTAGCTTACTTGTTAATGTGCATATAAATTTTGGTGTTTTATTTTTTATATATTTTTCGTTAATTGGATTTGTATTTGGTTTTATGAAGAGCTTGGCTAAGAAAAATAAACTTTTCTATGCTATTTATCTTTCTTCATTGCCATTGCTGATGTTCCACTTTTTTAGAGAAGGTTTTATCACTTACATTAAGGTTCAATTTTTTAATGCTATTATTATGCCATTGCTATTAGTATCTATCCTTGGCTTTCTTCTGAGGTCGATTCGTGATTAAAACTATTTTTATATTATTGACGAGTAGCGTTGTTAGCTCATTGGCATCATTTTTGACACAAATGTATATAGCAAAAAGCTTCAGTCCTAATAGTTTTGGTGAGTTTAATTCTGCTATTTCTCTTGTGATGTTATTGACACCATTAATATCTATGGGGGTGGATGGGTATTTACTTAAGTATTACATGGAAAATAAAGGTGAAATTAAATTTTTTAATTTCCAGTCTGTTAGGTATTTTTTTTTAACTCTGGCTCCATGTTACATATTGTATATTCAGCTAAGTTCTAGTTATGGTTTTTTATTTTTTATAATAGTTTTATCTCAGGCTATTATTAATATCGCTGTTGCTCATAGCCAGATAAGGTTTCGTTTTAAAATGGTGTCAGTGCTTTTAGCCGCACAACCAATAGCTAGGTTAATGGGCGTTGTATTATTATTAATATTTAATTTTCTAACGCCTGAAAAAATTTACTATCTATATTCCTTAATTTCTCTATGCTTGTTTTTTCTTTCTTTGGCTTTTTTAATAAGAATAAATAATAATGACATAAGTGGGGCAGAACAGGAAGTTACTCTCTGGACATTTGTTAAAAATGCTTATCCTTTTGGGCTTTCAGTATTTTTTCATTTGATTTATTTTCAGAGTGATATATTTATTTTAAATAAGCTATATTCATCAGAATATGCTGGTTATTACAGTGTGGCATTTACTATATTAATATCTGCTTATATAGTTCCATCTGTGATATATCAAAAATTTCTGCTTCCTAAAGTGCATTATATAAATGTTAATGAACATGGAAAAGAGAGAGGCTTATTTAATAATGGTTTTAAAGTGATGTTTTTACTTGGTTCTATAGGAACATTGTTCTTTTATGGTTTTTCTAGAGATCTTATTATCCTCATTTTTGATGAACAGTATATAAACGCTGTCAATTTTCTTAAAATATTATCTTTTTGTGTGTTTTTTAGATATCTATCTTCAAATGCAGGTGTGTTTCTTGTTACGGAAAATTTGATAAGTATTAAGAATAAATATATGGCACTCTGTGCTGTTTTAAATTTAGTGTTAAATATTATTTTCATACCAAAGTATGGTGCTTATGCTGCTGCGCTTACAACAGTTTTAACTGAGATTGTTTTATGTTTATTATTTCATTATGGAGTTAATAAATATAAATTCAACATATTTAATTAAATGAGTGATATTATGTTATGTAGTAAATTAAAGCCTCTAGGTAGATTGATAAAGTGGTTATGTGGAGCATCATATGATTTTCTTAGATTCATTAAATATGGGGGGTGGAGAAATCAATTATCTTGTGAAAAAAAAAGGAATTACTATTCAGTAAAGGTCTATCATAGTTTAGAGAAAAGCATGAGCTTTTCAAATAGAAATCCTGATTCTGGGTGGGGTAACGCTGCGATTTTAGCTAATATTTTAGAGTCTGCCTTGCATTATAATAATATCGGGTTTCATGATCACTTAGGATTTGATGTTTTAAATAAATTTGTGATTTCTAATAATGGAGTCACAAAGACAAAATTATCTGATAAAGTTAGAAAAAAACTTGAATTAATAAATGCAAGCTGGCCTAAGATAAAAAATCATCAGTATAATGAATCAGGTATTATTAATTTAAGTAGGGATGAACTTTTGTCAGGGGTTCTTGACGAGCCCAAAAAGTTTTTTGAAAGTCGCTATAGTGTTCGTGAATTTTCAAAAGAAAGAATTGAACGTGGTTTATTATTGGAGGCCATTGAACTTTCGCTAAAAACTCCATCAGCGTGTAATAGACAACCATGGCACGTATATTATATCTCAGATAGAAAAAAAAATTGATTTAGCACTAAGTTATCAATCTGGAAATAGAGGATTTACACAAGAAATTCATGATTTACTAATTGTTTGTTCTGATGTCAGAGCATTTAATTCTGGTAGTGAGCGATACCAGCATTGGATTGATGGAGGAATGTATTCCATGTCATTAATATATGCATTGCACTCAAAAGGTATAGCATCATGTTGTTTAAATTGGAGTCAACAAGGGCTTCAAGATAAACACTTTAGAAATGCATTTCAAGTCATCGATAAATCACATACAATCATTATGATGTTGGCAATCGGAAATCCTAAAGCAGATAATAAATTATGTGTTTCTCCTCGTCGCCCAATAGTTGAAGTTTACTCAGAGATATAAAATGAATGTAGGTATTATTACTATTCACAACGTTAGTAATTATGGGGCTGTATTTCAAGCCTATGCATTGAAAGAAATAGTCAAGAAAAAATATGATGTGAATATTATTGATTTCGACAATCGCCATGTTTCAAAAAGTTTGGATTATGTTCGTTTTGGAACAACTATTCATTCTTTTTTAGGAACGGCGAAAGATATTTGCCGAATTTTGCCACGACTGAGAGTTATTCCTAAATTTAAAAAATTTATCAGAGATGAAATGGATATAGTTCCTTATAATTCTGATCAAATTGGTAAATTTGATATATTAATTTCTGGGAGTGATCAAATTTGGAACCCTGCTTGTGTTTCGCAAGACAAACAATTCATACCAGAGTATTTCCTCTCATTTGCAACCGCAAATCAAAAGAAAATTGCATACGCATCAAGTTGTGGATCCTATGAGTATTCTTCTTCGGAAGAAACTATTCTACGTGAATATCTTAGTGACTACGATGCATTGTCAACTCGTGAGAGTAAAGCTAGCAAGTATTTATCTTTATTAACAAAGCTTGATGTTGAACATGTTTTGGACCCAACCCTTCTTTTAACTAAAAATGAGTGGCTAGACCGACTTGGAGACAATAATTTTCGAGAAGATGACTATATTTTACTTTATGTTATAAAAAAGACACCTCTTTTAAAGAAGGTTATCCACAAGTTAAAAGAAGATCTAAAAGTAAAGGTCATATTATGCGAGCAGGGCTTATACTTTGATACTATTGTCGACGAGCACATCAGAGATGCTGGACCAAGAGACTTTATTAGCTTATTTAATAATGCAAAGTTTGTTGTAACAGACTCCTTTCACGGAACAACATTCTCTTTGATCTTTAACAAGCCATTTTTCTCAGTTTCTCCTGGTGCTAATATTAACCGTATTAGTAGCTTACTTGAAGTTGTAGGGCTTGACTCACGAATAATTCACGATGAGAGTTTTTTAAAATCGATTGACTTAAGCAACTATACATTAGACTTTACTGATGTAAACAAGCGTTTGGAAATAGAAAGGAAAAAGTCCAAGGATTACTTGTTCTCAAGCCTAGAGATGTAAGGTTATGCACGTTTTTGTAAGCGCAACTTCTATTGTTAGTGGTGGAGCTCTCAATATATTAAAGCAGTTTATAACAAATTGTAAGTCGAGTATTAATTTTGTGATTGCTATTAATAGCAAACTTAATCTAGAGCTAGAATATATTAATAAGGAAAATGTATCTTTTATTAGAGTTGTTGAAAATAGTCGACTAGACCGTGTGAAATGGGACTTTTGGATGGCAAGAAAAGAAATATCAAAGCTAAAACATAAAATTAGCTTAGTTATTTCTTTACAGAATACAACTTTGAATGTTCGCGGCGTACGGCAGATAGTTTACCTTCATCAAGGTTTGTTTTTACATAAAAGATCTTGGAATCCGTTTTTATCCCGTGAACGAAAATATGCATTCTATAAATATATATACCCAATATTTGTTTTCGCATTTTCCAAGTCTACAACACGATTTGTTGTTCAAACAGAATGGATGAAAAATGCTCTAATTGATAATTTTAGAATATCAAAATCCAATGTGTTTAACATTAAGCCTAATATTACCCCTTGGTCTCGGGATAATTCAATAGTCGAGGGGGGGCAAAAAATAATGAATTAATTTTGTTTTATCCAGCTACAGGTGAGTTATTTAAGAATCACTTGTTACTTTTGGAATCAATTCGAAAGCTACATCTTGATTATTCGGCCTCTAATAGGAAGCTTCAGTTAAAAGCAATATATACTCTTGATGTAAACTCAGAGATTAATACACATATTTATGACTATCTTAGAGACAACCCGAGTATAAAGCAGTATTGTGAGTTCATCGGGACAATTTCTTACGAACAGGTCAAGAACTACTATGACTCATGTGATGTAGTTACCTTTTCAAGCTCTATAGAATCATTTGGTTTGCCTTTGTTAGAAGCTGCAATGCTTGGCAAACATGTACTGTCTTTGGATACAAGCTTTGCACGGGAGGTTTTAGAAGGCTATGAAGGAGTCGACTTCATAGAATATAACCCTAATTTATGGGCTGAACATCTAAATCGACTTTTAGAACATGGCTGTACCTATAACTCACGATTTGTGCCAAAGTATCAAACAAGCTGGTACGACTTTTTTGAATTAATGTAGAAATTAAATATGTTTAAAAATAAAAATTTGCTTATTACAGGTGGTACTGGTTCTTTTGGTAACGCAGTACTACGTCGGTTTTTAGATACTGATATTGGTGAAATTCGTGTTTTTTCTCGTGATGAAAAGAAACAAGATGATATGCGAAAGCACTTTCAGTCTAATAAGCTAAAATTCTATATCGGTGATGTCAGAGACTACCAGAGTGTTGCTAATGCAATGCGTGGTGTTGATTATGTCTATCATGCGGCAGCATTAAAGCAAGTGCCATCTTGTGAGTTTTACCCGCTAGAGGCAGTAAAAACGAATGTGATTGGTACTGAAAATGTTCTTGAAGCAGCAATTAACCACGGCGTTGAGCGCGTGGTTTGTTTAAGCACAGATAAAGCAGTTTACCCAATTAATGCAATGGGCATTTCAAAGGCAATGATGGAAAAGGTTATCGTGGCTAAAAGTCGTAACCTTGAGAGCACTAACACAACTATTAGTACTACCCGTTACGGTAATGTAATGGCTTCACGTGGTTCTGTTATTCCTCTATTTATCCGTCAAATCGCCAATGGTAAGCCTATAACCATTACTGATCCTAATATGACCCGCTTCATGATGACATTAGATGATGCAGTCGATCTTGTATTACATGCCTTCCAAAATGGTACTAATGGCGATATTTTCGTTCAAAAAGCGCCTGCTGCGACAATTGAGGTTTTGGTGAGAGCGATCCTAGAGATTATGGATAAGCCAAGTCATCCAGTAAATATTATTGGTACACGACACGGTGAAAAGCAATTTGAAGCACTCTGTAGCCGTGAAGAAATGTTTGTTGCACAAGACCAAGGAAATTATTATCGAGTTCCTGCTGATAATCGGGATTTAAATTATGCTAAGTACTTTGAAGAAGGCGAAAAAGATCTTTCTTCTGTCGTAGATTATAACTCTCATAATACCGAAAGGCTTGATGTTGAGGGAATGAAGCATTTACTACGTAAATTAGATTTTATCCGTGAGATTGAAGCGGGTAATTTAGTCGTTCCAGAAGGTGTTTAACATGCGAGTATTGATTCTTGGTGCAACAGGGATGCTCGGTTATAGCTTGTTTACGAATTTGTCAAACTACAAAGCACTGAGTGTATTTGGTACTTTGCGCACTCTTAAAGGTAAAGAGAGGTTTTTCCGAGGCTATGAAGAAAAATTGCTCCTTGATGTTGATGTTTATAATATCGCTTCGCTAGAAAAAGTATTCGGAACAATTAGGCCTGATGTTGTTATTAATTGCATTGGACTTATCAAACAACATAGTATTTCAAAGCAACACATTGATGCTATCAAAATCAATTCCTTACTCCCTCATGAGTTGGCCAACCTGTGTGATCGTATTGATGCTCGACTGATCCATTTTTCAACGGATTGTGTTTTTACGGGGAAAAAAGGAGGGTATTCCGAAAATGATCTTCCCGACGCATTAGATTTATACGGTAAATCAAAATGCCTTGGTGAAGTTACCTATGGGAATCACCTTACACTGCGTACATCCATTATTGGTCACGAACTTACGTCATCTGTCAGTCTCGTCGATTGGTTCCTTTCTCAAGAGGGAGTCGCCAATGGCTTTTCAAAAGCGGTTTTTTCAGGATTGCCAACGTGTTATATCGCTAAGCTGCTTGTAGAAATGATTTTGCCAAATTCCAATCTTTCTGGGTTGTATCATCTTTCGGTGGAGCCCATTGACAAGTTCAGCTTGCTTACTCTTGTGGCAGATGTATATGGAAAAAGTATTGAGATTAAAGAGTCTCAAGATTTAGTGATTGATCGCTCCTTAGACTCTTCAAGATTTCGTGAAGCCACTGGGTTTCAGCCACCTTCATGGAATGATCTAATTAAATACATGCATCAAAATTATTTGGAAAGGTATAGCGCATGAATAAGCTTAAAGTTGTAACCGTTGTTGGTACTCGCCCTGAAATTATTCGGCTCTCACGCACTATTGCAAAATTAGATCAGTACTGTGAGCATATATTGGTTCATACTGGCCAAAATTACGACTACGAATTAAATCAAATATTTTTTGATGATCTTGGTATTCGTTCACCTGATAGATTTTTAGAATGTGCAGGTGCTTCCGCAGCTGAAACTATGGCACAGGTTATTAGTAAAGCAGATAAATTATTCGAAGAGATAAAGCCAGATGCAGTTCTGATTTTAGGTGATACGAATAGTGCATTATCCGCGATTCCTGCTAAACGTAAGAAGATTCCAATATTTCACATGGAGGCAGGCAATCGCTGTTTTGATCTGCGCGTTCCAGAAGAAATTAACCGCAAGATTGTTGATCATATTTCTGATGTTAACATGCCATACAGTGATATCGCTCGTGAATATCTACTGAGTGAAGGCATTAAGCCAGATTTGATTGTTAAGACGGGTAGTCCTATGGATGAAGTACTTTCTTTCTATGAAGAAAAAATTGCTGAGTCTACAGTTCTTGAAAGACTTGAACTAATAAAAGAAGAGTATTTCTTAGTCAGTGTGCATAGAGAGGAAAATGTCGATTCAGAAAAAAACATACACAAATATGTGCACGTGCTGAATACATTGGCTGAAAAATATCAATTACCTATTATTGTTTCGACACATCCTCGCACACGTAAAAAAATTGAGTTACTAGATCTTAAGTTTCATAAATTAGTTAATCTCATGAAACCGCTAGGCTTTAGCGATTATGTTAATCTGCAGAACAATGCTAAAGTCGTGTTAAGTGATAGCGGAACGATTACCGAAGAGTCATCGATTCTTAATTTCCCCGCTATTAACATTCGTGATGCTCAAGAGCGTCCCGAAGGTTTTGAAGAAGGTGCTGTAATGTTTACAGGAATGAGTATTGAGCGAATTCTTCAAGCTATTGATATTTTGGCCAATCAAACTCGCGGTGTTGAACGTTCTATCAACAAGGTGAAAGACTATATTGCTCCGAATGTGTCAGATAAAGTATTAAGAACGATATTGAGTTATACCGATTACATAAACCGTGTTGTTTGGAAAAAATATTAATGCGTTTAGCCTTAATTATTGATGACTATTTGCCCCATAGTACACGTGTTGGGGCAAAAATGTTCCATGAACTCGCCTGTCATTACGTTACTTTAGGTCATGAGGTGACTGTTATCACACCAGCTAACGGCCAAAAAAGGCCTTTAGTCAAGGCTCGGATCGATAATGTCAATATTTGGTATTTTTCAAGTGGGGCGATTAAGGATGTTTCTAAGGTTAAACGCGCGATCAATGAGTCGCTCCTTTCAGTGCGTGCTTGGTTCGCCATTCAGTCTGAAGTAAAACCAGATAGTTTTGATGGTGTAGTTTATTATTCACCTTCAATATTCTTCGGTTATCTAGTAGAAAAAATTAAGGCTCGTTGTCATTGTAAATCCTACTTGGTTTTGCGAGATCTCTTCCCTCAGTGGGTGATTGATTCTGGCATGATCAAAAATGGTTCATTGATTGAAAAATATTTCCGTTTCTTTGAGAAATGCTCATATAAACAGGCCGAAACAATAGGTTTAATGTCCGAAAAAAATAAAGAGTTATTTGATTCACTAACGAATGAATCATATCCAACCGAGGTATTAAGAAACTGGGCTCAGTTGCAACCTCATAGTGTTGGATCTGAATATGTCGGAATAAGAGAAAAATTTAACTTGAAAGATAAGCTGATTTTTTTCTACGGTGGTAACATTGGGCACGCCCAAGATATGTCTAATTTAATGCGTCTTGTTAAGTCAATGAAAGAATATGCTAATGCCCATTTTTTGTTTGTGGGGCAAGGTGATGAAGTTAATTTAGTTAATGAACTAGCTCAAAAGTGGGGACTTCATAACTTTACCTATCTGCCTTCTGTGGATCAGGATGAGTTTAAAAATATTCTTTCAGAAGTCGATATCGGTCTTTTCTCTCTTTCGGCAAATCATACAGCTCATAATTTTCCAGGAAAACTATTGGGCTATATGGTTCAATCTATCCCAATTCTTGGTAGTGTTAACGGTGGCAATGATTTACAAGAGATAGTAAACCACAATAGTGCTGGTTATATTTCTATAAATGGTCAAGATGATCTGCTTTTTGAAAATGCTTTAAGACTTTATCAAAACCCACAGTTAAGAAATGAACTTGGTACTAATGCTTACAAACTGCTTGAGAATGAGTTTTCTGTCGCTGCGTCGGCAGAGAATATATTGCGAAAATTATAAATGCTTTTATTTATAATTAAAAAAGGGAATGTTGTATTCCCTTTTTTTGTAGCTGATAAAAACATGAGGTGTTTGTCAAAATTAGAATTGGTTTACAGATTCTTCCACTTGCTCCCCTCGACCAAAGATTCTGCGCAGGAAGCGGGTGATTCGCCAAACGTACGCGAGCAGTAGCGAATACACCAAGAAGCAGAGCATAAAGCTAAAGAACATCACAGGTTCTGGGATCTTTTTCATTTCGCCGTAAATACCAAACGCAGCAAATAAAGCAGCGAACGCACAAATTACCGCTAAGGTTTGGTGTGAGCTTAACCCTAAGCGTTGGAAAATGTGGTGCAGATGTTCGCGATCGGGTTTAAACGGAGAATGTCCGCGGCGAATACGGCGGATCATAATCGCGGCCATATCCATCAGTGGAATCGCAATCAACCATAATGCGGTAATTGGTCGCATGGTATGTTGGTTTTCATTCTGGCTGAGACCGATCAGTAACCAGATTGCGGTAAAACCAATCATCATACTGCCCGCATCTCCCATAAACACTTTGCGTTTACGGCCAAAAATGCCCAAGTTGAACATGATGTAAGGCAGCATAGCGATGACGAGGAGTGTACAGAGTTGGCTAAAGCCGACGCTTCCATTCACAAACGCCAGAATACCAATCCCGCCGAAGGTCACCATTGAAAGGCCGCCAAGCAACCCGTCAATACCGTCCACCATATTAAATGCGTTTATCGCGCCAATTACGGCCAATATGGTGACGACCGCAGCAAACATGCCAAGGTGGATATCACCCATCCCTAAGAGATTGCCAAGGTAGTTTAGATCGATCCCAGTCTGATACATCATCAAAATAGAGAGTAGCGCTTGTACCGTCATGCGGGCTTTAACACTGAGATCGTATTTATCATCTAACGCACCAACCAGAGTCAAAATAATAATCGACATCAGGTAGAGCGCTTGGTGCGGGAATAGATTAGGGTTAAACAGTAAATAAAGGCTCAGTGTGGAGCAGATCGATATTCCGCCGACAAGGGGGATAACGCCTTGATGGAGTTTTCTTGCATTCGGCTTATCAACGAGCCCGATTCTTTTGGCGATTTTTCTCATTACAAAAAGTAAGGTAGTAGAGAGCGCAAAGATGATTGATATTTCCATGAACATCGATTCTGCCAACTGGTTTTTATAAATTTTTAAGTGGCGCGATTTTAGTCTAATGCTTTTGGTTGATAAAGAGTTTTATCATCTATTAGTTATTGATTCTGGTGTCATTTTTGTCAGTTATTTTTGATTAAAATGAGACTATCGCTAAGTTTTTTATTTGAACTCAAGTTTTTTTTATGAACTTGGATTTTTTAGCTCAAAAACTAACCGCTTTGACGGTCGTTTGGTTAGAACCTAGTCTAAATAATGCGATGAATTTCATTGTTTACTGTTGTTTGTACGTAAACTGTTTCAAGATGGAGTCATTAATTGGGAAATTGATTTTGGTGTTATCTGTGTCGAAAGAATGAGCATTTCTATATTTTCAGTATTCTTGAGATTAATTTGTTTGGCTAAAAACTCACCACAACGAATGATTGTTGGTTGATTTCAGTGCTGCTCTACGGATGTTTATGAATGTGGGAATTAATGGGCTTCAAAAATCGAATTTTTAATATTAACGGTTCTAAACTTGCTCGCTACCTCGGTATTCTCGTGTTGGCTGCGGTGTGTTATCTCTCCTTTTCTCCGTCTTTAGTTAAGGTGATCGATGTGCCCTACATTGATAAAGCGGAGCACACTTTGGCTTATTTGGTGCTGACGCTGCTCGGGTGTGCAGGATTATCACGCCGAGTATGGATTGCGCCGCTGCTGCTGTTTGGTTTTGGTGTGGTGGCGGAGTTTGTTCAAGAATCGATTGGGCGTGAGTTCTCATGGGCAGATATGGCCGCCAATGGCGCGGGTGTGCTGTTGGGTGTGGTGATTTACGCACTGTTTTGTCGATGGGCTGTTGCTTATCGCTGAGTTTGTGGTGATTGGCTCGCAGTTTGGTGGCTCGGTGCGTTGCTGAGGCGAGCTAACCACGGCAAGGTGGCGCAAAAAGTGTGGCGCAAAACAGGAGAAACAACATGGAAGTGGTTCATCACGGAGGGAAGGCGAGTGTCACGGGTTCATGTCATGAATTGCGAGCCGATGGGCAAGCGCTGCTGATTGATTGCGGCCTGTTTCAAGGGGCGGATGAACGCCCGTTGGCGGTGGAGTTTGCGCTGGGGCATGTGGATGCTCTGATCTTAACCCATGCGCACATCGACCATATTGGCCGTTTGCCTTGGTTATTGGCAGCCGGTTTTAAGCAGCCGATTTACTGTACGGCGGCAACGGCGGAGCTGGTGCCATTGATGCTGGAAGATGGTTTAAAGCTGCAGTTAGGCATGTCTCCCAAGCAGAGTGAGCGCGTACTTACCGAGGTGCGCCGTTTGCTGCGGGTGCAAGATTACCAGAAGTGGTTTGCTGTGCAGCCTAAACGTGCCGATTCGCTCTGGGTGCGCTTTCAGCCTGCGGGGCATATTTTAGGCTCGGCGTATGTGGAAATTCGGCGTCCGAATGGTGAGGTGGTGGTGTTTTCGGGGGATTTGGGGCCAAGCCATACGCCTTTGTTGCCTGATCCGCAGTCGCCAGAGCGGGCAGATTATCTGTTTATTGAAACCACTTATGGTGATAAGCAGCACGAGGATGTACAGAGCCGAGGGCAGCGGCTGCGCGCGATGATTGAGCGCTCACTGACTGACGGTGGTGCGATTTTGATTCCGGCGTTCAGTGTCGGGCGCACGCAAGAGCTGCTCTTTGATATTGAGCAGCTTATCTTTTCTCAGCAAATCGATGCTAATTTGCCGATTATTCTCGATTCGCCGATGGCGCAGCGGGTGACGCGTTCTTATCGTCGCTTTAAGCAGTTATGGGGACGAGAAGCCAAAGCGCGGCTGCAAATGCATCGGCATCCTTTGGCGTTTGAGCAGTGTATTACGGTGGAAGATCACCGAACCCATGAGCGTTTGGTCAACCGTTTAGCCTCAACCGGAGAGGCCGCGATTGTGGTGGCGGCTTCGGGGATGTGTCAGGGCGGCCGCATTATGGATTATTTAGAAGCGCTGCTGCCGGATAAGCGAACCGACCTGATTTTGGCCGGCTTTCAAGCAGAAGGTACGCTTGGGCGCAGTATTCAAAGTGGTCAACCTTCGGTCTGGATTGAGGGGACTGAAGTGGAAGTCAACGCGCATATTCATACGATGTCCGGTTATTCCGCCCACGCCGATAAGGCCGATTTGCTGCGCTTTATTACTAGCATTCCTGAAAAGCCCAAGCAAGTGCATCTGATCCACGGTGAAGCCTCAGCCAAGCAAGCGTTCGCGGCTGAGCTTACTCAACTCGGATATTCGGTGCTTTGAGTGGGAAGCTTGGTGGGGTATTTGGCGCTTGCGGATGCTTAGGTTGTGTAGCTTCTGTTTGGCTTGGTGTGAAATACCCCCTCCCGCCCTCCCCCTAGAAGGGGGAGGAGCAAGGTTTGATGTTCGCGAAGGGAGGGGAGTAAGAGCAACTGCTCTCGAATGGAGGGCGGTGTTTAGCCTCTCAGAGTGCGAAAGTCATTGCCTGTGGGGGCTTGCGAGACGCGCAGGTCAAACTCGGGCAGTACCGCGTAAATATGATCAAAAATATCAGACTGAATACGCTCATACTCCACCCAAACTGTGGTGCTGGTAAAGCAGTACACCTCTAGCGAAATGCCATCGTGAGTGGGCGCTAACTGACGTACCATCAGCGTCATATCTTGGTGAATATTGGGGTGAGTACGCAGGTAGCGCTCTAAATAAGCGCGGAAACTGCCGATGTTGGTCAGGCGGCGGCCATTGATACGGCAGGCCAAATCCCAATGTTTTTGTTGGTTGTAGCTGCTGATCTCTTGCTCTTTCTCGGCCAAGTACGGCTCAAGCAGTTGCGCTTTTTTCAGCGCTTGTTTCTCTTCTTCTGTTAAAAAATGCACGCTGGTGGCATCAATCAAAATGCTGCGTTTGATGCGGCGACCACCGGACTCTTGCATCCCTTTCCAGTTTTTAAATGAATCTGAAATCAGGGCGTAACTTGGAATGGTGGTGATGGTTTTATCCCAGTTCTGCACTTTGACTGTGGTTAGGCTGATATCAATCACTGAGCCATCTGCGCCATATTTGGGCATTTCCAACCAATCACCGACCGAGAGCATTTTGTTGGCCGAAAGTTGAACCCCCGCAACTAAGCCGAGGATCGGGTCTTTAAACACCAACATAAAGACGGCGGTCATCGCACCTAAGCCGCTGAGCAGAATCACCGGCGATTTACCGATCAAAATTGAGGTGAAAAACAGCGCCGCGATAATAAACACAATCAGCTTGATGCTTTGCAAAATGCCGCGTGTTGGCAGGTTTTTTCCCACTTGGGTTCGGCTGATCAGCAGTTCCAGCACGTTGAGTACGGAATAAGTGGCCAGCATGCCAAACACCACAATCCACAGTGAGGTCAGGGTGTGCAGAACATCGTAAGCAAAGGTGTTAGGGCTTAGCCACAACTGGGTTTGCACCGCAATCACCACACCTTGGATCAGTAAGGCAACGCGGCTAAATAGGTGCTCTTTAAACAGAGCATTGCGCCAAACGCTTTGCTCATGGTGGGTATGGCGTTTGAGCCACAGCAGCACTCCACGGTGTAACACGAGATGAATGGCAATCGAAATGGCCGCGATCAGCCCGAGCGCTTCCGCAAGCTGGATCACGCGTTCAATTTCAATATCAAACTTCTGTAACCACAAGGTTAATGTTTCAAGCATGGCTTACTCCTTAATCAATCTGCGCGCCATACTACCTCAAACCCTAACGGCTTGCTATGTAAGTACTTGCTTCACTCGTTGGCGTAGGTAGGGCACGATATCTTGCTCAAACCAAGGGTGATTTCTCAGCCATAAGGTGTTGCGTGGAGAGGGATGCGGCAGCGGTAAGACCGAAGGCGCCCAGCGTTGCCACTGCTGTACCGTTTCGGTCAAGGTGCTGGGTTTGTCCGATAGATAATAATGCTGTGCATATTGTCCAATCAGGAGAGTGAGTTGCCGATTGGGCAGTTGCTCCAACACTTTGGCATGCCAAAGTGGCGCACACTCTTTACGTGGCGGTAAATCTCCGCTGCGCCCTTTGCCCGGATAGCAAAGCCCCATGGGCATGATGGCGATGTTTTCTTCGCAGTAAAATGCTTCGCGATCTAAACCCAACCACTGACGCAGCCGCTCACCGCTGGCATCATTCCACGGAATTGAAGTGTTGTGCACCTTAGTGCCCGGTGCTTGGCCAATAATTAAAATCTTCGCCGCCGGATGGGCGCGGATCACCGGATTCGCGCCCAAGGGTAAATGGGGTTCACACACTGTGCACTGGCGAATTTCCGTCAGCAGTGACTCAAGCATCAGTAGCCTTTTTCAAAATCAATCTGGTTACGCAGTGGCAAGTTATCGCACCAACGTTGGTAGTTATCGGCGAAGATATCGACCACTTGCTCTGGAAAGCTGACCGCCGCGATGTACGGTGTGATGGTGATCGCCGGATTGTCCCAGAATGGATGATCTTGAGCGAGTGGCTCTTTGATAAACACATCCAAAAACGCGTGGCGAATGTGTCCTGCTGCAATTAAATCCGGCAGATCCTGCTCTACTAACGTTTTGCCACGCCCGACATTAAACAGCAGCGCTTGGTGGCAGTGGCGAAGATTCTCTCGGTTGAGCAGCCCTTCGGTTGCGGGGGTGTTGGGCAGCGTATTCACCAGTAAGTCGGCGCGCATTAAAGCGGCTGGCAGCTCACTGATGTGATAAGTGGCATCAAAATGCCCTTCTTTGGTCGGAATGCCGGTACGATTGACGCCCACCACTCGCAGCCCAAACTGTTTAGCCACATGGGCTAAATGGCTACCAATCGAGCCGGTACCCAAAATCACTAGGGTTTGATTGGCAAGTGAAGAGTAAGGGCGCGGCTGCCAAAGGCGCTCAGCTTGTTGGGTTTGATACAGGCGAAAATCGCGCTGATATTGGATAGCGTAACCCATCACATACTCGGCGATCAGGTGCCCGAAGATGCCTTTGACGTTGGTCAGCAGATAGTTTTTGCGCAGTTTGGGGTCCATCAAGGTATCGACGCCGGCATAGGCGGAATGCAGCCATTGCAGGCGCGGGAACTCATCCAAACGGCGGGCGGCCATCGGCGGTGCGGCCAACAAAATCGTGGCCTTGGCGCGATCTTCGGTCAAGGCGAGCCCTTCCAGTTGGCGCTCAAGGATCAGCTCGCGGTAGTGTTCATCATGTTCAGTCAGAATATACAGCTGGTGGAAATTGTTCATAGGCGCGTCTTTTTTCCCTTATGGTTATCCAGTACACTTCCGCTGTCTTTTTCCGCAACGATTTGAAGTGACTATGTTACAAAACCCTCTACAGCTTCGTCTTGAGAAGTTTGAACCTTGGCAACAGATTACCTTTATGGCCTGTCTGTGTGAACGTATGTATCCGAATTACGCTATGTTCTGTGAGCACACGCAGTTTGCTGAGGCGCGTATCTACCGTGACATTCTCGACAGCGTGTGGGAATTGATGACGGTAAAAAATGCCAAAGTGAACTTTGAGCATCAGCTTGAAAAGCTCGAAGAGCTGATCCCAACTTCGGATGCGTTTGATCTGTACGCCGTGTATCCCGCGATTGATGCCTGTGAAGGCTTGGCAACCCTGCTGCATGGTTTGTTGGATCGTGATGATTTAGCGGAATCTATGATCAAAGTGAGCCAAATTTCGGTACAAACCGTGGCGCAACTGGAAGAAGCACAAACTGGTGAATCGATCACCAATGACAACCAAAAAGAGAATGAAGCGGTGTGTGCGGAGTGGGATGTGCAGTGGGCAATCTTCCGTCCGCTGCGTGAAGCGGTTGAGCGTGATATTGACCTCATCAAAGACCTACGCAAAGAGCTGCGCGAAGAAGGGGTCAGCAATATCGGGGTGGAGTTGTAATTCACCATCTATCCCCTTCCTACTTGAAGCTGCAGCGGTGTTGGCTACGTTCGTTCACCCCAATCACATAGTGTATCTATGCTCATGGGGATGAACTCACTTGCCGCCTACCTGCAACTCCAAGTAGTTTGGGTATATTGCCAAGAGAAACGGGAGCTTAAGCTCCCGTTTTTTATTCCACTTCGTCGCGGCTTTCGATCATGCGATGCTGGCGCTTCCAGTGCTCCCAGCGTTCGGTTGCCAGTTGCTGCATATCGGTTGTGCGGTCGGCTTCATCGATAATCTCTTCGCCGAGCAAGTGCTCGAAGATGTCTTCTAAGGTCAGCAAACCCTGCACTGAGCCGTATTCGTCTACCACAACCGACAGTTGCAAGCGTTTTTGCATCATCTGGTCGAAGGCTTTTGGTAAGCTCAAGGTGTTGAGCACCACATGGATTGGGCGCATCACATCACCCAGTAGCAAGTTTCCTTGGCCATTTTGCTGCTCTTTAAACAACTCAAGGCGGTGCACAAAGCCGACAATGTTGTCTTTCTCTTCGCTGTAAATCAGCGGGCGCGAGAACGGAGTATCGCGGTGCTGCTCGATAAATTCATCAATCGTTAGATCCGCGGAAACGCGAAACAGTACCGGGCGCGGCGTCATAACTTGCGTTACTGGCACATTTTGAATCGCCAGTAAGTTGTTCAGCATTTTTGATTCGCCTTCAGCAAACTCACCGTTTTCATTGGCCAACATCGCCATCGCGGAGATTTCGTCACGTAGCTTTGGCGCTTCGACTTTGCGCGCGAGGCGTTTAGTGATCTGCTCAGAGAACCAGACGAATGGCGTCAGCGCCCATACCATCCAACGCAGCACGAGAGAAGCTTGGGGAGCGAGTTCACGCCAGTAGGTCGCACCTATGGTTTTGGGCACGATTTCCGACAGCACCAGAATGCCTAGGGTGAGCACAGCAGAAAACAGGCCAAGCCACTGGCTACCAAACACCACCGCCGCTTGTGCGCCAGCCGTCGCAGCACCTATGGTGTGCGCAATAGTATTGAGGGTCAGAATCGAGGCGAGTGGGCGGTCGATATCCGCCTTTAGGCCTGCTAGGCGATTAGCCGCAGGGTGGCCTTGTTGGCGCAACTGGGCTAGATAGCTTGGGGTAATACTTAAGAGTACCGCTTCTAAAACTGAACAGATAAACGATACGCCAATCGCGACAGAGATATATATCGCAAGCAGAAACATAAAATTCCTTGGTTTTAAAGTGCACGTTCGAACTCTTTTCTTCTCACAATCTTCGCGGTAAAGGCCGCAAAGCACAGGGAGAATATGAAGAAAAATCGCTTCGCCTGAAGGAGCCGAAAGTGCTTTTTTAGTCACTAAATCGATTGAAATGACAGGCTTCCCAGTCGATTAGCCCTTTTTAAATAAGGTTTCTCTCACTCAATTACAAGTAAACCTGTGGCTGGATTAGTAACAAATTGTGAGTTGTTACTCAGATTACGGTTAAAAGTGCGTCATAAAAGCGAAAGTTGCGCGACAAACCTTTGCCAGAGCGGGCATTTATGTTTTAGAGTGAGCTCGATTCGATAACCTATTGAGAAGGGAAACCTAAATGAACAAGACCCAATTGATCGACTTTATCGCAGAGAAAGCGGACCTGACTAAAGTGCAAGCGAAAGCAGCTCTTGAAGCGACTCTGGGTGCGGTTGAAGGTGCTCTGAAAGACGGCGACCAAGTACAACTGATTGGTTTTGGTACATTCAAAGTTAATCATCGTTCTGCTCGTACTGGCCGTAATCCAAAGACCGGTGAAGAGATCAAAATTGCGGCAGCTAACGTTCCTGCATTCGTAGCAGGTAAAGCGCTGAAAGACGCGATCAAGTAATTGCTTTATACTACGCCGAGATTGAACATCTCGGCGTTTTTGTTTATGAAGCAGCAGTTATCCTTCCTTTTTTTGCTCTCTGGCTTATTGGCCGGGTGCTCGTCTACTCCTAATCCCAATCTTGAGCAGATCAATCAATTTACTGGTGGTAAAACGATTGGTGATGCGACCAGTTTTTACTGGTATACCGAACGCTTTCAAAAACCGAGCTCAGCCTCAGACTACGTGACCTCCGGTGACTACGGCAGTTATCAAACCAGCTATCGCTGGGAAGAGGGACAAGTGCGTGAGATTCGACGTGAAGGTGAGCATCTGGATGGTAAGAAGTTGGTGCCGTTTCGCGTCCATATTCGTTTTAGCAAAGAAGGCGAAGCGGTGTATCAGCAGTATCGGTTGGGCGGAAAAGTACTGCCGATGAATGAAGAGCAACTGGCTCACTACGTTTTGCAAGCCAAAGCGGTGGCCGAGGCGACCAAAGAGCAGGACAAGCAAGGTTTAGAGCTGATCCAAGGCTACTGGAATGGTAAAACCTTCGAGACTTGTCAGGGCGTTGAGTATCAGCGCGTCGAGTTTAATCAAAGTTTGCCCAGCTTTGTGTTTAACCGCCTAGCTTCTATCGAAAGCTATGTGGCGTTTTTAGGCAAGATCCGTAACGGCAAAGTGCATATCGACGAGCTGCTGTTGCTCGATGATGCGGGGCACGATTGTGTGAAAGAGCCGGAGTTGCTTGATTAAATCGGCCCATGTTTGCCAATCCAATCGAATAAAAAAGCGCGAAGTTCGCGCTTTTTTCTATTGATAAGAAGATGGATGCCCGCTTACTTGGCTTGCTCACGCGCAATCGCGCGATAACCGATATCGCGGCGGCAGAACATACCATTCCAACTGATTTGATCCGCCAGTTGGTAAGCGCGTTGCTGCGCTTCTAATACGGTATTACCCAGCGCCGTGGCACACAGTACGCGACCGCCATTAGTCACCACTTGGTCGCCTTGGGTTTCAGTGCCCGCGTGGAACACTTTTTGTCCTGCGCTTTCTTGGGTCGGTAGACCTGAAATCACCTCACCTTTGGCGTAATCGCCTGGGTAGCCGCCAGCGGCAAGCACCACACCGATCGAGGCGCGTGGGTCCCACTTTGATTCCACCTGATCCAGCTTGCCCGCAATTGCTGCTTGGCACAGCTCAACCAGATCCGATTGCAGACGCATCATGATCGGTTGGGTTTCTGGGTCACCAAAGCGGCAGTTGTACTCAATCACTTTCGGTGCGCCAGCGCTATCAATCATCAAACCCGCGTAGAGGAAGCCGGTGTAGGTGTTGCCTTCGGCTGCCATTCCGCGCACGGTTGGGTAAATCACTTCACGCATCACGCGATCATGGATGTCCTGTGTCACCACTGGCGCTGGTGAGTAAGCCCCCATACCGCCCGTGTTCGGGCCAGTATCGGCATCGCCCACGCGTTTGTGATCTTGGCTGGTGGCCATAGGCAGGACGTTTTCACCATCAACCATCACGATAAAGCTCGCTTCCTCTCCATCAAGGAATTCTTCAACCACCACGCGGCTGCCTGCTGAACCAAACGCATTACCAGCCAGCATGTCTTGAATTGCGTCTTCGGCCTCTTGCAGAGTCATGGCAACAATCACGCCTTTGCCCGCCGCTAAACCGTCGGCTTTCACGACAATCGGCGCACCTTTTTCACGTACATACGCCAGTGCTGGCTCAATTTCAGTGAAGTTGGCGTAAGCCGCAGTTGGGATGTTGTGACGCGCGAGGAAATCTTTAGTGAAGGCTTTGGAGCCTTCCAGTTGCGCTGCGCCTTGGGTTGGGCCAAAAATCGGTAAACCTGCAGCGCGAAACGCATCCACCACACCAATCACCAGTGGTGCTTCTGGGCCAACAATGGTCAGCTCAATCGCTTTATCTTGGGCAAAGGCAACCAGTGCTGGAATGTCGGTGATGCCGATGTTGACGTTTTGCACCTTGTGCTCAAGGGCGGTACCCGCATTGCCGGGCGCGACGTAAATGGTGTCAACTTGTGGGTTTTGTGCCACTCTCCACGCCAGTGCGTGTTCGCGACCGCCAGAGCCGATGATGAGAACTTGCATTGTGAAATCCTTACTTAAACAAGATGGGGCGCGTTGCACTCCATACCAATCATGCCAATTAATGACGGAAGTGACGCATACCGGTGAAGATCATCGCCATACCGTGTTCGTTGGCCGCATCAATCACCTCTTGGTCGCGCATTGAGCCACCCGGTTGGATAACACAGGTGATGCCCGCTTCGGCCGCAGCATCAATCCCATCACGGAAGGGGAAGAAGGCATCGGAAGCCATCACGCTGCCTGCCACTTCCAAGCCTTCATCGGCGGCTTTGATTCCGGCGATTTTCGCGGAATAAACCCGGCTCATTTGACCCGCGCCGATACCGATAGTCATGTCGCCTTTGGCGTACACAATCGCGTTGGATTTCACGTATTTCGCCACTTTCCAGCAGAACAGAGCATCTTTCAGCTCAGCGTCGCTGGGTTGACGAGTGGAAACCACTTGCAGGTCATCTTGTGCCACCATGCCTTGGTCACGGTCTTGCACCAATAAGCCGCCATTCACGCGCTTCAAATCAAATCCTGTGGTTTGGCCTTGCCATTCACCACACTCCAGCAAACGTACGTTTTGCTTGGCTGCGACGACGTCGATTGCTGCTTGCGAGACTTTCGGCGCGATGATCACTTCAACAAACTGACGCTCGATGATCGCTTTGGCCGTTTCGCCATCCAGCTCGCGGTTAAAGGCAATGATGCCGCCAAATGCCGAGGTTGGGTCGGTTTGGTAAGCGCGGTTGTAGGCTTGCAGCAGATCGTCGCCCAACGCTACACCACATGGGTTCGCGTGTTTGACAATCACACAGGCAGGCTCACTGAACTCTTTAACGCACTCCAGTGCGGCATCGGTATCCGCAATGTTGTTGTAAGAAAGGGCTTTACCTTGGATTTGGTGCGCGGTGGCCACTGAGGCTTCTTGTGGGTTGGCTTCAACATAGAAAGCGGCCGCTTGGTGGCTGTTTTCGCCGTAACGCATATCTTGCTTTTTGATGAACTGCGCATTGAACGTGCGAGGGAATTTGCTCTCTTCATCCCCTTCTTTATTATCACCATAAGAAGGTACGAGCGTGCCGAAGTAGTTGGCAATCATGCCATCGTACGCGGCGGTATGTTCAAAAGCGGCAATCGCCAGATCAAAACGCGTGGTTAAAGTCAGGGAGTTTTGGTGAGCATCCATTTCGCGGATCACACGCTCGTAATCATGAGCATTCACCACAATGGTCACATCTTTATGGTTTTTCGCTGCAGAACGCACCATAGTCGGTCCGCCGATATCGATGTTTTCCACCGCATCAGCCAGCGTGCAATTTGGATTTGCCACCGTTTGTGCGAAAGGATAGAGGTTCACCACCACCATATCGATCGGCTGGATGCCGTGGGTATTCATCACCGCGTCATCTTGGCCGCGACGGCCTAAAATACCGCCATGCACTTTCGGATGCAGGGTTTTGACGCGCCCGTCCATCATCTCTGGGAAGCCGGTGTAATCGGAGACTTCCGTTACCGCAAGGCCTTGCTCGGCGAGCAGGCGTGCAGTGCCACCGGTTGAGAGCAGCTCAACGCCACGTTCCGCGAGCGCTTTAGCGAACTCAACAATGCCGGTTTTATCTGATACGCTGAGAAGCGCACGGTGAATAGGACGAGCGTTGTTCATGCTTCCATTTTCCTTTAAAAGATATTTGCCGAAAGTGATCTGCTGTGCGCAGTTGGGGAAGCTCGCTTCAAAGCCTCACTGCGCAAAAAACAACAGAGCCGTTTGGGGAAATACCTTATTCGCCGCGATTTGAATGGCGCGTATTCTAACCAAATAATTACAAAAGATCTCGCGCAATCGTTTGGCATGGGGAAAATAATCGCTAAAAACCGGTTTTTCAAGCACAAATTTTAACGAAAGCTTAAATATTCCCAAACTACGCCAAGCAGTAAGGGAGGAGGAGTCGTGATGTTTCAGATTGGGGAGTTAGCCAAACGCTGTGGCGTTTCCACCGATACACTGCGTTTTTATGAAAAAAACGACCTGATTGCTCCGGCAACGCGCACCGAGTCGGGCTATCGCCTGTACGATGAAAAGAACCAGCAACAAGTCACATTTATTTTAAAAGCCAAAGAGTTAGGGCTGAGTCTTGAAGAGATTAAAGAGCTGCTGGAAATTCGTTTGGAAGCGACTGAACACAGCTGCGCTGAAGTGAAAGCGATCACCAGCGCTAAGCTGGCGCTGATCGACCAAAAGATTGAAGAGCTGACTCGTATTCGCAGCGCGCTGAAAAAAATCAATGATGCCTGCTGTGGGCATGTCGAAGATAATGCCAGCCACTGCTCGATTTTAGCCGCGTTAGAGTAGAGAAATAATGCCAAACTTATGTTCTGATTTGTAAGGATAATTTGAATTTTATTGCTGGTCATGTGGTTGTTTGGTGGTTAAACAACCTAAGTTTGCAATTTTTAGCCTTATCAATAGTAGGTGAAATAGGGTAGTGCACTTATAATTTCGTTCTTCATCGGTGTGTGGTGCTCGAGCATATTCTGCCTCTTACCGATGCTATCTTCCTGATACAAAGAGCTATTCTATGATTGGAATCTGTTTTCAAATCAATGACTGGGTTCTGTGCATTGATGAGAATAAGCTGTATCGCCAAGATAGGGAGGTCTCGGCCGAGCCGCGTCTTATTAATTTACTGCATTTTCTTGCGGAGCATGCCGGAGAGGTATTCGGCCGTGAGGAGCTCATTCAACATGTCTGGGACGGGGCGATTGTCACCGACCAAGTGGTCACTCAATCCATTTTTGAGTTGCGTAAGCTATTGCGCGACGGACGCGAAGAAAACCTCAGCTATGTAGTGACGGTGCCTAAGCGTGGCTATAAGTTAGTCGCGAATGTGCAGCGTCTCGATGGCAATCCTTACGTTTCTCGCCAAGAAGAGTCGGCAGCCAGTGATGTCTGTTTGACGGACGATATCGACGACGTGGAAGAAGCCGTTCCCGAGATCGTGTTTCCTGCCGGCCCGTTAACGCGTGCCGTGTGCCAAAGCCAGCAACCAAAAAAATCAAGCAAGCCGAATGTGAGCCGTTGGCGCTTAAACCTGCTCAATGCGATCTGGATTGGCTTAGTGATTGTAGCGATGGGCTTTTTTACTGTGCAGCAGTCTCAAGTGCGCATCACCCAAGTGGTGGATACCCATCTGATTGAATTTAAATTCCAAGACGGTTTTCATGCTCAGGCGCTCACGCATGAGCTTGCCGATGGTATCGCACAAAAGCTGATGGCCGATCTGACCCAAGTGAGTGATTATCGGGTGATTCTCGGTAAAACGGCTTACAGCTCAGGCATTTTGCCCGGTAAGTCAATCATGGTGCGAGTCAATGACAAAGATGGCCATGAGTTTTTAGATCTTGAGCTTAAGAATAACTCTTCCGATGCGGTGCTGTTTAGTCGCCAATATCCGCTCGATAGCCAGCATCTGGCCTCTGTGCTGAAAAGTGCGGAATGGGATGTAATGCAAGCGTTGAAAATCCCGAATGCAGAGCAGCAAGCACAGCGTTTGTTGGTGGATTTTCCGCGTCAACCCGCGGCGTTAGGGCTGTATGTGCGCGCCAATCATTACTTGAATGTTGCCGATCGTCAGCAGTTCCAAAAAGGCATTTATTTATTGGAGCAAGTGCTGAAATTAGAGCCGGATAACCATTATGTCCAAGCCGAATTACTGATTGCCTACCATGTGCAGCAAGCGCTCAGCCCAGATCAGGCGCTCAATCAAGATCGCATGCTGGTGTTGAGTGAGCAGTTGCAGCAGGTGAGTTACTCCCCTCAAGCGGTGGTGCAGCCACGCATTTATGAAGCGTTAGCACTGCAAGCGACAGTCGAAAACCAAGTGGAAGCGGCCACGCGCTATTTGGCGCAAGCTCAGGGTTTGCGGGAATCGGTGCTTTCATATGTGCTGCAAGGCAAGCACGCTGAACTCAAAGGCGATCTGGATGGCGCAAGCGATGCCTACAGTGAAGCGTTTTATATGGACACATCGCTGGAAACTTATCTGCTGTGCGAAAACTTGGTGTTCCACTCCAACTTAAAATCCATTGATTACGCCATGTACCGCTCGGTGCATCCTTCGGTGGTTCGTTTACTGTAACGCTTGTCTACGATCAATCTCATCTCTCTATCCCCAAACGACTTGGAATGACTGGTAAGAAGGGGATAGAGCGAACTTGCGCCTTCTTTCTCCGAACTGGCTTTAGCACGGTTTAGAGGGGAGGGCGCGCCGCTTTATCTCTCGGAATCCTTCTGACTGAAAAACACCGCCAATCACATCGAACGATGTCTATGTACTCACTAGCCGTTTAACTTCTCATCGCAATTCGTTTGAGCCTATTCCCCAAGCCAAATTCAGTGAGCCTCATTGGCATTCTCTGCCGATGGATGTCGCAGAATCGGGCGTCTTGCCAGTTGAGTGACAAATCTTATGGCAAGACCAACAGTTTTGGCGATAAACCTCCCTCCTGATGGCTCCACAGAGCAGCATTTAGCGTGATGTTTTCACCTTGATATTTTTAGTCTTCTCTCCTGATATTTTTAGGTTTTTCATTAAAGATATGAAAGTAAAGAGGTTTATAGGTGGTGTTTATCAGGTTGATATCAAGAAGTTCATGCTTGGCTCATCATTTTATTGATAAGCGGAAGTTTATTTTTTTTCGTTTTTTTGGGCGTAGTCTGCACCTCGAAATTTAGCGAGGTAGCGCAGGTGATTGCACTCATGACATCTCGCTAACCCATTCAGTTTGAGTTTTGTAACTTAAGTATCACCTGGCTACTTGAAGCTGCAGCGGTGTTGGCTACGTTCGTTCCCCCCAATCACATAGTTTATCTATGCTCATGGGGATGAACTCACTTGCCGCCTACCTGCAACTCCAAGTCGTTTGGGGATAGAATCGATTTGGAGATGTTATGTCATCAAATGCAAAAAAAATCGGCCTGATCGCCTGTACGGGTGTGGTGGCTGGCAACATGATGGGCAGTGGTATTGCGCTGCTTCCTTCTACGCTAGCGAGCGTAGGTTCAATTTCCATTTATAGCTGGCTGATCTGCATTGTTGGCGCACTCAGTTTGGCGTTTGTGTTTGCTCGTTTGGCAACCAAAAACCCGCAAGAGGGTGGCCCGATTGCTTATGCAGGGGAAGTGTCACCGGTGTTTGGTTTCCAAACGGGCGTGCTTTACTACCACGCTAACTGGATTGGTAATTTGGCGATTGCGATTACCGGTGTTTCTTACCTTTCGGTGTTCTTCCCGGTGCTGAATAACCCGATCCCTGCTGGTTTAGCGACCATTGCTTCGGTTTGGCTATTTACCTTAGTCAACTTGCTTGGTGGTAGCTGGGTAAGCCGCTTATGTACCATTGGTTTGGTGCTGATTTTGATCCCTGTAGTCGGTACGGCTCTGTTTGGTTGGACGCACTTTGACAGCGCGCTCTACAGCCAAAACTGGAACGTGTCTGCTGGTAGCGATGGCCATGCGGTGATCACCGCAGTGCTGATTTGTCTGTGGTCTTTCGTGGGTGTTGAATCGGCAGCGGTTTCTTCCGGTATGGTCGAAAACCCAAAACGCACTGTGCCACTGGCAACAATGTTAGGTACTGGTCTTGCGGGCCTTATCTATGTGCTATCAACTCAAATGATCAGCGGCATGTTCCCTGCGTCTGAAGTGGCGGCATCCGGTGCACCTTTTGCACTGGCGACCACTGCACTGTTTGGTAGCTGGACTGCGCCATTCGTGTCTGCCTTTACTGCACTAGCGTGTTTCACGTCACTTGGCTCTTGGATGATGCTGGTCGGCGAAGCGGGCAAACGTGCCGCGAACGATGGTAACTTCCCGAAAGTGTTCGGTGAAACCGATCGCAACGGTGTGCCGAAAAAAGGTCTGCTGATTGCTTCCAGCATGATGACATTGCTGATGCTGGTGCTGATGTTCTTCAGCTCAGAAACTGCGCACGCTTCCGATCTGTTTAACCAACTGACCACCGATGCGGTTCTGCTGACCATGCTGCCTTATTTCTACTCCAGCATTAACCTGATCCGCTTCGAAGGCATGACCACTCGCAATACGTTTGTGATGCTGTTCTCCGGTATTGCCAGCCTGTTCTGTATGGTGGCGCTGGCGGGAGCTGAAGGTTCAACCCTGACTGCAACCTTCATCATGTCGCTGATTATTTTGATGTTCTACAGCAAAAAAGCGGGTCTGGATAAATATCTTGAGACTCATCCACAACCAGCTTCGGCTCAGTTCTGATTGACTCTGCTGGCGTCTGCCACGCCAGCTTTCTGAATTCACTATGGCGCTCGTCTTACTCACTGTGCAGTGCACAGAGAGCGCCTTTTTTCGCCTTGGAGATGTCCAAATGAATATTTTCGCTATCTTGAACCACATGGGTGTGTTCTTTAAAGAAGAGCCTGTTCGCCAACTGCATGCAGCATTAGAAAAAGCCGGTTACGACGTGGTTTATCCGGTGGATGACAAAGATCTGATCAAGATGATTGAGATGAACCCACGCATTTGCGGCGTGCTGTTCGACTGGGATAAATACTCGCTAGAGCTGTGTGAGCGCATCAGTAAAGTCAATGAAAAACTGCCAGTGCACGCCTTTGCCAATGAGCAATCGACGTTAGATATTTCGCTAACCGACCTGCGCATCAACGTGCATTTCTTCGAATACGCTCTGGGCATGGCCGACGATATCGCCATCAAGATCAACCAAGCGACTCAAGAGTACAAAGACGCAATCATGCCTCCGTTTACTAAGGCGCTGTTCAAATACGTGGAAGAGGGTAAATACACCTTCTGTACTCCGGGCCATATGGGCGGTACTGCGTTCCAGAAAAGCCCTGTTGGCAGCATTTTCTACGATTTCTACGGTCCAAATACCTTCAAAGCGGACGTATCGATTTCGATGCCAGAACTGGGCTCACTGCTGGATCACTCCGGTCCACACAAAGAAGCGGAAGAGTACATCGCACGCACGTTTAATGCCGATACTTCTTACATCGTGACCAACGGTACATCGACCTCGAACAAGATCGTCGGTATGTTCTCCGCGCCTGCGGGCAGCACAGTGCTGGTGGATCGTAATTGCCATAAATCATTGACTCACTTAATGATGATGACGGACGTGACCCCCATTTACTTCCGTCCAACCCGTAACGCTTACGGCATTCTCGGTGGTATTCCACAGAGCGAATTCAGCCGTGAAGTGATTGCTGAGAAAGTGGCAAACACTCCGGGTGCGAGCGCGCCAAGCTACGCGGTGATCACCAACTCGACTTACGATGGCCTATTGTACAACACCCAGTTCATCAAAGAGTCGCTGGATTGCAAACACATCCACTTCGACAGTGCATGGGTACCTTACACTAACTTCAACCGTATTTATGAAGGCAAGTGCGGCATGAGTGGTGAAGCGATGCCGGGCAAAGTGTTCTACGAAACGCAGTCCACCCACAAACTGCTGGCGGCGTTCTCGCAAGCCTCGATGATTCATGTCAAAGGTGAGTTTGACCGAGAGTCGTTCAACGAAGCCTTTATGATGCACACCTCAACCTCACCGCAGTATGGCATTGTGGCATCGACGGAAACCGCGGCGGCGATGATGCGTGGCAACACCGGCCGTAAGCTGATGCAAGATTCGATTGATCGTGCGATTCGCTTCCGCAAAGAGATCAAACGTCTGAAAGGCGAGAGCGAAGGCTGGTTCTTCGATGTGTGGCAACCCGAGAACATTGAGACCACCGAGTGCTGGAAACTCGACCCAAACCAAGATTGGCACGGCTTCAAGAATCTTGATGACAACCACATGTACCTTGATCCAATTAAAATCACTCTGCTCACTCCGGGAATGAGCAAAGATGGCGAATTGGAGCAGAGCGGTATTCCGGCATCACTGGTCTCTAAATACCTTGATGAACACGGCATCGTGGTTGAGAAAACCGGCCCTTACAACCTGCTGTTCCTGTTCTCTATCGGTATTGATAAGTCAAAAGCGATGCAGTTGCTGCGCGGCTTGACGGAGTTCAAACGCGGTTACGATCTGAACCTGACCATTCGTACCATGCTGCCTTCACTGTACTGTGAAGACCCAGCTTTCTACGAAGGCATGCGTATTCAAGAGTTGGCGCAAGGCATTCACGACTTAACTCGTAAATACCAATTGCCAGAGCTGATGTACAAAGCGTTCGATGTGCTGCCAGAGATGAAAGTGACGCCACACGTGGCATGGCAACAAGAGCTGCGCGGTCAAACCGAAGAGATCCTGCTTAACGAGATGGTGGGTCGCGTGAGCGCCAATATGATCCTGCCTTATCCTCCAGGCGTGCCATTGGTGCTGCCAGGTGAAATGGTGACAGACAGCTCTCGCCCTGTGTTGGATTTCTTGGAAATGCTGTGTGAAATCGGCGCGCATTACCCAGGTTTTGATACTGATATTCACGGTTTGTATCGCCAAAAAGATGGCTCTTACACCGTGAAAGTGCTGAAAGACTAAGCCAGCTTGAATCACCCTATAAAGACAGCGTAATTCCCCAATGGACGCTGATATACAGAGAGAGCCGAACGGCTCTCTCTTTTTGTTCAAAAGCCAAGCATAGCTTGGCTTTGTCGATATGTTGTTTGCGCTAGACTTCACGCACCAGCTTAGCCAGTGCATCCCAGTCGCCTTTGTCCATCAGGTCAGTTGGTACCATCCAAGTGCCGCCACACGCGACAACCGATTTGAGCGCCAGATATTCTTGCGCATTGTTTGGATTGATACCGCCCGTTGGCATAAAGCTCACTGGGTATACCGCGCTCAGCGCTTTCAGCATCGCAATGCCGCCAGATGGCTCGGCCGGGAAGAATTTCAGGGTACGCAGACCCATTTCCATGGCCTGTTCCACCAAACTTGGGTTGTTGACGCCCGGAATGATCGCGATATTGCGCTGCTGACAATATTTCACTGTGGTCGGGTTAAGTCCTGGGCTCACGATGAAATCAGCTCCCGCCGCAATCGCTTCATCCACTTGCGCTGTCGTGAGCACAGTGCCCGCGCCAATCAGCAGGTCTGGATACGCCTCACGCATGATGCGAATCGATTCCGCGGCCGCAGCGGTGCGGAAAGTCACTTCTGCACAAGGCAAACCGTTTTCAACCAGCACTTTGGCCAGTGGCAGTGCGTGGGCGACATCATTAATCGCAATAACAGGGATAATTTTGATCGCTCGTAAGCGTTGTTCAATGGTCATGAGTCCATACCTCTACAGAATAAAGCTGAGTGTTGCCACAATCAGGAAGGCGATACCGCCCAAAAGGGTTTCCATCACAGTCCACGTTTTTAGAGTGGTTTTTTCATCCATCTCCATCAAACGCGACACCAGCCAGAAACCAGAATCGTTAAAGTGTGAAAGCACAGTAGCACCGCCGGCAATCGAAATCACGATAAAGCACAGGTCAAGCTCAGACAGGCCGGTGGTCGCCGCCACCGTCGGTGCAATCAGGGCGGCCGTCGTGGTCAGAGCGACCGTGGCCGAACCTTGCGCGACGCGTAAACAGGTCGCAATCACAAACGCGGCGACCACAACGGGCATACCGGTATCCGACAGCACGCCAGCCAGTGCGCTACCAATGCCGCTCGCGCGCAGTACGCCACCGAACATGCCGCCCGCACCGGTGACTAAAATCACCGCGCAGATGGGGGCAAGCGAGTCGCCACACAGTTTTTCTAGGCGTGCCATGCCGTAATCTTTGGCGAACGCCGCGATACAGACGAGCAGAGTGATCAGCAGAGCAATAGGCGTTTTACCCAGCATACGCAGGAATTCGACTGCGGGAGCTTTACCATCAATCATGCCCGCGACCGCAAGGGTGTTCAAACCGGTATCCATAAAAATCAGCAGCACCGGCAGCACCAGAATGGTCATGACCGTGGCAAATTTTGGTAGCTTGGCTTCATCAATGATTGCATCGGTATTGAAGAAGGCTTTCGACAAAGGAATATCGAATTTCTTACCGGCATACAGACCAAATAGATAAGCGCCCAAGTACCAAGTCGGGATGGCCACGAGTAAGCCAACAATCAGCAGCAAGCCTATGTTTGCGCCGAGCAGTTCTGCCGCTGCAACCGGTCCCGGATGCGGTGGCACAAAGGCGTGCATGACCGCAAACGCACCGGCTGAAGGCAGCGCGTATTTAAGGGGTGAGCCACCAAAGCGTTTCGCGACGCTGAAGATGATCGGCATCATCACAATCAGGCCCGCATCAAAGAAGATGGGGAAGCCAAACAGTAGTGATGCCACACCGAGCGCAAACGGTGCGCGCTGCTCGCCAAAGCGGCCGATCAGCGTGTCTGCCAGCACTTTCGCACCGCCCGTCACTTCCAAGATTTTACCAATCATAGCGCCAAGGCCGACCAGCAAAGCCACCGAGGCCAGCGTGCCACCAAAGCCTGTCATCATGGTTGACACCACTTTGTCAGATGCCACGCCAGTGGCGATCGCAGTGCCTAAACTGACTAAGGTCAGTGAAGCAAAAGCGTGGATTTTAAAACGAATAATCAGCAGCAGTAGCGCAATAATGGCGACCGCCGCCACGGTTAATAGATACGTAGGATCAGAGGTTTGTAGTAAGGGGTCCATGAGTTCACCGTCCAGATTTATAGTTTGTGTTATAGCTCACATTTAGTGAAGTTACCGGTAACATGTTACCCATAACATGAATAAGATAAACCCATATTTCGAAGTGAATTTTAAAAATGCGATCACGCGCAAGTTTGGTTTTAAGGAGTCGTTATGGCCGGTAGTAGCATCATTGTGATGGGGGTTTGTGCTTGCGGTAAAAGCACCATTGGTGAGTTATTGGCAAAGCAGACTGGGCGAAAATTCATTGATGGCGATGATCTTCATCCGCGTGCCAATATTCAGAAAATGGCCTCCGGCCAGCCGCTCAATGATGAAGATCGTAAACCTTGGTTAGAGCGCATTCGCGATGCTGCTTACAGCCTTGAGAGCAAAAATGAACACGGCGTAATTGTGTGTTCGGCACTGAAAAAGCAGTACCGTGACCAGATCCGCGAAGGCAACCAAAACGTGACCTTCTTGTTCTTAGATGGCTCGAAAGAGCTGATCATGGAGCGTATGCGTGCTCGCCAAGGCCATTTCATGAAAGAGAACATGGTCAACAGCCAATTTGAAACCTTAGAGCGCCCTGATGGTGAGCCGCAAACCCTGATCATCCCTATTGATTGTTCAGTGCAGGAAGTGGTGAGCTGTGCGATTCAAGCACTGCAAGAGCAGGAGGGTCTATGATTCATCCTATTTTAGCCAAGGTCACTCAAAACCTGATTGAGCGTAGCCGTGAAGCACGTGCGGCCTTCATTGCACGCAGTCAAGCACAAGAAAAAGCCGGCAAAGGTCGCACCTCACTCTCTTGCGGTAATTTAGCCCACGCAGTGGCGGCCTCTTGCAGCACAGAGAAAAAAGCGATCCTCGATTTTACGCGCAGTAATGTGGCGATTGTGACTTCTTATAACGATATGCTCAGCGCGCATCAGCCTTATCAGCACTATCCAGACCGCATCAAGATGGTGTTAGCCGAGTATGGCCATACCGCGCAGGTCGCCGGTGGCGTACCCGCCATGTGCGATGGCGTGACCCAAGGTCAGCCGGGGATGGATATGTCTCTGTTTTCCCGTGATTTGATTGCGCAGGCGACCGCACTCTCCCTCAGTCACAATGTGTTTGATGCCACTTTACTGCTCGGTATTTGTGACAAAATCGCGCCGGGGCAATTGATGGGCGCGCTTTCTTACGCCCATCTGCCGACTGCGTTTATGCCTGCGGGTTTAATGGCAACCGGCATCAGTAACGAAGAGAAAGTGGATATTCGTCAAAAGTATGCGGCGGGTGAAGTGGGGAAAGAGGCGCTACTGAATATGGAGTGTCAGGCTTACCACGCGCCGGGTACGTGTACTTTCTACGGTACCGCCAACACCAACCAATTGGTGTTTGAAGCCATGGGGCTGATGTTGCCGGGCTCGGCGTTTGTGCATCCTCATTCGGCGCTGCGCCAAGCATTGAACGATGACGCGACGGTAAAAATTGCCAGCATGACCCAAGGTTCAGCGCAGTATCGTCCGCTCTATCAAGTCGTGACCGAGAAAAGTCTGCTCAATGGGATTGTCGCTCTGCTGGCTTCTGGTGGCAGTACGAACCACACCATTCATATGTTGGCGGTGGCACGTGCCGCGGGGATTTTGCTGACCTGGCAGGACATCAGTGATCTGTCGGATGTGGTTCCACTGCTGGCGAAGGTTTACCCGAATGGCCCTGCGGATATGAATGCCTTCCAACAAGCGGGCGGCGTGCCAGCCTTAATGAAGCGTTTGCATGAAGCTAAATTGCTGCACTCGGATGTCACACCGGTATTTGGTGAGTTTAGCGATCAACTGACGCTGCCTGAGTTGGTGGCGGGGGAGCTGCGTTGGATGGCGTGCGAAGGCACGCGTGATGCGCAGGTGATCGCGGCGAGTGGCGAGTGCTTCCAAACCACTGGCGGCACTAAAATGCTGAACGGGAACTTAGGCCGCGCAGTGATCAAAGTCTCGGCGGTGAAAGAAGAACAACGCATCATTGAAGCGCCGGCGGTAGTTTTCCAGTGTCAGCACGAAGTGGAAGCGGCTTACCAGCGTGGTGAACTGAATAAAGACTGCATTGTGGTGGTGACGCACAATGGCCCCGCGGCGAATGGTATGCCTGAATTGCATAAATTAATGCCGATTTTGGGCAACGTGCAAAAGGCTGGATTCAAAGTCGCGCTGGTGACCGATGGTCGTTTGTCGGGCGCGTCAGGTAAAATTCCATCGGCGATTCACGTGTCACCAGAAGCGGTACGCGGCGGTGCGATTGGTTTAGTGCGTGATGGGGATTTGCTGCGCTTGGATTGCACAACAGGCACGCTTGAGAACTTAACCGACATGAGCCATCGCCAAGCTCTCGCCTTAGATACCGAGCGCGATCAGCAAATGTGGGGACGCGAATTGTTTAAAGTGATGCGCCAAGCGGTCTCTTCCGCCGAACAAGGTGCGAGCTTTATTGTTTAACCTTGGGTAAGTTGAAGCATCAAAAAAGGCGGTGTGTACCGCCTTTTTCATCTTTATCATTTGTGGAGTGCTGGTGTTACACACTCTCACCGGCAGTAAATCGATAGCCCATATCGACGACTTGCTGCTCGGCACGTTCACCTTTGAGTGCGGCAATCAGTAGCTCAGCGCTTTTTTCACCAATCGCATAACGTGGCGAATCAACGCTAGTCAGCTTTGGCGTGATGGTGCGGCCGATGTCCAGTGCGTTATAGCCAATCACGGAAAGCTGTTCGGGCACCCGAATCCCACGCTGCTGCGCCACCAATAGAGTACCAATCGCGATGTCATCGTTGGTGCAGAATACACCATCCAGATCGGGGTAACGCGCGAAGGCTTCATCAAGCAACTGAGCGGCGAGAGAGAAACTGGAGTGTGAGCCAGTCAGCACGTGCTTGATAGGCAGTCCGGCTTCTTGCATCGCTTGGTCATAGCCCTGCATACGCAGTTTGGTACGGGTATCGAGCCGTGCGCCGAAATAGGCGATCGAACGTTTACCCGCCGCGATAATTTTTTTCACGGCTTGATATGAGGCTTCAACGTGATCCATACCCACGGCCATATCAATCGGGTTAGCAGGGAGCTCCATGGTTTCGACGACAGGCACGCCAGAGCTGGCAATCATCTGCAAAGTGCGCTGAGTGTGATGACTTTCGGTGAGAATAAGACCATCGACTTGATACGCGAGCAGCGAAGCAATTTTGCGCTCTTCTTCCTCCTCATCGTAACCAAAGTGGGCGAGTAGGGTTTCATAGCCATTGGCTTTGGTCACCGCTTCAATCCCTTGCACAAAAGAGGCAAAAATTTGGTTCGACAAGGAAGGCAGTAAAATACCAATCGCTTTACTGGATGATTTAGAAAGCATCGCGGGGGCGCGATTTTCAATGTATCCCAAAGCCTCAACGGCGAGTGCTATCTTCTCCCGCGTGGCCGCAGCCACGGAATCCGGGCTTCTCAGATAACGCGACACAGTCATTTTTGTTACGCCAACTTGATCCGCCACATCTTGCAATGTCGCGCGCTGTTTTTTTGTCATAGGTTATTGAGTCTTTTATAAAATGTTATGAGTAACATTATGAAGAAGTGACGGAATGCGCACAACCATTGAGTGTGTGGAATACAAGCCAATAAAAAAGCCCTGACAAAGTCAGGGCTTAAAAAAACGTCGGTGAAGATTAGTTCATGCCGTATTTTTTCAGTTTCTTACGAAGAGTGCCGCGGTTGATACCCATCATGGTTGCTGCGCGAGTTTGGTTACCGCGAGTGTATTGCATGATGGTGTCCAGAAGTGGTTGTTCAACTTCAGCTAGAACTAATTCATACAGTTCAGTCACTTCTTGGCCGTTCAGTTGAGCCAAGTAATTTTTAAGAGACGCTTTAACAGAGTCACGCAGTGGCTTTTGCGTGATTTGGTCTTGTGAAGTTACGGTAGTAACGGTTAAAGCTTCTGAAGTCAGATTTTGTTCGAACATATTCGGTCTAGCTCTTCTCTTAATTATGATGCAACGTTATCAAAATACCCTTCGAGCGCATCGAGTTGCTGGTCAGCAGTCTCAATGGCGTTGAAGGTACGGCGAAACGCACTCGCTTGTTCATGCTCTTGCAGGTACCAACTCACGTGTTTGCGCGCAATCCGTGGGCCTAAGTACTCTCCATAAAACTGATGGAGTGCGGTTACATGACCAAGCATGATGTCTTTCACTTCCGAAATCGGAAGTTCTGGCATTGTGGTGCCGTGTTCCAAAAAGTGTTGGATTTCCTGAAAAATCCATGGTCGTCCTTGGGCAGGACGGCCAATCATTAAAGCGTCTGCACCGGTGTACTCCAGTACGTAGCGTGCTTTCTCCGGGCTATCGATATCACCGTTAGCGATAACCGGAATGCTCACAGCCGCTTTGACCGCTTTAATGCTGTCGTATTCCGCCTCACCTTTGTACATGCAGGCACGAGTTCGTCCATGGAGAGCCAGTGCTTGTATGCCGCAGTCTTCGGCTAATTGAGCAATCGAGAGACAGTTTTTATTGTCTGTATCCCAACCCGTTCGGGTTTTGAGTGTGACTGGCACATTCACTGCATTCACTACCGCTTTCAAGATGTCTTCAATCACATCCGGATAGCGCAGCAGTGCAGAGCCCGCGAGCTTTTTATTTACTTTTTTGGCTGGGCAGCCCATGTTGATATCGATGATTTGCGCACCGTTTTCAACGCTGAACTGCGCGGCTTCGGCCATCAGCTGTGGATCGCTGCCCGCAATTTGTACTGAGCGAATGCCCGATTCGCCTTCATGTACCATGCGGTTTTGCGATTTGGCCGTTTTCCACAACGCAGGATTGCACGACATCATTTCACTGACCGCCATTCCTGCCCCGTAGCGTAAACACAACTCTCGAAAGGGTCTGTCGGTGACACCCGCCATTGGGGCGACGATCAGATTGTTCTTAAGTTGATAGTTTCCGATTTTCAAAACGTCTTCACAGCTTCGTACCAGCAAGGGCGCGCATTTTACGCATTTTTTTGATGCCTGAAAAGACTAATATTTGAGCATTGGCAAATTGTTTTGCCAAATAGTCGATTTATCAGTCAATTAGGCCGCAAAGTCTTATCTAGCCTAGCTTGCGGCCAGAAATGCGACACCATTCGCTCTTTTCTGCGATGGGGTCAAGCTCCAGATCGTCACGGTAAAATTCCGCCACGCTTTCGGCTTGCGTATCCAGAATGCCAGACATGGCCAGTTGGCCGCCGGGCTTCAGGAGTCCTTTGATGATCGGAGAAAGCTCACGCAGTGGGCCGGCCAGAATGTTCGCGACCACCACATCGGCCACCAAACCTTCGGGTTGATCTTTTGGCAGGTAAACTTCGATTTGATCTTCCACGCCGTTACGCGCAGCGTTGTCTTTGGACGCCAGTAGTGCTTGTGGATCGATATCAATCCCGATCACTTTCGCGGCACCAAGTTTGATGGCGGCAATCGCCAGAATACCCGAGCCACAACCAAAATCGATCACGGTTTTGCCGCTTAGGTCGAGGTTATCCAGCCACTCTAGGCACAGTGCGGTCGTAGGGTGAGTACCAGTACCAAAAGCTAAGCCTGGGTCGAGCATCACGTTCACCGCTTGTGGGTCTGGCACTTCACGCCAGCTTGGGCAGATCCAGAGGCGACGGCCAAATTGCATTGGGTGGAAGTTATCCATCCATTCGCGTTCCCAGTCCTTGTCTTCCACTTGCTCCACTTTGTGCGCAAAACCTTCCGCGAGCATGTTGCTGGCTTTGATTTGCTGAAGGATCAGCGAGGTATCCATATCCGCTTCGTACAGTGCGACCACATCGGTATCGCCCCATAGGCGGGTTTCGCCCGGTAGAGGTTCAAATACAGGGGTATCTTTGGCATCGAGGAAAGTGACTGACACAGCGCCAGTTTCTTCCATCAGCATATCGCCAATTGCTTCTGCATTGTCGTTGGTCGCATTGAGTTTAATTTGAATCCAAGGCATGGCTTAAGATCTCATCGGGTTTAGATTGGCGCAGAGTGTAGCAGATTTGCCACTGATGTTCAGGCCAGAAAGTGGGCGGATTTAAAAACAAAAAGCCCACCGAAGTGGGCTTCATCCCCTGCCTACTTGAAGTTGCAGCGGTGTTGGCTACGTTCGTTCACCCCAATCACATAGTCTGCCTATGCTCATGGGGATTCACTCACTTGCCGCCTACCTGCAACTCCAAGTAGTTTGGGGAGCGTTGATTGGGTTATGCGCGATGAGAATAAAAACGGCGGCTTACTTGATGCCGAGTTTTTTCTCCAGATAGTGGATGTTGGTACCGCCTTTCTGGAAGTTCTCATCTGCCATGATAGCTTGTTGTAGTGGGATATTGGTTTTGATCCCTTCCACAATCATCTCATTGAGTGCGTTACGCATACGAGCAATCGCCACATCGCGGTTCTCACCGTAAGTGATGAGTTTGCCGATCATCGAGTCGTAATGCGCGGGTACGGTGTAGCCAGAGTAAATGTGTGATTCCCAACGCACACCCATGCCGCCAGGTGCATGGAAGCGTTCAATCTTGCCTGGGCAAGGTAGGAAGCGCTCTGGATCTTCGGCGTTAATACGACACTCAACGGCATGGCCGCGAATTTTGATGTCTTCTTGTTTGAAAGACAGCGGTTGACCCGCGGCGATACGCAACTGCTCTTTGATCAGGTCAACGCCAGTAATCATTTCTGTTACTGGGTGCTCAACCTGAATACGCGTGTTCATCTCAATGAAGTAGAACTCACCGTTTTCGTACAGGAATTCAAAGGTACCAGCGCCGCGGTAGCCGATTTCGATACACGCACGGGTACAACGTTCACCGATGAACTTACGCATTTCTTCAGTGATACCCGGTGCGGGTGCTTCTTCCACCACTTTCTGGTGACGGCGCTGCATTGAACAGTCACGCTCAGCGAGGTGAATTGCATTGCCTTGACCGTCAGCGATCACTTGCACTTCAACGTGACGTGGGTTTTCTAGGAATTTCTCCATGTACACCATGTCGTTGTTGAAGGCGGCTTTCGCTTCCGCACGCGTCATCTGAATAGATTTGGTCAATTCGGCTTCGTTACGCACCACACGCATACCGCGACCACCACCGCCGCCAGAGGCTTTGATAATAACTGGGTAGCCGATGCGTTTGGCGTGCGCTTTGTTTTTCGCTTCGTCGTTATCCAGTGGGCCGTCTGAACCTGGTACACAAGGTACGCCCGCTTTTTTCATCGCGTTGATGGCGGAGACTTTGTCACCCATCAAGCGGATGGTTTCGGCACGAGGGCCGACAAAAATGAAGCCGCTGCGCTCCACTTGCTCAGCAAAATCCGCGTTTTCAGACAAAAAGCCGTAACCCGGGTGGATAGCTACCGCGCCCGTCACTTCCGCCGCAGAGATAATGCGTGGAATGTTCAGGTAACTGTCGATGCTTTTGGCAGGACCGATACAGATAGACTCATCGGCCAGCAGTACGTGTTTTAAGTCGCGGTCAGCCGTGGAGTGCACGGCAACCGTTTTAATGCCTAATTCTTTACAAGCGCGAAGAATACGAAGCGCAATTTCGCCTCGGTTCGCGATGACAACTTTATCTAACATAAAGGTGGCCTCGATTATTCGATAACAACAAGCGGTTGGTCGAATTCAACGGTCTGACCATCTTCAACAAGAATTGCGGTCACAACGCCGGATTTGTCGGCTTCAATCTGGTTCATCATTTTCATCGCTTCAACGATACATAGGGTATCGCCTACGGAAACGCTTTGACCCACTTCGATAAACGCTTTCGCATCTGGGCTTGGTGAACGGTAGAAAGTGCCCACCATTGGAGAAAGCACTTTATGGCCCGCGGGCACTTTCGCGGCTGCTGGTGCTTCTGCTACCGCGGCTGCTTGAGCTACAGGCGCAGGTGCTGCCACTGGTGCTGGAGCGGCTGCGTAGTGCACTTGAGGTGCTGGAGCTGGTTGGCCATAACGACTGATGCGAACTGACTCTTCACCTTCAGAAATTTCCAGTTCTGCGATGCCAGACTCTTCAACTAACTCGATAAGCTTCTTGATTTTGCGGATATCCATGTTTCTTTCTCTTTTATCTTGTGAATAAGACAGCCCAAATGGGCCGCAGAGTGTCTTTATTGCTTGGCCTGCAATGCTCGGATTGCGGCAGACAAAGCGAATTCGTAACCTTGGGCACCTAAACCGCAAATCACCCCTTGTGCTTTGTCAGACAAGTAAGAGTGATGACGGAAGGGTTCGCGTGCATGAACGTTGGACAAATGCACTTCAATAAAAGGAATCGCCACCCCAAGCAGTGCATCGCGTAACGCGACACTGGTATGGGTAAAGGCCGCCGGATTGATAATGATGAAATCCACTTTGCCAAAGGCTTGGTGAATGGCTTCAATCAACTCATATTCGCGGTTAGATTGCCGATGTTCTAACTCAATGCCTGCTTTTTGCGCTTGATCGCGCAACGTCGATACGATCTGCTCTAGTGTTTGTGAGCCGTAGTGGGTAGGTTCACGCAAACCTAATAAATTGAGGTTTGGTCCATTGAGAACAAGAATGCGAGATTTTGCAGTCATTGTGTAGCCATCTTCCTTTATTGTGTGGTGAATAAGCAGTTTCCCACAAATTTACTTATTCGACATAAAGTTTTTGTCAAAAGTTCGCGGATTTTATTAAATTGCCCACGATTATAGCCAATTCATAACAAATGGCAGCAATTTACTGGTCTAATCACCTAGTTTCGGGGCGGAAATGTGCAGCGAAGTTAACAGAATTGGGCGCTTCAGAGGGATCCGTCATAGCCTGATCGGCTTGCACCGGAAAGTTCAGCGCATGTTCTCAGAAGATGGGCGAGAGAAAACAAAAACTCCGGCCATGAGCTGCACCGGAGTTTGAAATCGCAAGCAAAGGTGTATTCCCTTGTGACTTGAGGCTACAACGTCAAGCCACAGGGTTTGTTATTTAAGTTGTGCTTTTTCAGCAATCAGGCGGTCAACCACGCTTGGATCGGCCAGCGTTGAAGTATCCCCCAGGTTACTGGTATCGCCAGTGGCAATTTTACGCAAAATACGGCGCATAATTTTGCCTGAACGGGTTTTTGGTAGCGCATCGGTCCAGTGCAGAACATCCGGTGTCGCGATAGCGCCAATCTCTTTACGTACCCAATCTTTTACTTCTTTATGCAGTTCAGCGCTTGGATACACGCCATCATTGAGTGTGATGTAAGCGTAAATCGCTTGGCCTTTGATGTCGTGTGGAACCCCAACCACGGCGGCTTCTGCAATCTTATTGAATGCCACCAGTGCAGATTCAATTTCTGCCGTACCCATACGGTGACCGGAAACGTTGAGTACGTCATCGACACGACCGGTGATCCAGTAGTAACCGTCTTCATCGCGGCGTGCGCCATCACCGGTAAAGTACATGCCTTTAAAGGTAGAGAAGTAGGTCTGTTCAAAGCGGTCATGATCGCCATACACCGTACGCATTTGGCCCGGCCATGAATCGAGCAGCACCAAGTTGCCTTCGGCGGCACCTTCCACAATTTCGCCCATGTTATCGACTAGCGCTGGCTGCACTCCAAAGAAGGGGCGCGTGGCTGAACCCGGTTTCAACGCCGTTGCGCCCGGCAGTGGCGTGATCAAGATGCCGCCGGTTTCGGTTTGCCACCAAGTATCCACAATCGGCGATTTTTCGTTACCGATCGTGCGGTAGTACCACTCCCACGCTTCTGGGTTAATCGGTTCACCCACAGAGCCCATGATGCGCAAGCTGTCACGGCTAGTGCCTTTAATCGCTTCATCACCTTTGGCCATCAGCGCACGGATCGCCGTTGGCGCAGTGTAAAGGATATTGACCTTATGCTTGTCCACCACCTCGCTCATACGTGCGGTGGTGGGGTAGTTTGGCACACCTTCAAACAGAATGGTTTTTGCGCCATTCGCCAATGGTCCATACACCAGATAGGAGTGACCCGTTATCCAACCCACATCAGCGGTACACCAGAACACTTCATTGGGCTGATAGTCGAATACATATTTGAAGGTCATGGTCGCATAAACCAAATAACCGCCAGTGGTGTGCAATACGCCTTTCGGTTTACCGGTTGAGCCAGAGGTGTAGAGGATAAACAGCGGATCTTCGGCTTTCATCTCTTCTGGTGGGCAGTGGTCAGACGCTTTTGCGGTTGCTTCATGCCACCAAATGTCACGGTGTTCATGCCAAGCGACATTGCCGCCAGTACGCTTAAGAACCATCACTTTACTGATGTTTTTGACTTCTGGATTGCACAGTGCTTCATCGACGTTTTTCTTAAGGGGGACGGCGCGGCCGCCGCGAACACCTTCATCAGCAGTGATCACTAATTTTGCGTTCGAATCGATAATGCGTCCCGCCAGTGCTTCCGGTGAAAAGCCGCCAAAGACGATAGTGTGTACTGCGCCGATGCGAGTACAGGCCAACATAGCAACCGCCGCTTCTGGCACCATAGGCATGTAGATACAGACGACATCACCCTTGCGTACGCCTTGCTCTTTCAGCGCATTGGCAAAACGGCACACTTCTTGGTGCAGTTGCTTATACGTCAGGGTTTTGTCTTGAGTTGGGTCATCGCCTTCCCAAATGATCGCGACTTGGTCGCCACGGGTCGCCAAATGGCGATCAATACAGTTGGCAGAAACGTTTAACGTGCCATCTTCAAACCAGCGGATATCGATGTGCCCTGGGTCAAAAGAGGTGTGCTTCACCTTGGTGAAAGGTTTAATCCAGTCGACGATTTTGCCGTGTTCGCTCCAAAAGCCTTCCGGATCTTTGATGGACTGTTGATACATCGCCAGATAGGTGTCGTTATCGGCATGCGTATGCGCTTTGATGTTCTGTTTGACCGGATAAATATGGGCTTCACTCATTACGGGTTCTCCTTGTGAATTCGGCAAATTTCCTGAAAGGGCGCGTTTCAAACACGAGAGGAGGAAATTCGTTTCGTTTATAACTCTCAGTCAGAGCAGGGATTTCTACAATTAGACTTTAGGATGAAAGCCTGATGGGATGCGTGTGCAAGGCGAATAAGCGGCAAACCAGCGGGAGAGATCTCGCCGCCGACTTTCGGCGTTACACACCCGGTGCAATAAATTGTGGCAGATCGCCTTTGGTTAAACGCACAAACACCAAAGCGGCGGCAATCGCATCTTGCAGCGCATCATGTTTGTCTTGCAGTGGCAGATCCAGATGGCGGCAGATCGCCTCTAAACTGAGATCGAAATAGGCATTGGGCAGGTGTTTTTCCAGTTTATCGTGATAGATCTGGCTCACCTCAATCAGTCGGTTGGGGAGTGGAAACCCGAGATGTTTACGACAGGCGATATCCAAAATCGTTTTATCGTAACGAATGTGGTAGCCCACTAAAGGCCGATTACCAATGAAATCGATGAGTTGGATCAGCGCTTCCTTTTCACTCAGTCCATCTTGCAAATCTTGATGGCGAATTTTATGAATGCGAACCGAGCCCGAGTCGAGCGACTGCGGTGCGCACAGTCGCACTTCAAACGGCTGACTGGTCAATATACGGTTGTCGATAATTTTGGTCGCAGCGATAGTCACCAGCTCGGCACGTTTGGGATCTAAGCTGGTGGTTTCGCAGTCGAGCGAGACGTACTCCTGATGGCGAGCCGTTTCAAACAGCCGTTGATAGGGAGAATCCTTGAGTTTGGCGTGCCAGTAGCGGCGCAATAACCAGTTCATTCCGCACCTCAATCACGTATTTGATAGTGGTAACCGAGCCACTGTTTAAATTTTTTCACCACATGCAGGCTGTGACGCAATAAATCGCGCTCGGTACGGTCGAGCTGCTTGAAGTCGATCTGGTTAGTGCTGTGCTGATTACCAAGTTGCTGGGCTAGGCGCAGTTTCAAAAATAGCTTAAAGGCTTCGCTTAGGTTGTCGCCGGTCTCTTGTTCAAGAACGCGTTTGTGTACGAGGGCTTCAATTCGGTCAAAGGTGTTATTGGCCTCGATGGCGTGCTCCAAACTTAAGGCGCGCACACCATGTACGATGGGGAAAATGCCGCCTTGCTTAATATCAATCCCTTGCTTGCTGCTTTTTACGTTACCAAACAAGGTGAGCGGTACCGAGAAGTTGAGAGCCGGACGGGTGAATTCGGCCAAGATGAGCTCTTGATCGGCCATTAATTGGCGTAAATAGGTTTTCACTGGCGCCAGCAAGGCGCGGTTTCCGGCCACGGCATGGGCATCGGCAAAAATGGCGATGTCCATCACTTGTTCGGGGCGAGCGGCTTTCACCCAATCAGAAAGGGTGCGTTTCCATTCGCTTTGGCTGCGCACCCATTTCGGGTTATTGACCATCACTTTACCGGGGCAGAGTGGATAACCCAGTTGAAGTAAGGTGTGGGTGAAGTTTTCCATGATCGGTTGGCATTGGTGCCATTCCAAACCATCTTGAATGATCAGCGCGTTGTCTTGATCGGTTTTGAGGATCTGCTCGCCACGACCTTCAGAACCAAGTACGACGAGGCAGCACTGATCGTGCAAAGCAGGTGGTACCACTAGTTCAAAGGCTTTTTCGATGATCTGTTCATTGACGGCGGAAATCAGCTCCATCACAAAACGGGTACGCACGCCGCGTGACATGAGATTTTCTACCAATTCACGCTGTTTATTGGCCGCGAGTGCTAACTCATCAATGCTGGCGGCACGGGCAATCGCGAGCGTCAATACATGAGAATGGGTGGAGAATGCACTGAGGATCTGAATCATCGACAGCAACCCCACGGCTTGATTCCCATTACACACCATAACCCGTTTAATGCGTTGGCGCGTCATCATCACCATGGCATTAAACAAAAAATCGCCCTCATCTACGTGCAATACCGGAAAGGTGGCAATTTCACCGACGGGCGTATCCAAAGGGCGGCCTTCGAGCATGACTGCATGCAGCATATTGGTGCGTGTCACAATCGCGTAAGGATGGGCATGGAGGCGATCTAATCTTGGGTCATGCGGCTCAAGAGCGACTAACGCCGCGTCAATGCCCCGCTCTTTCATCAATTGAGTCACGGTGTTGAGCGGCAGATCTGGCGACAAAATGAAAGGCGGATGATAGATGGAGCTATCGACTTTAGTCAGAATGAATTCTGCGATGTTTTTCTGCTGCGCGGCGGCTTCAATTAATTCTTGGCGTTTGGCGAGGTTATTATCGAAATACGCGGCGAACTCGCCATTTTGCTCGTACAGCTGCAAAAAAATCGATTTGGGCAGCAAGTAGGAGAGGGTGTCTTCGAGCGCCATATATTGATGTTTGCTCAGTTCTTCAAACATGGCGCGTACATCAAACAGATCATCATTGGCGTAGTGTGCAAACACCTCTTTGCCGTCGGGGCTGCGTTCCTCAACCGTGCCTTTGATCAGAATATGCAGATGAGTCACAGGGTGCTGCGCATCAATCAACACATCGCGCTGGCGGAAATAGGCGACATCCAAAGCACTGCGCAATTGATGTTGCTGCTCAGCCGTCAGTCGATTAAACGGTGGTGACTGCATATTGAATTTATCAGGCATGAGGTGGCACTCATCATCGGGACAGGTTCACTAAGTGTGACAAATTTCCCCTGCCCCTCCAGACGACTTTGGTCTAATGCAGGCAACAAAGGCTTTTCTACGCTGCGATGATCCGCCGATTGACACCGGCAACTTGACGCTGAATCTGTTGATATAAGCAATCGGGAAACGATGAGTTGCGTAATCTTCCCTTTTTTAGACGCGAATCCACATGCATAATGTGCGCGCTTTATACCTCCCTTTTTGATTAGGAACGATCATGTTTACCCCCACTCCCTACGGTTGGATTTCGCAATATTTCATCGGTTTTTTCTTTGCTTACGGCGTGTATTTGCCATTTTGGTCACTCTGGTTTGAAGACCAAGGCGTTTCAGCGACCGACATAGGTGTCTTGGTTGGGATAGGCTTTGCGACGCGCTGTGTAGCGAATTTGGTGCTGACGCCGCGTTTACACCGTGTTGAGCAACTGATGCCCGCGCTGCGTTGGCTCAGTTTCGCGGCAATGCTGTTTGTCGGTTTTCACTTTTTTACGGGCGGCAGTTTTTGGCTGATGGCGTTGGCCACTGTGCTGTTTAACTTATGCTGTGGCCCTGTGGTGCCGATTTCTGATGCCATGGCCAACTACTATGCCAAGTTGAAAATGCTCGACTACGGGCGTACTCGTTTGTGGGGATCGATCGCGTTTATTGCCGGATCGACTGTGGTCGGATTTTTGGTCGCCAAGTGGGGCAGTTCGATGATTTTGTACACGGCGCTGGTGGGTGTCGCCGTCTCTTGGCTGTTGAGTTTGCGCCAAATTACACCGATGCCAGTCACCGAGCACGAGGCTCATGCGGTGCGCCCGAAGCTGAAGGAGCTTCTTACCGAGTGGCCTGTGGTGAAATTTCTGCTGCTGGTGGCCTTAATCCAAGGCAGTCATGCGGCGTATTACAGTTTCGGCTCGATTTATTGGAAACAAGCGGGTCACTCAGAAGACATCATCGGTTACTTATGGAGCTTAGGTGTGGTCGCGGAAGTCTTGGTGTTTGCTTTCAGTAAGCGCTGGTTCGCGGGCTGGAGTTTGCGCACACTATTCTTCGTAGCGTCGTTGGGGGTTATTGCACGTTGGGGCTTAACCGCCTCCACGACCACCATTCTGGCCTTAGTGGCGATTCAACTGCTGCATGGGGTCACGTTTGCTATCGCGCACATCGCGGCGATTCAGTACATCCAGCATGCGCCGCAGAATAAAATGGTGGCACTGCAAGCTCTGTATAACGCGATTCCACTCGGCGCGGTGATTGCGGCGGTGACCACTCTCAGTGGTTGGGGCTATGAGCATTGGGGCGCAGCCGTATTCTGGGCGATGGCCGCAATGGGCGGATTAGCATTATTGATCCGCGTTGATACTCCGCCTTCAACGGTACAAGATGGCAATGCACTGAAAGCGAAGCCTGAAGCACAGAATTAAGTCGTGCTGATTGAGTTCAAAAAACAACCTCGTTTTAATAGAAGCCTCTCAATCGAGAGGCTTTTTTCATTTCGCAACAGCAAGGATGTCTGATGCAAGGTTGGTTGGTAATTCCCGTTTCGCTCGCGTATCTCGGCGTGCTGTTTTTGATTGCGTGGTATGGTGACAGGCAAACTCGTTGGCTCGCCAATTGGCGGCCGTGGATCTATAGCTTGTCGATTGCGGTTTACTGTACCTCGTGGACGTTTTACGGCACAGTCGGGCAGGCGAGTGTCAATCCTTGGTCGTTTCTGCCTATTTATATCGCTCCGATCTTGATGTTTGTGTTTGGTTGGCGAGTTTTAGCGCGGCTGATTTTGATTGCTAAACGGGAGCATATTACTTCGCTCGCCGATTTTATTGCCGCCCGTTATGGCAAGTCTCAAGGCCTGGCTGTCGTGGTGACGGTGATCGCGGTGTTGGGCATTTTGCCCTATATCGCGCTACAACTGCGCGGCATTACGATGGGATTGAACATTGTCGCCCCCGATTTAATGACGGCGTACGGCTATCAAGAATCACACGTATCTTGGTTTGTGGTGTTGGCACTGGCCCTGTTTACCATGCTGTTTGGTACTCGGCACATTGATAATACCGAGCATCATCGTGGAATGATGATGGCGATCGCGTTTGAATCGATCGTCAAATTGGTGGCCTTTCTCTGCGTTGGGGTGTTTATCGCCTATCTGGCGTGGCGCACCGATGGGTTGGAGCTCTCCGAGATCGCCTCTCGCACCTACCAAGCCCCCAACTGGCCGACCTTATTGATTCATACCTTGCTGACCATGATTGCGATTGTGTGTCTGCCGCGCCAGTTTCATACCATGGTCGTTGAAAACGAGCGCCCGCAAGATCTGCACACTGCGCGCTGGCTCTTCCCCGTTTATCTTCTCTTAATGAGTCTGTTTGTGTTGCCGATTGCTTGGACAGGGCAAGGCTTGCTACCCAACTCTTCGCCAGATACTTTCGTGATCAGTTTGCCAGCACTAGCCGGTGCGCAAAATATCGCGTTACTGGCTTTCTTGGGGGGCACGTCGGCGGCATCGGGGATGGTGATTGTCTCGACTATCGCGCTATCCATTATGGTTTCGAACGATCTGGTGATGCCTTTATTGCTGCGCCGCATGCGCTTGTCGCAGCGCACCCATCGTCATTTCTCAGGATTATTGGTGGTGATCCGCCGCACCTTAATCCTGCTATTACTGTTCGGTGCATGGGGTTTTTATCTGGTACTCGACAGCATTCCTTCGTTATCGGCGATCGGGTTTCTATCGTTTTCGGCGATTACCCAGTTTGCCCCTGCGATATTTGGCGGCATGTACTGGCGAGAAGGCAATCGTAAAGGGGTTTATGTTGGCTTGGCGGTCGGTTTTACCCTGTGGCTTATCACCTTGATGAGCGCCACCGATATGCTGGCGGGCGATGCCAGCAATAACGTCTTGCTGTGGGTGATCACTCCGCCAGATGGGTTGGTGGCTCTAGGGTTAAAAAGTGCGGATTGGGGCATGCTACTGAGCGTGACCCTTAATACCTTGTGCTATATCGGTGTGTCTTTGGTGACGCGCGCCAGCTTAAGTGAGCGTTTGCAAGCCGCGGCGTTTGTCGGTACTCCGCTGCCCGAAAACGAAAACATGAGCCTTTATCAAAGTCGCGTGACCGTGGGTGAGCTTGAAATGTTGGCCTCACGTTTTGTGGGGCGGACTCGGGTACGCAACGCCTTTGCTCAATACTGGAGTCAGCAGCGTGAAACCTTGCTACCGAATCAGCAAGCCTCTTCCGCCTTGATCCGCCATACCGAACGCGTACTGGCTGGGGTATTTGGTGCTTCGTCCGCTAAGTTGGTGCTCACCTCGGCGCTGCAAGGACGTAAAATGCAGCTTGAGGAAGTGGCGACCATAGTCGATGAGGCGTCTGAGCTGTACGATTTCAGCCGCGGCTTGTTGCAAGGGGCGATTGAACACATCGGCCAAGGTATTGCCGTGGTGGATAAACAGTTACGTTTAGTGGCATGGAACCAGCGCTATCTTGAGCTGTTTGAGTTTCCGCCGGGATTGATTCAAGTGGGACGGCCGATTGCGGATGTGATCCGCCATAACGCGCAGCAAGGTTTGTGTGGGCCGGGCGATCCAGAAGATCACGTACGGCGACGGGTCTACCACTTAGAGCAAGGGACAAGTCACACCTCCTCGCGAGTGCGGGCGGATGGGCGAGTGATTGAGGTGCAGGGGAACCCGATGCCCGGCGGTGGGTTTGTGATGAGCTTTACTGACATTACGGTGTTTAGAGAAGCGGAACAAAGCCTGAAAATGGCCAACGAAACGCTGGAAGAGCGTGTACTGCAGCGTACCTTGGAGCTAGAAAAGCTCAATAAACAGTTAGTCACCGCGACCCAGCGTTCGGAGCGCGAGTCGCAATCCAAATCGCGCTTTTTGGCGGCGGTCAGCCATGATTTGATGCAGCCATTGAATGCCGCACGCCTGTTTGCCTCATCCTTATCTGAAGTGGCTAAAGAGGCGGAGGTGCAGAAACTTGCCCATCATATTGAAAGTGCTTTGGGCGCGGCGGAGGATTTGATCAGCGATTTGCTGGATATTTCGCGTTTGGAGTCCGGCAAAATCGATCTGCATCCGCACAGTTTTGCGATTATGGATGTACTTTCCAACCTGAATGCAGAATTCAGTGCGCTTGCGGCTAAACAAGGTGTGCAGTTTAGTATGGTCCCCTCATCACTCTGGGTGCATTCAGATCCCAAATTGCTGCGCCGAGTAATCCAAAATTTCCTGACTAATGCGTTTCGTTATAACCCGAACGGCAAAGTGATTCTTGGGGTGCGCCGAGTCGCCACCGGGCAAGTGCGTATTGATGTGTGGGATAACGGGATTGGTATTGAGCAAGATAAGCAGCAGGAAATTTTTGAGGAGTTTAACCGTGGCGGGCAGATACGTGCCGACCAAGGTCTAGGGCTTGGGCTGGCGATTTCGAAAGGGATTGCCCATGTCCTAGGTCACCAGATTTCGATGCGCTCTTGGCCGGGGCAGGGCAGTGTTTTCTCGATTACTTTAGATCGCGCTCAACCCATGCCGCCGTCGCTCACTCCGACGGTTGTGATGGCCAATGAGCAAGGCTCAGAGCTGCAACATCTGCGTGTGCTGTGTGTCGATAACGAGCCGGATATTTTGGTTGGGATGCGTGATTTGCTGGAGCGTTGGGGGTGTGAAGTCAAAACCGCGATCGATATTCATGGCAGCCTCAAAGCCTTGGAAGGGCAATGGATCCCCGATGTGATTTTGTCTGATTACCGCTTGGATAACGGACGGACAGGGCTTGAAGTGCTGCAGCAGTGCCGCTTGCGTTTGGGGGATTGTTTCGCTGGCGTGATCATCAGTGCCGATCGCAATCCCGATATCTTGGATGGGATTGAATCAAGCGGTTTTCGCTTTATGGCTAAACCGATTAAGCCCCTTAAATTGAGAGCCTTACTGAATAGTCTTTCTTGAGCCGATGGTTTGTTTAAAACAGCTGTCTATACGCTGCCTACTTGCAACTTCAAGTCGTTTGGGAATATTGAAGGTACAGTAAGCATTAAGCCCTCAGATGAGGGCTTAATGCTTATGAGTGCTTAGTGGTATTCAATCGACAGAGGCCAACCGATATCGGTTTGCCGATTGGCTTCTAGCTCTAACTCTGTGCGAGTCAGTGGATTGTTTGCTAGCCATTCACCGTCAAGCGTGAGCGTCAGCTTGTCGTCTTGCGCGCTCAATTCTACCATCGGCTCTAACGCTGGGCTGCGTCGATGGCTTAAGAGGACAGCAAGGCGCAGCAAACGCAGTACGCGTTTACCACTGGTGCCTGACAGTGCATATTGTTCAGGTAAAGAAGTTAACTGTTCGCGATAGCGACGTACGATTTCACCTAAATAATGTTTTTGTGCGCGGGTATAACCCGGCAGATCAAGATGTTGGAGTAGGTAAGCGCTGTGCTCCCCCCCTTTTTTGAAATCGATGGTGAGACCAATTTCATGCAACTTAGCTGCCGTACGCAGCAACATCTCTGCTTGTGGTTCATTGATCCAGGCTTCACCGCCACATTGTGCGAGCAGTTTACTGGCGAGAGTAGCGACTTGATCACCATAAGCGCTATCGAGCTGATAACGGGTTTGTACGCAGCTAATGGTGCGCGCTCGAATATCTTCTTGGCGTAGGTCTTGAACCATCTCATAGACGAGACCTTCACGCAGTGCACCGCCCGCCAGCGTCATCGCTTCGATGTTCAGTGATTCAAAAATCGCAATCAGAATCGATAGGCCACTTGGGAAAACCAGAGCACGTTCCAGCGTTAACCCTTCGATATCCAGCTCTTCGAGATGATCGGCCAGCATGGCTTGCTTTTGTAAACGCTTGAGTTTGGTCAGCGTAATGACTTCATCCATGCCTTGCGCCAGCATGATCTCTTGCAACGCCTGTACCGTACCACTGGCTCCAACACACACATTCCAGCCAAGCTCGGTGTATTGAGTGAGGATCGGATCCAGCATCTGTTTGGCGGCTAAAATGGCGTTATTAAAGTTGGTGGCCGTCAGCTGACGATCTTTGAAATGGCGCTCTAACCAAGTCACACAACCCATTTTCAAGCTGGTGAGGGCTTTGGCTTCAAAACCTTCACCGATAATCAGCTCGGTACTGGCTCCACCAATATCCACTACTAAGCGACGCCCTAAACCCCCCGAAGTGTGTGCGACACCTTTATAGATAGTGGCCGCTTCTTCTTCACCGGAAATAACGTCGATCGGATGGCCTAAAATCTGGTTCGCTTTAGCGATAAATTCACCGGCATTGGTGGCGGTTCGCAGGGTTGCGGTCCCTACAATTCGGATATTCTCTGCGGGAATATCTTGCAGTCGCTCGGCAAAAAGGCTGAGACAATCCCACCCTCTTTGCATCGCATCTAAGCTCAAGGCGTTGTGTTCATCTAGACCGGCCGCCAGACGCACCTTACGTTTGATTTTTGCCATTGTCTGCACACTGCCATCGATATGACGCACGACCAACATGTGAAAACTGTTGGAACCTAAATCAATGGCAGCATACAAGGGTGAAGAAACGGCTTGGCTCATAGCGAAATCAGGCTTCCTTTTTCGGGCGTGGTGCGCGTGGGCGGCGTTGCTGAGGTTTGCGATTGCCACCATTATTGCTATTGCGAGAACCTGCGGTATTGGTGCGGCGCTGTTGTGGCGACGAACGTAGGCTCAGAGGCGCGGGTAAGTCCGTCAGCAGAGCTGAAGGATCGTAGTCTGAGGTTGGAATCGCATGCTCAATGTAGCTTTCGATCGCCGGCAAATTAATCGCGTACTCTTCACACGCAAAGCTTATCGAGTGACCACTTGCGCCCGCACGACCCGTACGGCCAATACGGTGTACATAGTCTTCACAATCGTCAGGCAAATCGTAGTTAAACACGTGAGTCACTTGAGGAATGTGCAAGCCGCGCGCTGCAACGTCGGTCGCAACCAGAATGTCCACATCACCTTGGGTGAACTGCTCTAAAATACGCTCACGTTTTTTCTGCGGTACATCACCAGTCAGTAGGCCAACACGGTGGTTATCGGCCGCCAAATGTGCCCAAATCTGTTCACAGCGGTGCTTAGTGTTAGCAAAAATGATTGCGCGATCTGGCCACTCTTCTTCGATCAGGGTCTGTAGCAGCGCCATCTTATGTTCGTTTGATGGGTAAAACAGCTCTTCTTGAATGCGATGACCGGTTTTTTGCTCAGGCTCTACCACCACATGTTCAGGATTGTTCATGTGTTCAAAAGCCAGCTCTTGCACGCGGTAAGAGAGGGTGGCAGAGAACAGCATGTTGAGGCGATCTTTGGGCTCTGGCATACGACGGAACAAGAAACGAATGTCTTTAATAAAGCCGAGATCAAACATGCGATCTGCTTCATCCAGCACCACAGCTTGAATGTGGTTGAGGTTGAATACACGCTGTTTGTAGAAATCGATAATTCGTCCGGTCGTACCGATCAGAATATCCACGCCACTTTGCAATTTTGCGACTTGCTTATCATAGCTTTCGCCACCGTAAGCCAAAGCTGCTTTCAGACCGGTTGAGGCCAACAAAGGCTCGGCATCATTAAAGATCTGAATCGCCAGTTCGCGAGTCGGGGCCATAATAATGGCGCGTGGCTGAGTTTCTGCTCGGCCTTCAGCGGCTGGTGTGGTCAATAAATGGTTGAAGGTAGCAGTAAGAAACGCGAGCGTTTTACCAGTCCCTGTTTGGGCCTGGCCTGCGATGTCTTGGCCGGAGAGCAGTACCGGCAACGCCAATGCTTGGATAGGGGTACAGTAAACAAACCCCTTTTTTTCCAGTCCATCAATAACTTGTGGCTGTAAACCAAAGTCGGCGAACTTATGCTCTGTGATATGCGTCTTTTTCATGGCTATAGAATATCAGCTTACGCTTGCAATACGGAAGTAAATACATTCCAATAGAGCATCTATTTACTGGTTGAGTTATCACCAGTGCAGAAAATCACATTGGAGTGAAAGATGAGTGACAAAATTTTGCAGCTGACCGATGACGGTTTCGAGAACGATGTAATCAAAGCTGCAGGCCCGGTTCTAGTTGACTTTTGGGCGGAGTGGTGTGGTCCTTGTAAAATGATTGCGCCTATCCTAGATGAAGTGGCTGATGAATACGCAGGCAAACTCACTATCGGCAAACTGAATATTGACCATAACGCAGGAACACCACCTAAGTTTGGTATCCGCGGTATCCCAACGCTGCTTCTGTTTAAAGACGGCAGTGTGGTAGCGACCAAAGTCGGTGCGCTATCAAAAACTCAACTGAAAGAGTTCCTTGACGCGAACCTGTAATCAGTTAAACCGCCAAACCGTACATAGCAATATGTACGGTTTTGTTTTTGGCAAAAAACAATTTCTAGACTAGGCTAATATTTAGTGCTAGTTTATTGCACGTTAATTAGACAGTTATTCACTTCTTGGTCAATCCTTCGACCATATCCATCTTAACTTAACAACGATCCTTTTGACTAACTAAGTATCCACCACAATGAATCTAACAGAACTGAAGAACACCCCTGTGTCTGATCTGGTTAAGCTTGGCGAAAGTCTAGGCCTTGAAAACCTGGCACGCCTACGCAAACAAGACATTATTTTCGCAATCCTTAAAGCACACGCAAAAAGTGGTGAAGACATTTTTGGCGATGGGGTTTTGGAAATTCTTCAAGACGGTTTTGGTTTCTTACGTAGTGCAGACAGTTCATACCTTGCTGGCCCTGACGACATCTATGTGTCACCTAGCCAAATTCGTCGCTTTAACCTACGTACAGGCGACTCAATTGCTGGGAAAATTCGTCCGCCAAAAGAGGGTGAGCGTTACTTTGCCTTGCTTAAAGTGAACACTGTAAACGATGACCGCCCAGACAACGCCCGCAACAAAATCCTTTTCGAGAACTTAACTCCTCTGCATGCCAACGAACGTATGGTGATGGAACGTGGTAATGGTTCTACAGAAGATATTACCGCGCGTGTTCTTGATCTGGCAGCGCCAATTGGTAAAGGTCAACGTGGTCTGATTGTTGCTCCGCCAAAAGCGGGTAAAACCATGCTGCTACAAAACATCGCTCAAAGCATCGCCAGCAATCACCCTGAGTGTGTGCTGATGGTACTGCTGATTGACGAGCGTCCAGAAGAAGTTACTGAGATGCAGCGCCTAGTAAAAGGTGAAGTGGTTGCTTCAACCTTTGATGAGCCAGCATCGCGCCACGTACAAGTGGCAGAAATGGTGATTGAAAAAGCCAAACGTCTGGTTGAACACAAGAAAGACGTGGTGATCCTACTGGATTCGATTACTCGTCTAGCGCGTGCCTACAACACTGTGGTTCCTGCATCAGGTAAAGTACTGACCGGTGGTGTGGATGCGAACGCATTGCATCGTCCTAAGCGTTTCTTCGGCGCAGCACGTAATGTGGAAGAGGGTGGTAGCTTGACCATCATCGCAACCGCGCTGGTCGATACTGGTTCTAAGATGGATGAAGTGATTTACGAAGAGTTCAAAGGTACAGGTAACATGGAACTGCACTTGAACCGTAAGATTGCTGAAAAACGCGTTTTCCCTGCGATCGACTTCAACCGCTCTGGTACTCGTCGTGAAGAGTTACTCACCAAGACGGATGAGCTACAAAAGATGTGGATCCTGCGTAAGATTGTTCACCCAATGGGTGAATCTGATGCGATGGAATTCCTCATTGATAAATTAGCAATGACCAAAACGAACGATGAATTCTTTGACGCGATGCGTCGTCAGTAATCGAGCGTTGTCTCAAACACCACCCTTGCGGTGGTGTTTTTGTTTGCGTTCTAGACCAGTGGTGTCCACACTGATCTGAAATGCACAAGGAGGACTATATGCAACAAGGATGGTTGTGCTTCGTTCTTCTCTTTTTGTTTGGGTTGCCGAATGTCGCTATTGGCAGTGACATTAGTGCTAATCAACGTCAACTTTGGTTAGCAGACCTACCGACTCAGCAGAAAGTCGAAGAGCTTTACCTGCTCGCACTGCACAATGAAGTGGATCGCTTACAGTTCAATTTGCAGCGTATCAGTTATCCCGCACAAGAAGTCGTGCGTTTTCTTCTATTGCAAAAATTTGAACAAGGCCAACTGATCTTAACGGAGGAGCTTGCCGTATTCATTGCTGCTCAAAAATCACAGACACCCAACTATTTGATTGCTGAACGGGGTGACGGTTATGAGTTCTCTGTCCCCGCTTTTGATTATGCGGTGGTTGCACACCGGCTACTAAAACAAGCGCGGCAGCAACAGGATATGTTGATGTTTGTGTTACAAGCAGAAAATGGTGAACTCAATCTACGTGAGTGGCTCTCCGGTTCATCTGCTCAAGCTGAAGCTCGCCAGCGTTTATTACTTGCAGAATTGAATCGCTTATCTCCGCAAGCCATAGAGCGTTTGATTGCGCAGATCACAACGGAGCAAGTAACGAGTTGGTTACCAGCATCGAGTGTTATGGTGCAACTGGCAAGGCATAGTCAAAATCCAGCTTTGTATCAAAAGCTTTGGCTAATGAAAGCCAATGATGAACTGAGGCGTGAAATCACTCGCTTAGCAGAGCAGGCCGATTTCTTTGCCCAACAACAACTGATGGTTGCTGCTGCAAATCCGCGCTTGAAACAAGAGGCGCTGCAAGCTTTAGTTAGTATTCAGCCTATGTCAAATGAGGTAGCGCTTTTTCTGATCGAAAAACTTGGGCAAAGTGAAGAGGCCACACAAGTGGCACACCTGCTTGCTCAATCGGGTTATCAAGGATGGTTGCATGAGCTAGTCAGCTCGAATCGCGCGGTGAAACAACAAGCGATTTTAGCGGTACTGAATCCATAACCAACAAATGTAAGAAAATGGCGCAGAACAATCTTGAGGTTTGTTATACTGCCGCCATCGCTGTCAACGAGTAGTAGACCTATGAATTTTAAGGACTTACGGGATTTTCTTGACTATTTAGAGCAACGTGGGGAGCTAAAACGTATTACCCATCCGATTGATCCGCATTATGAAATGACCGAGATCAGCGACCGGACGTTACGTGCTAAAGGCCCAGCGTTGTTGTTTGAAAATCCGCTAGGTTATGACTTTCCAGTGCTAACTAATTTGTTTGGCACGCCAGAACGCGTTGCGATGGGCATGGGGCGACAGCAGATTCAAGAGCTGCGTGATGTAGGTCAGTGGTTGGCTTATCTTAAAGAACCTGAACCGCCTCGTGGTTTAAAAGAGCTGATTGAAAAGCTGCCCGTTTTTAAACAGGTGCTCAATATGCCAGTTAAGCGCTTGCGTCGTGCTCCTTGCCAAGAAATCGTGTGGCAGGGTGATGAGGTTGATCTCGATAAAATCCCTGTGATGAGCTGCTGGCCAGACGATGTTGCACCACTTTTAACTTGGGGTTTAACCATTACGCGTGGCCCACATAAAAAGCGCCAAAATCTTGGGATCTATCGTCAGCAAAAAATCGCCCGTAATAAAGTCATCATGCGTTGGTTAGCCCATCGCGGAGGGGCATTAGACTTGCGGGATTGGATGGAAAAACATCCCGGAGAGCCTTTTCCTGTCAGTGTGGCGTTTGGTGCCGATCCGGCGACCATTCTCGGTGCGGTGACGCCAGTCCCAGATACCTTATCTGAATACGCGTTTGCTGGACTGTTGCGTGGCAGTCGTACTGAAGTGGTCAAGTCGATCAGTAACGATCTGGAAGTGCCGGCGAGTGCTGAAATCGTGCTCGAGGGCTATATCGATCCTAACGAATTTGCAGATGAAGGTCCCTATGGCGATCACACGGGTTATTACAACGAGGTTGAGCGCCATCATGTGTTCACTGTCACTCATGTGACCATGCGTAATAAGCCGATTTATCACAGCACCTATACAGGGCGTCCGCCCGATGAACCCGCCGTGCTTGGTGTGGCGCTTAACGAAGTCTTCGTACCTATCTTGCAAAAGCAGTTTCCTGAAATTGCCGATTTTTATCTGCCGCCAGAAGGCTGCTCGTATCGCATGGCGATAGTGACACTTAAGAAACAGTATCCGGGACACGCTAAGCGGGTGATGCTGGGTGTGTGGTCATTCCTACGTCAATTTATGTACACCAAGTTTGTGATTGTGTGTGATGAACAAGTGAATGCGCGCGATTGGCCACAAGTGATTGCCGCTATGGTCAATCACATGTCGCCTCTGCGCGATACTCTATTTATTGAGCATACGCCGATTGACTCGCTGGATTTTGCTTCACCAGTGGTGGGTTTAGGCTCAAAAATCGGTTTGGATGCCACCGTCAAATGGCCTGCAGAGCTGGTGCTTTCTAACTCTGACCAAAGTGACAAGACAACGGCACTTTCACTGCAAGAGCTAAAAGCGCGCTTGAGTGATGAAGCGGATGTGTTGGATGTTGCATTACCGGAGGCGGCGAATGGTAAGTTGGTTCTTCTACTTATTAATAAGCAGGAAGCTGGGCAGGCACAGCAACTGTTACAGCGTGTAGTCGATAAACTCAAGGGTGACTCGCCGCTTAAGTTTGTGATCTTGTGCGATGATGACGTGAATATCCATGACTGGAATGATGTGATCTGGGCAATGACCACACGCATGGATCCGGCACGTGATAGCTTACGAATCGTTGGCCAAGATTTGATCTGCTTTGATGCAACCAATAAACTGCCTGACGAAGTCGAACGTGAATGGGGTACTCCGATCCGAAAAGATCCTAAGCTAGTCGCGAAAATCGATTCGTTATGGGAGGAGTTAGGCATTGTATGACCTATACCGTCCGCATCGTGCCTAATGATAGACACTTTATAATTCACTCAGGTGAAACGGTGCTTGATGCTGCGCTCAACCAGCAAATAGCCTTTCCCCACCGCTGCCGAATCGGCGCCTGTGCCGCTTGCTTATGTAAGTTGGTTGAAGGTGAGGTAGAGTATGAACTCGAACCGTTATTGACCGAACAAGAAAAAGCGACAGGGTGGATATTTGCCTGCCAAGCCTGCGCAATTACTGATTTAGTGCTGACTTTTGAAGAGTAAGCCAGAGGAAGTTCAATGATAATTCAATGCCAAGTTAAGTCTGTGCAGCCGCTCGCGACGCATACTTACCAAATCCTATTACAACCCGAGCACGCTGTGGCTTACCAAGCGGGGCAGTATTTAATGGTGGTGATGGGCGAAAAAGATAAGCGACCATTCTCACTTGCCAGTAGTCCTTGCCGTAGCAATGGCGAGCTCGAACTGCATATTGGTGCGGCGGATCACAGCGCCTTTGCCCACCAAGTCGTGGAAAGGTTTCAGCAAGCCCATCTTAATCAGACATGGGTTGAAGTGGATGTACCACATGGCAATGCCGCATTACAAGAGAGTGAGCGACCTCTACTCTTAATCGCTGGCGGGACCGGCTTTAGCTATGTGCGTTCCATCTTAGATCATTGCCTCTCGCAAGGTAAAATTCAGCCTATCTACCTGTATTGGGGAGCGCGTGATGCAGCTCAGCTGTACGCACTGAATGAGTTGCAAGAGCTGGCCAACCAACATGCTCATTTGCAGGTTGTTCCAGTGGTCGAGCAAGCACAAGATGGCTGGACTGGAAAGGTTGGCAATGTACTGCAAGCGATTAACAACGACTTTGCAAGTTTAGAAGCGTTTGATATCTATATAGCAGGTCGCTTTGAGATGGCTGGAGCCGCACGTGAGCAATTCACTCAAAACAAACAAGCTCGACGCGATCGAATGTTTGCCGATGCTTACGCCTTTATTTAACGGGCAGCTATAAACAAGATACAAGACAAAGCCCAACGCTAAATCGTTGGGCTTTTTTATGACTTTCTCTTTATAGATAGACTAGAACAAAAGCTTAAAAAGAATAACTCTGTGGATAAGTTGTCATCAAGGTCTGAGTAAAGTGGGATAAATAAGCCCTTGCGCGCAAATGCAGCGGTTAAGCGTTATTTCTATAAATTTTCTCAAAAAACACTTGCCAGTGTGAAGCGGATCTCTATAATGCGCCCTCGTTGACGCAGCAAGGGCTCACAGCCAAATCGATGCTTCAACAGGCCAGAAAAGAAAATTGAAAAAAGTGTTTGACACAAAATCGATTCTCGCTAAAATGGCCGCCTCTTCTGAAGCAGACCGCCAAGAAGAACGCTCTTTAACAATATAAACCAATCAATCTGTGTGGGCACTCGTTGATGATAATCAAAAAAGATTTATCAATGAACTGAGTGACCATTTGAATGAGCAATCATTCAGCACAGTCAATTCAACATTACTTCGCTTTTTATTAAGCAAAGAATGTAATCAGTATTCATTGAGCCGAAGCGAAAGCTTCACAAAACTTTTAATTGAAGAGTTTGATCATGGCTCAGATTGAACGCTGGCGGCAGGCCTAACACATGCAAGTCGAGCGGCAGCACAGAGGAACTTGTTCCTTGGGTGGCGAGCGGCGGACGGGTGAGTAATGCCTGGGAAATTGCCCGGTAGAGGGGGATAACCATTGGAAACGATGGCTAATACCGCATAACCTCGTAAGAGCAAAGCAGGGGACCTTCGGGCCTTGCGCTACCGGATATGCCCAGGTGGGATTAGCTAGTTGGTGAGGTAAGGGCTCACCAAGGCGACGATCCCTAGCTGGTCTGAGAGGATGATCAGCCACACTGGAACTGAGACACGGTCCAGACTCCTACGGGAGGCAGCAGTGGGGAATATTGCACAATGGGCGCAAGCCTGATGCAGCCATGCCGCGTGTATGAAGAAGGCCTTCGGGTTGTAAAGTACTTTCAGTAGGGAGGAAGGTGGTTAAGTTAATACCTTAATCATTTGACGTTACCTACAGAAGAAGCACCGGCTAACTCCGTGCCAGCAGCCGCGGTAATACGGAGGGTGCAAGCGTTAATCGGAATTACTGGGCGTAAAGCGCATGCAGGTGGTTTGTTAAGTCAGATGTGAAAGCCCTGGGCTCAACCTAGGAATCGCATTTGAAACTGACAAGCTAGAGTACTGTAGAGGGGGGTAGAATTTCAGGTGTAGCGGTGAAATGCGTAGAGATCTGAAGGAATACCGGTGGCGAAGGCGGCCCCCTGGACAGATACTGACACTCAGATGCGAAAGCGTGGGGAGCAAACAGGATTAGATACCCTGGTAGTCCACGCCGTAAACGATGTCTACTTGGAGGTTGTGACCTAGAGTCGTGGCTTTCGGAGCTAACGCGTTAAGTAGACCGCCTGGGGAGTACGGTCGCAAGATTAAAACTCAAATGAATTGACGGGGGCCCGCACAAGCGGTGGAGCATGTGGTTTAATTCGATGCAACGCGAAGAACCTTACCTACTCTTGACATCCTCAGAAGAGACTGGAGACAGTCTTGTGCCTTCGGGAACTGAGAGACAGGTGCTGCATGGCTGTCGTCAGCTCGTGTTGTGAAATGTTGGGTTAAGTCCCGCAACGAGCGCAACCCTTATCCTTGTTTGCCAGCACGTAATGGTGGGAACTCCAGGGAGACTGCCGGTGATAAACCGGAGGAAGGTGGGGACGACGTCAAGTCATCATGGCCCTTACGAGTAGGGCTACACACGTGCTACAATGGCGTATACAGAGGGCAGCGATACCGCGAGGTGGAGCGAATCTCACAAAGTACGTCGTAGTCCGGATTGGAGTCTGCAACTCGACTCCATGAAGTCGGAATCGCTAGTAATCGCAAATCAGAATGTTGCGGTGAATACGTTCCCGGGCCTTGTACACACCGCCCGTCACACCATGGGAGTGGGCTGCAAAAGAAGCAGGTAGTTTAACCTTCGGGAGGACGCTTGCCACTTTGTGGTTCATGACTGGGGTGAAGTCGTAACAAGGTAGCGCTAGGGGAACCTGGCGCTGGATCACCTCCTTACACAATGGTTATCGTGATGAGTGTCCACACAGATTGATTCGGTTTAGATTTGAGCATTAAGTGGGTCTGTAGCTCAGGTGGTTAGAGCGTACGCCTGATAAGCGTAAGGTCGGTGGTTCGAGTCCACTCAGACCCACCACTAACGATGGGGTTATAGCTCAGCTGGGAGAGCGCCTGCCTTGCACGCAGGAGGTCTGCGGTTCGATCCCGCATAACTCCACCATCTTTAAGCGTTTTCGCTGAGAATGTTTAAAAATGGTTTTCATTAGAAAATCTTGCTCTTTAACAATTTGGAAAGCTGACAAAACAACAAATTATTGTTGTTTGTAAAGTTCTCAATGTTTATCGAAAGATAAACACCAACAACACATTCAAGTGTGCTTGGTATCGAATAAGACTTCGGTCTTGTTCAAAATTTGAGTCCGGCAAAATCTGTCTCGCACTCATGTAAATTAAACGCGAGACAACTTAGGTTGTTTAAACAACAACCCGAAACTCCTTCGGGTTGTATGGTTAAGTGACTAAGCGTACACGGTGGATGCCTGGGCAGTCAGAGGCGATGAAGGACGTACTAACTTGCGATAAGCGCAGATAAGGCAGTAAGAGCCGTTTGAGTCTGCGATTTCCGAATGGGGAAACCCAACTGCATAAGCAGTTACTGTTAACTGAATCCATAGGTTAACAGAGCAAACCGGGGGAACTGAAACATCTAAGTACCCCGAGGAGAAGAAATCAACCGAGATTCCGGTAGTAGCGGCGAGCGAACCTGGATTAGCCCTTAAGCGCTCGGTGAAGTAGGTGAACAAGCTGGAAAGCTTGGCGATACAGGGTGATAGCCCCGTAACCGACGCTTCATCGAGCGTGAAATCGAGTAGGGCGGGACACGTGATATCCTGTCTGAATATGGGGGGACCATCCTCCAAGGCTAAATACTCCTGACTGACCGATAGTGAACCAGTACCGTGAGGGAAAGGCGAAAAGAACCCCTGTGAGGGGAGTGAAATAGAACCTGAAACCGTGTACGTACAAGCAGTAGGAGCACCTTCGTGGTGTGACTGCGTACCTTTTGTATAATGGGTCAGCGACTTATATTCAGTGGCAAGGTTAACCGTATAGGGGAGCCGTAGCGAAAGCGAGTCTTAACTGGGCGCTCAGTCTCTGGATATAGACCCGAAACCGGGTGATCTAGCCATGGGCAGGTTGAAGGTTGAGTAACATCAACTGGAGGACCGAACCGACTAATGTTGAAAAATTAGCGGATGACTTGTGGCTAGGGGTGAAAGGCCAATCAAACTCGGAGATAGCTGGTTCTCCCCGAAAGCTATTTAGGTAGCGCCTCGGACGAATACTACTGGGGGTAGAGCACTGTTAAGGCTAGGGGGTCATCCCGACTTACCAACCCTTTGCAAACTCCGAATACCAGTAAGTACTATCCGGGAGACACACGGCGGGTGCTAACGTCCGTCGTGGAGAGGGAAACAACCCAGACCGCCAGCTAAGGTCCCAAAGTATTGCTAAGTGGGAAACGATGTGGGAAGGCTCAGACAGCTAGGATGTTGGCTTAGAAGCAGCCATCATTTAAAGAAAGCGTAATAGCTCACTAGTCGAGTCGGCCTGCGCGGAAGATGTAACGGGGCTAAGCAATACACCGAAGCTGCGGCAATATCTTTTAGATATTGGGTAGGGGAGCGTTCTGTAAGCCGTTGAAGGTGAATCGTAAGGTTTGCTGGAGGTATCAGAAGTGCGAATGCTGACATGAGTAACGACAAGGGGGGTGAAAAACCTCCCCGCCGGAAGACCAAGGGTTCCTGTCCAACGTTAATCGGGGCAGGGTGAGTCGACCCCTAAGGTGAGGCCGAAAGGCGTAATCGATGGGAAACGGGTTAATATTCCCGTACTTCTGACTATTGCGATGGGGGGACGGAGAAGGCTAGGTGGGCCAGGCGACGGTTGTCCTGGTTCAAGTGCGTAGGCTTGAGAGTTAGGTAAATCCGGCTCTCTTTAAGGCTGAGACACGACGTCGAGCTGCTACGGCAGTGAAGTCATTGATGCCATGCTTCCAGGAAAAGCCTCTAAGCTTCAGATAGTCAGGAATCGTACCCCAAACCGACACAGGTGGTCGGGTAGAGAATACCAAGGCGCTTGAGAGAACTCGGGTGAAGGAACTAGGCAAAATGGTACCGTAACTTCGGGAGAAGGTACGCTCTTGATGGTGAAGTCCCTCGCGGATGGAGCTGACGAGAGTCGCAGATACCAGGTGGCTGCAACTGTTTATTAAAAACACAGCACTGTGCAAAATCGCAAGATGACGTATACGGTGTGACGCCTGCCCGGTGCCGGAAGGTTAATTGATGGGGTTAGCGCAAGCGAAGCTCTTGATCGAAGCCCCGGTAAACGGCGGCCGTAACTATAACGGTCCTAAGGTAGCGAAATTCCTTGTCGGGTAAGTTCCGACCTGCACGAATGGCGTAATGATGGCCACGCTGTCTCCACCCGAGACTCAGTGAAATTGAAATCGCTGTGAAGATGCAGTGTACCCGCGGCTAGACGGAAAGACCCCGTGAACCTTTACTACAGCTTGGCACTGAACATTGAACCTACATGTGTAGGATAGGTGGGAGGCTATGAAGACGTGACGCCAGTTGCGTTGGAGCCGTCCTTGAAATACCACCCTTGTATGTTTGATGTTCTAACTTAGACCCATTATCTGGGTTGAGGACAGTGCCTGGTGGGTAGTTTGACTGGGGCGGTCTCCTCCCAAAGAGTAACGGAGGAGCACGAAGGTGGGCTAATCACGGTTGGACATCGTGAGGTTAGTGCAATGGCATAAGCCCGCTTAACTGCGAGAATGACGGTTCGAGCAGGTGCGAAAGCAGGTCATAGTGATCCGGTGGTTCTGTATGGAAGGGCCATCGCTCAACGGATAAAAGGTACTCCGGGGATAACAGGCTGATACCGCCCAAGAGTTCATATCGACGGCGGTGTTTGGCACCTCGATGTCGGCTCATCACATCCTGGGGCTGAAGTCGGTCCCAAGGGTATGGCTGTTCGCCATTTAAAGTGGTACGCGAGCTGGGTTTAGAACGTCGTGAGACAGTTCGGTCCCTATCTGCCGTGGGCGTTGGAAGATTGAAGGGGGCTGCTCCTAGTACGAGAGGACCGGAGTGGACGAACCTCTGGTGTTCGGGTTGTGTCGCCAGACGCATTGCCCGGTAGCTAAGTTCGGAATTGATAAGCGCTGAAAGCATCTAAGCGCGAAGCGAGCCCTGAGATGAGTCTTCCCTGACGGTTTAACCGTCCTAAAGGGTTGTTCGAGACTAGAACGTTGATAGGCAGGGTGTGTAAGCGTTGTGAGGCGTTGAGCTAACCTGTACTAATTGCCCGTGAGGCTTAACCATACAACACCCAAGGGGTTTTGTAGTGGACTCAAAGTTAAGCGCATAAGAATGTGTTGAGAACGAAGACAGCTTTCCAGAATTGTTGGTTATCACTTTTTAAGAAAAAGTGAAATCAAAAACAGAATTTTGCTTGGCGGCCATAGCGTTTTGGACCCACCTGATCCCATCCCGAACTCAGAAGTGAAACGAAACAGCGTCGATGGTAGTGTGGGGTCTCCCCATGTGAGAGTAGAACATCGCCAGGCTTTAACTTGTTGTTTTTAGATTTTAAGAAAAATCTAAAGGCAAAAAAAAGTAGACGAAACGTCTAACCAGACAGCGGAGCGGTAGTTCAGTCGGTTAGAATACCGGCCTGTCACGCCGGGGGTCGCGGGTTCGAGTCCCGTCCGCTCCGCCACTTATTTGAGAAACCCAGTCTTAGGACTGGGTTTTTTGCTTTCTGGAAATCATTGAAAGCCAGATTTTAATCACCGCTTATCGCCTATCCCAGTATTCATCCTCTGCGATGTTGAATTATCCCAAACTGTCCAACTCTTCTTACTGCTCTCTTTTTGTCTTTGCGTCTTTTTGCGTTTATCCAACGAGTGTGCTTTATCCACTTTATCGTTGAGATTATCCATCGGAATTTCTCAATAAAGCCTCAGTCAGTGCATAGTCGGTTCGGATGGCTATAGAGCAATAAAAAAGCCGATGCGGGTGCATCGGCTGGTAGCGTTAGACTTGATTATAAGATTTGTTTGAGGACACGATCGGCTTTAAGACGCATGATTCGGCGTACTAAGCGTTGTACTTTTTCTGGGTAGTGCTCGGGTTTTTCAATTTGTTTATAAGTGCAGATTAGCTGGGTATGCTGCAAAATATTGTCAATTTCGGCTTCAAATTTGGCGGTGAGGTGATGGTAATCATCACGAATTAAAATCGCGTTTTCGAGGTCGAGCTTCCAAGCGCGTGGATTGAGGTTATTTCCTGTGATGAGCATATAGCGTTTATCAACCCAAATTCCTTTGAGGTGGTAGCTATGATTCTCATGCTTCCAGAGATGGATTGAGAGCTTGCGGCTGGCAATATGCGCTTCATTGGCTTTTGCAAAGCGGCGCAGATTAAGTTCATACAAGTAAGGTAAGCCACCAATGGTCTTGAATGGCTCTTCTGGTGCAATGTAGAAATCATTCGCGGTTTTATCACCAATCACGATATGCACTTTCACGCCACGCCGCAGAGCCTTTTTCACCTCTTTAGCGATGCTAGGTGGGAAGTTAAAATATGGCGTGCAGATAAACACTTCATCTTTAGCAGAGGCTAACAGATGGATAATGCTTTGGTTCAGTCGATTTCTACGTCGACCAAGCCCAACCAAGGGTGTGACAGCGACTTGGCTTTCATTCACTTTCTGTTCGGAAAATTGATAATTGGCTTGAGCAAGTGAAGCTCGGAATTGGCGGATATCAGACTTAATCTCTTTTGTGGTGGGCTTGCTACCGCAAGCGAGATTATTGACGGCTGGGTGAGCCAGCATTTCTTGTTGGATAAAATGCACCATGCTGTCGGCAAGTTCAGCATTTTCTAAGGTATGGTAGCGATCAAAACGATAGCGACCATGAAATTGGAGATAGACATTATTGAGGCTCGCACCGCTATAGATCACTTGATCATCAATAATGAAGCCTTTTAGATGCAGAACGCCAAAGACTTCCCTGCCTCGAACAGGTATGCCATAGACAGGAATACAGTGTTCATGTTGCTGAGCAAAGTCACGATACATGGCGGCGTTGCCTTCGGATTCTGCTGCACCGATCAAGCCACGCTGAGCACGGTGCCAGTCAACACAAATATGTATCTCGAGTCCTGGGTTACGCTGCTTGGCGGCATAGAGTTCAGTAAGAATTTCACGGCCAGCATCGTCATTTTCTAAATAAAGTGCAACGAGGTAGATACGTTTGCGTGCCTGACGAATCGATTCAACCAAATGAGTTCGAAATTCTGCAGCCGAGAGCAGTACGCCAAATTTGTCAGGATCTTGCGCAATCGCTGGTAGTTGTTCGATTGGGTTTCTTCGAGCAATCATTGGGATGCATTACCTTGTTGTGTGCAAAATTGCGAGCAGTGGATATTACCAAAACTGGTTAAGAAAAGGCTAGAAATGGCGACCATTCTTGACATTACTTCGCTTGATATTGCATCGGAATGAGATCCTTACCAGATCTCGAGTAACGCTCAAAGAGTATATGGAGCTCGGCGGGTAAAGCATGAGGTGCAATTTGAATAAAATGGCCTTGCTGATAGAAATGTTCGAGATGGGTATAAGCAAAACAAAAGGTTGCTGGATTGAGCCATTGCTTTTGGCAGTAGTCGAGCAGTTGCTTTCCAATCCCTTGTTGACGGCTCTGGGTTTCCACTGCCATGCCAGTCAGTAGGCGATATTGACCAATCATACGAAAACGTACCACGCCCACAATCTCACGATCCTTGAGAGCAACAATCACCTGTTCATCACTTTTGGGTTTGCTCCCCGGATAGTGGTTTTTATAAAAGCGTTTGATAAGCGGGAGCTTAATGGGGTCAAATTGCTGAAACTCTAACATTGGTCTTTCGTGCTTGTCGGCCATCTGAGGTAGAATATGGCCAGTTTAAGTTATCCAAAGACGACCATGCAAATTCAACTCGGTGCGAACCTCAAACCCTACCACACCTTTGGTATTGAACAGTCAGCTGCTCAATTGGTCGTGGCGGAATCGATTGACGATCTTAAGGCGCTCTATTGCTCTGCTGAATGGGCTAGCCTACCTAAGCTTATTATAGGCAAAGGCAGTAATATGCTTTTTACTTGTCACTATACCGGTATGGTAGTGATTAATCGCCTCAATGGTATAGAGCATCAACAAGATGATGATTACCATCGGCTGCATGTGGCCGGTGGTGAAGATTGGCCTTCACTGGTAAGTTGGTGTGTGGAGCAGCGGATTGGCGGTTTAGAGAATCTTGCTTTGATCCCTGGTTGTGCTGGCTCTGCACCAATCCAAAATATTGGCGCGTATGGCGTTGAGTTTAAAGATGTCTGTGATTACGTCGATTACTTATGCCTAGAGACTGGCACAGTGAAGCGTTTGACGGTGGAAGAGTGCCAATTTGGGTACCGTGACTCCATTTTCAAACATCAGCTTTATCAAAAAGCGGTCGTGACGGCTGTGGGGTTAAAATTCGCTAAAGCTTGGCAGCCGATTATCCAGTACGGTCCACTGAAAGATTTGTCCTCGGACTGTGCTATTCATGATGTGTATCAGAGAGTTTGTGCTACGCGAATGGAAAAACTGCCTGATCCTGCTGTGATGGGGAATGCGGGCAGTTTCTTTAAAAACCCTGTGATCAGTCGGCAAGCCTTTGCTCGACTGCAAATTGAGCATCCTGATGTGGTGGCATATCCGGCTGAACAAGGGGTCAAGGTGGCGGCCGGATGGTTGATTGATCAAGCGGGTTTGAAAGGTCACCAAATCGGAGGAGCGAAAGTTCACCCTAAACAAGCTCTGGTGATCGTTAATACGGGTGACGCGAGTGCGCAAGATGTACTCATGCTGGCGGCTGATATTCAGCAGCGCGTGTTCAACTGCTATGGCATTGAACTTGAACATGAAGTGCGATTTATTGGCGAAAGTGAAGAAACCAATTTAAAGCAATGGATGAGTGAGCAAGCATGAAAGAGCACAGCGCTAAACTAGCCATACTCAAACAGTTAGCCGATGGCGATTTTCACTCCGGTGAAGTCTTGGGTGCTCAGCTTGGGATCACGCGAGCAGCCATCAGTAAGCATATTCAAGGCATCCGCGACTGGGGTGTGGATGTGTTTCGTGTACAGGGTAAAGGGTATCAACTTGCTCAAGCGATGAGCTTGCTCGATCAATCGGTAATCCAATCGCAAGTGAATAATCCTGTTGAGCTGCATCCGATTATTGGCTCGACCAATCAATATCTGCTCGATCATGTCGAGACGCTGGCATCGGGTACGGTCTGTTTAGCAGAATATCAAGCCAGTGGTCGTGGCCGGCGTGGTCGGCATTGGGTTTCTCCATTTGGCGCTAATCTTTATCTCTCGATCTATTGGCGTTTAGATGCCGGTATGGCCGCCGCGATGGGGCTGAGTTTAGTCGTTGGTGTGGCCATTGTTGAAGCGCTGGAAGCCATGGGAGTGGATGGCGTTAAACTCAAATGGCCAAACGATCTCTATTATCAAGACAAAAAGTTGGCGGGCATTTTAGTGGAAATGTCTGGTCAAGCCGGTGCGGCAGCACATTTAGTGATCGGCATGGGGATCAACCTCACTATGCGTGATAACGAAGGTATTATAGATCAGCCCTGGGTAAGCCTTGCGGAAGTCACTGGTCAAAATCGGATTGATCGTAATGCTTTAGCGATTAACCTGATTGCTGTCTTAGATCGTACCTTACGCCAGTATGAAATTTCAGGCATGCAAAACTTTGTCGAGCGTTGGAATCGTTGGGATAACTTCATCGGCCGCCCAGTTAAACTGCTGATGGGGGCGAATGAGGTGCGCGGTATTGAGCGTGGGATTGATGAACACGGCGGCGTATTATTAGAAACCGACGCGGGCTTGAAAAGTTTTATTGGTGGCGAGATATCCCTACGTAAAAACGACTAGAGCAGAATTAAAGCCAAAAAGAGGCGTAAGCCTCTTTCTGTTGAGCATTATTTACGGAGCAGAACTTCTTCTACCGTATGGTTAAGGCCCTTGCGTAAAATCAAATGTGCACGACCTTTGGTCGGCAAGATGTTCTCAACCAGATTTTTACCGTTGATGGTTTCCCAAATGGAACGCGCCTTCTGTTCAGCTTGGGCTTCAGTGAGTGCAGTGTAGTGGCTGAAATAGGAGCCGGGCTTTTTAAATGCACCTTGGCGAAATTTCATAAAGCGCTCGATATACCACTTTTCTATCAGTTGACTATCGGCATCGACATAAATCGAAAAATCGAGGAAATCAGAGATAAACACGCGGTGTGGGTCATGAGGGTAGTCCATACCACTTTGCAGTACGTTCAAACCTTCAATAATCAGCACATCCGGTCTGTCGACCACTTTCATTTCATCCGTAATATCATAAGTGAGATGTGAATAAACGGGTGCGGCCACATTGGGCTGGCCAGCTTTAACCTCAGAAACAAATTCCACCAAACGGCGAATATCATAAGATTCAGGAAAGCCCTTCTTATGCATAATGCCACGCTCAGTCAGTACCTTATTGGGGTATAGGAAGCCGTCTGTGGTGATCAGTTCGACCTTCGGATGATTCTCCCAACGTGATAAGAGAGCTTTCAGTAAGCGAGCCGTTGTACTTTTTCCGACGGCAACGCTGCCCGCAATGCCAATCACAAAAGGGGGTGCTGATTCGGTGTTACCCAAAAACTGATGTAGCACACCATTACGACGTTGACGCGCGGCCACATACAAATTCAGTAGACGAGCGAGAGGAAGGTAGATTTCAACCGCTTCGGTCATCGATAAATGGTCATTGATGCCCTGTAACTCTTTAAGATCGCCTTCAGAGAGCGTCATAGGTACTGAGTTGCGCAATTGGGCCCAGTGTTGGCGATCAAAGGTTAAATATGGGCTCATAATCGGTTCAATCATGCGGTTGAGAATAAGGAAAGCGAAAATACAATAAGCACAAGATAAAACAAAATAGAAAGATGCGAGAATTAGCGATTGCGCTCTAATTTGACTGAAAAAACAACGAACAAGCAAAATCCTTTGAAAATTGAGTTTTTTTTCAAGATAAGGGTTGCAACCCCCAAGATCATTCACTAGAATGCGCACCACTTATGCCGACTTAGCTCAGTAGGTAGAGCAACTGACTTGTAATCAGTAGGTCACCAGTTCGATTCCGGTAGTCGGCACCATTTTCTCCACTAGCAGTGAAAATGGTCAAAAATTTGGAGGGGTTCCCGAGTGGCCAAAGGGAGCAGACTGTAAATCTGCCGGCTCCGCCTTCGATGGTTCGAATCCGTCCCCCTCCACCATATTCTTAAGGAAATAGCTCTCAGAGTTACGTGTTGCGGGCATCGTATAATGGCTATTACCTCAGCCTTCCAAGCTGATGATGCGGGTTCGATTCCCGCTGCCCGCTCCACTCATTTTAGAGTGCTGATATAGCTCAGATGGTAGAGCGCATCCTTGGTAAGGATGAGGTCGGCAGTTCGATTCTGCCTATCAGCACCAGCTCTAAGCCTCTAAGCAAAGTTTTCCTTTTGATATATACTTTACTACCGATATTTTTTGGTTGCGTGGTCATCTCAAAAGCCACCTAAATCCGTACCTAGAGGGACAACTCATGTCTAAAGAGAAATTTGAACGTACGAAACCGCACGTAAACGTTGGTACTATCGGCCACGTTGACCACGGTAAAACAACTCTAACTGCAGCTATCTGTACTGTACTTGCAAAAGTATATGGCGGTAAAGCTCGTGACTTCGCGTCAATCGACAACGCACCAGAAGAGCGTGAGCGTGGTATTACAATCAATACTTCTCACGTAGAGTACGATACTCCAAACCGTCACTACGCACACGTAGACTGTCCAGGACACGCGGATTATGTTAAGAACATGATCACCGGTGCAGCACAGATGGACGGCGGTATCCTAGTTGTAGCGGCAACTGACGGTCCAATGCCACAAACTCGTGAGCACATCCTGCTGGGTCGCCAAGTAGGTATTCCTTACATCATCGTATTCATGAACAAGTGTGACATGGTTGACGATGAAGAGCTTCTAGAGCTGGTTGAAATGGAAGTTCGTGAGCTGCTGTCTGAGTACGATTTCCCAGGTGATGACCTGCCAGTAATCCAAGGTTCAGCACTAGGCGCGCTAAACGGCGAAGCACAGTGGGAAGCGAAGATTGTTGAGCTAGCAGAAGCACTGGATTCATACATTCCAGAGCCAGAGCGTGCAGTAGACATGGCATTCCTGATGCCAATCGAAGACGTATTCTCAATCCAAGGTCGTGGTACAGTAGTAACTGGTCGTATCGAGCGCGGCATCCTGAAAGTGGGTGACGAAGTTGCGATCGTAGGTATCAAAGACACAGTAAAAACTACTTGTACAGGTGTAGAGATGTTCCGTAAGCTGCTTGACGAAGGTCGTGCAGGTGAGAACGTAGGTGCACTACTACGTGGTACTAAGCGTGAAGAAGTAGAGCGTGGTCAAGTACTGGCGAAGCCAGGTTCAATCACACCACACACTAAGTTCGAATCAGAAGTATACGTACTGTCAAAAGACGAAGGTGGCCGTCATACACCATTCTTCAAAGGTTACCGTCCACAGTTCTACTTCCGTACAACTGACGTAACAGGCAGCATCGAGCTTCCAGAAGGCGTAGAAATGGTAATGCCAGGCGACAACATCAAGATGGTTGTAGACCTGATTGCCCCAATCGCGATGGACGAAGGTCTACGCTTCGCTATCCGTGAAGGTGGCCGTACTGTAGGTGCTGGTGTTGTAGCTAAGATCATCGCTTAATTATTTGACTAAGCACTACTAAAAAGGGCATCATTTGATGCCCTTTTTCTGCGCTGCGCAATAATGTGTCGATTTCTTGATCAAACGCAGCCAAAATTTAGGGTTAAGAGAGTATTTTCTCGCTCTTTAGTATGGAATCAGCGCATTGCGTTGACCGAATGGATTTGCCCTGCAACAGCGGGGCCGTTGTCGTCTAGAAGTCAGATATGTGACAGGTTGGTTTATGAAAGCAAACAACGCTGAAGCTCCTGATAGCTCAAATGCAGCAGACACTCTAAAGTGGGTAGCCACTTTTGTTCTGCTGGTTGCCGCTGTTGTGGGTAATTACCTGTATGGTGAACTGTCTGTGGTAGCTCGCGCCGCAGGTGTAATTGTGTTGATTGCTGCAGCACTTGGTGTTGCTGTGACAACAACAAAAGGCAAAGAAGCGATCGTTTTTGCTCGCGAATCTCGTATGGAAGTTCGCAAAGTGGTTTGGCCAACACGCCAAGAAACTATGCAAACCACACTGATCGTTTTAGCAGTAAGTATTGTAATGGCTCTGGCACTTTGGGGTATTGACGGCATTATGGTTCGTCTAGTGGCCTTTGTGACCGGAGTATAGTAGAGGGTTTAATACATGAGTGAAGCTCCCAAAAAACGCTGGTATGTAGTTCAAGCCTTCTCGGGATTTGAAGGACGTGTTGCTCAGTCACTTCGTGAACATATCAAAATGCATGGTATGGAAGAGCTGTTTGGTGAAGTGTTAGTACCAACAGAAGAAGTGGTCGAAATGCGCGCTGGCCAACGCCGCAAAAGTGAACGTAAATTCTTCCCAGGTTATGTGCTAGTGCAGATGATCATGAATGATGAATCTTGGCACTTGGTACGTAGCGTACCTCGCGTGATGGGATTCATCGGTGGTACATCAGATCGCCCTGCTCCTATCACAGATAAGGAAGCAGATGCGATTCTGAATCGTCTTGAGAAAGCCAGCGAAGCACCACGTCCTAAAACCATGTTTGAAGCGGGTGAAGTCGTGCGTGTTAACGACGGTCCATTTGCTGACTTCAACGGTACCGTTGAAGAGGTGGATTACGAGAAAAGCCGCTTGAAAGTGTCGGTTTCGATCTTTGGTCGTGCAACACCTGTTGAACTCGAATTTGGTCAAGTGGAAAAGCTTGATTAAAAAAGCATCTCTTTAGGCTTGTCTGGGGCGTGGATTATGACTATAATTTCGCGCCTTTTTACAGGTTCTTTATGAAAACCGGGGAGCTGATCAATCGATTAGCGTTTGCACCCATAATCTAGGAAATATCATGGCTAAGAAAGTTGAAGCTTATGTAAAGCTGCAAGTTGCAGCTGGCATGGCAAACCCAAGTCCACCAGTTGGTCCTGCTCTAGGTCAACGCGGTGTTAACATCATGGAATTCTGTAAAGCGTTCAACGCACGTACAGAATCTCTAGAGAAAGGTCTACCAATCCCAGTAGTTATTACTGTGTACAGCGACCGTTCTTTCACGTTCGAAACTAAGACTCCACCAGCATCTGTTCTTCTGAAGAAAGCAGCTGGCATCAAGTCTGGTTCTGCACGTCCTAACACTGCTAAAGTGGGCACAATCACTGACGCTCAAATCCAAGAAATCGCTGCTACTAAAGCAGCTGACATGACTGGTGCTGATATCGAAGCGATGAAGCGTTCTATCGCAGGTACTGCTCGCTCAATGGGCCTAGTGGTTGAGGGTTAATACAATGGCAAAACTAACTAAGCGTATGCGTACTATCCGCGCAAAAGTGGATGTAACTAAAGAGTACGACATCAACGAAGCTGTTGCTCTGCTGAAAGAGCTGGCAACTGCGAAATTCGTTGAATCAGTTGACGTTGCTGTTAACCTGGGTATCGATGCTCGTAAATCTGACCAAAACGTTCGTGGCGCAACGGTACTGCCACACGGTACTGGCCGTGACATCCGCGTAGCGGTATTCACTCAAGGTGCTAACGCTGAAGCAGCTAAAGCAGCTGGTGCAGAACTGGTTGGTATGGAAGATCTGGCTGATCTCGTGAAAAAAGGCGAAATGAACTTCGACGTAGTTATCGCATCTCCAGATGCAATGCGCGTTGTTGGTCAACTAGGTACTATCCTAGGTCCACGTGGTCTGATGCCAAACCCGAAAGTTGGTACTGTAACTCCTAACGTTGCTGAAGCGGTTAAGAACGCTAAAGCAGGTCAGGTTCGTTACCGTAACGACAAGAACGGTATCATCCATACCACTATCGGTAAGGTGACGTTCGAAGCAGACCAACTGAAAGAGAACTTAGAAGCTCTGCTGGTTGCTCTGAAGAAAGCAAAACCATCTTCTGCGAAAGGCGTTTTCGTGAAGAAGGTAAGCATCTCTACTACTATGGGTGCTGGCGTTGCTGTCGATCAGAATACTCTGAGCGCACAAGTTTAATGCATTTGCTTAGGCGCAGAATTTGTGTATAATTCTGCGCCTAATATTTGTGGTTGGGGCTGAACTTTTACCTCGTGGTGAAAACCCAGTCTCCGTCCAAGACCGTAGGCGTTATCCTCGGATAACTTAATAAAACCTACGTAGATGGTGCCCGAACTGACAGAAAGATCTACTTTTTAAGTTACCTTTCTTCTGGGACTGCACCAAAAAAGCTCTCACTGTTGTTGATAATAGTGAGCGGTGTAACGACAACCAGGAGTTAATCCAAGATGGCTTTAAATCTTCAAGACAAAAAAGCAATTGTTGCTGAAGTCAACGAAGCGGCCAGTGGTGCACTTTCTGCAGTTGTTGCTGACTCTCGTGGTGTTCAAGTTGCTGCGATGACTAATCTGCGTAAACAAGCTCGTGAAGCGGGCGTTTACCTGAAAGTTGTTCGTAACACACTGGCACGTCGCGCAGTAGAAGGCACAGCTTACGAATGTCTGAAAGACGTATTCGTAGGCCCTACTTTGATCGGCTTCTCTAACGAGCACCCAGGTGCTGCAGCGCGTCTTTTCAAAGACTTCGCTAAAGAGAACAAAGCATTCGAGATCAAAGCAGCTGCATTTGAAGGTGTACTGACTGACCCTGAAGTACTAGCGACACTACCAACTTACAACGAAGCGATTGCACGCCTGATGATGTGCATGAAAGAAGCTTCTGCTGGCAAGCTGGTTCGTACAATCGCTGCTGTCCGCGATCAAAAAGAAGCTGCATAAGCAAAACTGCTTTTGCTTTTTACTGGTTGCTAAATAAACTTATTGTTGACTTAAAAGAGAATTGTTATGTCTATTACTAACGAGCAAATCCTAGACGCTATTGCAGAAATGTCTGTAATGCAAGTTGTTGAACTGATCTCTGCTATGGAAGAGAAGTTCGGTGTTTCTGCTGCTGCTGCAGTTGTTGCTGGTCCAGCTGCTGCTGCTGCTGTTGAAGAGCAAACTGAATTCAACGTAATTCTGTCTGCTGCAGGCGCGAACAAAGTTGCTGTTATCAAAGCAGTACGTGGCGCAACTGGTCTAGGTCTGAAAGAAGCTAAAGCTCTTGTAGACGGCGCTCCAGCTGCTGTTAAAGAAGCGGTATCTAAAGAAGAAGCAGAAGCACTGAAGAAAGAGCTTGAAGAAGCTGGTGCAACTGTTGAAGTTAAGTAATTCCTACTTAATTTCTTAGCCGAAAGGCTAATGGCTGGTGGTTTAATAACCACCGGCCTTTTTGCGCTGTAGGGTATGGACGAATTTTCCCGCTGTTTAAGCGTTCCATATTCATGCAAATGAGTTCATTTCAACGCAATGAATTCACACTACAGTAAACAGCGATTAGTCACTGTCCTCGCCCTTTTTAACCTGAAAGGCGGACAGTTTGGGTCACTTATCAGCGAGCTGAGGAACCCCATGGTTTACTCTTATACCGAGAAAAAGCGCATCCGTAAGGACTTTGGTACTCGTCCACAAGTGTTGGACATTCCATACCTGCTATCGATCCAGCTCGATTCGTTCGAAAAGTTCATCGAACAGGATCCTGAAGGACAATACGGTCTTGAAGCCGCTTTTCGTTCTGTATTTCCAATTCAGAGCTATAACGGCAATTCAGAGCTGCAATACGTTAGCTACCGTCTTGGTGAGCCAGTTTTTGACGTTAAAGAATGTCAAATCCGTGGTGTAACTTATTCAAAACCGCTACGCGTGAAACTACGCCTAGTGATCTTTGATAAAGACGCGCCAGCAGGTACTGTCAAAGATATTAAAGAACAAGAAGTCTACATGGGCGAAATTCCGCTCATGACAGAAAATGGTACCTTCGTAATCAATGGTACCGAAAGGGTTATCGTATCCCAGCTGCACCGAAGCCCAGGCGTGTTCTTCGACAGCGATAAGGGTAAGACCCACTCTTCAGGTAAGGTTCTGTATAACGCACGTATCATTCCGTACCGTGGTTCATGGCTTGATTTTGAGTTCGATCCAAAAGACAACCTGTACGTACGTATTGACCGTCGTCGTAAGCTGCCTGCATCGATCATCCTGCGTGCACTAGGTAAAACTAGCGCTGAGATCCTGGACATCTTCTTCGAAAAAGTGAATTTCGAAGTGAAAGATCAAACTCTAATGATGGAGTTGGTTCCAGAGCGTCTGCGTGGTGAAACTGCGACCTTCGATATCGAAGCGGATGGCAAGGTTTACGTAGAGAAAGGCCGTCGTGTGACTGCACGTCACATCCGTCAACTTGAAAAAGATGGCGTGAACTTTATTGAAGTTCCGGTTGAGTACATCGTAGGTAAAGTATCTGCGAAAGATTACGTGAATGAAGCGACTGGCGAACTGATCATTACCGCGAACCAGGAAATCAGCCTGGAAGCGCTAGCGAACCTGTCTCAAGCAGGTTACAAAAAGCTAGAAGTTCTGTTTACCAATGATCTGGACCACGGTCCGTTCATGTCAGAAACCCTGCGTGTTGATAGTACGACAGATCGCATCTCTGCACTGGTAGAAATCTACCGCATGATGCGCCCTGGCGAGCCACCAACGAAAGAAGCAGCGGAATCGCTGTTTGAAAGCTTATTCTTCTCTGCAGAGCGTTACGATCTGTCGACTGTTGGCCGTATGAAGTTCAACAGCTCAATCGGTCGTGAAGATGCGGAAGAGCAAGGCACGCTGGATGAAGTTGACATCATCGAAGTGATGAAAAAGCTGATCTCGATTCGTAACGGTAAAGGCGAAGTGGACGATATCGACCACCTTGGCAACCGTCGTATCCGTAGTGTCGGCGAAATGGCAGAGAACCAATTCCGTGTTGGTCTGGTACGTGTTGAACGCGCAGTGAAAGAACGCCTAAGCTTGGGCGATCTGGACAACGTGATGCCACAAGACCTGATCAACGCGAAACCAATTTCTGCTGCTGTAAAAGAATTCTTTGGTTCTTCTCAGCTGTCTCAGTTTATGGATCAGAACAACCCGTTGTCAGAAGTGACGCATAAGCGTCGTATTTCTGCATTGGGCCCTGGCGGTCTGACTCGTGAGCGTGCTGGCTTCGAAGTACGTGACGTACACGTAACTCACTACGGTCGTCTATGTCCTATCGAAACACCTGAAGGTCCAAACATCGGTTTGATCAACTCGCTGTCTGCGTTTGCACGCTGCAACGAGTACGGTTTCCTTGAAACCCCTTACCGTCGCGTAGTCAACGGTGTTGTGACTGACGAAGTGGATTACCTCTCTGCGATTGAAGAAGGTCAATTCGTTATCGCTCAGGCGAACGCTAAGCTGACGGAAGAAGGCGGTTTTGCTGATGAACTGGTTACCGCACGTCAAAAAGGCGAGTCAGGTCTTCACCCACGTGAACACGTTGACTACATGGACGTTGCGACAAACCAAGTGGTATCGATCGCGGCATCGCTGATCCCGTTCCTAGAACACGACGATGCGAACCGTGCTTTGATGGGTGCGAACATGCAACGTCAGGCGGTTCCAACTCTGCGTTCAGAGAAACCACTGGTTGGTACGGGTATCGAGCGTAACGTAGCGGTTGACTCTGGTGTAACAGCCGTGGCGAAACGTGGCGGTATGGTCCAGTCGGTTGATGCTTCTCGTATCGTAGTTAAAGTAAATGAAGAAGAGTTGATCCCTGGCGAAGCGGGTATCGACATCTACAACCTGACTAAGTACACCCGTTCGAACCAGAATACTTGTATCAACCAGCGTCCATGTGTGATGCCGGGTGAACCTGTAGCTCGTGGCGATGTACTGGCAGACGGTCCTTCCACTGACCTTGGCGAACTGGCTCTTGGCCAAAACATGCGTATCGCATTCATGCCTTGGAACGGTTACAACTTCGAAGACTCGATCTTAGTGTCTGAGCGCGTAGTTCAAGACGACCGCTTTACCACTATCCACATCCAAGAGCTTTCTTGTGTGGCGCGTGATACTAAACTGGGCGCAGAAGAGATCACGGCGGATATCCCTAACGTGGGTGAAGCGGCTCTGTCTAAGCTTGACGAATCTGGCATCGTGTACATCGGTGCAGAAGTGAAAGGCGGCGACATTCTGGTTGGTAAAGTGACACCGAAAGGTGAAACTCAGCTGACTCCAGAAGAGAAACTGCTGCGTGCGATCTTCGGTGAGAAAGCCTCGGACGTGAAAGATACGTCTCTGCGTGTACCGAACTCAGTAGCAGGTACGGTTATCGACGTACAAGTCTTTACTCGCGATGGCGTAGAAAAAGACAAGCGTGCGCTTGAAATCGAACAGATGCAGCTGAAAGAAGCGAAGAAAGACCTGACGGAAGAGTTCCAAATTCTGGAAGGCGGTCTTCTGGCGCGTGTTCGCTCTGTACTGCTGGCGGGTGGTTACACTGAAGCGAAACTGGGTTCAATCGAACGTAAGAAATGGTTAGAGCAGACGCTTGAAAATGAAGACCTGCAAAACCAGCTCGAGCAACTGGCAGAACAGTACGACGAACTGAAAGCAGACTTCGATAAGAAGTTTGAAGCGAAGCGTCGTAAGATCACCCAAGGCGATGATCTGGCTCCTGGCGTACTGAAGATTGTTAAGGTTTACCTAGCAGTGAAACGTCGCATCCAGCCGGGTGATAAGATGGCGGGTCGTCACGGTAACAAGGGTGTTATCTCTAAGATCAACCCTGTTGAAGACATGCCATACGATGAAAACGGTCAGCCGGTTGACATCGTACTGAACCCACTGGGCGTACCATCGCGTATGAACATCGGTCAGATCCTTGAAGTTCACTTAGGTCTGGCGGCAAAAGGTATCGGTGACAAGATCAACCAAATGATCAAGGAACAACAAGAGCTGGCGAAGCTGCGTGAGTTCCTGCAGAAGGTTTATGATCTGGGCGATACTCGTCAACGCGTTGATATCTCAGAACTCAGTGATGACGATGTACGTACACTGGCACAAAACCTGCGTGCAGGTCTACCAGTCGCAACACCAGTATTCGATGGTGCTCCTGAATCGTCTATCAAAGCCATGTTAGAACTGGCGGATCTGCCAGCTTCTGGTCAGTTGACTCTGTTCGATGGCCGCACGGGTGACGCGTTTGAGCGTCCAGTTACCGTGGGTTACATGTACATGCTGAAACTGAACCACTTGGTTGACGACAAGATGCACGCTCGTTCTACAGGCTCTTACAGTCTGGTTACTCAGCAACCTCTGGGCGGTAAAGCTCAGTTCGGTGGTCAGCGCTTCGGTGAGATGGAAGTGTGGGCACTGGAAGCATACGGTGCTGCGTATACTCTGCAAGAGATGTTGACCGTGAAATCGGACGACGTGAACGGCCGTACTAAGATGTATAAGAACATCGTAGATGGCAACCACGCGATGGAACCTGGTATGCCAGAATCGTTCAACGTACTGTTGAAAGAGATTCGCTCGCTGGGTATCAACATCGAGCTAGAAGACGAATAATAAACCCTAAGGTTTCCCCGCAAGGGGGAGCCTACCGGTTTTCGGTAGGAAGGTGCTCGTTGCCAATCGCAGCGAGTCCCTTTTAACTCCTTACAGGAGCTGAATGTGAAAGACTTATTAAACTTTCTAAAAGCACAGCATAAGACCGAAGAATTTGATGCGATCAAAATCGGTCTGGCTTCACCGGACATGATCCGTTCATGGTCTTTTGGTGAAGTGAAAAAACCTGAAACCATCAACTATCGTACGTTCAAACCTGAGCGTGATGGTCTGTTCTGTGCGCGTATTTTTGGCCCGGTAAAAGACTACGAATGTCTTTGTGGCAAATATAAGCGTCTGAAACACCGTGGTGTGATTTGTGAGAAGTGTGGCGTTGAAGTCACCCAAACTAAAGTTCGTCGTGACCGTATGGGCCACATCGAGCTGGCTTCTCCAGTTGCGCACATCTGGTTCCTGAAGTCTCTGCCATCTCGTATCGGTCTGTTGATGGACATGCCTCTGCGTGACATCGAACGCGTACTGTACTTTGAAATGTACGTCGTGACTGAGCCAGGCATGACTGACCTTGAACGTGGTCAAATGCTGACTGAGGAAGAGTACCTCGACCGTTTGGAAGAGTGGGGCGATGAGTTCACCGCAAAAATGGGTGCTGAAGCGATCAAAGATCTGCTGGCATCGATGGATCTGCCTGCGGAAGCCGAGCAGATGCGTGAAGAGCTGAATACCACTAACTCTGAAACCAAACGTAAGAAACTGACTAAGCGTCTGAAGCTGGTTGAAGCGTTCGTTGCTTCAGGTAACAAACCTGAGTGGATGATCCTGACTGTTCTGCCAGTTCTGCCGCCTGATCTACGTCCACTGGTTCCACTGGATGGCGGTCGTTTCGCAACGTCGGATCTGAACGATCTGTACCGTCGCGTCATCAACCGTAACAACCGTTTGAAGCGTCTGCTTGAACTGGCTGCACCAGATATCATCGTACGTAACGAAAAACGTATGCTGCAAGAGTCTGTGGATGCGCTGCTGGATAACGGCCGTCGTGGTCGTGCGATCACGGGCTCGAACAAGCGTCCGCTCAAGTCTCTGGCTGACATGATCAAAGGTAAGCAAGGTCGTTTCCGTCAGAACCTGCTGGGTAAACGTGTTGACTACTCAGGCCGTTCGGTTATCACCGTAGGTCCATACCTGCGTCTGCACCAGTGTGGTCTGCCAAAGAAAATGGCTCTTGAGCTGTTCAAACCATTCATCTACAGCAAGCTGGAAACTCGTGGCCTAGCAACGACGATCAAAGCTGCGAAGAAAATGGTTGAGCGCGAAGAAGCGGTGGTATGGGATATCTTGGATGAAGTGATCCGTGAACACCCAGTGCTGCTGAACCGTGCACCAACACTTCACCGTTTGGGTATCCAAGCGTTTGAACCGGTTCTGATCGAAGGTAAAGCGATCCAACTGCACCCACTGGTGTGTGCGGCGTATAACGCGGACTTCGACGGTGACCAAATGGCGGTACACGTTCCTCTGACGCTTGAAGCGCAGTTGGAAGCTCGTACCCTAATGATGTCAACCAACAACATTCTGTCGCCAGCGTCAGGTGATCCAATCATCGTACCGTCTCAGGACGTGGTACTGGGTCTGTACTACATGACCCGTGAAAAGATCAACGCGAAAGGCGAAGGTATGTACCTGACTGGCCCTGCTGAGGCTGAGAAGGCGTACCGTACTAAGACCGCTGAGCTGCATGCTCGCGTTAAAGTACGTATTACCGAAACCATCAAGCATGAAAACGGTAAGTTGACCACGGAAACCAAGATGATTGACACGACCGTTGGCCGTGCCATGTTGTGGCAAATCGTACCGAAAGGTCTGCCATACAGCTTGGTGAACCAGAAGCTAGGTAAGAAGCAAATTTCTAACCTGCTCAACGAGGCGTACCGTAAGCTGGGTCTGAAAGACACGGTTGTTTTCGCTGACCAAATCATGTACACCGGTTTCGCTTACGCGGCACTCTCTGGTGTATCGGTTGGTATCGACGATATGGTAGTACCAGCGGCTAAGTACACGGAAATTGCTGAAGCGGAAGAAGAAGTACGCGAAATTCAAGAGCAGTTCCAGTCAGGTCTGGTGACTGCTGGCGAACGCTACAACAAAGTGATCGATATTTGGGCATCAACCAACGATCGCGTAGCGAAAGCGATGATGGAAAACCTCTCTTCTGAGCAGGTGATTAACCGTCAAGGCGAACAAGAAAAACAAGAGTCGTTCAACAGCATCTATATGATGGCCGACTCAGGTGCTCGTGGTTCTGCTGCTCAGATCCGTCAGTTGGCGGGTATGCGTGGTCTGATGGCGCGTCCAGATGGCTCGATCATCGAAACGCCAATCACGGCAAACTTTAAAGAAGGTCTAAACGTTCTTCAGTACTTTATCTCAACGCACGGTGCTCGTAAGGGTCTGGCGGATACGGCACTGAAAACAGCGAACTCCGGTTACCTGACTCGTCGTCTGGTAGACGTTGCGCAAGACGTTGTGGTGACTGAACATGACTGTGGCACCTTAGAAGGCGTGGTGATGACACCGCACATCGAAGGTGGTGACGTTAAAGTCGCACTGACTGAACTGGCACTGGGCCGTGTGGTATCGGAAGATATCCTCAAGCCAGGTACAGACGAAGTGTTGATCCCACGTAACACACTGCTGGATGAAAAGTGGTGTAAGGTGATCAACGATAACTCGGTTGACCAAATCAAAGTGCGTTCAGTGGTAACTTGTGATTCTGACTTCGGTTGTTGTGCGCAGTGTTACGGTCGTGACCTTGCACGTGGTCACTTGGTAAACCAAGGTGAAGCGGTTGGTGTTATCGCGGCACAGTCAATCGGTGAACCAGGTACACAGCTGACGATGCGTACGTTCCACATCGGTGGTGCGGCATCAACAGCGGCAGCAGAAAACAGCATCCAAGCGAAAAACAACGGTTCTGTGAAACTGCACAATGCGAAGTTCGTAATCAACAAAGATGGCAAGCTTGTTATCACCTCTCGTGCTTCTGAGTTGACCATTATTGACGAATTTGGTCGTACCAAAGAGAAACACAAACTGCCATACGGCTCTATGCTGAGCAAAGCCGATAGCGATGCCGTTGCAGCCGGTGAAACGGTTGCAAACTGGGAAGCGCATACCATGCCAATCATCACTGAAGTGGCAGGTCGCGTACAGTTTGTGGATATGATCGATGGCGTAACCGTTTCTCGTCAAACGGACGATCTGACTGGTCTGTCTTCAAGTGAAGTGACTGAAGCCGCAGCGCGTCCTGCAGCAGGTAAAGACATGCGTCCAGCCATTAAACTGGTTGACGCAAATGGTAAAGATGTCCTGATCCCAGGTACTGACATGCCAGCTCAATACTTCCTGCCAGGTAAAGCGATTGTGAACTTGGACGACGGTGCTGAAGTGAATGTGGGTGATACACTGGCTCGTATTCCTCAGAAGTCTGGCGGTAACAAGGACATCACCGGTGGTCTACCACGCGTTGCTGACCTGTTTGAAGCGCGTAAGCCAAAAGAGCCTGCGATTCTGGCTGAGCACTCAGGTACCGTATCGTTCGGTAAAGAGACTAAAGGTAAGCGTCGTTTGATCATCACTCGTGACAGCGGTGACACTTACGAAGAGATGATCCCTAAACATCGTCAATTGAACGTGTTTGAAGGTGAGCGCATTGAGCGTGGTGATGTGATTGCGGACGGCCCAGAGTCGCCACATGACATCCTGCGTCTGCGTGGTATCCATGCAGTGACCACTTACATCGCGAACGAGGTTCAGGAAGTTTACCGTCTACAAGGCGTTAAGATTAACGATAAGCACATCGAGACTATCGTTCGTCAAATGCTGCGTAAGTGTACGATCACCTTCGCGGGTGACTCAGAGTTCTTGCCTGGCGAGACAGTTGAGTACTCACAAGTGAAGATCGCGAACCGTAAACTGGTTGAAGAAGGCAAAGAGCCAGCTCGTTTCGAGCGTGAGCTGCTGGGTATTACCAAAGCATCTCTGGCGACTGAGTCTTTCATCTCAGCAGCATCGTTCCAAGAAACCACTCGCGTTCTAACGGAAGCAGCGGTATCTGGTAAGCGTGACGATCTGCGCGGTCTGAAAGAGAACGTGATCGTTGGCCGTCTGATCCCGGCTGGTACAGGTTTTGCGTACCACCAAGATCGTCAAGCCAAACGTGCACAAGAACAGCAAGGTCCATCGGCTGAACAAGCCACTGACAACCTCGCTGCACTGTTGAATGCAGGTTTCTCTTCTGACGACGAGTAAGTCATCAAGCTATGAAAAAAGGCACCTTAGGGTGCCTTTTTTATTGGTGCTTATCTTTTGAAATTTAAGATGTTCTACCCACACAAGGGAGGGCTGATTGGTTAAGCGCCAGGCGGTACGGCAAGGCTATCGGCAATCAACTGGATTAAATGATCTTCGAGAGAGAAACGAGCTTCAAGCACTTCACCCACTTCGGATAAATCACGATCTAAATCGAGCAGCTCATCATATTCACTGATGGTGGCGTACTGATCGTTAAAGTTCAGTAGCGGCTCAGTCGTAGTGACGATTTTGGCGTACACCTGATTAATCTCATTGGTGGCTTTAAAGCCGGTAGCTTGCCATTTATTCATGACCATGTCGTAGATCTTGAAATGACCTTCAGAAATGTAGTCCACCAATTCTTGGCAAAAGTACAGCAAAGCCTGCGGAGAAGGGAGTTCTGATACGGCAGTCTTATTAGCACAAGGCTGTAGAGCTGCCAGCTTACAATACTCAACGATCACATGTTGTCGTTTGTCCAACCAGTGATCAATGATCTCGTTCGAACCGCCCCATTGGTCTTGAGTGTTTTTGAATCTTTTTAGCATGACCATGTCCTCATGATCGGATCGTCACTGACGATCGTTCCTTTGCCTTCTTAGTAATATCAATAAGATATAACTACTGCCCTCACAAAAAGTTATAGTCAATAATTCTTGTGCTGACAAATTGTGGTGTGAATTTAGATTGCCAGTAAAATGATCCGACTGCAAGCAATCAGGAGAAGCAGAGTGGAAAAGAGTGACGGCAAGAACGCTTATTGGTGTGTTGTTTCAGGCAGCGATCTTTGGCTGGTGGATGGCCAAATTCCTTATGGCAGCGCAGAGCAGTGGGATCTGCCGCAAGATAAGGCGATCTTGGTGGATCGTTACCAAAACTCCCCTGTCTACTGGTTGAATGCTGCAGATATTGAGCAGGATCGTCCGCTCAGTTCATTACGTGAGTTATTGGGTGTGGATGAGGCGCTGTTTCTTGCTGCAAGCAAAGCGGTGCAATATGGCCATATGAGCCAAACCATACGATTTTGTCCGCAATGTGGGGGGCGTAACTATCTCAATCATCAGCAACTGGCAATGCAGTGCCACGATTGCCGAACCTTGCACTATCCGCGTATTTTTCCCTGCATTATTGTTGCCGTACGTAAACAGCAGAAAATTTTGCTGGCGCAGCACCCACGCCATCGCAATGGTATGTACACCGTGATTGCCGGCTTTGTTGAGGTAGGGGAGACGCTTGAACAGTGTGTCGCGCGTGAAGTATTGGAAGAGACAGGTATCGTCGTGACCAATATTCGCTACTTTGGCAGCCAACCTTGGGCATTTCCGTCGAGTATGATGATGGCGTTTTTAGCCGATTATGACACTGGTGAGCTTAAACCCGATTACAGTGAATTGAGTGATGCCAATTGGTTTGGTATCGAAAACCTTCCTCCTGTTGCACCTCGAGGGACGATTGCCCGCGCTTTGATTGAGCAGACGTTGGCCGATATTGCCCAAGATCAGGCTTAAAAGGCAAAAAAAACCCTCCGGTTAAGGAGGGGGTAAGTAAGATGTCGTTATGAGATGCTGAGTCGAGGACTCAGTTTATGGTTATAGTTTTCGCTAGCGAACAAATTTTTAACACCGTTAAGGGTTGGACGCAATTTAAGCATTGATTTAAAAGTTAATAACTTGATCCCGCTTGCAAAGCCAACCGCTTTTGTGGGACAAACGATGTTAGAATACGCGCCAAAGTAAAGAAGCCGAAAAAGTGGGAATCACCATGACTGAATTAAAAAATGATCGCTACCTGCGTGCTTTGCTCAAGCAGCCAGTCGATTACACTCCTGTATGGATGATGCGCCAAGCGGGGCGTTATCTCCCTGAATACCGTGCCACTCGTGCTCAAGCGGGTGATTTTATGGCGCTGTGCAAGAATGCAGAGTTGGCTTCTGAAGTGACTTTACAGCCGCTGCGCCGTTTTCCGCTTGATGCTGCGATCCTGTTTTCTGATATTTTGACGATTCCTGATGCGATGGGACTTGGGCTGCGTTTTGCGGCGGGCGAAGGACCGGTTTTTGAGCGTCCCATCTCCTGCAAAGCCGATGTCGATAAGATTGGTATTCCCGATCCAGAAGGGGAATTGCAGTATGTGATGAACGCCGTGCGTCAAATTCGCAAAGATCTGCAAGGTGAAGTGCCGCTGATTGGTTTCTCTGGCAGTCCTTGGACGCTCGCCACTTATATGGTTGAAGGGGGCAGTTCAAAAGCCTTCACCAAAATCAAAAAGATGATGTACAGCGAGTCTGCCGTGCTGCATGCGCTGTTAGATAAATTAGCTGACAGTGTGATCAGCTACCTGAATGCTCAGATTAAAGCCGGCGCACAAGCGGTGATGGTGTTTGATACTTGGGGCGGCGTGTTAACACCGCGTGATTATCAACTGTTCTCTTTGCAATACATGCACAAGATTGTCGATGGCTTGATTCGTGAAAACGAAGGCCGCCGTGTACCAGTCACGCTGTTTACCAAAAATGGTGGCATGTGGCTGGAGCAGATCGCGGCTACAGGTTGTGATGCTGTGGGTTTAGATTGGACGATCAATATCGCCGACGCTAAAGCGCGTGTGGGAGACAAAGTGGCACTGCAAGGCAATATGGATCCTTCCATTCTGTATGCTCCTGCCCCACGAATTCGTGAAGAGGTGGCGAGTATTTTGGCTGGATTTGGCCAAGGTGGCACAGGCCACGTGTTCAACTTGGGGCATGGTATTCATTTGGACGTGCCGCCTGAAAATGCCGGTGTGTTTGTTGAAGCGGTGCATGAGCTTTCGAAGCCGTACCATCCATAGTAAACGTGAAAAGCGTCTGCAGGTCAGACGCTTTTCACATCTTGAGCCCGACTGTTTTATACTTCGGTAATCCAGACAGAAAGACGAAGCGAATCATGATGAAAACTAAGGATCGCATAGTGCATGCGGCACTTGAGCTGTTTAATCAGCAAGGTGAACGTAACATCACGACTAACCATATCGCTGCTCATATTGAGATCAGCCCAGGTAATTTGTATTACCACTTTCGAAATAAGCAGGAGATAGTGCGTGATATTTTTGCGCTCTACTCGGCGGAGCTGATTGAGCGTTTTACTCCGCTACAAGGTCAGTATGAGAGCCTTTCTCTACTCAAACACTATTTGGATTCGATTTTCACTCTGATGTGGAAATACCGTTTTTTCTATGCCAATTTGCCGGAAATCTTGCAGCGCGATGAAGAGTTGCATGCTGACTATATTCGGGTTCAAGAACGATTACAGACCAATTTGATTGATATCGTGCGTAATTTTGTCAATCTGCAACTGCTGGAGTTGAATGAGGATGAGATGCCGAAACTGGTGCGGACTCTGCATCTGATTGCGTCTAGCTGGCTTGGTTATCAATCGGCGATGTCACACAAAACTCAGATCACGGAAGAGGTGATTCATCAAGGCATGTTGCAGATGATCTCCGTCGTTAAACCTTGTGCCACTAAGGCGGGGCGTGAACAGCTTCAACTGCTTGAAGAAGGTGTGCGAGCTATGCATGCCTGAGCATGAGTTATAACCAATCTGTCTTGGGCATGGAGCCGATTCGTTGCTAACTTCCTGAACATTCCCAGCCAGAAAGGAAGCTTTACGTGGATTACGATGTATTTAATGGGGATGCTGATGGCATTCTTTCTCTTGTGCAATGGCGTCTAGCACATCCTAAATCGACTCAGCTAGTCACGGGCGTTAAGCGCGATATTGCCTTACTCGATCGACTGACGGTAACGGCTGGTGATGAGCTGGTGGTATTGGATATCTCCATGGCTAAAAATCAGCTCGGCTTGCAGCGAGCTTTGCAAGCGGGAGCCCATGTATTTTATGCCGACCATCATCAGCCCGGCGATATTCCTGCCCATTCTGCACTGCAAGCGCATATTGATACCGATGCAAATCTCTGTACGGCATTGATCATTGATCGGCTACTGAAAGGGCGTTTTCGTGACTGGGCGATAACGGCTGCGTTTGGCGATAATTTACACCGTGTGGCACACACTCTGGCGGAAGAAGCGGGATTCGATGCCGCACAAACCGATGCCCTTTGTGAATTAGGAACGCTGATTAACTACAATGGCTATGGCCGCACCGTATCTGAACTGCATTTCGCGCCTGATACGTTGTATCAAACTTTACTCGCCTATCAAACACCGTGGGCTGTGCTGGCCGATCTCAACTCGCCTTTTTACCAATTACGCAGCGCTTATCAGCAAGATTTTGCTTTTGCCCTTGAGCAACCGGCTTATTATCAGAGCTCAAGTTTAACCGTGGTGATCTTACCCGATTGTGCAGCAGCGCAGCGCGTGAGCGGCGCATTCGCCAATCATCTTGCTAATCAGGATGTGCAACGTGCGCATTTGATTGTGACGTATGCGGATGAACAGCATTACACGCTCTCTTTACGCGCACCCTTGAGCGATAAACGAGGCGCGGGAGCTTTGTGTGCACAGTTTCCTTCTGGTGGGGGGCGAGAATCGGCCGGGGGAATCAATCAACTCCTCTATGCGCTGCTCGATAACGTGATTGAGGTTGTTGAGGCGTTTTACGCCTCTTAGCGCTGTAACCATTGCGAAGGGTTTTCCGCGCGGCTATTACGACGGATTTCAAAGTAGAGGGCAGGGCGTGATTGACCACCAGTATCACCCGCAAGAGCAATGGTTTCACCTGCGATGACTTTGTCGCCCTCTTTCTTGAGCAGAGTTTGGTTGAAGCCATACAGTGTCATATCACCTTTGCCGTGGTCGAGGAGCACAACCAAGCCATAACCTCGCAGGTACTCGGCAAACACGATCGTGCCCGGATAAACCGCTTTGACCTCTTGGCCGTAATTGGCATCAATGACCAAACCTTTCCAATCAATCTGCCCAGTTTGGCGTTCACCGAAGTTATGTAGCACACGCCCTTTCAGCGGCCACGGCAGTTTACCGCGTTGACTTGCAATCCCGTTCATCAATACTGCATTGCGTTTGGCGGCTTTGGCTATTTCAGCTTTGAGGCGCGTTTCGTTGCGCTGCAATTCGGCAAGGTAGACTTTGTCGCCGGAAATGCTGCTCTCAATTTTCTTTACGGTTTGCTTACGCTCACTTTGCGTTTTAGCCAGTTTGTCTCGCTGTTGGGTCTGCTCAGCCAGTAATTTCTCAATCTGTTCACGCTCGGCTTGTCTCTGCTGTTGACTGGCATTGAGATCGGCTTGGGTTTTTTCTAAAGCTTCGATAGCTTGCGCGCGGCTTTTTGCCAAATGTTGATAGTACTGGCTGATGCGGTCTTCATCGGCACTGCGATGAAAAAATTGACCATTCGTCAGTGAACGTTTAGTGAGATAGTAGGTCTGCAGTAGGCGTCCGAGTTTATCGGCTTGTTGCTGCTTCTGTGTTTCCAGCGCCTGAATATTACTATTGAGCTGAGCAATGTTGCGATTGGCATTCTCCAGATCGTTTTTGGTTTTAGTGATCTGATTTGCGATACTGTTGATGCCAAGCTCTTGTTGTTTAAGGGCTTGTTGTAGTTGGTCGAGCGATTTTTGTTGTTCGGCCAGTGATTGTTGTTGGCGAGATATTTCACTTTTTACCCCCGTTAACTCCTGTTGCGTAGCCGCAAAGAGCGACGGTGAAACCATAAATAACAGGCAGGCCAGCAGACGTCGGGTCAAGGTTTTTCCTAGAAAGTCACTGAAAATCGCGTGCGGATCCGTTGCTGTCATTGAGTTTGGTCTAGTGTTAGTGAATAAAAACGGGTGCTTCAGTATACCCAAAGCTTTGCATCAGGCGAGCCTGTGATGTCAAAAGTTTGCAATTCTCATCGCACTCGGTGGGAAAAGCGTATAAAAAAGCCCTGAGTATTCAGGGCTTTCATCATCATCGAGTCAGCTTAGCTGTACAACACTTGGCCTGACATGTCTGCTGGAATATCCAGATCCGACAGCGCCAACATGGTTGGAGCCAGATCCGATAGCTTTCCGCCTTCTTTTAGGCTGATCGCTTTGTTGCCGACATAGATAAGTGGTACAGGTAGGCTAGTGTGCGCTGTGTGTACGCCGCCCGTTTCTGGGTCAATCATCATTTCTGCGTTGCCGTGATCAGCGGTGATCAGCAGTTGACCATCCACTTCTTTGATGGCTTCAACCACACGACCAATACACTCGTCTACGGCTTCACACGCTTTCACTGCAGCTTCGTAAACGCCAGTGTGACCGACCATGTCGCCGTTTGGATAGTTACAGATGATCGCATCGTATTTGCCTGATTTGATCGCTGCAACCAGCTTGTCGGTCAGCTCTTTAGAGCTCATTTCGGGTTGCAGGTCGTAGGTGGCGACTTTTGGAGAGGCGACGAGTTGACGCTCTTCACCTGGGAATTCATTTTCAACGCCGCCGTTGAAGAAGAAGGTTACGTGCGCGTATTTCTCGGTTTCAGAAATACGTAGCTGAGTTCTACCCGCTTTTGATAGCCACTCACCGTAAGTGTTTTCCAGTGACGCTGGACCAAACGCACACTGGAGTGGGATGTCTGCTGCGTATTGAGTCAGCATCACAAAATCCAGCGCTGGGAAGGCTTTGCGGCTAAAGCCTGCGAAATCAGGCACGAAAGTACGGGTGATTTGACGCGCGCGGTCAGCACGGTAGTTCATGAACAGCAGGGCATCGCCATCTTGCATCGCGGCAGATTCTTGACCCGCTGCGCGGATTTCAGTCGCTTTCACAAACTCATCGTTTTCTTCACGAGCGTAAGCCGCTTGCAGTGCTTCAACCGCAGAGTCACAAGTAAACTCGCCTTGTGCCAGAGTCAGTAGGTCATAGGCTTTTTCAACGCGATCCCAGTTGTTGTCACGATCCATCGCGTAGTAACGACCCACGATAGAAGCGATACGACCTTTGCCCAGTTTGGCAAACAGATCTTGGAAGCGTTTCAGTGACGCTTCTGCGCTGCGTGGTGGTGTGTCACGACCGTCAAGGAAGCAGTGCAGGTAGATTTTCTCTGCGCCGCGCGCGGCTGCCATTTCTACTGCTGCGTAGATGTGGTCTTCGTGTGAGTGTACGCCACCTGGAGACATCAGACCCATTAGGTGAACGGCTTTGCCAGCAGCAACCGCTTTATCAATGGCAGCTACCAGAACTTCGTTTTGTTGGAATTCACCATCCATGATCGCTTTGGTGATGCGAGTCAGGTCTTGGTAAACAATGCGGCCAGCACCGATGTTAGTGTGACCTACTTCTGAGTTACCCATTTGACCATCAGGCAGACCTACGTCCATACCAGAAGCAGAAATCAGAGTGTGAGGGTTGTTCGCCATTAGGCTATCCATCACAGGTGTACGCGCATTGTTGATCGCGTTATTTGCGTTGTCTTCGCGGTAACCCCAACCATCTAGGATCACCAGAGCCATTGGCTTCTTAGCTGACATAGTTCTAACCTCGTCAAAATCAAAATAACTGAAACGTAAAATTAGCGTAATTTTACTACAATCTAGACGCTTTGCATCCGGTTAAGATCAATGATTCTCTCTATCAATGCAAGTAAATGTAGCCTATTGATCAAAATCGCGTTTAAGACACCAACAAGCTGGTGCCCCCAACGGCAAGGATAGCCCCTAACCAAGCATAGCGGTTTGGACACTGTTTAGTGTAGATCCAAAGCAGTGGTAGCAGCATGATGGGCGTGGTGGAGGAGAGCAGTGCGACTATGCCGACATTCCCTTCACGCAGAGCGTAGAGGATCAGCGTCATACCAACCGCCATGGCAATAAAGCCGTTGAGTGCCGTGACCAAAAAGATATTGAGCGTGATGGTTTGTGTAGGACGAGCAATGCGCGCGCCGGTTAAGCGCAGTAAAGAGTGAGCCGCAAAGGCGGTGATCATCCGCATTGCAGAGGCAGCAACCGGATCGATCTCTGTTTGCATCACGGGTTTGGCAATAATGCCCCCGAGGGCTTGGCATAAGGCGGCGGTTAAGCCGAGTCCAATTCCAACCCACACACTGCCATTGATGCTATCCAAACTAGGCCCAGTTTGCCCACGGCGACCAAAGAAAATCGCCATCAAAACGCCGCTAAACACTAAAGTAGAGCCGAATAGCTCTTGCTTAGTCATGCTTTCACTAAACAGGAAATAACCGAGCACGGCAGAAAACACCGCATGACAGGAGAAGAGTAAGCCGGACTGTCTTGGCCCCATGCGATTCAGACAAGCAAAAAGCGCGGTGTCACCGATAAAAATCCCAATCAAACCAGACAACATCATGGCTGGAATTGCACTGCTGTGTACGGTTAACCAACCTCCGCTGAAGAGGGCAATGCTGGTTAAGATGACGGAAGTACACCCCATACGCCAGCGGCTATAAGCAAAAGAGCCGAGGTGTTTCGCGGGCGTGATAGAAAGTAAACTGGCGATAGCCCAAAGACAGGCTGCGGCAAGTGCCAGCCATTCGTAACCCATTGCGTCATCCTTGCAGTTGGGAGTGATGAGGGCACTCAATATGCCATTAAGCGATCAGGAAGACAAAAGCAATTTTAGTGCGATTAGAAGGTTCACACCTTGCCGTATCAATAGTGACGACAAGGTGTGAAGGAGAGGAGGAAGAGGGAGTTTATCCGAGTAGGAACACCATCAGATAGACGATGCCAAGCCCAATCACCCCAATGACTAAACCCGTTTTTGCCATATCTTTGCTTTCGATAAGCCCCGTTGAGTAAGCAAGCGAGTTGGGCGGTGTCGAAACGGGCAAAATCATCCCCAGTGACGCGGAAAAAGCGACCACGACTAACAGCGCTTGTAAGCCGCCGACTTGCTCAAGACTACTCATCGAAGTACCAATTGCTGCGGCAATCGGCATGATCAAGTTGGCAGTCGCCGTGTTAGACATAAAGTTGGCCATCAGCCAGCACACCAATGAAAGGGCAATCACAATCAGCATAGGTGAGAGAGATTGATAGTCGATGGCGTGTGCTAACGCTTGGGCGAGTCCAGTCTGTTCAAGGCCGATGCCAATCGCTATCCCGCCGGCAACTAACCAAAGCACATCCCAGTTGATTTGTTTCAGCTCTTCTTTGCCCATGATGCCAGTGAGGGTGAACACGGCCAGTGGAATAATCGCCACCACATAAGTGTTCATGCCGTGCCATGTGGTGGTCATCCACAGCACAATAGTTAAAGCAAACGTGATGTAGACCAGCATGGCACGCCAGCCGCGTTGAAATTCGCCTTTGAGTTTTAAGGTCATTGTGGCTTGTGAGGAGGGGAAAAGCTTTTGCAGTAAGAACCAAGCAATCGTCAGTTGTACCAATACGAACGGTAACCCCATCATCATCCATGACAGAAAATCAATGCTGTTTTCGCCCGTTAGATACTGCAGTGCGATGGCATTAGGTGGCGTGCCGATCGGGGTTGCGATGCCTCCTGTGTTGGCCGCAATCGGAATGCACAGCACCAGAGCTTTGATGCCTAAATCCCCTTTGGGGGCAGAGGCAACAATAGGGCCAAGCAGCGCCAACATCATCACTGTGGTCGCTGTGTTGGACATAAACATCGAGAAAACTGAGGTGATCAGCATTAACCCTAGCATGATGTACTTAGGCTGGTGGCCAAAAGGTTTGAGTAGCACTCGCGCTAAGTTGTTATCCAATTCGTATTTAGATGCGGCGATGGCTAAAGCAAAACCGCCCATAAACAAAATGATAATGGGAGAGGAAAAGGCACTGAAAATATCGGTGTATTTAAGGAGTTCACCGAGCGGATGATGCGGATCGGGCACTCGAAAGCCATGCAAACCTTTATCGGAAATCATGACGAGCTCAAGGGCAATGATCAGGATCGACGTGGCAAACACAGGAACAGGCTCCAACACCCACAGTAGTGCGGCAAGAAGAAAAATAGCCAGTAAACGGTGTTGAACCAAGGTGAGATCTTGAATCGGGATTGCATCAATCGGCATCAATAGTACGCCCAACGGCAGTAAGAAACAGATCAGGAGTTTGACGAGTAGACCTCGTTCCAGTTGCGGCATGGGCTTTCCCTCTTAGCTCAAGTGAAAGCTTAGAGTAAGCGACTGAAATCTATGGGTCTTAGAGGGCGGTTAAATTTTTGGTTTTTGCTATCAGTGACAGTGCAGATGTGTGGCGAGCTTCAAAAGACAACATCCCAGCCGAAGCTGGGATGTTGAGTCTTCCGACTTGAAGCAGCGTTGGTGTTGGCTGCAACTCTAAGTCGTATATTAAGCTTGGTGTGCGTAGGGCTCGCCCATGCGGGTTGGTGCGCCCAGTGCCATGCTGTCATCAAAGCGAATAGCTTGTTTGGCAAACAGGTTGATCACGGTGGAGCCCAGTTTAAAGCGACCCATCTCTTCGCCTTTTTTGAGAACCACGGCTTGGTTACCGTTGGCTGGGTAGTCCCAACGATACACGGTGTTGCCACGCGGCGGAGTCACTGTGCCCGCCCAAACCAGTTCAATACTGCCGACAATGGTGGCACCCACTAGCACTTGTGCCATCGGGCCAAATTCGGTATCGAAAATACACACTACACGTTCGTTACGGGCAAACAGGTTCGGTACATTTTCCGCTGTCAGAGGGTTTACCGAGAACAGATCGCCCGGTACGTAGATCATTTGACGCAATGTGCCATCACAAGGCATATGTACGCGGTGGTAATCCCGTGGCGAGAGATACAGAGTGGCGAAATCGCCATCGCGGAACTCTTCCGCGAGCTTGGCATCACCACCGAGCAGCTCTTGGGCTGAGTAAGTGTGGCCTTTGGCTTGGATAAGTTTACCGTCTTCAATCGCACCAAACTGACTCACGCACGCATCGGCAGGATGAGTAATCACCTTTTCGCCTTCAGAGAGAGGGCGCACGCCAGCTTTTAGCTCACGTACAAAAAATTCATTAAACGTCTTGAAGTGGGTCGGGTCAGAGTGCAGAGCCTCGTCCATGTTGACGTTATATTGCTTGATGAACCAGCGGATGATGGCCGTGGTCAGGCTGCCTGCACGCGCAGACGCCAACTTGCCAACCAAGCGGGTCAGGGCATGTTGTGGAATCCAATATTGCAGTCCAACTTTAATCTTATCCATGGTTTACATTCCAATAGAGTGGTGATGGGCGCGAGATGTTACTGAAAATCGCGCCTTCTGTCAGTAGATGCTCTAAACTTGCTAACAATTTGCTCTTACAGATCGGCTTTTTTGCTGCGCGAATACTGCCGATTGGCTTTGTTTTCCGTCATGCTTTGCACAATTCGATGGTAATTATCAAAACGCAGTGCGCTGATTTCTCCCTTGTTTACGGCCTCACGCAACAAGCAACCCGGGTCATCCCCATGTTTGCAATCACGAAATTTACAGCCGCCTAAGTAAGGGCGAAATTCGACATAAGCTTTGGTGACATCATCGGTTTCTAAGTGCCACAAACCAAATTCACGTACCCCGGGTGAGTCAATCAAATTACCTCCACTCGGAATATGATAGAGTCGTGCGGCGGTGGTGGTGTGTTGGCCTAAGCCAGAGGTTTCAGAAATCGCTCCTTCTTCCACATCTTCTTCCAATTCTGGAAGTAATGCATTGACCAAGCTGGATTTGCCAACCCCCGATTGACCCACAAACACGTTGGTGCGATCGCGCAGTTTCACTTCAAGATCCGCAATCCCTTCACCGGTTTTCTTACTGACGTAGAGCACGTCATAGCCAATCGCGCGGTAATCATTTAACCATGTGCTGTATTGCTCTCGAAGCTCTGGGCTGAGTAGGTCAATCTTGTTCAGCACGATGAGGGGGGCAATCCCTAAGGTTTCAGAGGCGATCAAGTAGCGATCAATAATATTCAGAGAGAGCTCTGGCAATACGGATGATACGATCACCATTTGATCCACGTTTGCCGCAACGGGCTTGAGGCCATCGTAATAGTCAGGGCGTACCAAGATGGAGCTGCGTGTTTCGACGGCCTCAACGACACCAGAAATGCCCGCAAGCGTTTCTGCGCCGGGACGCCACAGCACTTTATCGCCAGACACGAGGCTTTCTATACCACGGCGCAGGTTACAGCGATGAATTTCGCCTGTCGCTGGGTCTTCAATATCGGCATGTTGGCCAAAGCGAGTGATCACCAACCCTTGTTGAGCATTGCCCAATAAGGTTTCATCCCAAACGATAGACTCTTCTTGTTTGAGTTTTTTATGTTGGTTATTTCTAACCCGGCGTACTTGACCATGTGTAAGCTTTTTCTTTTTTGTCACAGCGTTCTACTTACTCTCTGCTAGATATAAGACGTATCAAATCTCAATTTGATACGTATCCTGTCGATCTGAATTTGGGTATAGTACCTCTTTTGTGAATAAACCCCTATAGGCGCACCATTATGTCTTTCAGCGACCAGAACCTGATTTGGATTGATTTAGAGATGACGGGACTTGATCCTGAAACGCACAAAATCATTGAGATGGCGACCATTGTTACCGACAGTGAGTTAAATATTTTAGCTGAAGGCCCAGTGATTGCGATTCATCAACCCGAATCCGAACTCGCGAAAATGGATGAATGGTGTACCACAACACACACCGCAAGTGGCTTGGTGGCGCGTGTGCGTCAAAGCAAAGTAAGTGAAGAAGAAGCCATAGATCAAACGCTCGCGTTTTTAAAGCAGTGGGTGCCGGAAGGCAAATCTCCGATTTGTGGCAACAGTATTGGCCAAGATAGACGCTTCCTTTACAAACATATGCCGCGTTTGGAAGCGTACTTCCATTATCGTTATATCGATGTCAGCACCATCAAAGAACTGACTCGTCGTTGGCAACCGGAAGTGCTAAAAGAGTTCAGTAAAACAGGTAGCCATCTTGCTTTGGATGATATTCGAGAGTCGATCGCCGAGCTTCAGTTTTATCGTAAGGCGGTATTCAAGATCTAAATACGGGGCGTTCAATGCTATAAAAAGAGCAATTGTTCGACATCTTGCATGCTTTTTCGGCAAGCGAAAAAAAAAAGAGTTTTTTTCACGAGAAGCTCTTGCATCGCAAGAAAATGCTCTTATAATTCGCAGCCCTAAACGACGGAAAACGTTGTTGATGCGACACTAGCTCAGTTGGTAGAGCGCAACCTTGCCAAGGTTGAGGTCACGAGTTCGAACCTCGTGTGTCGCTCCAGATTGATAGTTGTCACCGTACTGAACGATGAAATGCGACACTAGCTCAGTTGGTAGAGCGCAACCTTGCCAAGGTTGAGGTCACGAGTTCGAACCTCGTGTGTCGCTCCAGATTGATAGTTGTCATCGTACTGAACGATGAAATGCGACACTAGCTCAGTTGGTAGAGCGCAACCTTGCCAAGGTTGAGGTCACGAGTTCGAACCTCGTGTGTCGCTCCAGATTGAAGTTGTTACCGTACTTAACGATGAAACGCGACACTGGCTCAGTTGATGAGCAAACCTAGCTAAGGTTGAGGTCACGCCTTTTTGTTTTAAAGAAGGGAACCTCGTGTGTCGAGCCAGATTCAAGTTGTCATCGTACTGAACGATGAAATGCGACACTAGCTCAGTTGGTAGAGCGCAACCTTGCCAAGGTTGAGGTCACGAGTTCGAACCTCGTGTGTCGCTCCAGTTTCATAGCCCTTATCGTGCTTAACGATAACACACGGACGCGGGGTGGAGCAGCTTGGTAGCTCGTCGGGCTCATAACCCGAAGGTCGTCGGTTCAAATCCGGCCCCCGCAACCAAATCTTTCGTAGATGCAGTTGCATCACGACAAATGCGACACTAGCTCAGTTGGTAGAGCGCAACCTTGCCAAGGTTGAGGTCACGAGTTCGAACCTCGTGTGTCGCTCCAAATTAATAGTTTCATCGTACTTAACGATGAAGTGCGCCACACTCGCTCATTTGATGAGTAAAACCTAGCCAAGGTTGAGGTCACGCCTTTTTGTTTTAAAGAAGGGAACCTCGTGTGTCGCTCCAGTTTCTTGCCTATTACAGAAAACTGAAGAAAAGATTTATTGCGTTTAGCGCTATATACGGACGCGGGATGGAGCAGCTTGGTAGCTCGTCGGGCTCATAACCCGAAGGTCGTTGGTTCAAATCCAGCTCCCGCAACCAATTTCAAAGCTTTCACTGTGCTTAACAGCGACAAAATACGGACGCGGGGTGGAGCAGCTTGGTAGCTCGTCGGGCTCATAACCCGAAGGTCGTCGGTTCAAATCCGGCCCCCGCAACCAATTTCAAAGCTCTCACTGTGCTTAACAGTGACACAATACGGACGCGGGGTGGAGCAGCTTGGTAGCTCGTCGGGCTCATAACCCGAAGGTCGTTGGTTCAAATCCAGCCCCCGCAACCAATTCTTTAAAGAGAGACTGTGCTCATGCGCAGATTTTTCTTTTTTAGGGTGTTCAGCATTTTGCTAAAGCTCTTTCTATAATGCTGTGAAGCATCATCTCAGTGAGTCATTCATTGCGCGTCAGCTCAATAATATCGCTCCCATGTATCAAATATTCTCTTTTCAAGCAGCCGAAAGCGTACCCGCTGATTACGGATTTCGCTTACTTTGGCGTCTTCATTAACAGAGTTATCCACAAAAAAAAAACTGTGGATAAAACAGTTGATAAACTCTGTATCTTAGCTTTTCGAGTTGACTTCTCTGAGGATCTTTGCTTGCTTCTAAGGCTTGGCTTGGTGAGCACTTTTGGTTAAGTCATTGTTTTTTATCAACTTGTCATTTTTCTCTCTAAGCAAAAAATAGAGCTCTAAGATCATTGCAGTCTAAAAACTTGATCCTAGTCATTTACCTAGGTTGTGATTAACTTTTTTTAGCGATAGAAAACAGCGTCTGATTAAAAATGTTGTCCACATAGCGCAAATTGGGATGGGCATCAAACAATCATTTCCTTAATTATGCAAGTTGCTCTATTCATGCATCCCTTGGCAGCCCCTTTTCAATAATGCGAATTAGGCGAGCATGCTGGCGAGGTGTGGCGGTCTTTTGGGTCTGCTCCTCCAAAGCCCAATGAATATGCTCATCAAGTAATTCACTTTGCCCTAGATGACGTTGGAGTGTATCGATAATCCGCGGAGAGGAAGGAGCGTTGCCCATGGCAATGATTAAATTGCGCCGCCACTGCTGATGACCAATGCGCCGAATGGCTGAGCCTTCCATATTTTTCAGGAAAGTCGCCTCATCCCATTCAAATAACACCACTAAATCCGCATTGTTGAGACTTTGTCGGCGATGAAAGTCACTTTGCTGAGTTAAAGGGGCCAAGCGATTCCAAGGACAGACGAGTTGGCAGTCATCACAACCGTAAATTCGGTTGCCCATTGCGCGTCGAAACTCCAAGGGGATAACCCCTGAATACTCAATGGTAAGGTAAGAAACACAGCGGCGTGCATCCACCACGCCTTCGGCAACGATGGCATTGGTTGGGCAGCTTGTTATACACGCTGTACACTTGCCGCATTGATTTTCGCTTGGTTCATCAACGGGTAAGGGAATATCAACCAGTAATTCCCCCAAGAAGAACCAAGACCCGTTCTCTTTATCTAAAATCAGCGAATGTTTTCCTGTCCAACCTAATCCTGCTTTTTGTGCCAGAGGGCGTTCAAGAATCGGGGCGGAGTCGACAAAAGGACGGTAACCCAGTTTTCCCACTTCTTGTTCGATTTTTTCCCCCAGTTTTTTGAGCTGGTTTCGAACAAGCTTATGGTAATCGCGTCCTAAAGCGTAACGGCTGATATAAGCTTGGTTGGGATCGCTTAAGTTGGAAGCAAACTGCGCTTGTGGTGGGAGATAGTTGATGCGAGCACTGATCACCCTAAGCGTTCCGGGTAAGAGTTCTGCAGGGCGTGCGCGCATCATGCCGTGCCTCGCCATCCAATCCATTTCACCGTGGTAACCTGCGTCTAGCCAAGCCTGCAATGCTGGTTCATGTTCACTCAAATCGACGTCGCAAATCCCGACTTTTTCAAAGCCGAGTTCGATCGCCCATTGTTTGATCTGATTTGCCAGTTGTTGGTAGTCCATGTCGGGTACTCAGGATAAGGGGCGGGGATCTTAACGGATCTTTTTACCCTCTTCTAGCGTTAATCCTTATGAGATATTGAAGGATCTACGATATTTTTCGCTTTGTTAACAGAACAGATCTTGTCTCTTAATTCCAACCCAGTTTACTATTCGAGTTCTTTTGATTTCTTTATAGTCAATAACGACCCTGTCGAGAAAGCGTAATGAACAGCAAGATTTTTCCCCTAAAAGATGAGCAAGCCACGATTGAATTAGGTCGTGCTTTAGCATTGATATGCTCACAACAGACGACGCTTTATCTGCACGGCGATCTTGGAGCGGGAAAAACCACCGTCAGCCGCGGTTTTATTCGTGCCTTGGGCCATCAAGGCAACGTCAAAAGCCCAACCTACACACTGGTTGAGCCATATCAATTGGGGTCGTGGCAGGTTTATCATTTTGATCTTTATCGTTTAGCGGATCCTGAAGAACTCGAATTTATGGGGATTCGCGATTACTTTAGCGCAGATGCGATTTGTTTAGTCGAGTGGCCAGAAAAAGGGTATGGACTATTGCCGAGTGCTGATCTTGATATCGATTTGCGTTACGACGGCGAGCAGCGAGTTGCCACGCTGACAGCCAATAACCATTATGGATGCGACCTTTTGAGTCAGTTGGAGTTATGTTGAACGTTAGCCGTTTTGTATTCTTACTCTTTGGATTCGTTTTACTCGCGATCGCTCCTCAAACTTGGGCGAACGTTTTGGAAGGCGTGCGCGTGTGGCCTTCTCCTGATGAGACACGAGTGGTATTAGATGTCAAATCCGAGGTGGATTACAGCTATTTTACCCTAAGCTCTCCTGAGCGCTTGGTGGTTGATCTCAAACAGAGCACCTCTCGCGCTAAGTTACCGGTTAATGTCACTGAAAGTGGCATTTTATCGAAAGTTCGCGCTTCGTCTCCCCCTGAAAAAAGTACATTTCGTTTGGTGTTTGAGCTCAAACAAAAAACAACGCCAACCTTATTTAAATTGGCTCCGACACCCGGTGGTCAATATGGCCATCGTTTAGTCATTGATATGCCACATGGCAAAGTGAGTGAGAGCTCTTCCGCCAGCACGCCGAGTTCACCCGCTCAAGTCAGTAAAGATGCCTCTCAACTCTTAGGGAATGACGATATTGTGGTGGCGATTGACGCGGGACATGGCGGTGAAGATCCCGGTTCCATTGGTCCTACACGCAAATATGAAAAAGACATCACCTTGAGCGTGTCTAAAAAGTTGGCGGATCAACTCAATGCAGTGCCGGGAATGAAAGCGGTACTGACTCGCCGTGGTGACTATTTTGTAAATCTGAATAAACGTACGGAAATTGCGCGTCGTAGCAAGGCGCACTTGTTGGTTTCGGTGCATGCGGATGCGTTTCATACTCCACAGCCGCGCGGGGGATCGGTGTTTGTGCTGAATACCCGCCGTGCCAATACCGAAATTGCCCGTTGGGTGGAAAATCACGAGCAACAATCTGAATTGCTGGGCGGTGCTGGCGAAGTACTTTCGAAAACCAATAACGATCGTAACGTGAGTCAGACCCTACTGGATCTGCAATTTAGCCATTCACAAAAAGAAGGCTATAAAGTTGCCTCTAATATTTTGCGAGAGATGGGTAAAGTCGCTCATCTGCATAAGACTGAACCCGTTAATGCAAGTTTGGCGGTATTGAAGTCGCCAGACATCCCATCGGTGCTAGTGGAAACAGGCTTTATTTCGAACCCATCAGAAGAAAAACTGCTGGTTCAACGCAGTCATCAAGATAAGTTAGCTCGTGCTTTGGCAACGGCCATTGTGCAGTATTTTGAAGATAATCCGCCAGAGGGCACACTGTTTGCCAACCGAGGTAAAGCGCAGAAACATAAAGTGCAGCGTGGCGAATCGATTGGCCTGATTGCTAACCAATATGGGGTGAGTGTCGATGCTTTGAAAAAAGCCAATAACCTCAAGTCCTCGACGATTTCGGTCGGGCAACTGCTGACTATTCCAGCTTCTTCAGCACCAAACCCAGTACCTGTTCCTGTGATGGCAAATCCTGTAGAAACGGAAACCATTACCCATGTGGTAAAAACGGGCGATTTTCTTGGCAAGCTTTCAAGCACGTACAAAGTTTCTGTTGCGGCGATCAAAAAAGAGAACAATTTGAAGTCCGATACGCTGGTGCTCGGGCAAAAGCTGAAAATCACCGTGAGCTTAAAAGATAAGCCGCTACGTAAGCACAAGGTGCAGCGCGGTGAATTCCTGAGCAAAATCGCTGATCAATACAATGTTAGCGTTGATAGCATTCGCCAAGCCAACCAGCTACGCTCTGACCAATTGTTGGTTGGGCAGCAACTGATTATCCCGAATAAATAAGCGCTCATGACGATTCGAATCCTACCCGCCCGTTTAGCCAACCAAATTGCAGCGGGTGAAGTTGTAGAAAGACCGGCTTCAGTAGTCAAGGAGTTGGTGGAAAACAGTTTAGATGCCGGAGCCACTCGAATTGATATTGATATCGAGAAGGGGGGCGCTAAGCTCATTCGTATTCGCGATAATGGTTCGGGTATTGATAAGGATGAACTAGGGCTTGCGCTGAGTCGTCACGCGACCTCTAAAATTCACACCCTCGATGATCTGGAAGCGATCATGAGCCTTGGTTTTCGTGGTGAGGCCTTAGCCAGTATTAGCTCTGTCTCACGCTTAACCCTTACTTCGCGCACGGTAGCTCAAGAAGAAGCGTGGTCTGCCTACAGTGAAGGCCGCGATATGGCGGTCAAGTTACAGCCCGCGGCTCACCCTGTGGGTACGACCGTGGAAGTGTTGGATCTGTTTTTCAATACCCCGGCACGGCGTAAATTTCTGCGCACCGAAAAAACCGAATTTACCCATATTGATGAGCTGCTCAAACGAATTGCTCTGAGCCGTTTTGATGTCAGCTTTACTCTGCGCCATAACGGAAAAATCGTGCGTCAGTATCGTGCTGCAACGACTTTACCGCAGCAGGAAAAACGTTTAGCTGCGGTGTGTGGCAACCCGTTTGTGCAACATATGTTGCGCATTGAGTTAGAGCACCAAGGGCTTAAACTGCATGGCTGGATCACCACACCCGAAGGCGCGCGTCAGCAGAGCGATCTGCAATACTGTTACGTAAATGGCCGGATGATGCGTGATAAGCTGATCAATCATGCGATTCGCCAAAGCTACGAAACCAGCTTACGTGCCGATCAATTTGCTACCTATGTGCTGTTTATTGAACTCGATCCTCATCAAGTAGATGTCAACGTGCATCCAGCCAAGCATGAAGTGCGCTTCCATCAAGCCCGCCTCGTTCATGATTTTATCTATCAAGCCTTAAGTAGTGCGCTAGTACAAAGTGCGCAGGTGATGGCTCCGACCATTAATGAAGGGGCGTTTCATTTACCTCACTGCGCGGAAGAGGTAATTCCTCCGGTTGTGCCGATGATAGAGACCACGCAACAAGAAAGAGTGTGGCAAGCGGTGCAAAATACGCCAGATTATCCGCGCAAAGCTCCACGTGATAACGATAGGGATGAGATCGACAATCCGCAGGTTAGAGAGCGAGCGGTCAGCAATCCTTGGGTCGCTTCACCCAAGCCTGCAAGTACTGGCAAAGAAAGATATGGTTCAGCATCCGTCAGCAAAAAAGAGGCCGCGGTTTATCAAACCTTGATGCAAACTCCCGATTTATTGGATGAAGAAACGAGTACTGCCAGCACCGTCGTCTCATCAATTGAAGCCGTCAAGGCTAATACTGCTATCGAAAAACTGGGTAAAGCGATCCAAGTGGTGGCGGGACAGTACCTATTGATGAGTAGCCCACAAGGCTGTGTGCTTATCTCGCTATACCAAGCTCAGCAACTCAAACTGCGTGGATTACTCAATGCTCAGCATGGTGCGCTGAAAGCGCAGCCACTGCTGGTGCCACTCGCGCTAAAACTGAATGAATCTGAATGGCAAGTGGCGCAGCGTCATTCATCGGCCCTGTTGCAACTGGGGATTGAACTGAAAACGCGCACCAACCACAGCATTATGGTGATGGCGGTTCCGCAGCCGCTGCGCCAGCAAAATTTACAGCAATTGCTGCCGGATCTGTTATCTTACGCGGCGAGTTGCTCGGAAAGCCAAGCCTTGAGCCATCAAGCGTTGGCGGATTGGTTAACTCAACGCATCGTTGTAGAAAAAAGAGACTACACTTTAGCCGAGGCGATCGGCTTGATCGCAGAGCTGGAGCAGCTCTGGCAAGGCAACTTGCCTTTGCAAGACCCGCATTTTATTACTTTGGTGGATTTTTCCGCCTCAATTACAGCATTACACTCATGACTCAAAAGTTACCTCTCGCCCTCTTCTTAATGGGCCCAACGGCCTCTGGCAAAACGGATTTAGCCATTCGCTTACGTCAGAAATATCCGGTGGAGATCATCAGCGTCGACTCGGCGCTGATTTATCGAGGGATGGACATAGGCACCGCAAAACCTGATGCTCAAGAGCTGGCACTGGCACCACATCGTTTGATCGATATTCTCGATCCGAGCGAAGCGTATTCGGCTGCCGATTTTCGTCGTGATGCATTAAAAGAGATGGCAGATATCGTCGCTCAGGGCAAAATCCCACTCTTGGTGGGAGGCACAATGCTCTACTTTAAAGCCTTACTCGAAGGCTTATCACCGCTACCTGCCGCAGATGCCGCGATTCGCCAGCAGATCGAACTGGAAGCGGAAACGCTGGGCTGGCAGGCGTTACATGATCAACTGCAACAGATTGATCCCGTCTCAGCACAGCGAATTCATCCCAATGATCCACAAAGATTGTCGCGGGCATTGGAAGTTTATCGAATTTCAGGTAAAACTCTTACTGAACTGACGCAAACCAAAGGGGAAGCAATTCCTTATGAGGTGCTGCAGTTTGCAATTGCTCCCAAGGAAAGGGCAGAACTCCATCGTCGGATTGAACTTCGCTTTGAGAAGATGGTCGAATCAGGGTTTGAAGAAGAGGTCAAAGCATTATATGCCAGAGATGATCTTCATCCGGATATTCCTTCGATTCGCTGCGTCGGTTACCGACAGATGTGGGATTACTTAGACGGTCATGGAACCTTAGATGAAGCGATTTATCGCGGCATTTGTGCCACCCGTCAATTGGCCAAGCGACAGATCACCTGGTTACGCAGCTGGGATGATTTAACTTGGTTAGATAGCGAAAACGTTGATCAAGCCGTTGAAACGCTCTCGAATGCGATAGCTTCCAACGAAATAAGCTGTGTATAATGTGATCGCTTTTGCGTGATGTACCCCGGAAAGGATCCGCTATTGGTACTCTGTTGAGCATCGGTAGCAACGGGGATTTTGATTCGTTTAGCTCAGATGCAAGGCTGCATATAATTCTGCTGCACCGCTAGCTAAATAATTACTAGAAAAGACAAAATAAGGAAAAACAAAATGGCTAAGGGGCAATCTCTACAAGACCCATTTCTGAATGCACTACGTCGTGAACGTATCCCAGTTTCTATCTACCTTGTCAACGGCATTAAACTGCAAGGTCAGATCGAATCATTTGATCAATTTGTGATCCTGCTGAAGAACACCGTAAACCAAATGGTTTACAAGCATGCGATTTCTACTGTGGTTCCTGCTCGTCCAGTTAGTCACCACAGCGGCGACCGTCCAGCATCGGATCGTCCAGCAGAGAAGTCTGAAGAGTAATTCTTTGCACAATCATTTAAGGAGTTGATCGCTTGTTTGACCGTTATGAAGCCGGTGAGCGAGCCGTACTTGTTCATGTCAACTTCACGCAACGGGGTGAGTGGGAAGATCTGAGCGAATGTAAAATGCTCATTTCCTCCGCTGGGGTGACAACACTGCATGTAGTAACAGGCAGTCGTCAGACCCCTCACCCTAAATATTTCGTTGGTGAGGGCAAAGCCCAAGAAATCGCCGAAGCTGTGCAAATGCATGGTGCTAACGTGGTGATTTTTAACCATGCTCTTTCTCCTGCCCAAGAACGTAACCTTGAAAGACTGTGCCAATGCCGAGTCATTGATCGTACGGGTCTTATCCTTGATATCTTCGCTCAACGTGCTCGTACCCATGAAGGTAAACTACAAGTCGAATTGGCTCAGTTGCGCCATATCTCGACTCGTTTAATTCGTGGTTGGACGCACTTAGAAAGACAAAAAGGCGGGATTGGTTTACGTGGGCCGGGTGAAACCCAGCTTGAAACAGACCGACGTTTACTGCGTGAACGAATTAAAGCGATTTTGCGCCGCTTAGAAAAAGTGGCCAAACAGCGTGAACAAGGGCGCCGTGCTCGTAGCCGTGCAGAAATTCCAACCATCTCGTTGGTGGGTTATACCAACGCAGGGAAATCTACCCTGTTTAACCGAATCACTGAAGCCGGTGTGTATGCGGCGGATCAACTGTTCGCAACGCTCGATCCTACTTTGCGGAAAATCGATCTGGTGGATGTAGGGCCGGCTGTTTTAGCCGACACAGTAGGTTTTATTCGCCATCTTCCGCATGATCTTGTTGCGGCTTTTAAAGCGACGTTACAAGAGACACAAGAAGCTGACATTTTGTTACATGTTGTTGATGCCAGTGACGAACGCTTTCGTGAGAATATCCAAGCGGTAGAGACTGTTTTGCAAGAGATTGATGCTCATGAAGTCCCCACTTTGTTGGTGATGAATAAGATAGATAATCTCGAAGAGCAATCTCCACGTATAGAACGGGATGATGAAGGCGTTCCGAGAGTAGTGTGGATCTCTGCCATGCAGGGTGCGGGTATTGAGCTACTCTTTGAGGCATTGAGTGAGCGTTTGGCTAGCCAAGTGGTGGAGCACCACTTACGTATTCCGCCGCGACATCAAGGACGTATCCGTAGCACATTTTTCCAAATGAACTGTATTCAACAGGAAGAATATGATCCGGAAGGCAATTTACTGATCACTGTGCGGATGCAACAGGTCGATTGGGCTAGACTAGAAAAACGAGAGCAAGCAGATTTATGTGACTTTATAGTTACTTAAAGGACTGCTAGAGTATAACGTCATATCAAATGATGGAGTTTTCTAATGGCGTGGAATGAGCCTGGTAATAATAACGGCAACAATGGCCGCGATAATGACCCATGGGGGAACAACAATCGCGGTAACAAAGGTGGCCGAGATCAAGGTCCGCCAGATTTAGACGAAGTGTTTAATAAACTGAGTCAAAAGCTGGGGGGCAAGTTTGGTGGCAAAGGTGGTAAAGGCCCTTCGTTTTCCGGTGGCGGTGCGATTGGCTTTGGTGTCATTGCAGCTATCGCTGTTGCGGTTTGGTTCTTTACTGGTTTTTATACCATCGGTGAAGCTGAGCGCGGTGTTGTGCTACGCCTTGGCAAATACGACCGCATTGTTGATCCGGGTCTGAACTGGCGTCCACGCTTTATTGATGAAGTGACACCAGTCAACGTGCAAGCGATTCGCTCTCTGCGCGCCTCAGGCTTGATGCTGACCAAAGATGAAAACGTGGTTACTGTATCGATGGATGTGCAATATCGCATTGCTGATCCATACAAATACTTGTATCGCGTGACCAATGCGGATGACAGCTTGCGTCAAGCAACGGACTCTGCGCTTCGTGCGGTAGTCGGTGACTCACTGATGGATAGCATCCTAACCAGTGGTCGTCAGCAAATTCGTCAAAGCACGCAGCAGACACTCAATCAAATCATCGATAGCTATGATATGGGCTTGATGATTGTTGATGTGAACTTCCAGTCGGCTCGTCCACCTGAGCAAGTAAAAGATGCCTTTGACGATGCAATTGCGGCGCGTGAGGATGAAGAGCGTTTCATCCGTGAAGCCGAAGCTTACAAGAACGAAATTTTGCCTAAAGCAACAGGTCGCGCTGAGCGTCTGAAGAAAGAAGCACAAGGTTATAATGAGCGTACAATCAATGAAGCGCTCGGTCAGGTTGCTCAGTTTGAAAAGCTGTTACCTGAATATCAAGCTGCGCCGAAAGTGACACGTGATCGTCTCTACTTGGATGCGATGGAAGAGGTCTACAGCAATACCTCGAAAGTGCTGATTGATTCTGAATCGAGTGGTAATCTGCTCTACCTGCCGATTGATAAGCTTGCGGGACAGGATGCGAAAAAAGCGGAACCACGTCCGAGCAAATCGTCATCATCGTATGATCAGATTGAGCTTGAGTCACAACAAACGACAGAAACGAATACCGACACTCAGTCGCGTAGCACCACACGTCAAGGGAGATACTAAGAATGCGTAAGTTATTAATCCCTAGTATCGTACTGATCATCGCCGCATTATTGATGTCGATGTTTGTGATCCCAGAGGGTGAGCGTGGAATCGTGATCCGTTTTGGTCGAGTGTTGAAAGATAATAACGATCTGGCGAAGATTTATGAGCCGGGCCTGCATTTTAAAATGCCACTGTTTGATCGTGTAAAAACCCTAGATGCACGTATTCAAACCATGGATGGCCGTTCAGACCGTTTCGTGACGTCCGAGAAAAAAGACGTGATCATCGATACTTATGTTAAGTGGCGTATCGAAGATTTCGGCCAATACTACTTGGCAACCGGTGGTGGTAATGCGTTGACCGCAGAAGCCCTATTGGAGCGTAAAGTGACTGACGTCTTGCGTTCTGAAATCGGTGCGCGTGAAATCAAGCAGATCGTTTCTGGTCCTCGCAATGTTGCCGTATTACCTGAAAATGCAGATTCTTCTGAATTGACGACGGAAGCAGCGAAAGAAGCGTTGGAAATCGATGGTCAGCGTGATCAAATTATGTCTGAAGTACTGAACGATACTCGTGAAAGTGCGATGAAAGACTTAGGGGTATACGTAGTCGACTTCCGTATGAAGAAGATCAACCTACCGGATGAGATCAGTGAATCTATCTATCGCCGTATGCGTGCAGAACGTGAATCTGTTGCTCGTAAGCACCGTTCACAAGGTCGTGAAAAAGCGGAAGTGATCCGTGCGCAAGCCGAGCTTGAAGTAGCAACCATTCTTGCTGAAGCGGATAAGACGGCGCGTGTGACTCGTGGTACTGCAGATGCAGAAGCCGCGAAGATTTACTCGGATGCTTATAAGAAAGATCCTGAGTTCTTCAGCTTCCTGCGCTCACTGCGTGCGTACGAGAAATCGTTTAACAGCAAAAATGATATTCTGGTATTGGATCCAAACAGCGAGTTCTTCCAATACATGAATAATGCGAAAGGCGCAGCCGCCAAGTAAGCATTAGTTAACGTTATTAAAGGCTCCGTAAGGGGCCTTTGTTATTTGGAGTCAATATGTCGCAGACACTTTGGGTTGCATTAGGTTTAGTGTTGATCGTTGAAGGGCTAGGACCATTATTCGCGCCGAGAGGATGGCGTCAGATGGTGGCACAATTGAGCTTACAACCGGATAATCAGTTGCGTCGCATCGGCGGTTGTTTGGTGGTGGCTGGCGTGGTGATAGCCTACGTTTTCGCTCGTTAAAATCGCGAATTACGTAGGCTGCCCAGTGGAAAATGATTCCATCAGTAGTGTGGAGGCGGCGTTTCGTGCGCAGGATCCGCCAGAGTGGAAGTGTCCATATTTTTGACTTTACCGACCACGTATTTCATCTGATCTTGCATCTTACTTAGCAGCAGTTGCTGCTGGGTTAAGGCGTCATTAAGAGTTTCGATGGTTTGCTCTTGAAAAGCTAATTTGCACTCTAAATCTTCAATGCGCTCTTGAAGTTGGGTTAGCGACATCTCTTGCATTTTCAGTTCTCCATTCGCCAAGCTTGAGCGATACCCGCAGAGCTGCCCGCTACGGCGCGCTGTTGGGCATCAAAAGCCGCATCATACACGACAGCTTGGGTAGGACCGTGATCTTTTTTGTTTTCAGATTCGAAGCTGGCGATTTTCTTACCATCTTGCGTATTCCATACTTCGACTAATCCAGAGGGGGTTCCCGTGATCAGCTTTTTTCCATCATCAGAAAAGCGAGCGGTGGAAAAAATCAGTTGGCGTCGAAAACTCTGTAACTGGATGGGCTTGCTGTCTGCGGTGAGATCCCAAATGAGCGCTTGATTGCCACCATCTGAAGTAAACGCCAGTTTACCGTCTCGTTGTAAAGTGACCCGATTGACTCGCTGCTCATGTTCAAATTGGCGAACGATTTGCCCTGTCTTGGTATCCCATAAATAAGCGTGATAGTCATTGCCTCCGGTGAGCGCATAGCGTCCATTGGCAGAGAGCGCGACAGAATTGACTTTTTCACGGTGAGCAAGGAACTCCATGCGCCGCCCACTGACTAAGTCAACGTAAATCGCTTTGCCATTGGTCAATCCGAGCAGTACCTGTTCGCCATCACTGGAGAGATCAACATCGCGGATCAGTCCGTCGGTAATCGACCAAAGTCCTTTGCCTTGGGTCCAAGCGAGATCCCAAACGGCAAAGTTATTCTGGCTTGCGGTGACCGCGAAACGTTCGCTATCAGCGATACGGATCACGGAAACAGGGTTAGCTTGTGGATCTTGCGCGCCAAGATCGGCAAGTTTCTTATCTTGCAACAGATCCCATAGTACTAACTGCTGCTGCTTGGAATAGATAAGAGCAAATCGGCCGTCACGACTTAAGCCAAAGGCGGTTGAACCTTCAGGGGCTAAGTCCCATTGCTGCTCTGCTTGGTTGGTAAAAAAACAGCCACTTAACATTAAGATGACAAGCAAAGCGCAGAGTGAGTGATAAATTCTTCGCATCAAGTCGAATTATCCGTTTGTTGTGTAAAGACAATCATGAAACATATCGCTATATTGGTACAACTCTTTGTTGTGCACCAGTTGGTTGCTGGTTTTTGTGCACAACGCCAAAAGGATTACCTCATAATTGGAGAACCCGATGAAATCACTTTTTAAAGTGTCACTGCTGGCTGCGACGGTAATGCTCGCGGTTGGTTGTCAGAAAGAAGAAGTACCAAAAACCGAAACCACTCCTGCCGCACAAACCGCAGCAGCGAAAACGGTTGAGTTCAAGTCTGAAGATGATAAAGCGGCGTACGCAATTGGCGTATCGTTTGCAAACTATCTTAAAACCAGTATTGAGAAGCCAAGTGAAATTGGCATCGATCTGAACAAAGATCTGGTACTGAAAGGTATTGAACATGTGTTTGCTGGCAACCCAGAAATGAGCGAAGAAGAGACACGTGCTGCGCTTGAAGCGTTAGATAAGCGTGTGGCTGAAACCATGCAAGCCAAAGCCGCTGAAAAAGCAGCAGAGAACAAGAAGAAAGGTGATGAGTTCCGCGCCCAATTCGAGAAAGAGTCTGGTGTTGTGAAAACACAATCGGGTCTGCTGTATCAAGTGATGACACCAGCAGAAGGTGATAAGCCAAAAGATACCGATACTGTGCAAGTTCACTACAAAGGTACCTTGATTGACGGTTCGCAATTCGACAGCTCTTATGAGCGTGGCGAGCCTGCGACTTTCCCTCTAAACCGTGTGATCCCAGGCTGGACCGAGGGTGTACAACTGATGTCAGTCGGTTCTAAGTTTAAACTGGTTATTCCGCCTGAACTGGCTTACGGCGAGCAAGATACGCCAACCATTCCTGCGAATTCAACCTTAGTGTTTGAAGTGGAATTGTTGAAAATTGAAAACGGCAAAGACGCTGCTCAGTAATCAATAATCCCGTGCTCGATATTGAAACGAGCAGAGGAATGGAAGAAGGCCTGACGTTGTGCAGGCCTTTTTGTATGCGCGGATTCTAATAAGAACTTGTCCTAAATCACTTGTTGGTGATATTGCAGAATCGTGGTTTAAAATTTTCTGATAAACTTACAGCAATTTGTTGATTTTTCATTCTAAGGTTTAAGCACAGTGACAATGACAGAAACCATGAATGTCGATTTACTGCTTGAGATGGAATCGGTGCACGTAAAGCCGTTTACGGAGCACGATAAAGTGATTCTGCGCTCTTACGAGGCGGTAGTTGATGGCATCGCGAGCCTGATTGGCCCATTTTGTGAAATCGTTCTGCACTCGCTTGAAGATCTCAACACATCGGCGATCAAGATTGCCAATGGTGAAAACACAGGTCGTCAAGTGGGATCGCCAATTACCGATATGGCCCTGAAAATGCTGCGTGATATAGAAGGATCTGAGCGTAACTTCTCCCGCTCTTATTTCACGCGCGCCAAAGGTGGCGTATTGATGAAATCGATCACGGTAGCGATCCGTAACGGTGAGAATCGAGTGATTGGTCTACTCTGTATCAACGTCAACCTCGATGCGCCTTTCTCACAAGTACTGAAATCGTTTATGCCAACTCAAGAAGCGCAAGAGGCGGCCTCTTCGGTTAACTTTGCCAGTGATGTGGAAGAGCTGGTGGATCAAACGGTTGAACGTACCATCGAAGAAATCAACGGTGATAAGTCAGTCTCGAACAATACCAAAAATCGTCAAATCGTGATGGCGCTGTTCGATAAGGGGATTTTCGATATTAAAGATGCGATCAACCGAGTCGCCGATCGGTTGAATATCTCTAAACATACTGTGTATCTCTATATTCGTCAGCGTAAAACTGAGGATGATGAGAAGTGAAACCACTCACTTACACCTTAGTCGTGAACGGGCCACAATACGGTACGCAATCGGCCCGCAACGCCTATCTATTTGCCAAAGCGCTGATTGAGAAAGGACATATTTTAAAAAGCGTGTTTTTTTATCAAGACGGTGTGCTTAATGGCTCGGCAACGCATGTACCAGCCAATGATGAGTTTAACCTGCTACAAGGTTGGCAATCTCTTGCTCAATCCCATCAAGTACAGCTTGAAACTTGTGTTGCAGCAGCGCTGCGCCGTGGTGTTGTGAGTGAGCAAGAAGCGTCGCAACACAGCTTAGCGAGCCATAACCTTGCGGCTCATTTCACTCAAGCGGGACTGGGCAGTTTGGCACAAGCATTACTGGAACAAGACAGGGTGGTGCAGTTTTGAATAAAGTCGCATGGGTATTTCATACGCCACCTCATGGTAGCGCGGCAGGGCGAGAAGGCTTAGATGCCATTCTTGCGACGTCGGCCTACAGTGAAGAACAAGCCCTATTTTTTGTTGGCGAAGGTGTGTTGCAGTTGGTCAATCATCAGCACCCCGAATCGATTTTAAGCCGTGACTATATTTCGGCATTCAAGCTTTTGGATCTCTACGACATTGAAGCGCGTTATGTCTGCCAACAGAGCTTGGCTAGCTGGGGGCTGAGTGAACAAGATTTACTGATTGAGGTGGAAGTGGTTGATGCCCAAGCTCTGGCGCAGTTACTGCACCACTACGATCAGTTACTGACTTTCTAAGGAGCCCCTATGCTACATATTGTTAAGCACTTAGAAAAACTCCCTTTGCTTAGTGCTTATTTACTCGATGGTGATGTTGTTCTATTGACGGAGAATGCTGTCTACGCGGCGGCAGTACATTCACCATATCAAGCGAGTATTAAAGATCAGAACCTATGGTTGGTGCTTTATGAGGATCTGCACGCGCGTGGTTGGCTAGAAAAGTGCGATCCGCGTATTTCGGTTGTCACCATGAGTGACTTTGTTGATTTGACAGTAACTCATGATAAATCAATAACCTGGTAGGTTGTCTTTTTCTAATTATCCTGAGCAGAACAACGCTCACACAGGATCAGTAAAAAAGATCTGTATATTTCTTGACACACATCCCACTGCTGCATAGAATTTTGCGTCCCTATTTGTGCAAACTGTTTGCATGGAAGGGATAGATTTTTCACAAGCTTACTTTAAGTAAATCAGGAGCTAGTTAATGGCAACTATTAACCAGTTGGTTCGTAAGCCACGTGCTAAGCAAGTTGTTAAAAGCAACGTGCCAGCACTAGCTGCGTGCCCACAAAAACGTGGTGTATGTACTCGTGTTTACACTACTACACCTAAAAAACCTAACTCAGCACTTCGTAAAGTATGTCGTGTACGCCTAACTAACGGTTTTGAAGTTACTTCATACATCGGTGGTGAAGGTCACAACCTACAAGAGCACAGTGTTGTTCTGATCCGTGGTGGTCGTGTTAAAGACCTCCCAGGTGTTCGCTACCACACAGTTCGTGGTGCACTTGACTGTGCAGGCGTGAATGACCGTAAACAAGCTCGTTCTAAGTACGGTGTGAAGCGTCCTAAGTCTTAATGCCCTTCTTCTTATGAGAGAAGCGTTAAGTAAGGCCAAACACTAAAATTAAATTTTAATTTTGAAAAAACTGAAAAGTTTTGGATAACCTGAAGAAGACAACGGAGAATATTCCATGCCACGTCGTCGCGTCATTGGTCAGCGTAAGATCCTTCCAGATCCAAAGTTCAAATCTGAACTGCTGGCAAAATTCGTTAACATCCTTATGGTTGACGGTAAAAAATCTACTGCAGAGAAAATCGTTTACACTGCACTAGACACCATGGCTGAGAAATCTGGTAAAGATCACTTAGCTGTATTTGAAGAAGCTCTTGAAAACGTTCGCCCAGCGGTAGAAGTTAAATCTCGCCGTGTTGGTGGTTCAACTTACCAAGTGCCAGTTGAAGTACGTCCAGTACGTCGTAATGCTCTGGCAATGCGTTGGTTGGTTGAAGCTGCGCGTAAGCGTGGTGAAAAATCTATGGCTGCTCGTCTAGCTGCTGAAATGCTGGATGCGGCTGAAAACAAAGGTTCTGCTGTTAAGAAACGTGAAGACGTTCACCGTATGGCAGAAGCGAACAAAGCGTTCGCTCATTACCGCTGGTAATACCTTCTGTGCTGCGAGGTTCTCTCGCAGCACATTTCTATTTTCTAAGGTTGACCTTAGTAAGAGGATACAATCGTGGCTCGTAAAACTCCTATTGAGCGCTACCGTAACATCGGTATCTGTGCTCACGTAGATGCAGGAAAAACAACCACTACTGAGCGTATTCTGTTCTACACTGGCCTCTCTCACAAAATTGGCGAAGTTCACGACGGTGCTGCGACTATGGACTGGATGGTCCAAGAGCAAGAGCGTGGTATTACCATTACCTCTGCGGCCACCACCACCTTCTGGCGTGGTATGGAAGCGCAATTCCAAGAACATCGCATCAACATCATTGATACCCCTGGACACGTTGACTTTACGATCGAAGTAGAGCGTTCGCTTCGTGTGCTTGATGGTGCAGTGGTCGTATTCTGTGGCACATCAGGTGTTGAACCTCAGTCTGAAACCGTTTGGCGTCAAGCTGACAAATACGGCGTTCCACGCATGGTATTCGTCAACAAAATGGACCGTGCCGGTGCAGATTTCTTACGCGTAGTAGGCCAAATTAAACATCGTCTTGGTGCGAACCCTGTTCCTATCCAACTCAACATTGGTGCAGAAGAAGAGTTCAAAGGTGTCATCGACCTTATCAAGATGAAAGCCATCAACTGGAATGAAGCCGATCAAGGCATGAGCTTCACTTATGAAGAAATTCCTGCGGATATGCTTGAGCTTGCCCAAGAGTGGCGTAACCACCTTGTGGAAGCCGCAGCCGAAGCCAGTGAAGAGTTGATGGAAAAATACCTTGAAGATGGTGAACTTAGCGAAGTAGAGATCAAACAAGCTCTGCGTCAGCGCACCATCAACAACGAAATTGTTCTCGCAGCTTGTGGTAGTGCATTTAAGAACAAAGGCGTGCAAGCAGTTCTGGATGCGGTGATTGAGTTTCTACCATCACCAACCGATGTTCCTGCGATCAAAGGTATTGATGATCGAGAAAACAGTGTTGAGCGTCATGCTGACGATAACGAACCGTTTTCTTCACTCGCGTTTAAGATTGCTACCGATCCTTTTGTTGGCTCGCTGACCTTTATTCGCGTCTACTCTGGAGTGGTTAACTCGGGTGATGCGGTTTATAACTCAGTGAAGCAAAAGAAAGAGCGCTTTGGCCGTATCGTACAGATGCATGCTAACAAGCGTGATGAAATCAAAGAGATTCGTGCGGGTGACATCGCTGCGGCTATCGGCCTGAAAGATGTGACTACGGGCGATACTTTGTGTGATCCGAATCATGTTGTGATTCTGGAGCGTATGGAGTTCCCTGAACCAGTAATTCAGATCGCAGTAGAGCCTCGCTCTAAAGCTGATCAGGAAAAAATGGGTATTGCTTTAGGTAAACTCGCGGCAGAAGACCCATCATTCCGCGTTGAGACAGACGCTGAAACGGGTCAAACGCTGATTTCTGGTATGGGTGAGCTTCACCTAGATATTATCGTCGATCGCATGAAACGTGAGTTTGGTGTCGATTGTAACGTAGGTAAACCTCAGGTGGCTTATCGTGAAACCATTCGTGGTAAATCGGAAGTCGAAGGTAAGTTCGTTCGTCAGTCAGGTGGTCGTGGTCAATACGGTCACGTATGGCTGAAAATTGAACCTGCTGAGCCTGGTCAAGGGTTTGTCTTCGTTGACGCAATCGCGGGTGGTGTGATTCCAAAAGAATTTATCAACCCAGTTGCGAAAGGTATCGAGGAGCAAATGAACAACGGTGTGTTAGCGGGCTATCCAGTGCTGGATGTCAAAGCTACCCTGTTTGATGGTTCATTCCACGATGTCGACTCCAGCGAAATGGCGTTTAAAATCGCTGGTTCTATGGCATTCAAGAAAGGTGCGCTTGAAGCTCAACCTGTTCTTCTTGAGCCGTTAATGAAAGTTGAAATAACCACACCAGAAGACTGGATGGGTGATGTTGTGGGTGACTTAAACCGTCGTCGTGGCATCATCGAAGGTATGGATGAAGGTCCTGCGGGACTGAAAATCATCCACGCTAAAGTCCCACTGTCTGAGATGTTTGGTTATGCAACTGACCTGCGTTCTGCCACACAAGGCCGTGCTTCTTACTCTATGGAGTTTGCTGAGTACGCTGATGTGCCGAAAAATATTGCTGACGCAATTATCGCAGAGCGTGGTTAACCGTTGTTTGGTTAATAACGAATCTATTGCGCTGACGTGAGTTGGCGCATAAAATAGCAATTTCTGGCGCGCCTTGGGTAGAGCTTACCCAAAGCGAATCATAACTAGGAAGGAACACGATCGTGTCTAAAGAAAAATTTGAACGTACGAAACCGCACGTAAACGTTGGTACTATCGGCCACGTTGACCACGGTAAAACAACTCTAACTGCAGCTATCTGTACTGTACTTGCAAAAGTATATGGCGGTAAAGCTCGTGACTTCGCGTCAATCGACAACGCACCAGAAGAGCGTGAGCGTGGTATTACAATCAATACTTCTCACGTAGAGTACGATACTCCAAACCGTCACTACGCACACGTAGACTGTCCAGGACACGCGGATTATGTTAAGAACATGATCACCGGTGCAGCACAGATGGACGGCGGTATCCTAGTTGTAGCGGCAACTGACGGTCCAATGCCACAAACTCGTGAGCACATCCTGCTGGGTCGCCAGGTAGGTATTCCTTACATCATCGTATTCATGAACAAGTGTGACATGGTTGACGATGAAGAGCTTCTAGAGCTGGTTGAAATGGAAGTTCGTGAGCTGCTGTCTGAGTACGATTTCCCAGGTGATGACCTGCCAGTAATCCAAGGTTCAGCACTAGGCGCGCTAAACGGCGAAGCACAGTGGGAAGCGAAGATTGTTGAGCTAGCAGAAGCACTGGATTCATACATTCCAGAGCCAGAGCGTGCAGTAGACATGGCATTCCTGATGCCAATCGAAGACGTATTCTCAATCCAAGGTCGTGGTACAGTAGTAACTGGCCGTATCGAGCGCGGCATCCTGAAAGTGGGTGACGAAGTTGCGATCGTAGGTATCAAAGACACAGTAAAAACTACTTGTACAGGTGTAGAGATGTTCCGTAAGCTGCTTGACGAAGGTCGTGCAGGTGAGAACGTAGGTGCACTACTACGTGGTACTAAGCGTGAAGAAGTAGAGCGTGGTCAAGTACTGGCGAAGCCAGGTTCAATCACACCACACACTAAGTTCGAATCAGAAGTATACGTACTGTCAAAAGACGAAGGTGGCCGTCATACACCATTCTTCAAAGGTTACCGTCCACAGTTCTACTTCCGTACAACTGACGTAACAGGCAGCATCGAGCTTCCAGAAGGCGTAGAAATGGTAATGCCAGGCGACAACATCAAGATGGTTGTAGACTTGATTGCACCAATCGCGATGGACGAAGGTCTACGCTTCGCTATCCGTGAAGGTGGCCGTACTGTAGGTGCTGGTGTTGTAGCTAAGATCATCGCTTAATCGCGTTAATCTTGCCGCGCAATGCTGCATCGAAAAAGGGAAGCTTCTGCTTCCCTTTTTCATTTTTGGTTATAAGTCATCTTAGGCTTATATCTTCTTTTGGCTTTATCCCGCTCATAATCAAAACAACACATTAGCATCGACCAAATGACCAGAGCGTTGGCGCTGCACTTTCAGTTGAGCATTTCTCTTTCTTATCGCCATTTTTCTTATAACAATCCGATCTGAGCAAAACAGTAAACGCAGTAGAAATAAGAGTGATTCTCTTTTATTCTTTGTTCATGAATGAAATGAGGTTGGGTTATGTACGTTTGTTTGTGTCATGGTGTCTCAGACAAAAAGATTAGGAGATTGGTTGCTGAACAGGGTATTACGGATATCAAGGGCATCAAGCGCTGTACAGCACTGGGTTCTCAGTGTGGTAAGTGTGTACGCCAAGCTAAAGAGATCATCGAAGAATCGCTGATTGCTCAGTTTAAACTGGCAAGTTAATCACAGCTTCTTTTTGACTCTCCTCTAATTGGTTCTACAGTTAATAGAGCCAAAGAGGAGGGCTATGCTATGAAAGGTGATCCAGTCATAATTCAACATCTCAATAAAGTACTGGCTAATGAGCTTATTGCCATCAATCAATACTTCTTACATGCACGCATGTATAAAGATTGGGGCTTGAAGCATCTTGCCGATAAGGAATACCACGAATCCATTGATGAGATGAAACACGCTGACCATCTTGTGGAAAGAATCTTGTTTTTAGAGGGGATTCCCAATCTACAAGATCTTGGCAAACTGATGATTGGTGAAGATGTGCAAGAGATGTTGGAGTGCGATCTCAAGCTTGAGTTGATTGCGATTCCTGATCTCAAAGAGGCGATCGCTTACGCCGAAAAAGTACGTGACTACGTTTCTCGTGATCTGTTCCAAGAGATCTTAGAAGATGAAGAAGAGCATGTTGATTGGTTAGAAACTCAACTTGGTCTGATCGATATGACGGGTATCCAAAATTATCTGCAAGCTCAGTTTGTTGATGACGAATAATACCCCGTACTAACACATATCATTCCTAGGCAGAAAACGCGGTTTTCTGCCTAACCGCTTCCTGTTTCCCCCTCGATAATTTCCTTGCTAAAGCTGCTTCCTTTCTGTACTATTCCCGCTCCTTAATTCTCGGTCAATTATCATTAGTTCCTTGCTTCCTCTGGATGACCGGGCCAACTCTGGAAGCTGAATAATCCGTAAGGAGCAAATAATGCGTCATTACGAAATCGTATTCATGGTGCACCCAGATCAAAGCGAGCAAGTTGCTGGCATGATCGAACGTTACACTGGCTCAATCACTGAAGCTGGCGGTAAAATCCACCGTCTAGAAGATTGGGGTCGCCGTCAACTGGCTTACCCAATCAACAAACTGCACAAAGCTCACTACGTTCTGATGAACGTTGAAGCTGACCAAGCAGCCGTTGATGAGCTAGAAACTGCTTTCCGTTTCAACGATGCAGTTCTGCGTAACATGATCATGCGTACTAAAGCTGCTATTACTGAACCTTCAATCATGCTGAAAGCTCGTGAAGAGCGTGTAAAGCGTGACGAGATGAAGTTCGACGCAGACGTTGAGTAATGGTTTGATGACCAATCGAATCGAGTTGAGCGGCGTTGTCGCAAAGGCTCCGGTTCGAAGCCAAAGTCCATCGGGTGTTAAACATTGCCATTTTTGGCTAGAGCATCGCTCTACGATGGTAGAAGCTGACCTCCCAAGACAAGTTTTTTGTCGATTACCTGTGGTGGTGAGTGGGGCTAGGTCAGAAGCGTTAACTCAAAACTTAGTACAAGGCAGTAGCATTTTGGTAAGTGGTTTTTTGGCTTACCAAACCAGCCGAAATGGCGTAGGTAAATTAGTGCTGCATGCCGACAAAATTTCTCAAATATAGATCAGGAGATAGCCCATGGCTCGTTTCTTCCGTCGTCGTAAATTCTGCCGTTTTACTGCAGAAGGCGTACAAGAGATTGATTACAAAGACGTAGCAACTCTCAAGAACTACATCACTGAAGCTGGTAAAATCGTTCCTAGCCGTATCACTGGTACAAGTGCTAAATATCAGCGTCAGCTAGCTCGTGCAATCAAACGCGCTCGCTACCTAGCTCTACTGCCATACACTGACAAACATCAGTAATTGGCACCGTTTATTAAGAAAGAGGATTAAGCAATGCAAGTTATTCTACTTGATAAAATCGGTAACCTAGGCAGCCTTGGCGATACAGTAAACGTTAAATCTGGTTACGCTCGTAACTTCCTTATCCCACAAGGTAAGGCAGTAATGGCAACTAAAGCTAACGTTGCAATGTTTGAAAGCCGTCGTGCAGAGCTGGAAGCAAAAGTTGCTGAGCAACTGGCTGCCGCTCAAACTCGCGCTGACCAAGTTAACGCTCTGGAAGCAGTTGTTATTGCTTCTAAAGCAGGTGACGAAGGTAAACTGTTCGGTTCTATCGGTACTCGTGATATCGCTGATGCAATCACTGCAGCTGGCGTTAAAGTATCTAAGAGCGAAGTTCGCCTACCTGAAGGTGCTCTGCGCAACGTTGGTGCTTACGAAGTTAGCGTTCAACTTCACTCTGAAGTGTTCGCAACTGCAAAAGTACAAGTTGTTGCTGAGTAATTTCAGTTACTGACGAATACGAAAACACCAGCTTCGGCTGGTGTTTTTTTATGGGTAGCATTTAAAACTCAAACAGTAGATTAACCGAAATCACGCTGTCTGCTTTGCTTAATCCTTCCGGCACTCGGTTATGGTATTGGCGTGATTGGCGAATTTTTAAGGCAATGTGGTCAGTGATGTCGTTGGTTAAACTGATATTGCTATCAAGACTGGTGTTACTTCGCCCTGAAACCATGGTCATTTCTGCCTCAAATCTGAGGTTGTCTAAAGCTTGCCACTCAGCTTTAAGATTGCTACGAAATATCGCTTCCTGAACGAGGTCGGGAAAGACGATATCGTCATCATCAATTTCGTCTAGGTTGGGTTTTTGGTAGCGAAAGCCAGGCCCTAACTCCAGCTCTAAAACCATCTCATCGGTGTATGCGAATTGATAACCGAGCCCTCCTGATAGGGTATGGTCTTTGAAATAAGCGGTGTAACGCGAGTTGGTGCCGTAAAAGCTGCCGTATAAATACGTCTTCGGTCCGAGTTTATAGTCGCTTTGGAAGGCGAAGGTGGACTGGCGTTTATCTTCTTTGCCATTTTTATCAAGCTTATAAAACTTCCACTCCCCATAAGTACGGTGACGACCCATAGTATATTCCGATTTTAAGCGTGAATTGAGTGACTCTGACTCGGTATTACCGGAGTGCGCCTGATAGCCAAACTCGACTTGATGTTTCCAAGGAGAGGGAATGCTGATGTCCGTATCCTGATTAGAATTTTCATTGGCTTGCGCTACTGTTGACAGCATCAAGCTAATGCCTAAAAGCCATTTGGTGGACACAACAACCTCTTTGATCACTATTGAGGTGGCATAGTAAAAATTCATTACTGAGTTTGGGTCAACCCTAGGTCAATTCTGGTTAGGCGGCGCACAAACTTTCGTTGCTTTAATTACAAATGACGGATTCTCGTTATAATGACGGACATTCAAACGTTACTTAAAGCGAAGTCATGGCAGATCCACGTACTGATAATCGAAACCGTAAAATTCCCGACGCACAAGTCGATGCAATTAAAGTCCCACCGCATTCATTAGAAGCTGAGCAATCCGTCATTGGTGGACTGCTTCTCGACAATGAACGTTGGGATACGGTTTCTGAGCACGTGATGACTCAGGACTTCTACAGCCGCCCGCATCGTTTGATTTTTGACGGGGTAAAATCGATTTTGGAGGCGGGTAAACCGCTCGATCTCATCACCTTGTCCGAATATCTTGAGCAGCGTGAGCAGTTGGAAGATGTCGGTGGCTTTGCCTATTTGGCCGATTTGGCCAAAAACACGCCCAGTGCCGCCAACATTAATGCCTATGCGGAGATTGTGGCCGAACGGGCTTTGGTGCGTAATCTGATCGGTGTTGCCAATGAGATTGCTGATGCGGGATACGATCCTCAAGGGCGTAACGCTGAAGATTTGCTGGATCTGGCGGAAAGTAAAGTTTTTGCGATTGCCGAAGCGCGTACCAGTGAAAACGAAGGCCCGAAGAACGTGGATAGCATTCTAGAGCGCACGCTAGAGCGGATTGAGCTGCTCTACAAAACGCCGCAGGATGGGGTCACTGGAGTGAACACGGGCTTTACCGACCTGAATAAAAAGACGGCTGGTTTGCAAGGCTCCGATCTGATCATCGTCGCAGCGCGTCCTTCGATGGGTAAAACCACTTTTGCGATGAACCTGTGTGAAAACGCCGCGATGGAGCAAGATAAACCTGTGCTGATCTTCTCGCTGGAGATGCCCGCCGAACAGATCATGATGCGTATGTTGGCCTCGTTATCTCGTGTCGACCAAACCAAAATTCGTACCGGTCAGCTGGATGATGAAGATTGGGCGCGTATCTCTTCCACCATGGGTATTCTCATGGAGAAGAAGAACATGTACATCGATGATAGCTCAGGCTTAACCCCCACTGAAGTTCGCTCGCGTGCCCGACGCATTGCTCGTGAACACGGAGGCTTGTCGCTCATCATGGTCGACTATTTACAGCTGATGCGTGTACCGGCATTGACCGATAACCGTACACTGGAAATTGCTGAGATTTCACGCTCACTCAAAGCGTTAGCTAAAGAATTGAATGTGCCCGTGGTTGCGCTTTCGCAGTTGAACCGTTCTTTGGAGCAGCGTGCGGATAAGCGTCCAGTCAACTCGGATCTGCGTGAATCGGGTTCGATTGAGCAGGATGCTGACTTGATCATGTTTATCTATCGAGATGAGGTGTATCACCCAGATAGTCCGCTAAAAGGCACGGCGGAAATCATTATTGGTAAGCAACGTAACGGCCCGATTGGTTCGGTACGTTTGACTTTCCAAGGTCACTATTCTCGTTTCGACAACTATGCTGGACCTGCATTTGACGATGAGTAATTCGATGAACTATATGAAGGCGGCCACCGCCTACATCAATTTAGAGGCGTTGCAGCACAACTTGCAGCGCGTTAAGCAGCAAGCGCCAGAGAGTAAAATCATGGCGGTGGTGAAAGCCAATGGTTATGGACACGGGCTGCGCCATATCGCACGTCACGCCCTTGGGGCGGATGCCTTTGGCGTGGCACGCATTGAAGAGGCTTTACAGCTGCGCGCCAGTGGCGTAGTGAAACCCATTTTGTTGCTTGAGGGATTTTATTCTCCCGGTGATTTGCCAGTATTGGTTACCAACAACATCCAGACCGTCGTGCATTGTGAAGAGCAATTACAAGCGCTGGAGCAAGCTCAGCTAGAGACTCCGGTCATGGTATGGCTGAAAGTCGACAGCGGGATGCATCGGCTAGGGGTTCGCCCTGAACAATATCAAGATTTCGTGGCTCGTTTGCACCAGTGCGAGAATGTGGCTAAACCACTGCGTTACATGAGCCATTTCGGCTGTGCCGATGAGTTAGATAAATCGACGACGGTAGAGCAAACGGAACTGTTTTTATCCCTGACGCAAGGCTGTCAGGGTGAGCGTTCGCTGGCCGCTTCTGCCGGATTATTAGCTTGGCCGCAAAGCCAGCTTGAATGGGTAAGGCCGGGAATTATTATGTACGGCGTTTCTCCCTTTGTGGAAAAGAGTGCGGTTCAGTTAGGTTATCAGCCAGTGATGACCTTAAAGTCGCACTTGATCGCGGTCCGCGAAGTGAAAGCGGGGGAGAGTGTCGGTTATGGCGGTACTTGGACCAGCCAGCGAGACACCAAAATTGGTGTGATTGCGATTGGTTATGGTGATGGCTATCCACGCACTGCACCGAATGGGACGCCAGTGGTTGTCAATGGGCGTCGGGTGCCGATTGCTGGGCGCGTATCTATGGATATGTTGACGGTAGATTTAGGGCCGGATGCTTGCGATCGCGTCGGTGATGAAGCCATGCTGTGGGGTAATGAGCTGCCCGTAGAAGAAGTGGCCGCGCATATTGGTACGATAGGGTATGAGTTAGTGACGAAACTCACCTCGCGAGTGGAAATGTCTTATTATGGAGCAGGCGTTTAGCCTGCTTTGTGTTGTCCGTGCATGACCACCGCTTATCGCTGTGGCCATGCATGTCACTCTTCTTCTCTTGCACTCTTTGGGCGTTACTCGCCTTGAATGGTCGCAATCACCCTTCTTATTCCGCCGTGATTGCGATGCTCACCCAAATAGATACCTTGCCAAGTACCGAGCGCTAACCTGCCTTGTTGAATGGGAATGCTGACGCTACATCCAAGTAGTGAAGACTTGATGTGCGCGGGCATATCATCATCGCCCTCATCAATGTGCCGATAATAAGGCGCCCCTTCAGGAGCAGCGTGGTTAAAATGGGCTTCCATATCTTGGCACACCGTCGGATCGGCATTCTCATTGATGGTAAGACTGGCCGAAGTATGCTGTACAAATAAATGTAATAAACCGACATTTAGTCTTTTGATTTGCGGCAATTGTTGTTCAATTTCATCAGTGATCAGATGAAAACCACGTGCTCGTGGGCGTAACTGGATGGTGTGCTGATGCCACATAAAGCCCGCTCCTTAAGTGTATTGGCAAAGTGAAGGTTTAAGGGTAAGGTGAGCGACAGAAATTACCAGACAAAAATGAGTGACGGTCGGTGTTTACGTGACCTATCGCAAAGTGGGTGTTAATGAGTTCGCTCATAATGATGCACTGAAAATTAATTACATGTGATTCCGGCGCGGAATACTCATTTTTAACCTATTCTTTTTGCTTAAATCGGGGATTCCAACGTTAAAGCTCCGCCTTTAGCGTACTGGAATAAAACCACAGTAACATCGGGATAGATGCCATGTTGAAAAATATCAATCCAACGCAAACCCAAGCTTGGAAAGCGCTGACCGCGCATTTTGAATCTGCTCAGGATATGGATCTCAAAGCACTTTTTGCGCAAGACAGCGAGCGTTTTGCCAAATACTCTGCGCGCTTTGGTCAGGACATTTTGGTCGATTATTCGAAAAACCTAGTGAATGCGGAAACGATGCAACACTTGTTTGCGTTGGCCAAAGAAACGGATCTGCAATCTGCCATCACCGCGATGTTTAAAGGTGAAGCGATCAACCAAACGGAAGATCGTGCGGTACTGCACACTGCGCTGCGTAATCGTAGCAATTCACCTGTGTTGGTGAACGGTGAGGATGTAATGCCCGCAGTGAACGCTGTGTTGGCTAAAATGAAAGCCTTCTCTGAGCGTGTCATTGGCGGTGAGTGGAAAGGTTTCACCGGCAAGGCGATTACTGATGTCGTTAATATCGGCATTGGTGGATCCGATCTCGGCCCTTACATGGTGACGGAAGCTCTAGTGCCTTATAAGAACCATTTGACCATGCACTTTGTGTCAAACGTCGATGGTACACATATGGCGGAGACACTGAAAAACGTCGATCCTGAAACCACACTCTTCTTAGTGGCTTCCAAAACCTTCACTACCCAAGAAACCATGACCAACGCCCACACGGCGCGTGATTGGTTCTTGAAAGCGGCAGGAGATGAAGCACATGTTGCCAAGCACTTTGCGGCGCTATCAACCAATGGTAAAGCGGTGGCTGAGTTTGGTATCGACACCGACAACATGTTTGAATTCTGGGATTGGGTAGGCGGTCGTTACTCACTGTGGTCAGCGATTGGTTTGTCTATCGTGCTGTCTATCGGTTATGACAACTTTGTTGAGCTGCTGGCGGGGGCACATGAAATGGATCAGCATTTCGTGAACACGCCGTTTGAAAGCAATATTCCGGTCATTCTGGCGCTGATTGGCATTTGGTATAACAACTTCCATGGTGCAGAGTCTGAAGCGATCCTGCCTTATGATCAGTATCTGCACCGTTTTGCCGCTTACTTCCAACAGGGCAACATGGAATCGAACGGTAAGTATGTTGACCGCGATGGTAACCCAGTGACTTACCAAACTGGCCCAATTATTTGGGGTGAACCCGGTACGAACGGCCAGCACGCTTTCTATCAGCTTATCCACCAAGGCACTAAGCTGATCCCATGTGATTTTATCGCGCCAGCGGTGAGCCATAATCTGGTTGGCGATCATCACCAAAAGCTGATGTCTAACTTCTTCGCGCAAACCGAAGCCTTAGCCTTCGGAAAATCCGCGCAAGCTGTGCAAGCGGAACTCGAAAAAGCGGGTAAATCGGCGGCAGAAATCGCAGCGTTAGTGCCGTTCAAAGTATTTGAAGGTAACCGCCCAACCAACTCGATTCTGGTTAAGCAGATTACGCCACGCACGCTGGGTAACTTGATTGCGATGTACGAACACAAAATCTTCGTACAAGGTGTGATTTGGAACATCTTCAGTTTCGATCAATGGGGCGTGGAACTGGGTAAGCAACTGGCGAACCAAATCCTGCCTGAGTTAGCGGATAGCGCAGCAGTGACGTCACATGACAGCTCGACCAACGGTCTGATCAACGCCTTTAAAGCGTTTCGCGCCTAATTACGCCCAATAACCAATTGATAGACAAGGCCTTACCTGTGCAGTAAGGCCTTTTTCTTGTCTTTGAGTTTCTCTGTAAGTGGCGAAGTCCCTTCTTTGTATTGCCATTGAAAGTTCATTTTTCCTACCAGTTTGGTCATAAAACAGACATGCAGCAGGGTTTAACTAAACGCACTGTCAGAGTGATAGGGCTTATGCTGGTATGTCAGAAACGGCCATTCAGACTAAAACACAAGCACGTCAATGCAAGGTGTTTGCTCACCACCATGTTCAACACTATCGCTCGCAGTTAGAGCGCCGGATCTCCCACTCACCTCAATTTCGACAGGGCAAAGTGATCAACGCTATGCCTCATATTATCGCTACGCCATCATGGTGGCAGACAGCTTGGAGTTACTTTGGGGGGAGAGCTCAGCTCAAGCCTAATGCTCGATTGCCCGTAGCACCTCTCAACCTTCAAGCGTTGCAAACACGCAGCCAGGCACTTCGAGTCACTTGGCTTGGCCACTCTAGTTTGTTTATTGAAGTCGATGGGCTACGAGTATTGACCGATCCGGTTTTTGACTACGCTTCGCCTTGGATTGCGAAAGCGTGGTTTGCCAGAAACCTACCTAATAGTGGTGTGCGGGAGCAGTTACCACTGCCGGATGTGATTGTGATCTCTCACGATCATTATGATCATTTAGAGCAGGCCAGTGTTGTCTATTATGCCGCGCATTCGGTCACCTTCTATGTTCCGCTGGGTGTCGGGCAGCATTTGATTCGCTGGGGAGTCTCACCTGAACGAATTATCGAATTCGATTGGTGGGAGCAGATAAAACGAGAAGGCGTCGAGTTTATCTGTACTCCGGCTAATCACAATTCGGGGCGTTATTATCTCGATCATAATGCGACCTTGTGGTGTTCATGGGTCATAAAAGGCCATCAAGAAACACTCTATTTCAGTGGTGATAGTGCCTATGATACACATTTTGCAAAGATTGCTGAGCACTGTGGGCCGATTGATTTGGCTTGTCTAGAAGTGGCCGCCGATGTTAAGCAGCACCAAGGTTATCCCGTTGAAAATTGGGGACACATGCAGGCGAAACACACAGTTCAAGCCTTTCACGACTTACAAGCCAAAAAACTGCTGCCGATTCACTGGGCGACTTATGAGTTGTTTACCCACCAATGGGATGAGCCGATTGCCGATCTGGTTAAGCATTGCCAAGAGCAGTCGATCACTTTGCTAACCCCTATGGCAGGAGAAAGCCTAACCATAGCAAACCACAGCGAAAGCCATGCTTGGTGGCAAGGTTTAGAAACTGAGCCCATGAGTGGTGCTCGATATTGGCAAATGGGCTTAGCGTGTTCTTTATTATTGCTGCTGATGGTGGTGTAAATGTCACCCCCAGTGCTCGGGGATAGCAGAGAAAACAAAACCGGACAAGAGTGTCCGGTTTAATCAAGATCATTGAGAGCGATGAACTAACAGTGGCTGCCAACGTGAGCGTTGAATTACTCGAAACAGATTTCGATAAACGCATTGCCCCAAGGAGAAGAAAACGGCATCAGTATGATTGCCCCTTCACACTTATGACGAATTGTGTGTCCTCGGCCGGAGACGACAACGGGGGTCGCCATATCAAAATCAAAGCCGCTTTCTGCCAAAATTCGCTTCGCTCCACCTGTGACCATATTGGTGATCTCGCCGACCATATCAGTCACTTCTTCATTTAAACCATTCGGACGCTCACCCAGCATATTTTGCATGATTTCCAAAGCAAGGCTCTCGTCAAAAGTGATCGACATAGAACCGCGCGTCGTTGGGCCAATCATGCCGATCAGACCAGAAACATCGCCGCGAGCGATTTCGTCTTTTTTAATCCGTGGTTTTTGTGGCTTCAACTCAAGGGAAGCCATGGTTTTCAACACGTTCATTAAAGACGCTAAAAACGGGTTTACAAATTCAGCGCGCATAACCTTCTTCTATTGTTGCTTCTTCTCTTTCGAGAGACAGGTCTGACAAACCCCATGTGATTCGATGACATGGTTGCTTATCGTAAAACCGTGTTTCTCCGCGTTACTTGCTAACAAGGCTACCAGACTATCATCCCGAGATTCAATCACGTTACCGCACTGGTCACAAATCAACAGATGTGAGAAGTGCTTATGAGCGTTACATGAACAGCAAGAGATAAAGCTGTTAGTCGACTCTACTCGGTGAATAAAGCCTTGTTCTAGCAAAAAATCCAGTGCTCGATATACAGTTGGAGGTTTAGCTTGCGGTTCACTTTTTTTCAGATCTTCCAGCAGTTCATACGCACTTGATGAGCGTTTGCTGGCACAGATCAGCTCAAACACAGTTTTACGCTGTGATGTGAGGCGAACCCCTCTTGCTGCACATATTTCTTCAATTTGCTTGGTTAGCTTGTTGTCCAAAACCATCACCATCACTGTTGGACTTTAGTAATAATATACTATGTCGAGATGAATATCGTTGACCGACAAAATAAAATCCACATGAAAGTAGATGCGAGGTCAACTCATCCTGTTGAATAGACGTAAATTACCTTATCTTGCTCAAAAACGATACTGTTAAGCTTATTAGTTGTGGTAAGTAGATCGTGGCAAGCCGACTAGGATCAAGCTTGTTCGGCTCACGAAACCTGCTAGTCGCGCCCATTTACCGTAAAAGCGATTTACTGAACAAGGCATGGCGCTCACGCTAAGTTGCGATTAAAATGCCGGACTTCGATTTTTTCGCCACCGTGCGGTGGTTGTTTTTGACTGAAATGGGGACGTTCACCTATGACTCACTCATGCAGACTCTCAGTTGCTCCAATGCTTGATTGGACCGACCGCCACTGCCGTTATTTCCACCGTCTGCTCTCTGCGCAGACTCTGCTGTACACCGAAATGGTGACGACTGGCGCGATCATCCATGGTCGTGGCGATTTTCTGGCGTATAACCAAGAAGAGCATCCTGTAGCGTTACAGTTTGGTGGTTCCAATCCTAAGGATTTAGCGCATTGTGCCAAGCTGGCTCAAGAGCGAGGCTATGATGAAATTAACCTCAACGTAGGCTGTCCATCCGATCGGGTGCAGAATGGCCGCTTTGGCGCTTGTCTGATGGGCGAGCCGGACTTGGTGGCGGAGTGCGTAGCCGCCATGCGTGCGGTTGTCGACATTCCGGTGACGGTCAAAACGCGTATCGGTATTGATGATCAAGACTCGTACGAGTTTTTAACTCAGTTTATCGCCACGGTTGCGGAAAAAGGTGGCTGTGAGCAATTTACTATCCATGCACGTAAAGCTTGGTTAAGTGGTCTGAGCCCGAAAGAAAACCGTGAAATTCCACCACTGGATTACCCACGAGCGTACCAGATCAAACGTGATTTTCCGCACTTAACCATTGCAGTTAACGGTGGAGTGAAGAGCTTGGAAGAAGCGAAACTGCATCTTCAACATCTTGATGGTGTGATGATTGGGCGTGAGGCGTATCAAAATCCGTATTTGCTGGCTGAGGTGGATCAGCAGATTTTTGGTTTAGAAACGCCTGTGAAAAAACGCTCACAAGTCATCCATGAAATGATGCCTTATATTGAGCGTGAACTTTCACAAGGCACCCATCTTGGTCATATGACTCGCCATATGTTAGGACTGTTCCAAAATATGCCGGGTGCACGCCAATGGCGACGCCATATCAGTGAGAATGCACATAAACCGGGAGCGGGATTGGAAGTGGTTGAACAGGCGTTGGCCAAGATCCCTTACCAAGAGTTAGGTGTGTAAAAAACACCAAACATTAGCGAAAATGCTTACTGTTTTTTGATAAGCCAAGTGAGATGACGTCGTTTGGCTTATTTTTTCTATCTTAATCAAACGGTTGGCTTCTTTCTAAAGTTGGCATGAAAACTGCAAATTAACAATGAATGACGCAGAGGAGTGCTGATGATGTTTGAATTAATCTTTATTTTTGTCTTTGCCGCTACACTATTGGTCACAGGCATCACTTTAATGAGTGTATTCGGTGCGATGGCGTTGGCTTTTTTGATCATGGCGCTGTTTGGCATGTTGGGCATAGTATTAAAGTTACTGCCTTGGTTACTGGTGGTGTTGGTGGTGATTTGGCTGATGCGCGATAAAGCGAAGGCTTCACGTTAGGAGATGACAAAACCCTATATCGAGAATAGGTTTGTGTTACCATCATCGCCTCAAAAATATTGAATTGAAATCGAACGGAGCATAGTTCATGAACCGAACTGCATCGGCGGCGCTGGTCACCGCACTGATGGTCATGCCTTTATCGGCCTCTGCCGCTGAATCATTTTATACTGCGTCAGTGGGCGCTGAGATGTGGTTAGCGAGCACGAAAATTGATAACACTCGTCGTGATGATGCGAACGCGCCTAACCTTTATTTTACGTTTGAGCACGGTTTTCCTTACCTGCCGAATGTGGGCTTGCGTTATACCAATTTAGAAGCGGATTTCGCTTCGTTCGATAAGATCGATTACACCTTTTATTATCAATTGCTCAATCGCGAATTGATGAAGTTCGATGCGGGTATCACTCTAACCCAATATGCGAACAGTGATTACCGTGCGCCAGATGCCCGTCGCTACGATTTTGATCAAACCTCGTTTAACTGGTATGCCAGCGCTGAAATTACCATTCCTCATACGCCTTTTGATGTGATTGGCCAGTTTGATTTTGGTAACAATAGTGACCTGAAATCGTCCGATGTGATGGCTGGCTTGCAATACCATCTGCCGATCCGAGCGGGAGATCTCGCATTCAAAGTGGGCTATCGAGTGGTAGATCTTGAGTTCACTGAACTGGCTAAGCAGTCCACCGATGTAAAGCAATCTTTTGTTTTTGTCGATGGCTGGTTTGTGGGGGCACAATTTAGCTTCTGATGAATTTCTCATTATTGAGTTTTTTGCTAACCAATACGTTTTAAATGAGCCACAAGTTGGCTCATTTTTACTATTTGGACCATGCTTAGTTTTATCAATAAGCCAAGGATGGAAAGCAAAATGACGATTCCGGAGTTAAGAGAGCTATATCAAACCCAGCAGCTCGTTGAGGCCATTATTGAGCCCTCCTTTCAAGAAGGGGAATGGATTGTCGAATTTCGCCATCAAATGGGAGGATTCGTGCTGCTCACCGATGAAAATGGCGAAGAGTGCCGTTATATCGATCTCGATAGCGCTTCGCAATCCGCCATGGCGGTTGGGTTTCGTCAAGTTCGAATTGAAAACCAGTAGCGAGATGGTTAAGTCAAAAAGTTATAAAACATTCACATCTATTCTTTCTTGTTATTAAAAAGAGTGATTAATCTATCGTCATGCAATGAATAGGGAAGTCGTGACGATGTCTACAGGAAACACTTTACCCCCGGCGCTAGCGGCACTCGCTAGTCCGTTAAATGATGCACAGCTCAATCAACTCCAACAAACCGTAACCCAACTGAATGCTCAGCAATTAGCTTGGGTCAGTGGTTATTTCTGGGGATTGAGCCAACCCAATGCATTGAGCGTTCCACACATTTCCGCTGGGCAGACTGCGTCTGCTGCTTCGGGTAAGCTGACGATCATTTTCGCTTCGCAAACGGGAAATGCGAAAGGCGTTGCTCAAGCGTTATTGAAAGAAGCGCAAGCTGCAGGCATCCTAGCCCAGTTATTTGACGCGAGCGATTACAAAGGCAAAGACTTAGCCAAAGAAACCCATGTGATTTTTGTCGCCTCAACCAATGGTGAAGGTGAAGCGCCGGATAATGCACTGGCACTGCATGAGTTTCTCAAATCCAAAAAAGCCCCCAAGCTGCCTAATCTTAAATACGGCGTCTTAGGGTTGGGGGATTCCAGTTATCAGTTTTTCTGCCAAACCGGCAAAGACTTTGACCAGTTTTTAGAAAACCTTGGGGCGCAACGTCTGGTTGAGCGCTTGGATGCGGATGTCGATTATCAGGCTGCAGCGACTGAGTGGCGCAAGCAAGTGCTGTCTATTTTGAAAGATGAGCTGACAGGAGCTGCGGCAGTGACGAGCGTGGCTACTTTCGCAGTGAGCCAGACAGCTGAGAGTCACTACAGTAAAGAGCAACCTTACACGGCGAGCTTATCGACGAGCCAAAAAATTACTGGTCGTGATTCAGGCAAAGATGTCCGCCATATCGAAATTGATTTGGCGGATTCTGGCATCACATACCAACCGGGTGATGCATTAGGTGTGTGGTATGAAAACCGTCCACAGCTGGTTAATGCCCTACTCGATAGCGTAGGACTTTCTGGTCATGAAGAAGTACAAGTGGATGGCGAAACGCTTTCTCTGCATTCGGCACTGACTCATCATTATGAAATTACTGCAGCCAATCCACAGTTGGTGGCGCAATTTGCTGAGCTTGCACAAAGCGAAAAGCTCACCTCTTTAGCCCAAGATAAAGAGGCACTGCGTGAATACGCGACGCGTACGCAAGTGATTGATGTGTTGCGCGAAGAAAAAGTCACACTTTCTGCGACTCAGCTGTTATCACTTCTCCGTCGTTTAACGCCGCGTCTTTATTCGATTGCCTCTAGTCAAAGTGAGGTGGGGGAAGAGGTGCATCTGACGGTTGGGGTGGTCGAGTATGAGTATGAGGGAGAGCAACGCTTGGGTGGTGCATCCAGCTTCTTGGCTCATCAATTAGAAGAGGGTGCTCCGGTTAAAGTCTTTGTTGAGCACAATAACAACTTCAAATTGCCGAATGATGATAATGCGCCGCTGATCATGATTGGCCCAGGAACGGGAATTGCCCCTTTCCGTAGCTTCATTCAAGAGCGCGAAAACCGTGGTGCAGCAGGGAAAAACTGGTTGCTGTTTGGTGATCGCACCTTTACCCAAGACTTCCTCTACCAAGTCGAGTGGCAAAAGTACCTTAAGTCTGGCGTGCTTAACCGCTTAGATGTGGCTTTCAGCCGTGATCAGCATGAAAAAGTCTATGTACAGCATCGTTTGTTAGAACAGGCGGAGTTGGTGTGGCAGTGGCTACAGGAAGGTGCTTATTTCTACGTGTGTGGTGATGCATCACGCATGGCGAAGGATGTGCACCAAGCATTGATTACTGTCGTAGAGCAACAAGGTGGCTTGAGTCGTGAGCAAGCCGAAGAATATGTGAGTGAACTGCGTAAAGCAAAACGTTATCAAAGGGATGTCTACTAATGAGCACAAATCAAAACCCATCAGTACAAGAAGTGCTTGGCGAAGTGCTCGGCCCATGGTCGGATAATGAACGCCTAAAGCGCGAGAGTCATTTTCTACGCGGGACGATCGAGCAAGATCTGCAAGATCGCATTACGGGCGGCTTTACCGCGGATAACTTCCAGCTCATCCGCTTTCATGGCATGTATCAGCAAGATGATCGTGATATCCGTGCTGAGCGTAGCAAGCAAAAACTTGAGCCTTTACACAATGTCATGCTCCGTGCGCGTATGCCGGGAGGGATCATCACTCCTCACCAGTGGCTCGCGATCGATAAGTTTGCAACCGAACATACTCTGTACGGCAGTATTCGTTTAACCACACGACAAACATTTCAGTTTCACGGTGTGCTTAAGCCGAATATCAAACTGATGCATCAAACCTTAAACAGCATTGGTATCGATTCGATTGCGACCGCAGGGGATGTGAACCGTAACGTTTTGTGCACCTCTAACCCCGTGGAATCCCAGCTGCATCTCGAAGCCTACGAGTGGGCAAAAAAGATCAGTGAACACCTACTACCGAAAACACGCGCTTATGCCGAAATTTGGTTGGATGGTGAAAAAATCGAAGGGCCAGATGAAGAACCCATTTTAGGTCCAAACTATTTGCCGCGTAAGTTCAAAACGACCGTTGTGATCCCACCACATAACGATGTGGATGTGCACGCCAACGACTTGAACTTTGTCGCGATTGGTGAAAATGGCCAGTTGGTCGGTTTTAACGTGTTGGTGGGTGGTGGCCTTGCGATGACGCACGGCGATACTTCAACCTATCCTCGTCGTGCCGATGATTTTGGTTTTATTCCACTGGAAAAAACCTTGGAAGTAGCGGCGGCCGTGGTCAGTACGCAACGCGATTGGGGTAACCGTTCTAACCGTAAAAATGCCAAAACCAAGTACACCTTAGATCGTGTCGGGGTGGAGGTATTCAAAGCCGAAGTTGAAAAACGTGCGGGAATTACCTTTGCACCAAGCCGAGCTTATGAATTTACCAGCCGTGGTGATCGGATTGGTTGGGTTGAAGGCATCGATGGCAAACATCATTTAACCCTGTTTATTGAAAATGGCCGCTTATTGGATTTTCCGGGTAAGCCACTGAAAACGGGTGTCGCTGAAATTGCTAAGGTGCATCAAGGCGATTTCCGGATGACGGCTAACCAAAACCTGATTGTGGCTGGTGTGCCAGCGGATCAGAAACAGCACATTGAGCAGCTCGCACGTGATCATGGTTTGATTGATGATGGTGTGAGTGAGCAGCGCATCAATTCTATGGCGTGTGTGGCTTTCCCAACTTGTCCATTGGCGATGGCGGAAGCCGAGCGTTTTCTCCCTTCTTTTGTCACAGAAGTGGAAGGTATTTTGGCAAAACATGCGTTACCAAAAGAAGAGAACATTATTTTGCGTGTGACGGGCTGCCCGAATGGGTGCGGTCGAGCCATGTTGGCTGAGATTGGCCTAGTCGGTAAAGCACCGGGTCGCTACAACCTCCATTTAGGCGGCAATCGAAATGGAACGCGCATTCCTAAGATGTATAAAGAGAACATTACCGACACGCAAATCCTTCAAGAAATTGATGAGTTGGTGGGACGCTGGGCTAGCGAGCGTCTGGAAGGTGAAGGATTTGGTGACTTCACCATCCGCGCAGGCATTATTGAAGAGGTCATTATCTCGAAGAGGGATTTCTATGCCTAATCGTACCGTTCCAACACTAGAAGAGTTACTAACGCTAAATAAGGTGCAGCAAACGTTGCGCCTAACGGAAGTCAATCAGCATCTGGAATCCCTCAGCGCGCAAGAGCGTGTCGAATGGGCTCTAGAAAATCTGCAAGGCAATCATGCACTGTCATCGAGCTTTGGTATCCAAGCCGCAGTGATGCTTCATTTATTGACTTCAGTGAAGAGTGACATTCCCGTTGTTTTAACCGATACCGGCTATCTGTTCCCCGAAACCTATCAGTTTATTGATGAGCTTACTGAGCGGCTCAATCTGAACTTAAAAGTTTACTCAGCGCCTGTATCAGCAGCTTGGCAAGAAACTCGCTATGGAAAACTATGGGAGCAAGGTGTTGAGGGAATCGAACGCTACAACCAGATTAATAAAGTAGAACCGATGCGTAGAGCATTAGATGAACTCAACATTGGCACTTGGTTCTCGGGCTTACGACGTGAGCAGTCACAGTCACGAGCAAGCCTACCGATTTTATCGGTACAAAATGGCGTGTTTAAATTCCTGCCTGTGATCGATTGGACCAATAAAGAGGTGCACTATTATCTCAAGGATAACGATCTGCCTTACCATCCACTTTGGGAACAAGGCTATCTTTCGGTTGGAGATACGCACACCACACAGAAATGGCAACCGGGGATGAGTGAAGAGCAAACTCGCTTCTTTGGTTTAAAGCGTGAGTGTGGGTTACACGAAGATAATAGCGAGCACCAGTAAGCCGCGTTCGTTTTCTCTATACACATATATAAAGAGAGGCTGCCGAGATCCAGCCTCTCGCCATATCTGAGCCGATAAAAGAATAACTCTGTGGATAAGTTGTCATCAAGGTCTGAGTAAAGTGGGATAAATAAGCCCTTGCGCGCAAATGCAGCGGTTAAGCGTTATTTCTATAAATTTTCTCAAAAAACACTTGCCAGTGTGAAGCGGATCTCTATAATGCGCCCTCGTTGACGCAGCAAGGGCTCACAGCCAAATCGATGCTTCAACAGGCCAGAAAAGAAAATTGAAAAAAGTGTTTGACACAAAATCGATTCTCGCTAAAATGGCCGCCTCTTCTGAAGCAGACCGCCAAGAAGAACGCTCTTTAACAATATAAACCAATCAATCTGTGTGGGCACTCGTTGATGATAATCAAAAAAGATTTATCAATGAACTGAGTGACCATTTGAATGAGCAATCATTCAGCACAGTCAATTCAACATTACTTCGCTTTTTATTAAGCAAAGAATGTAATCAGTATTCATTGAGCCGAAGCGAAAGCTTCACAAAACTTTTAATTGAAGAGTTTGATCATGGCTCAGATTGAACGCTGGCGGCAGGCCTAACACATGCAAGTCGAGCGGCAGCACAGAGGAACTTGTTCCTTGGGTGGCGAGCGGCGGACGGGTGAGTAATGCCTGGGAAATTGCCCGGTAGAGGGGGATAACCATTGGAAACGATGGCTAATACCGCATAACCTCGTAAGAGCAAAGCAGGGGACCTTCGGGCCTTGCGCTACCGGATATGCCCAGGTGGGATTAGCTAGTTGGTGAGGTAAGGGCTCACCAAGGCGACGATCCCTAGCTGGTCTGAGAGGATGATCAGCCACACTGGAACTGAGACACGGTCCAGACTCCTACGGGAGGCAGCAGTGGGGAATATTGCACAATGGGCGCAAGCCTGATGCAGCCATGCCGCGTGTATGAAGAAGGCCTTCGGGTTGTAAAGTACTTTCAGTAGGGAGGAAGGTGGTTAAGTTAATACCTTAATCATTTGACGTTACCTACAGAAGAAGCACCGGCTAACTCCGTGCCAGCAGCCGCGGTAATACGGAGGGTGCAAGCGTTAATCGGAATTACTGGGCGTAAAGCGCATGCAGGTGGTTTGTTAAGTCAGATGTGAAAGCCCTGGGCTCAACCTAGGAATCGCATTTGAAACTGACAAGCTAGAGTACTGTAGAGGGGGGTAGAATTTCAGGTGTAGCGGTGAAATGCGTAGAGATCTGAAGGAATACCGGTGGCGAAGGCGGCCCCCTGGACAGATACTGACACTCAGATGCGAAAGCGTGGGGAGCAAACAGGATTAGATACCCTGGTAGTCCACGCCGTAAACGATGTCTACTTGGAGGTTGTGACCTAGAGTCGTGGCTTTCGGAGCTAACGCGTTAAGTAGACCGCCTGGGGAGTACGGTCGCAAGATTAAAACTCAAATGAATTGACGGGGGCCCGCACAAGCGGTGGAGCATGTGGTTTAATTCGATGCAACGCGAAGAACCTTACCTACTCTTGACATCCTCAGAAGAGACTGGAGACAGTCTTGTGCCTTCGGGAACTGAGAGACAGGTGCTGCATGGCTGTCGTCAGCTCGTGTTGTGAAATGTTGGGTTAAGTCCCGCAACGAGCGCAACCCTTATCCTTGTTTGCCAGCACGTAATGGTGGGAACTCCAGGGAGACTGCCGGTGATAAACCGGAGGAAGGTGGGGACGACGTCAAGTCATCATGGCCCTTACGAGTAGGGCTACACACGTGCTACAATGGCGTATACAGAGGGCAGCGATACCGCGAGGTGGAGCGAATCTCACAAAGTACGTCGTAGTCCGGATTGGAGTCTGCAACTCGACTCCATGAAGTCGGAATCGCTAGTAATCGCAAATCAGAATGTTGCGGTGAATACGTTCCCGGGCCTTGTACACACCGCCCGTCACACCATGGGAGTGGGCTGCAAAAGAAGCAGGTAGTTTAACCTTCGGGAGGACGCTTGCCACTTTGTGGTTCATGACTGGGGTGAAGTCGTAACAAGGTAGCGCTAGGGGAACCTGGCGCTGGATCACCTCCTTACACAATGGTTATCGTGATGAGTGTCCACACAGATTGATTCGGTTTAGATTAGAGAAGAGTATCTTAGTGTCCCGTTCGTCTAGAGGCCTAGGACACCGCCCTTTCACGGCGGTAACAGGGGTTCGACTCCCCTACGGGATACCATCTTTAAGCGTTTTCGCTGAGAATGTTTAAAAATGGTTTTCATTAGAAAATCTTGCTCTTTAACAATTTGGAAAGCTGACAAAACAACAAATTATTGTTGTTTGTAAAGTTCTCAATGTTTATCGAAAGATAAACACCAACAACACATTCAAGTGTGCTTGGTATCGAATAAGACTTCGGTCTTGTTCAAAATTTGAGTCCGGCAAAATCTGTCTCGCACTCATGTAAATTAAACGCGAGACAACTTAGGTTGTTTAAACAACAACCCGAAACTCCTTCGGGTTGTATGGTTAAGTGACTAAGTGTACACGGTGGATGCCTGGGCAGTCAGAGGCGATGAAGGACGTACTAACTTGCGATAAGCGCAGATAAGGCAGTAAGAGCCGTTTGAGTCTGCGATTTCCGAATGGGGAAACCCAACTGCATAAGCAGTTACTGTTAACTGAATCCATAGGTTAACAGAGCAAACCGGGGGAACTGAAACATCTAAGTACCCCGAGGAGAAGAAATCAACCGAGATTCCGGTAGTAGCGGCGAGCGAACCTGGATTAGCCCTTAAGCGCTCGGTGAAGTAGGTGAACAAGCTGGAAAGCTTGGCGATACAGGGTGATAGCCCCGTAACCGACGCTTCATCGAGCGTGAAATCGAGTAGGGCGGGACACGTGATATCCTGTCTGAATATGGGGGGACCATCCTCCAAGGCTAAATACTCCTGACTGACCGATAGTGAACCAGTACCGTGAGGGAAAGGCGAAAAGAACCCCTGTGAGGGGAGTGAAATAGAACCTGAAACCGTGTACGTACAAGCAGTAGGAGCACCTTCGTGGTGTGACTGCGTACCTTTTGTATAATGGGTCAGCGACTTATATTCAGTGGCAAGGTTAACCGTATAGGGGAGCCGTAGCGAAAGCGAGTCTTAACTGGGCGCTCAGTCTCTGGATATAGACCCGAAACCGGGTGATCTAGCCATGGGCAGGTTGAAGGTTGAGTAACATCAACTGGAGGACCGAACCGACTAATGTTGAAAAATTAGCGGATGACTTGTGGCTAGGGGTGAAAGGCCAATCAAACTCGGAGATAGCTGGTTCTCCCCGAAAGCTATTTAGGTAGCGCCTCGGACGAATACTACTGGGGGTAGAGCACTGTTAAGGCTAGGGGGTCATCCCGACTTACCAACCCTTTGCAAACTCCGAATACCAGTAAGTACTATCCGGGAGACACACGGCGGGTGCTAACGTCCGTCGTGGAGAGGGAAACAACCCAGACCGCCAGCTAAGGTCCCAAAGTATTGCTAAGTGGGAAACGATGTGGGAAGGCTCAGACAGCTAGGATGTTGGCTTAGAAGCAGCCATCATTTAAAGAAAGCGTAATAGCTCACTAGTCGAGTCGGCCTGCGCGGAAGATGTAACGGGGCTAAGCAATACACCGAAGCTGCGGCAATATCTTTTAGATATTGGGTAGGGGAGCGTTCTGTAAGCCGTTGAAGGTGAATCGTAAGGTTTGCTGGAGGTATCAGAAGTGCGAATGCTGACATGAGTAACGACAAGGGGGGTGAAAAACCTCCCCGCCGGAAGACCAAGGGTTCCTGTCCAACGTTAATCGGGGCAGGGTGAGTCGACCCCTAAGGTGAGGCCGAAAGGCGTAATCGATGGGAAACGGGTTAATATTCCCGTACTTCTGACTATTGCGATGGGGGGACGGAGAAGGCTAGGTGGGCCAGGCGACGGTTGTCCTGGTTCAAGTGCGTAGGCTTGAGAGTTAGGTAAATCCGGCTCTCTTTAAGGCTGAGACACGACGTCGAGCTGCTACGGCAGTGAAGTCATTGATGCCATGCTTCCAGGAAAAGCCTCTAAGCTTCAGATAGTCAGGAATCGTACCCCAAACCGACACAGGTGGTCGGGTAGAGAATACCAAGGCGCTTGAGAGAACTCGGGTGAAGGAACTAGGCAAAATGGTACCGTAACTTCGGGAGAAGGTACGCTCTTGATGGTGAAGTCCCTCGCGGATGGAGCTGACGAGAGTCGCAGATACCAGGTGGCTGCAACTGTTTATTAAAAACACAGCACTGTGCAAAATCGCAAGATGACGTATACGGTGTGACGCCTGCCCGGTGCCGGAAGGTTAATTGATGGGGTTAGCGCAAGCGAAGCTCTTGATCGAAGCCCCGGTAAACGGCGGCCGTAACTATAACGGTCCTAAGGTAGCGAAATTCCTTGTCGGGTAAGTTCCGACCTGCACGAATGGCGTAATGATGGCCACGCTGTCTCCACCCGAGACTCAGTGAAATTGAAATCGCTGTGAAGATGCAGTGTACCCGCGGCTAGACGGAAAGACCCCGTGAACCTTTACTACAGCTTGGCACTGAACATTGAACCTACATGTGTAGGATAGGTGGGAGGCTATGAAGACGTGACGCCAGTTGCGTTGGAGCCGTCCTTGAAATACCACCCTTGTATGTTTGATGTTCTAACTTAGACCCATTATCTGGGTTGAGGACAGTGCCTGGTGGGTAGTTTGACTGGGGCGGTCTCCTCCCAAAGAGTAACGGAGGAGCACGAAGGTGGGCTAATCACGGTTGGACATCGTGAGGTTAGTGCAATGGCATAAGCCCGCTTAACTGCGAGAATGACGGTTCGAGCAGGTGCGAAAGCAGGTCATAGTGATCCGGTGGTTCTGTATGGAAGGGCCATCGCTCAACGGATAAAAGGTACTCCGGGGATAACAGGCTGATACCGCCCAAGAGTTCATATCGACGGCGGTGTTTGGCACCTCGATGTCGGCTCATCACATCCTGGGGCTGAAGTCGGTCCCAAGGGTATGGCTGTTCGCCATTTAAAGTGGTACGCGAGCTGGGTTTAGAACGTCGTGAGACAGTTCGGTCCCTATCTGCCGTGGGCGTTGGAAGATTGAAGGGGGCTGCTCCTAGTACGAGAGGACCGGAGTGGACGAACCTCTGGTGTTCGGGTTGTGTCGCCAGACGCATTGCCCGGTAGCTAAGTTCGGAATTGATAAGCGCTGAAAGCATCTAAGCGCGAAGCGAGCCCTGAGATGAGTCTTCCCTGACGGTTTAACCGTCCTAAAGGGTTGTTCGAGACTAGAACGTTGATAGGCAGGGTGTGTAAGCGTTGTGAGGCGTTGAGCTAACCTGTACTAATTGCCCGTGAGGCTTAACCATACAACACCCAAGGGGTTTTGTAGTGGACTCAAAGTTAAGCGCATAAGAATGTGTTGAGAACGAAGACAGCTTTCCAGAATTGTTGGTTATCACTTTTTAAGAAAAAGTGAAATCAAAAACAGAATTTTGCTTGGCGGCCATAGCGTTTTGGACCCACCTGATCCCATCCCGAACTCAGAAGTGAAACGAAACAGCGTCGATGGTAGTGTGGGGTCTCCCCATGTGAGAGTAGAACATCGCCAGGCTCCTATTTATTTTCACTTTTAAAAAGTGAAGACAAAAGGTCCGACTGGTCTAGCAATAGACGAGTCACCATAAAGTTCTAAAAATTTTAGAGTTTTATGTTGACTTTCAAAGTGGGAAGCGTATTATACGCACCTCGCTGACGTGCTAAGGTACTGAAAGCCAAGCTCTTTAACAATATAAACCAATCAATCTGTGTGGGCACTCGTTGATGATAATCAAAAAAGATTTATCAATGAACTGAGTGACCATTTGAATGAGCAATCATTCAGCACAGTCAATTCAACATTACTTCGCTTTTTATTAAGCAAAGAATGTAATCAGTATTCATTGAGCCGAAGCGAAAGCTTCAAAAAAACTTTTAATTGAAGAGTTTGATCATGGCTCAGATTGAACGCTGGCGGCAGGCCTAACACATGCAAGTCGAGCGGCAGCACAGAGGAACTTGTTCCTTGGGTGGCGAGCGGCGGACGGGTGAGTAATGCCTGGGAAATTGCCCGGTAGAGGGGGATAACCATTGGAAACGATGGCTAATACCGCATAACCTCGCAAGAGCAAAGCAGGGGACCTTCGGGCCTTGCGCTACCGGATATGCCCAGGTGGGATTAGCTAGTTGGTGAGGTAAGGGCTCACCAAGGCGACGATCCCTAGCTGGTCTGAGAGGATGATCAGCCACACTGGAACTGAGACACGGTCCAGACTCCTACGGGAGGCAGCAGTGGGGAATATTGCACAATGGGCGCAAGCCTGATGCAGCCATGCCGCGTGTATGAAGAAGGCCTTCGGGTTGTAAAGTACTTTCAGTAGGGAGGAAGGTGGTTAAGTTAATACCTTAATCATTTGACGTTACCTACAGAAGAAGCACCGGCTAACTCCGTGCCAGCAGCCGCGGTAATACGGAGGGTGCAAGCGTTAATCGGAATTACTGGGCGTAAAGCGCATGCAGGTGGTTTGTTAAGTCAGATGTGAAAGCCCTGGGCTCAACCTAGGAATCGCATTTGAAACTGACAAGCTAGAGTACTGTAGAGGGGGGTAGAATTTCAGGTGTAGCGGTGAAATGCGTAGAGATCTGAAGGAATACCGGTGGCGAAGGCGGCCCCCTGGACAGATACTGACACTCAGATGCGAAAGCGTGGGGAGCAAACAGGATTAGATACCCTGGTAGTCCACGCCGTAAACGATGTCTACTTGGAGGTTGTGACCTAGAGTCGTGGCTTTCGGAGCTAACGCGTTAAGTAGACCGCCTGGGGAGTACGGTCGCAAGATTAAAACTCAAATGAATTGACGGGGGCCCGCACAAGCGGTGGAGCATGTGGTTTAATTCGATGCAACGCGAAGAACCTTACCTACTCTTGACATCCTCAGAAGAGACTGGAGACAGTCTTGTGCCTTCGGGAACTGAGAGACAGGTGCTGCATGGCTGTCGTCAGCTCGTGTTGTGAAATGTTGGGTTAAGTCCCGCAACGAGCGCAACCCTTATCCTTGTTTGCCAGCACGTAATGGTGGGAACTCCAGGGAGACTGCCGGTGATAAACCGGAGGAAGGTGGGGACGACGTCAAGTCATCATGGCCCTTACGAGTAGGGCTACACACGTGCTACAATGGCGTATACAGAGGGCAGCGATACCGCGAGGTGGAGCGAATCTCACAAAGTACGTCGTAGTCCGGATTGGAGTCTGCAACTCGACTCCATGAAGTCGGAATCGCTAGTAATCGCAAATCAGAATGTTGCGGTGAATACGTTCCCGGGCCTTGTACACACCGCCCGTCACACCATGGGAGTGGGCTGCAAAAGAAGCAGGTAGTTTAACCTTCGGGAGGACGCTTGCCACTTTGTGGTTCATGACTGGGGTGAAGTCGTAACAAGGTAGCGCTAGGGGAACCTGGCGCTGGATCACCTCCTTACACGATGGTTATCGTGATGAGTGTCCACACAGATTGATTCGGTTTAGATTAGAGAAGAGTATCTTAGTGTCCCGTTCGTCTAGAGGCCTAGGACACCGCCCTTTCACGGCGGTAACAGGGGTTCGACTCCCCTACGGGATACCACTTCCCTTGAGAAGTTAATGGGTCGTTAGCTCAGTGGTAGAGCAGTTGGCTTTTAACCAATTGGTCATAGGTTCAAATCCTATACGACCCACCATTTCCTTCCTCCACAGGAAGTAAAACATGTGGGCGATTAGCTCAGTTGGGAGAGCACCTGCCTTACAAGCAGGGGGTCACTGGTTCGAACCCGGTATCGCCCACCACTCTTTAAGCATTTTTGGAATAAATTTCCAAACCACCCAACACTGCGTGGTTCGGATTTTTGCCGCCGAAAGTCCTTAAAAAGTGGCTCTTAGTGATAAGAAGTACTTTGCTCTTTAACAATTTGGAAAGCTGACAAAACAACAAATTATTGTTGTTTGTAAAGTTCTCAATGTTTATCGAAAGATAAACACCAACAACACATTCAAGTGTGCTTGGTATCGAATAAGACTTCGGTCTTGTTCAAAATTTGAGTCCGGCAAAATCTGTTTCGCACTCATGTAAATTAAACGCGAGACAACTTAGGTTGTTTAAACAACAACCCGAAACTCCTTCGGGTTGTATGGTTAAGTGACTAAGCGTACACGGTGGATGCCTGGGCAGTCAGAGGCGATGAAGGACGTACTAACTTGCGATAAGCGCAGATAAGGCAGTAAGAGCCGTTTGAGTCTGCGATTTCCGAATGGGGAAACCCAACTGCATAAGCAGTTACTGTTAACTGAATCCATAGGTTAACAGAGCAAACCGGGGGAACTGAAACATCTAAGTACCCCGAGGAGAAGAAATCAACCGAGATTCCGGTAGTAGCGGCGAGCGAACCTGGATTAGCCCTTAAGCGCTCGGTGAAGTAGGTGAACAAGCTGGAAAGCTTGGCGATACAGGGTGATAGCCCCGTAACCGACGCTTCATCGAGCGTGAAATCGAGTAGGGCGGGACACGTGATATCCTGTCTGAATATGGGGGGACCATCCTCCAAGGCTAAATACTCCTGACTGACCGATAGTGAACCAGTACCGTGAGGGAAAGGCGAAAAGAACCCCTGTGAGGGGAGTGAAATAGAACCTGAAACCGTGTACGTACAAGCAGTAGGAGCACCTTCGTGGTGTGACTGCGTACCTTTTGTATAATGGGTCAGCGACTTATATTCAGTGGCAAGGTTAACCGTATAGGGGAGCCGTAGCGAAAGCGAGTCTTAACTGGGCGCTCAGTCTCTGGATATAGACCCGAAACCGGGTGATCTAGCCATGGGCAGGTTGAAGGTTGAGTAACATCAACTGGAGGACCGAACCGACTAATGTTGAAAAATTAGCGGATGACTTGTGGCTAGGGGTGAAAGGCCAATCAAACTCGGAGATAGCTGGTTCTCCCCGAAAGCTATTTAGGTAGCGCCTCGGACGAATACTACTGGGGGTAGAGCACTGTTAAGGCTAGGGGGTCATCCCGACTTACCAACCCTTTGCAAACTCCGAATACCAGTAAGTACTATCCGGGAGACACACGGCGGGTGCTAACGTCCGTCGTGGAGAGGGAAACAACCCAGACCGCCAGCTAAGGTCCCAAAGTATTGCTAAGTGGGAAACGATGTGGGAAGGCTCAGACAGCTAGGATGTTGGCTTAGAAGCAGCCATCATTTAAAGAAAGCGTAATAGCTCACTAGTCGAGTCGGCCTGCGCGGAAGATGTAACGGGGCTAAGCAATACACCGAAGCTGCGGCAATATCTTTTAGATATTGGGTAGGGGAGCGTTCTGTAAGCCGTTGAAGGTGAATCGTAAGGTTTGCTGGAGGTATCAGAAGTGCGAATGCTGACATGAGTAACGACAAGGGGGGTGAAAAACCTCCCCGCCGGAAGACCAAGGGTTCCTGTCCAACGTTAATCGGGGCAGGGTGAGTCGACCCCTAAGGTGAGGCCGAAAGGCGTAATCGATGGGAAACGGGTTAATATTCCCGTACTTCTGACTATTGCGATGGGGGGACGGAGAAGGCTAGGTGGGCCAGGCGACGGTTGTCCTGGTTCAAGTGCGTAGGCTTGAGAGTTAGGTAAATCCGGCTCTCTCTAAGGCTGAGACACGACGTCGAGCTGCTACGGCAGTGAAGTCATTGATGCCATGCTTCCAGGAAAAGCCTCTAAGCTTCAGATAGTCAGGAATCGTACCCCAAACCGACACAGGTGGTCGGGTAGAGAATACCAAGGCGCTTGAGAGAACTCGGGTGAAGGAACTAGGCAAAATGGTACCGTAACTTCGGGAGAAGGTACGCTCTTGATGGTGAAGTCCCTCGCGGATGGAGCTGACGAGAGTCGCAGATACCAGGTGGCTGCAACTGTTTATTAAAAACACAGCACTGTGCAAAATCGCAAGATGACGTATACGGTGTGACGCCTGCCCGGTGCCGGAAGGTTAATTGATGGGGTTAGCGTAAGCGAAGCTCTTGATCGAAGCCCCGGTAAACGGCGGCCGTAACTATAACGGTCCTAAGGTAGCGAAATTCCTTGTCGGGTAAGTTCCGACCTGCACGAATGGCGTAATGATGGCCACGCTGTCTCCACCCGAGACTCAGTGAAATTGAAATCGCTGTGAAGATGCAGTGTACCCGCGGCTAGACGGAAAGACCCCGTGAACCTTTACTACAGCTTGGCACTGAACATTGAACCTACATGTGTAGGATAGGTGGGAGGCTATGAAGACGTGACGCCAGTTGCGTTGGAGCCGTCCTTGAAATACCACCCTTGTATGTTTGATGTTCTAACTTAGACCCATTATCTGGGTTGAGGACAGTGCCTGGTGGGTAGTTTGACTGGGGCGGTCTCCTCCCAAAGAGTAACGGAGGAGCACGAAGGTGGGCTAATCACGGTTGGACATCGTGAGGTTAGTGCAATGGCATAAGCCCGCTTAACTGCGAGAATGACGGTTCGAGCAGGTGCGAAAGCAGGTCATAGTGATCCGGTGGTTCTGTATGGAAGGGCCATCGCTCAACGGATAAAAGGTACTCCGGGGATAACAGGCTGATACCGCCCAAGAGTTCATATCGACGGCGGTGTTTGGCACCTCGATGTCGGCTCATCACATCCTGGGGCTGAAGTCGGTCCCAAGGGTATGGCTGTTCGCCATTTAAAGTGGTACGCGAGCTGGGTTTAGAACGTCGTGAGACAGTTCGGTCCCTATCTGCCGTGGGCGTTGGAAGATTGAAGGGGGCTGCTCCTAGTACGAGAGGACCGGAGTGGACGAACCTCTGGTGTTCGGGTTGTGTCGCCAGACGCATTGCCCGGTAGCTAAGTTCGGAATTGATAAGCGCTGAAAGCATCTAAGCGCGAAGCGAGCCCTGAGATGAGTCTTCCCTGACGGTTTAACCGTCCTAAAGGGTTGTTCGAGACTAGAACGTTGATAGGCAGGGTGTGTAAGCGTTGTGAGGCGTTGAGCTAACCTGTACTAATTGCCCGTGAGGCTTAACCATACAACACCCAAGGGGTTTTGTAGTGGACTCAAAGTTAAGCGCATAAGAATGTGTTGAGAACGAAGACAGCTTTCCAGAATTGTTGGTTATCACTTTTTAAGAAAAAGTGAAATCAAAAACAGAATTTTGCTTGGCGGCCATAGCGTTTTGGACCCACCTGATCCCATCCCGAACTCAGAAGTGAAACGAAACAGCGTCGATGGTAGTGTGGGGTCTCCCCATGTGAGAGTAGAACATCGCCAGGCTTTAACTTGTTGTTTTTAGATTTTAAGAAAAATCTAAAGGCAAAAAAAAGTAGACGAAACGTCTAACCAGACAGCGGAGCGGTAGTTCAGTCGGTTAGAATACCGGCCTGTCACGCCGGGGGTCGCGGGTTCGAGTCCCGTCCGCTCCGCCACTTATTTGAGAAACCCAGTCTTAGGACTGGGTTTTTTGCTTTCTGGAAATCATTGAAAGCCATAGGTAATTACCGCTTATCGCCTATCCCAGTATTCATCTTCTAGGATGTTCAATCATCCCAAACTGTTCAACTCTTCTTACTGCTCTTTTTGTCTTTGCGTCTTTTGCGTTTATCCTACGAGTGTACTTTATCAACGTTATCCTTAAGCTTATCCATCAGAGTCTATATGCACTATGTGTTTGGAGAAAACTCGGTAAACAAATGCAGCAGAAACCGCTGTAGCTTCAAGCCCATAAACCAAGGCTTAGGTAATTTATGCGCATATGTATTTGCTCATTTATCGCCTACCTGCAGGCCCAAGTCATTTAAGTCGTCTAGTCATCAGAGAGAGGATTTTAAGGGTAATAAAAAACCGCAGTGTTTAACTGCGGTTTGTCGATTAAACAACGGAGATTAGTGTTGTTGTTCTTGCTGAGGCATAGGGGATTGATTGCCTGTATTTCTTTCAGCTTGGAGGGTTTTTTCAGCCTTTTTAGCTTTCTCAATCATAGGAGTAATGGTTGAGCCTTGAACTAGGATAGAAAAGACTACCACGGCGTAAGTCATCACCAGAATCAGCTCTTTTACATCAATCAATTTCTCAGGAATTACCATGATTCCAGAAGGTATTGAGAGCGCCATCGCTAACGCGAGTCCTCCACGTAAGCCACCCCAAGTCAGAATACGAATCGACCAAGGGTTGTAACTACGGTAGCGTTTAAATCCGATGTAGGAGACAAATACGCTGAGGTAGCGGCCACATAACACCAGTGGAACTGCAAAAGCCATCAAGATCCAGTCTTCTTGGTGGAACTCAAACAGTAGCATTGACATACCAATCAGCAGGAATAGGACGCCGTTGAGAAATTCGTCTACGAGTTCCCAGAAGTGATCGAGATGTTCTTCACTCTCTTTTGAGAAGCCAATAAATCGAGTCCAGTTACCAATCATGATGCCAGAGACCACCATCGCGAGTGGGCCTGAAACGTGAATTACATCAGCAAAGGCATAACCTGCCGTTGGAATACCTATGGTTAACAACAGCTCCATAGAGTGGTCATCGGTTGCTGAAATCAGGTAGTGGAACAGGAGACCTAATAAGAAACCGTAAACAATGCCACCGATCGCTTCTTGGATGAAGAGGAGGGTAACGCTGCCAACCGTTGGTGTTTCATGCCCGAAAGCGATGGTAAAGATGGTCACGAAGATAACCAAGCCAAAACCATCGTTAAACAGCGATTCGCCTTCAATTTGGGTAGAAATACGTTTCGGTGCTTTGAGCTTTTTGACAATCGCGAGGACAGCAATTGGGTCGGTGGGGGAAATGAGTGCGCCAAATAACAAGCAGTAAACCAAATCAAACTGGATACCGATTAATTGGCAGAAACCATAGAGAGTAAATCCAATAAAGAAAGTCGAAAACAGCGTTGCGCCAAGAGCCAATACCGTAATTTCCCATTTCTGATCTTTTAGATTTGGCAGCTTAATGCCAAGACCTCCAGCGAAAAGAAGAAACCCTAAAATCCCTTTGAGCAGAAAATTTTCAAAGTTAATACTGGTGACGGTTTCGGTGGCGATTTGATTGAGATGAAACCAGTCGTTTTGACCCGCGATCAAGATCAGTAACGATAACATCATCGAACCTGCGGTGATTGCGATGGTAGTCTGCATTCGGCTGATCTTGCTATTAATAAATGCAATCAACATGGCTGCCGCAGAGAGGAAGCACAAAGTGTAGTAGACGGACATTCTCTTCTCAGTGTGTGTAACAATTTGTGAACGAAATTGTCTTTCTCTGTTGAGTAAATAGCAAATACTTTTTCATCACATAGGGTTCAGCTCACATCGTCAAGGTGAGTAACGAAAGAATGGTTGTTTTAGACGTCTAGATTTCTGAATTTTGTGTGATAGGATGTGGCAAACGCATAAGGAATGAGGCGGTATTGTGGGAAAAGAAGTAAGACAACAACTCGAACAGCAATTGAAACAACGTATCCTACTGATTGATGGTGGTATGGGTACCATGATTCAGAGTTATAAGTTACAAGAGGAAGACTATCGCGGTGCACGATTTGTCGATTGGCACTGTGATCTGAAAGGAAATAACGACCTCTTAGTGCTTACTCAGCCGCAAATAATTAAAGAGATTCACTCCGCTTACCTTGAAGCGGGGGCGGATATTCTTGAGACCAACACCTTTAACTCGACCACGATTGCCATGGCTGACTATGACATGCAATCGCTCAGCGCCGAAATTAACTTTGCCGCGGCTAAGCTTGCACGTGAAGTCGCGGATGAGTGGACGGCTAAAGATCCAAGCCGACCACGCTATGTGGCTGGTGTGCTTGGTCCAACCAACCGTACTTGTTCTATTTCACCTGATGTGAACGATCCAGGGTTTCGTAATGTCACTTTTGATGGGCTTGTTGAAGCCTATTCTGAATCGACACGTGCGTTGATCGAGGGCGGCAGCGATCTAATTCTTATTGAAACCATTTTCGATACGCTTAACGCCAAAGCCTGTGCGTTTGCGGTCGATAGCGTATTTGAAGAGCTCGGCATCAGTTTACCTGTGATGATTTCCGGCACGATTACCGATGCTTCGGGGCGTACGTTGTCTGGACAGACGACAGAAGCTTTCTATAACGCCTTGCGTCATGTACGACCGATTTCGTTTGGCTTGAACTGTGCGTTAGGCCCTGATGAGCTGCGCCAGTACGTGGAAGAGCTTTCCCGCATTTCGGAATGCTATGTTTCCGCGCACCCTAATGCGGGGTTACCGAATGCGTTTGGTGAATACGATCTCTCTGCCGAAGAGATGGCAGAACATATTGCCGAATGGGCGCAAGCGGGCTTTTTGAACTTGGTCGGAGGCTGCTGTGGTACGACACCTGAGCATATCGCGGCGATTGCCAAGGCCGTCGATGGTGTGAAACCAAGGGCTTTACCCGAGCTGAAAGTGGAATGTCGCCTCTCAGGGTTAGAGCCGCTGAATATTGGCCCTGAAACACTGTTTGTTAACGTGGGCGAACGGACTAACGTCACCGGTTCAGCGCGTTTTAAGCGTTTAATTAAAGAAGAGCAATACGATGAGGCGTTGGATGTCGCGCGCGAGCAGGTAGAAAATGGCGCGCAGATCATCGACATCAACATGGATGAAGGCATGTTGGACGCGGAGGCGTGTATGGTGCGCTTTTTGAATCTATGCGCCTCTGAACCAGAAATCTCCAAAGTTCCGGTGATGGTGGACTCCTCAAAATGGGAGGTGATTGAAGCGGGGCTGAAATGTATTCAGGGTAAAGGTATCGTCAACTCGATTTCTCTTAAAGAAGGCAAAGAGAAGTTTATTGCTCAAGCCAAATTGGTGCGCCGTTATGGTGCCGCCGTGATTGTGATGGCGTTTGATGAGGTGGGCCAAGCGGATACTCGCGAGCGCAAATTGGAGATCTGTCGTCGGGCTTACCATATTTTGGTCGATGAAGTGGGCTTCCCACCAGAAGATATTATTTTCGACCCGAACATCTTTGCCGTTGCGACCGGAATTGATGAGCACAATAACTACGCTCTGGACTTCATTAATGCGGTGGCTGACATTAAGCGTGAGCTGCCGCATGCGATGATTTCCGGCGGTGTGTCGAACGTTTCTTTCTCTTTCCGCGGCAACAACTATGTGCGTGAAGCGATCCATGCTGTATTCCTTTATCACTGCTTTAAACATGGTATGGACATGGGGATTGTCAACGCAGGGCAGCTTGAAATCTACGATAACGTTCCGCTGAAACTGCGTGAGGCAGTGGAAGATGTGATCCTCAATCGACGTAACGATGGCACGGAAAGACTGCTTGAAATTGCGGAAGCGTATCGCGAAAACAGTGTCGGTAAAGAAGAGGATGCCTCTGCATTAGAGTGGCGCACATGGCCTGTTGCTAAACGTCTGGAGCACGCTTTAGTCAAAGGTATCACCGAATTTATCGTCCAAGATACTGAAGAGGCGCGTCAGCAAGCCAGTAAGCCGTTGGATGTGATTGAAGGGCCGTTGATGGATGGCATGAACGTGGTCGGTGACTTGTTTGGTGAAGGAAAAATGTTCTTACCGCAAGTGGTGAAATCGGCACGTGTGATGAAACAAGCGGTGGCGTACCTTGAGCCTTTCATTAACGCGCTAAAAAGCGGTAGTACTTCAAACGGTAAGATTTTGCTGGCGACCGTAAAAGGCGATGTGCACGACATCGGCAAGAACATCGTTGGTGTGGTACTGCAGTGCAATAATTATGAAATTATTGATCTTGGCGTGATGGTGCCTTGTGAGCAGATCCTCAAAGTCGCACGCGAGCAAAATGTCGATATCATCGGTCTCTCTGGTCTTATCACGCCGTCTTTGGATGAGATGGTACACGTGGCGAAAGAGATGGAGCGACAAGGCTTTGAGCTGCCACTCTTGATTGGTGGAGCAACGACCTCAAAAGCGCATACTGCGGTGAAGATCGAACAGAATTATCATGCGCCTGTGGTGTACGTGAATAACGCGTCGCGCGCGGTAGGGGTGTGCACATCATTATTGTCTGATGAACTGCGCCCCGGATTTATCGAACGTTTGGATCTCGATTATGAGCGCACGCGTGATCAGCATGCTCGTAAAACGCCCAAATCGCGCCCAGTCACGTTAGAGCAGGCACGTGCTAATAAAGCGGCGCTGGATTGGGCAAATTACACGCCGCCCGCTCCTGCGAAACCGGGTGTGCATGTGTTTGAAAACATTGCGTTAGCCACACTACGTCCTTACATCGACTGGACGCCTTTCTTTATGACTTGGTCGTTGATGGGCAAATACCCAGCGATATTCGAGCATGAAGAAGTCGGTGAAGAAGCTCAACGTCTGTTCCATGATGCCAATGCTTTGCTTGATAAAGTAGAACGAGAGGGGCTACTGAAAGCCAGTGGTATGTGTGCGCTGTTCCCTGCTGCGAGCGTGGGCGATGACATTGAGGTTTACCGTGATGAGTCACGTACGCAAGTAGCGCATGTGCTGTACAACTTGCGTCAGCAGACTGAGAAACCGAAAGGGGCCAACTACTGTTTGTCGGATTACGTCGCCCCGAAAGAGAGCGGTAAGCGCGATTGGATTGGCGCGTTTGCAGTAACTGGTGGCATTGGTGAGCGAGCGTTGGCCGATGCTTTTAAAGCTCAGGGTGATGATTACAATGCGATCATGATCCAAGCGGTAGCCGATCGTTTGGCGGAAGCCTTTGCGGAATATCTGCATGAAAAAGTGCGTAAAGAGATTTGGGGTTATGCGAGCGATGAAAATCTCTCCAATGATGAACTGATCCGTGAGCGTTATCAGGGCATTCGACCAGCGCCGGGGTATCCCGCGTGCCCTGAGCATACCGAGAAAGCGACTTTGTGGCAGATGCTGAATGTCGAAGAGACTATCGGTATGTCACTGACCACTAGCTATGCGATGTGGCCGGGCGCTTCGGTATCCGGTTGGTATTTCTCGCATCCAGATTCTCGCTATTTTGCGGTTGCGCAGATCCAACAAGATCAACTGCACAGCTACGCTGAGCGTAAAGGTTGGAGTTTGGAAGAAGCTGAAAAGTGGCTAGCGCCTAACCTTGATGCTTAATCAGTAAGACCACCAGCCACAATAAAAGAGGCCACATCATGTGGCCTCTGGTTTTTATCTCGCGAGTTTGATTTTACTCTTGCTCAAACAGCTCTTTATGCAGCTTCTGCACCGCTTGCTTAGAGACAGATTCATGCAGCAAGAAACAGAGGTTATGCGCGCTGGCGCCATAGCAAATCATGCGGAGGTTGTAATCTTCCAATACGCTGAATACTTGTTTGGCATAGCCGCGGCTCTCTTTCATCTTGTTGCCGATCAGAGCAATCAAACACAGGTTGTATTCAACTTCGACCGTGCACAGCTCTTCTAACTCCGCGCGCACCGCTTCAGGCAATTCTGGTGCACCGCCTGAAGTATCGGTTTTATCCAGTGTCAGTGACACGCTGATTTCTGATGTGGTGATGAGATCGACCGAAATTTTATGCTTGGCGAGAATTTCAAACACTTTGGCGAGGAAACCGTAAGCATGGAACATCTGCGCGCTACGCAGTGTCACCATGGTTTGATTACAGCGTAGTGCAAGTGCGCGATACAGTGGCGCGCTTTCGACTTGTTTACGGATCCAAGTGCCGCCTTTTTCCGGTTCTTTTGATGAGCCAACAAACACGGGAATGCCATGGCGTACCGCTGGAAGCAAGGTGGATGGATGCAAAATCTTGGCACCAAAATTGGCCATTTCTGAGGCTTCGCTAAAGCTTATCTCAGGAATCGGCGCTGCTTTTGGCGCGATACGTGGATCGGTACTGTAGATCCCCGGTACGTCAGTCCAAATTTCCAAGCCACAAGCTTGCACGGCTTCGGCAATCAAAGCGGCTGAATAATCACTGCCGCCGCGGCCTAAAGTGGTGGTATTACCTTGCGCATCAGAGCCGATGAAGCCTTGAGTCACAACGACATATTGCTCACACAGTGGTACCAGTTTCTCTTTGGCTAATTGAGCGATTTCTTTCAATTGAGGTTCGGCGCGACCGTAATGATCGTCAGTGCGTAGCACTTCGCGGATATCAAAACGTACCGCGTCGACACCACGCTCACGCATTAGTTGAGCCAGGATGTAGGTGGAGATGAGCTCACCACAGGCGACGAGATGGTCGGTCAGTTTTTTACTGGATTGAAATGACGCCGCTTCTGCAGCACTGGCCACAGAATCTAGCACGGCTTTGACTTCTTTTTCGACGCGTGTCGGATCGGCGAGCTGGTCGATAATCACATAATGGATATCGGCCAACTGTTGCAAAATGGCTTGGCGGCGTTCAGCTGAGGCCACGCCATTGGCGAGTTCGACCAATAAATTGGTCACCCCAGAGCAGGCGCTGCTGACCACTAAGCGTGTTTGTGGATTGTTTTCGATAATGGCCGAACAACGGCTCATGGCTTCAAAGTTGGCGACACTAGTACCACCAAATTTGGCGACGTTAAATGTGCTCACGGCAATTCTCCCAGACTTCCTGAAAAACGAGTTGTTGGTAACCCAACGTCCAATGTTGTGAAGAGAGTGTTTTTTATAGAGCAAAATAGAGGAGTGACTATAGAAAGATTTCCCTCAGAAGCTCTTCATCAGATTCGAGCTGATGACAGTTGAAGGGATTCAGCCCGTTCAACCGATAAACCAAAGCCACAACTTTGATTCACCTCGGCACTACTCCCCCTGAATGTTCTGTATTGGAGTTGAGGCTCCACAAAACATCTGCCTGGGCAGTGCTCCTCTTCTGCTAGATAGCTCACACATTGAACGGTGTTGGCGAAATCTTGTCAACGACAAAATGTTCTAAAAGTGCAAATAAAAATGACATTAGTGTGACAAGGATTAACACTCTGGACATAGGTCGAATTGTTGCTGCTACTGAATTGCATTAGGCTAGTGGTTCTGGTCGCCACAACAAGGAGTCGTTATGACAATTCGCAGTTTTATTCCCCCTCATCGGATCTTGATGGGCCCTGGGCCTTCGGCTATTTCCCCTCAAGTTCTGCAAGCGCTGAGCCGCCCAACGCTTGGTCATCTTGATCCACTGTTTATCGGTATGATGGATGAGCTGAAACAGCTCTTGAAATATGCCTTCCAAACTGAAAACGAATTCACGATTGCCGTTTCTGCGCCGGGTAGTGCGGGTATGGAAGCTTGTTTTGTTAACCTCGTCGAGCCGGGCGATAAAGTGATTGTTTGCCGCAATGGGGTGTTTGGTGAGCGGATGCGCGATAACGCTGTGCGTTGTGGGGCCGAAGTTGTGGTGGTTGATGATGAATGGGGTTGCCCAGTCAGCGTTGAAAAAGTGCAAGCCGCGATAGATGAGCATCCGGATGCGAAAATACTGGCTTTTGTACAAGCAGAAACATCAACCGGAGCCTTAAGTGACGCGCAAGCGTTAGGTGCTCTAGCGAAGCAGCATGGTTTGTTGACGATTGTCGATGCGGTGACGTCGCTTGGCGGCGTTCCCCTGCTGGTGGATGAGTGGCACCTGGATGCGGTGTATTCTGGCAGCCAAAAATGCCTCTCTTGTGTGCCGGGATTGGCTCCGTTGACGTTTTCACCTCGTGCAATTGAGAAGATTCAATCACGAAAAACACCGATTCAAAGCTGGTTCTTGGATCAAAGCTTGGTATTAGGTTATTGGAGTGGCGCAGGTAAGCGTAGTTATCACCATACCGCTCCGGTTAATAGTTTGTACGCGCTGCACGAAGCGTTACTGCTTTTGCAACAAGAAGGTTTAGAGCACGCGTGGCAGCGCCATCGTGTGATGCATGAGAAGCTCAAACAAGGGTTAGAGCAACTCGGCTTTCAATTTGTGGTGGCAGAGCCCTATCGGTTACCGCAGTTGAATGCGATTTATGTACCAGAAGGCATTGATGAAGCCAAAGTGCGCAGCCATTTACTCAATGAATACAATTTGGAAATTGGCGCGGGGCTTGGGGCATTAGCCGGCAAAGCGTGGCGCATTGGGGTTATGGGCTATGGCGCGCGTTCAGAAAATATCGCGCTGTGTTTGCGAGCGCTCGAAGAGTCGCTGCGTTAATGCAAAGCGGAGTGAAGTAGAAATCAGGGTGGCTTAGGCCACCCTGATTCGATCTGAGATTAAGGTGTTGCCGCTGAGGGGGCTTGTTCTGCGCCGGATGTGGTGCTTGTTGCCTTTGCGGGCGCTTGGTATTGGACGGTACTGAAATCCTGATTGGGGAACAGAAATTCCGCTTCAGTACGAATTTGCTGGGCGCGACTCGTATCTCCCAAGCCTTGGTAGGCCAAAATCAGGTTGGTATAGAAGGCTGGGCGTGGCTTGTGTTGAATCACCTGTAATGACCAATCCACATACGGTTGGATCAGTTCTGCTTTTTGTTCATACAGTCCGAGTTCTAGGTAGGTGCTGTAGATGTCCCAATCGAATCGATCTTGCCACACTAAGGGATTGGTGACTTGTTTAAGTAATTCGGGATCTCTCGGCTTCGATTTTTCAAATTGAGTGAGTACATAATTGGTGTGTAAAGCTGTGCCCATATACAAAATGGTGACAATCGGTAATACCAAGCTATTAATACGTAGTAGGGATTTACTCAGCCCACTGAAACGGACGATACGATAACGTGCAACCCGCTGATCGACCCAGTAGATCAAAATAATAAACGTGATCCAGTGAATGGCGGAGTGGTAAAACGGATACTCCAATTGAGCATGCAACGTGATAGGAACGAACAGCGCCAGCATGGCTAAACGGGTGCCTCGTTTGGCGGCATAAATGCGCAAAGTGCAGAAGCAAGCGGCAAGTAATATTCCCAACACGGGCAGCAAACCGCCCTCAACCCCCCAGTACAAGATCTCATTATGCGGATGATCCATCGCCGCAAGCCCTGCGGGATAGGTGTTGTTCAACTGATGTTGACGAGCGGTATAAAGTAAATATTGCGCTTCAAATTTACCGTATCCATAACCGGTAAAGGGTTTTTCGATGATCATGTCAACTGCTTGTGGAAAGGTGTAGCGGCGTGGGCTTTCGAGATCTGCTTTATTCGCCACAAACCCAGAGGTTTCTTGACTATACATCGCTGCAACTCCGGCGCAGACACCAACCACAATGGCTAACACCCAGAGGCTAAAACGTTGGCGTGATGCAAATCGACGAAGATATGGCGCAACGAGAATAATGCTAAGTAAGCTGGCTATCCATCCTGTGCGTGAGGCAAGCACCACCAAAAGAGGGGAGGTAAGTAGTGGCGTGAGATAAAGAATGCCAATTTTACTTAAGGGCGAATCATATTTTTCTGGTTGTCTTGCCAGTAAATAACCAGAAAGCACTAATCCGGTTGCAAGAAAACTTGCCATGACATTCGGTTGTTGAAAAATACCATAAGGACGGTTGGCGAGGGTGTCATACCCAAACGGGTTTCCCAGATCTAACCAAAAATATTGGATAAGACCCATGATGGCTTCGATTACTGTAGCCAGCAGAATAAACCACAGTAAACGTTGTTTATGTTTATTGCTAAACCGAAATTGTTGCAACATCACAAACAAGCAGAATCCTGCCCATAAGCCAATCAGTCGACTTGTGGCATTGAGCCAATCTGCATTCGCATACACCAGTGGCAGAGTTAGCAAAGTACAACTGATCCAAAGGCCAATGGTGAGCTTTGAGTAACGTAGGGCTTGATTGTTGGCAAGCTGATACAGACCCACTGCGAGTGTGATGCTTAGAGCTATCCAAGTGGTGTTATTAAAGGAGAGTGCTAACCCCGCCCCACCGGGATTGGGCATGAAGAAATGCATGGCCAGCAGATACAACACTGCCAATGAAAAAAGAAAGGGTTTATTGAGAGGAATGCTCGGCGCGTGAGGCTCTAACCGGGTTCCACTTAATAGCAACGTTGCCATGCAGCTCACCTTAAAAAAACGAAACCAGCGCAGAGTTCGCTGGTTTCGATACTTTAGCCTTTTTTTCTAATTCAACAAAGGCTTGAGGAAGCGTGCGGTGTGTGAAGCTTCGATCTGCGCCACATCTTCCGGTGTCCCTTCTGCAATAATAAGGCCACCACCTTGGCCACCTTCTGGGCCTAGGTCGACAATCCAGTCGGCTGTTTTGATCACATCTAAGTTATGTTCGATCACTACGACCGTGTTGCCGTGATCGCGTAGGCGATGCAACACGGTAAGCAGTTGTTGAATATCGTGGAAGTGTAGCCCTGTGGTAGGCTCGTCCAGAATATACAAGGTTTTTCCAGTATCACGTTTGGAAAGCTCGCGTGCTAGCTTCACCCGCTGTGCTTCTCCGCCAGAGAGGGTAGTTGCCGATTGACCGAGGCGAACATAAGAAAGCCCAACATCCATCAAGGTTTGTAGCTTACGCGCTATCACCGGCACTGGGTCAAAAAATTCGCGTGCGTCTTCAACGGTCATTGCCAAAACTTCATCAATGGTCTTGCCTTTGTAGCGCACTTCCAAGGTTTCTCGGTTATAGCGTTTGCCTTTACACACATCACAAGGCACATACACATCCGGTAAAAAGTGCATTTCAACTTTGATCACACCATCACCTTGGCATGCTTCACAACGACCGCCACGCACGTTGAAACTAAAGCGCCCCGGTTGATAACCACGCGAGCGAGACTCTTGTGTTCCAGCAAACAATTCACGGATTGGAGTGAAGATTCCGGTGTAAGTGGCAGGGTTGGAGCGAGGAGTGCGACCAATTGGGCTCTGATCGATATCGATCACTTTATCAAAGTGTTCTAGACCTTGAATGGAGCGATAAGGCGCAGGTGTCGCCGTCGTCGCGCCATTGAGTGCGGTATGGGCAATCTTAAAGAAGGTATCGTTGATCAGGGTGGATTTTCCCGAGCCTGAAACGCCCGTCACACAAGTAAACAGGCCAACAGGGATAGACAGGTCAACATTTTTTAAGTTATTACCGACTGCACCTTTGAGCTCCACGGTTTTCTTCACATCTCTCGGTGTACGCTGTTCTGGTACCGCAATTTTTTTCACGCCACTGAGATATTGACCGGTGAGTGAATTTGGATTAGCGATGATTTCCTCTACATTACCTTCGGCAACCACCATGCCGCCGTGTACGCCAGCACCTGGGCCAATATCAATCACATGATCTGCCATGCGAATCGCATCTTCATCATGCTCAACCACTAAAACGGTATTACCGAGATTGCGTAAGTGGGTGAGGGTTTGCAGCAAGCGTTCGTTGTCGCGTTGGTGGAGGCCAATCGAGGGTTCATCGAGGACATACATCACACCGACTAAACCGGCACCAATCTGACTGGCTAGGCGAATCCGCTGAGCTTCACCACCGGAAAGCGTCTCGGCGCTGCGCGAGAGATTTAAGTAATTGAGCCCGACATTGACCAAAAATTGCAGTCGGTCATTAATCTCTTTCATCACTTTTTCAGCGATTTGTGCACGTTGGCCTTCCAGTTTGAGCTCTTGGAAGAACGTTAGCGCATCAGCAATGCTCAGTTCTACAATCGTTGGCAGTGCAGTATCATTAATAAACACATTGCGTGCCTCGATTTTTAAGCGCGTACCATCACAACTGCTGCAAGGCTTGTTGGAGATGTATTTTGCCAGCTCCTCACGCACCGAGTTAGATTCGGTATCGCGATAGCGGCGCTCCAAATTATGCAAAATCCCTTCAAAAGGATGTTTTTTAAGGCGAATATCACCCCGATCATTGATGTACTTAAATTCAATTTCGGTGCGACCAGAGCCGTGCAGAATGATTTCCTGAATCTTTTTGCTCAGCTTATTGAAGGGCGTGTGTATATCAAAATCGTAGTGCTCGGCCAGTGCAGTCAGCATCTGGAAATAATAAAAGTTCTTTTGATCCCAACCACGGATCGCCCCTTGGGCCAAACTTAAATTGACATCTTGAATCACTCGATCTGGATCGAAATACTGCTGTACTCCTAAACCATCACAGGTTGGGCAGGCACCGGCTGGGTTGTTGAAGGAGAACAGGCGTGGTTCAAGCTCGCGCATGCTGTAACCGCAATGTGGACAAGCAAAGTTAGCCGAGAAAATCTGCTCTTCGCCATCACCTTCCATCGGTGCGACAACGACGATACCGCCGGAAAGTTCCAAGGCGGTTTCAAAGGATTCGGCTAAGCGTTGCTGCAGATCACTACGCACTTTGAAACGGTCGACAATTACTTCAATGGTGTGCTTTTTGTGCAGTTCGAGTTTCGGTGGATCGGTCAGATCGCAGGTTTCACCATCGATACGCGCACGAATAAAGCCCTGCGCAGCAAGGTTTTCCAATGTTTTAACGTGTTCGCCTTTGCGCTCTTTGACTATGGTTGCCAGCAGCATCATTTTGCTGCCTTCTGGCAATTCCAGTACTTTGTCTACCATTTGACTGATGGTTTGCGCTTTTAGTGGCACTTGGTGTTCTGGGCAGCGTGGCTCACCAACCCGAGCGTAGAGTAGACGTAAATAGTCATACACTTCCGTAATTGTACCCACAGTAGAGCGTGGGTTATGGGAAGTGGACTTCTGCTCAATCGAAATCGCGGGTGAAAGCCCCTCAATGTGGTCTACATCCGGCTTTTCCATCAGAGAAAGGAATTGGCGCGCATAAGCCGAGAGTGATTCGACATAACGCCGTTGACCTTCTGCGTACAGCGTATCAAAAGCCAGTGAGGATTTACCTGAACCAGAGAGGCCGGTGATGACAATCAATTTGTCACGAGGAATGGTCAGATTGATATTTTTGAGGTTATGGGTACGAGCGCCGCGTACTTCGATTTTGTCCATCTGGGTTGCTCTTTGCTAAACGAAGTGCAGCAAGTATTACATAGCGTGAACAAAGTGCAAGCAATTACTGGATAAAAAAACAGTTGTATCAAAAGCAAAAAAGCCAACCTGAGAGGTTGCAGGTTGGCTTTTAAATGAATTATTTAGATAACGAATTACTGACCTTTGTGCGTCGACTTTTTAGCCAACTCCACTTTTTGGTCGTTTTTCTTGTACATGTTCTCGTAGCAGAAGTTGGTGGCTTCGATATAGCCTTCAACGCTACCACAGTCGAAGCGCTTACCTTTAAATTTGTAAGCCAGTACACAACCCGCTTTGGCTTGTTTGAGCAGTGCGTCGGTGATTTGAATTTCCCCACCTTTGCCCGGTTCGGTCTGTTCAATCAGGTCAAAAATATCTGGCGTTAGGATATAACGACCAATGATGGCGAGATTGCTTGGTGCGGTGCCCTGTTCTGGCTTCTCGACCATGTTATCAACGCGGAACAGATCATCTTTGATCATCTCACCCGCGATCACACCGTATTTGTGAGTTTCGTTTTCTGGAACCTCTTGCACGGCTACGATAGAGCAGCGGAACTGTTTATACAGTGCAACCATCTGCGCCAGTACGCCTTGCTCTTCATTCACACACAGGTCGTCCGCTAGTACAACGGCAAACGGCTCATCACCGACCAGCTCTTTACCGGTTAAAATCGCATGACCCAAGCCTTTCATTTCACGTTGGCGAATGAAGGTAAAGTTAGCGCTTTCGATGATTTTACGGATATCACCTAATAGCTCTTCTTTATTCGTACCGCGGATCTGGTGCTCTAACTCGTAGTTCATGTCAAAGTGATCCATGATCGAATGCTTACCACGACCTGTCACAATACACATGCCTGTGATACCCGCTTGAATCGCTTCATCAACCCCGTACTCAATCAGCGGTTTGTTAACAACGGGCATCATCTCTTTGGGCATCGACTTAGTCGCTGGTAGGAATCGTGTACCGTAGCCAGCTGCCGGAAATAGACACTTCTTAATCATAATTTTGCTCTATGGTGTGCTAGGGAGAAATTTTTTGCCGACTCTACCACTTCTTATTCGCGACTGCATTACGTTGACGCTCTTGGCCGAAAAAATGTGTGTGAAGTCGCATTGTTACTACATTTTTTATGCTCCGTTATGGTCAGCTAACCCTGCTCAGTTGAGCGTTTTCACAGTAAATTTTGATTGACCCAAGCTATCGCTTTGACCCGATTTTTAACGTTCAATTTTTTAAATATCTGATAAAGGTGCGATTTCACCGTGAACTCACTAATAAATAAATTTTCAGCGATTTGCATATTCGATGCACCGGTTTGTAAACAACGTAGGATCTGGATTTCACGCGCAGTAAGATCGATCGTCGATTGAGCTTGATGGCTTTGGAAAGCGTAACGATAGTAATGTAATAATTGGCTACTGACATGCCGGGGAAGCCAATTCTGGCCATTTATGATTTCCCCAAGACCATGGGCAATAAAGCCTGTGTCTTCATTGGCGTAAAATAGACCTTTGAGGTTGCCAAAAGTGAGCAGATCTTCCGTTCTTAACCGTTTCTCGACATTAAACAAAATGGTTTCAAAATAGGGGCTGGTCAGCTTGAGGGGACCCAATTGCTGGCGAATTTGGGTATTTTCCGCGTGATCGAGCAACAATATTTTGTGTTTATCGGATTGATACTCTCGCAATAAGCGTTCTGGCTCAATCACAGGAACAGGGAGGTTCAACAGTTCAATCGCGGCCTGAATACCGGTATGTAAAGCTTCCGGCTGTGTCGTTAATAAGTAAATAGTGCGTGCATAGTTGGCTCGTTGCATGATGAATCGCAGACCTAGTTTATATGAAATGACGCACTTAATATGGCCAAAAATAGATTTTTACGCTATGCGATAAAAGCAGTTTGCGGAGCACCTCAATAGGCCAAGTAACAGATAAGTTTATCAGCGGCTTATTTCGGTGAAGCGGACTTGAAAATAAGCAAACCAGGTCAGTGAAATGACTTGACCTACGATCAGAATTAGGGAATTCGGTTGGTTCAGGCGGCAAAACGGTGTTATCCTTTCCGACTACTTGAAATTGATAGACATGACTTGATTACGGAGCAAAACATGGCAAGCCGTGGCGTGAACAAAGTAATTTTGATTGGTAATTTAGGCCAAGATCCTGAAGTGCGTTATATGCCAAGTGGCGATGCGATGGTGAATTTAACTGTTGCAACCTCCGAAACTTGGCGTGATAAAGCCACAGGTGAGCAAAAGGAAAAAACCGAATGGCATCGAGTGTCTGTTTTCGGTAAAACGGCTGAATTCATTGGTGAATATGCACGCAAGGGAACCCAAGTTTATGTTGATGGGCAATTGCAAACGCGTAAGTGGCAAGATCAGCAAGGACAAGAGCGTTATACGACGGAAGTGGTTGTGCGTTGGCCAGCTGGTGAGGTGCAAATTATGGGTAGCCGCCCTCAACAGCAAGGTGGAATGCCAGCTCAAGGCGGCATGAATGCTCCTGCGCAGCAAGGAAGTTGGGGGCAACCACAACAACCAGCGAAGCAGCACCAACCGATGCAACAATCTGCGCCTCAACAGTACTCGCAACCGCAGTACAACGAGCCACCGATGGATTTTGATGACGACATCCCATTCTGAATGACATAAAGTAATTATTGTTAACTAATTCTTAAATTTTTCTAGTTAACTAATTGGTTTTAAAAAATATAAATGAAAATTTAAGCCCTTTAAGTGTGTAAGCATTTGAAGGGCTTTTTCGTTTTATGTGACTTTGTGTTTTTATAAAATCGTATAACTTTAAAAGTTGTGAAGATAAAAGTTTGTAGCTACTCTTATTTTGTCAATAAGGGTGGTGCAATGAAAATAGAGCTAGTCACACACGAAACGGGCGAACAGATACCAATGATGCTGGATGATTCTGGTATGCCAGTTGTCTTACCTAATGAGTTTATTCTTGCCAGACGCTCCCTCAGTACAAATACATTGGTTCGGAATTTGAGAGAGCTTTCAGTGCTCTATCGCTGGCTGGATAAATCGAATTGTGACCTATCTACGAAATTGATGGCTCAGAACTCATTCAACGAAGCAGAATTAAGAGGTGGATTGGTCGAAGCGTTAAGAATTGATCAAGCCAATGGGCGTATAAATGTTGTAGCACCTAATACCTTCAATCAACGGTTAACGACTATCAGACAATTTATTAGTTGGTGCATGGATGTATTGATAAGTCAGTTGCCGTTGTCTTCCCTAGACTATGAACGTTTGAGAGAGCGAAAGTCATTTTTTCTAAAAATGCTGGATGGTAGCTTTATGTCTGCCACACCAATGAAAAAAAGTCTTCGTAAGGGGTTAAATGAGTTAGAGGTTGACTTCCTGCTTGCCGTGTTGCATCCCGATGCTGAGCAGGGATTTGGACGAGATCCTGCTGTAAAGTTTAGAAATTATGTATCTGTAGGGTTAATGTTATTTTGTGGTCTAAGGCCAGGTGAGTTGCTTAGCCTCAGGGTAGAAGATGTTCAAGTTGGTGCGATTTCGGCGATACAGGTTGAACGTAGGCCATCGGACCCCCTAGATGTAAGACGACCCAGGCCTCAAATAAAGCGTAATGGTAGACTTATTCCGATTGAGAGTCGGCAGTTTGCTTTTGCATTAAATGAGTACATTGTTACCTGGCGTGAAGTGCTTGAAAGCAAAAATAACTACGAATCAGACTATTTAATATTGAGTGATGAGGGAGCGCCCTTGTCACAATCCTCAATTACACAGTTTTTCCAGTTATTGCGAACGCAATATGTTGACCGTCTTCCCGAAAACTTAACGGCCAAGTCTCTTCGACATACATTCTCATCCCGGCTTGAGAGGGTTCTTAGAGCTTCAGGAGTGGATGAGCAGCGTAGACGAGAAGCGCTGGCCTTTCTGCGTGGCGATAGTAGTTTAGATTCACAAGACATTTATATTGCCCAAGAAGTGGAGGAGCAAGCGGTTAAGTCATTGAGGCGGTATCAGGCAGATATGATGTCCGAGAGGTAGCCAAAGTGAACACGAAATTATCGAAAACACAAGCTGTAGAGCAGTCTTGGTCTGAGAAGCAGGTCCTAGTTACTCGAGAGGGGAAAACAATTGATATATCAGGCGATAAATGGTTGCTCCCCATAGTGATTCGTGCCCACTCAACTCTCGATTTTGGCAAAATCTCAAATTTACAGCTGAGAAATGCGTTGAAGCACTATGTATCTGACCAGGTTAGGCGTATTTCAACATCCGCTGGATACAGCGTTTTTCAAGTTGTATGGAGGCTAGTTCTTAGGGATTGGGGAAAAGATAATCAACCGGAAAGTGCTAAAGAACATCTTATTGGTTTATTTGAGAAATCTATCAACATTCAGCGCTCTCGGCACAAACTTTGGACGATATATGAGCCAATTAGGTGGTATATCTGGTGTTCTGACAACATTTCAGATAGTACATTTTCAGATGCGTATGCGGCTGAACTTGAGGCAATGGTTATACCCGGAGGTCCAAAGGGCGAGGCAGTTAGGATGTCCGATCCCGATATGGGGCCATTACATAAATCATTAGAGCTCTCTCTTTTGATTGCTGCGCTAAAAGAAGACAAGAGCCTAGAGTTTGAGCATCTCCAGCAAAAGGTTGTTATGGCTTTGTCACTAGCTTTCGGCCGAAACCCTGCAAACCTGACATATCTGAGGGAGAGCGATCTCGTTAAGCTTGATCCATCGAACGAAGACCCCTGTTATATCATTCGGATGCCGCGTATTAAGAAGAGATTTCTTAATCCCCGCGATGACCTGATGGATGAATATTTAGATCCCTATTTCGGAAGAATTCTAGAAAATCTTGTCGAGCAAAATAACTTATTGCCTCTTAGCTTTAATGGTACAGACTTCTCTACCCCAGATAATCGACCTCTTCTAATAAAAATAAGTGGTAACCGCGTTGCCATGTGTTCTCTAGATTCAGAGAATATTTTCAATATGACGAGCGGTGATATATCTCGTTTAATTACAGCCTTTATAAAACGTCATAATATCATTTCCCCTCTTACTGGTGAATTAATGCATGTCACACCAAGGAGGTTACGATATACCTTGGCAACAGGCCTGGCGACAGAGGGAATCAGCAGGCGTGAGCTAGCCAGGATATTAGATCATACGGATACTCAGTATGTAGGGGTCTATTTTGATGTTGCGGGAACTGTTGTTGAGCATCTCGACAAGTCGATGGCAAAAGGATTCTCGAAGTACCTCAATTTCTTCAAAGGTAAGCTTATTGATAGTGATGAAGACGCTATCAATGGTGAGCGAGATGACAAGCACCTGACGTTTGTCGATGAGCAAAATCCAGATGATCAGTCTGATATTGGTGTGTGTGGGGAGTCCAGTGTCTGCCACCTTGATCCTCCTTATTCATGTTATTTGTGCCCAAAATTTCAGCCTTATCGTCATGCTGCTCATGAGCATGTCTTGGAATGTTTGCTGGCAGGCCGTGAAGAACGTTTAAAAAAATACGAGAATGCGCGATTGGGTATACAGCTTGATGAGGTAATCGCTGCGGTCGCACAGGTAACTCAGCTTTGTGAAGAAGGGGGCCTGAATGTCTGATGGTCGCTCCAATCGGAAGGCCAAGGTTATCCCCTTCATTGATCGCCTTGAGCGCGATAGAAAGGCAAATACCCAAGCTTTGATCGATAAAGCTAAGCTAATGAAGCTAGAAGGGTTTGAGTCGGTTTTTTGGGGTAATCCTGTGTGGCAAGTGAATGCTGGCCGCCTAGTCAAGCTTACGGGTAAAAACGCCAAAACTGCGTCGTTTGCTTTTACGCTTCCCCCTAAACTTGGCTCAGAACCTCTACGTCATGAATGGGAGGAGGTTGCCAAGGCATTACTGATTCTTCGATTCCACAGAAAACATCAATCAACACCCAATCAGCGTAACTTCATTACCGCTGTTGGGTATATCTCATTTGCAGCTAACCAACTGGGGCAGGAACTGACCAAACTCACGCCAGAAGCGCTAGACGATGCGTGTGGATTAATTTCAAAACACTACAGTGACACCACTGCCTACAACCTTCACAAGCATGTTGCAGAGTTCGCTGCACACTGTGATGCTAATGGTTTGTGCAGGGTGATGTTGCAATACAAATATTCGAAGATGGTGCGCCCAGTTAATACTGGAGGTCTGAATCATAAAAGGCTGGATGATCCTGACGTTCTGGAGACCAAATCCGAGAAACTTGTTGATCCTACCGTGTTTCGGGTTATCGGTGAGCTCTATTTGACGGTTCCAAAAGAACATAAATACAGATTCTATGTCCTGATATTGACTCTGCTTGCTTGTACTGGCCGCCGCTTTAGTGAGATTTCATTACTTCCGCTTCAAGAAGTTACGTTAGACGAAGACCAAAAAGCCTTCATAGAATATTTCCCTCGAAAGGTTAGTCTCGGTGATCTATTTACACCTAAAAGAAAACTCTACTTGCCGTCAGAGGTCGTAACAATAGTTAAAGATGTACTTGATGAGGTACGCGCGGCAACAGATTCGGTGAGAATTACCGCAGAGGAAATGCATCGTTCTCGCGGCCCCGACATTCGTTTTTTGAATAAAATTCCAGAGAAAAGAAAGTTATACATTGATGACCTGTTAAAAATGGGGATAAGCAGCAATACGATTTGTTCTACTGGATGGATTCGAAAGATTGGTCTTGTTTGGCAGGACCATGAGCGAGTGACCAAGCAAGGGAAAAAGCCAAATAACCCTATTTGCTACACAAATAAGGACGCTGTCAAAGCGTATTGTTTTAGAGACTTTTCTGAAAAACTACTACGAGCATTCCATATTGATCAATTTGGTAAAGAATACTATCTGAAAGATCTTTTATTTATTCGCTCATTGGGACTTTCTACTGGAAGCTACGCTCACTGGTTGGCTACAAGCTGTAGCCAGTCTATGTTCACGACCTTCCTTCGCTATTTCCCTGCGCTTGCCGCCGAATACGCTTCCAGTAGTATCGAGGTAGATTTTACCAGTCACCACTTCCGCCACACGCTCAATACTTTACTTGATGAAGGTGGGTTAAGTGATCTTCTGCAAACCGAATGGTTTGGGCGAACCAATCCCAGGGACACCAAAGCCTATCAGCATACATCCCGCGAAAAACGTGCACTGATGCTCCGCGAAGATATCAAAAAAGGCTTGGTCGGTGGTCTATTGGCTGAGCAACTCAAAGTAGTTCCGGTAGAAGTACAGGATGCCATTCTTAAAGCACGCATTCAGGCTGTGCATGATGTCGGTACAGGTATCTGCGTCCACAACTTTTCTCAAACACCCTGCGAGCGCCATTTACAATGTTCGGCAGATTGTAAAGACTACGTATGGGTCAAGGATGATAAGAGTAGACTGGACGAGCAGAAGCGCCAATATGCCCTTACCGCATTGGCCCGAAAAAATGCTGAGAAACAGTTAAGTAGTAACAAGCCCAAAAAGAGCGCTGATTGGATAGCTCATAACGATAAAAAACTCAAAACGCTAGCTGTGCAACTGGCTGATAACGGGGTAGAACACTTTGATGCCGAACAATATTTGAACGAGGTAGAGCATGGTTAAGCGCTTTAGGCGCATGTCCGATAGTGACATCAATACAATCGTAGCTGATTTGGATCGCTGGGCACTCGGCGAGCTTGGAGCAAAACTCACCTGGGCTGTTCTCGAAGAACGTTTTGGCTTTAGTCGTCAGTCACTCCAAGCCAAATCTGAAATTAAAGCCGCTTATGACAATGCCAAACAAGCATTATCGGGTGGCCTCGTGAAAACCAAAGCGCAGGCAACGAAAGAGGCGGAAGAGCTTCAGGTAGAGGTAGATCGCCTCAAAGCGGAGCTAGATGCCTACAAGCGAAAGGAAGAGCTGTGGTTGCGTCGCTGGCAGCAAATCGCCTTTCATGTGCGGCAGAAAGGCATACAGATGGCCAGTGTTGATAGGGCCCCGCCAGAAGGGGCTGCTCTACCCTCTAACACTGAAACCGCGCAGATTCTCCGGCCGTTTGACAAAGAAATTCCGCCTTCAGGGAGGGTTTAGATTGTTATGAATATTGATTGGGATGTTGTGCGGAAAAACATAAAATTTTTGGTTGCGCTGTTTAGACCTTCATTATCGAAGGCACTAAGTGTGCCGCTGTTGTTGGCAGGAATAGCTATCCTAAGTCCTCCTTGGTGGCTGGATATTCTAAATTGGTTTTTGAGTAATCAGAAAGTCCTTCCAGAATATAGCGAGCCAATATCAACTCCAATGTATATAACTGGCTGGGTGCTAATCGGTTTAAGCATTTTGATTTATTTGATTGATGTATGGCTTCAAATTAAATCAATGCGTCAGGATAGCGAAAGAAAGCTACTGGATGTTGTCAAGGATCATCCAAAACAAACAGCAGATTTGATAGTTGATAAAATTCGGAGCGTAGGATTTACAGCTCAACACCTTCAAGACGAAAAAATAGAAGAACTAGCTCGCGAAATTACCTTACTGCGTTTTTTCGGTTCTTTTCCTAAGGAAGAAAAAGCGACTACTTTAGCAGAAAGCATTATTGATGGAGAGCTTTCCGGTGGCACACCTCAAGCAAAAGCTAGAGCATTAGCGCTACTTGCACGATATTTGTGCATAGGGGAAAGAGCCGAGTTAGCTGAAAAATGGTTGTCAAGCTCGAAAAAACTGTGTCAAACGGAGGAGGCGGTAATAGCGCAGGCCTTTATTGACGCGATTGGGTCAAAAAATGCAGATGCGGCGTCTGGTTTGCTTAAGGCAAGTAGCCCATCTAATTATGCCGCCTTCTTCATTATTAAAAAAACAGTAGAGGGAAACGAAGCTGCATTTGACTGGCTTGACGGTGCAGGTTTAAGTGTTCAGGACTTAGATAACGATGGAAAAGTTGTTTTAGTGTCTGCGTTACTGTCAGAGCATCAATGGGAAAAGGCTTTAAATATTGTAAAGTCTGTAGTCGATGAATCCTTGTCTTTGTCTCCAGCGCTGGCTCAGCTTGCTGCATTCACATTTCTGGTAAATTCAATTAAGGCCGTTGAACTCCGTGATAGCGTATTGACTTATATTCCGTTTGCAGCAGATAGGTTTCCACTGGCAGATGATTCTGAATCTGTAGTGCTTAGAAATCGCGCTGTCGAGCTATTTAAAATTTGCTCGGATCTTGCAAGGCATCTCGATGCTGAAGATGTTGCGAATATGGCGGATAACTATGTGTTGTGGTTGGAGCTTAGAAACAGCGTAACGCATGAACAAGCAAAGGCACAGCTTCAAAGTTACTTCATTAGTTACAATCAAAAAACGCTTGAGTATTTGCCATTAGCATTTGCATTTGGAATTGATATTGATTCTGAGTCTATTGAAAATGAGGTTAATAGACAGACAGCGCTAAGCCATAATAATGATCCGATTCTTGGTTTAGCCAGATTTGTATTGGCACATACGAAAAAGTCATTCCCGGCAATGGTGGAATATATTGCCAGCCACAGACATCAAATGGAAAAAGCTGTTAATCCCGCTGCTGTTGTCATGCTAGAAATAGAGGCATTAGCGAAGTCAGGGTTGGTTGATGATGCACAACAACTTTTAGATAAGGCTGGGGATTTGGGGGCGTCTAATGCCGAAGTCAGGAATTTGCAAAATATTATCGATTCAATCAAGGGCGCAGACCCTGTTGCATTAGCAATAAGCCAATATCAACAAAGTGAAGCTACAAGTGATCTTGCTTATTTGGTTAATTTGTTAGAAAGGAAAAATCGAGGGGACCGATACTACTTATATTGCCGGGAGCTTTTTGATCGCACTGGCCAGGAATCTGATGCTATCAGAGTCTGTAATGCCGCCTCTTCGCTTGGGAAATTTTCTGAGCTTCATCAATTTCTGTCAGATACGATGGATCTCGTTAAGATAAGCGAGAGGTTGCAGGCTCACTGGGCTTGGTCTCTATTTAGAAAGGGGGACTTAAGTGGTGCTCATGAACAGATTGCTCTATTAAAGCAGTCAAAATCACAACTACCTGATCTTAAATCGCTAGAAATTAACTTGTCTATATTCAGCGGTGATTGGGAATCGCTCAGCATTTTTGTGGAGGATAGTTGGAATAGCCGGGAGGAGCTAAACGCGAATGACCTCTTACAGGCTGCCCATTTAGCAAAAGCAATTTCTCCACGGCGAGCAAAGCAAATACTTGAGTTCTGTACAGGAAAATATCGGGATGATCCTCAAGTGTTTGCATCATCATATTTCATTGCTACGACAATGGGCTCAGAGGACAATCAAGAAACATCGGCATGGCTTAATAAGGCAATAGTTCTCTCTAATGAAAATGGCCCATTACGCAAGGCCTCTTTCGAAGACCTAAAAGATATGATATCCGAGTCTAGGGAGAAAAATGAAAGGGTCTATAAAGCCTATTTTGATGGTGATGCCCCCATTTTTACAGTAGCGGAACTATTGAACAGAACTATGTCTGATTTTTATCTTCTCCAGCCCTTAGAGAATAAAAATACGAAAGATATAAGGCGGAAAAGTGTAGTCCCGGTATTTCATGGTGCGAGGTCGGTTCAGGTTATTGTTGGTGAGACAGTTGCTGTCGATGCTTCCAGTGCTTTGGTGATGGAGAATTCTGGGATACTAAACCAGCTGTTTGATTGTTTTAATAAAATCATTATCCCGCATTCTTTTATGCGATGGCTTTTTGAAGAGAAGCAGAAAGTTGCTTTTCATCAGCCTAGCCAAATTGAAAAAGCAAAGTATTTTGAACGGCTGGTTTCTGATGGCAAAATTTCTGTTTTTCACCCGAAGAAAATTAATAATCCTGAGATGGCACTAGATGTAGGAGAAGAGCTTGCGTTTATGCTTGAAGAGGTGCGTGAGAATCCTGCGAATGACTTGCAATCAGTAGTAGTGTGTTCCTATCCCGTATATAAGGTCGGAGGCACCTTTAGGGAGGTAGAAGCTGACCTTTCTTCATTTCATCACTGTCTGACTTCATGTTCTCAATTAGTCAAAAAACTCAAAGATCTAGCCGTAATCACTGAATCTCAGTGTGTTAAAGCCTTAAATTATCTTAACCAACATGAGAAAGAGTGGCCTGTCGAACTTGACGTGGCCAATGGAGCACGTTTATTTCTAGATTCACTGTCAATTACCTATCTGATTACTGTTGATATGCTTGATAGACTTAGCGATGCTGGGTTTGAAGTGTATGTATTTAAGGGTGAGCGTGATAGGTATAGATCGTTGATAAGCTACAGTTCAATTATCGAGCTGGAAGATTCGAAAATAGAAAATATAAGGAAATTATTTTTGAATGGGCTTACATCTGGGAAAGTCATGCTTGCGGAAATGCCTTTAAATAAAGACCAAGTAGCAGCTTCTAATAACAATTATGCTAAGCCAACCGACGAGCTCTTTGAGGCCCTTAAAATATGCGACTCAGCTTTGATAGATGACCGGTTTATGAATAAGCATCGAGATATAGCATTTGATGGAAGAACCGCACCTATTTATACATCGTTAGATTTTATTGAGACACTACACTATAAGGGACTTATATCTCAAGAACAGAAGCTTGAAGCAAGGACATTACTCCGGGAGTTTGGATTAGCGTTTGTTGGCATTTCAGACGAAGAGCTTGAATATCACCTAAATCATTCAGTAATGTCAGATGGTGAGTTTAAGCCAACTAAACAGCTAAGAATGATAAGAGAAAATCTGTTTTTGATCCGGATTAGTGGTTTGGTCCAACTCCCAAGAGATGCCCAGTGGCTCCATGAAACAATGAAGACAATTGCAAAAGCAATAAGAACTCAGTGGTCCGACGATATTTCTCCCGAAGTAAGTCGAGCTAGGTCCTGCTGGTTGTATGACCTTATGGGGTATAGGGAATGGGCCCAATCTCATAAAATAAGGGGAAATGAAGGGATGGCCTATTTAGGCGAGGCTTTGGGGGCTCATGCTGTACTGATGCCGCCGGAGCATTTGTCAGAAAAGCAAAAGAATAACTATAAATCATGGTTGGATGAGTTTGTTTTGGAGCCGTTGAAGGACAATGATCCGTGGAGTTTTAAGTATGTAATTGATTCGATGAAGCAGCAAATTAAAAGTATCGCTCATAGTTCACTGGAGATAGATCAGGATGAGTAACTCGGACTCTATGCGAGATTTTATTGTTTCTCACACTCTCAATTTATTCCCAAGTTCGGTGAGGTTGGAGCTACTATCGGATACTAAATTGTGCGAAGAGCTGGGGTTACAAACAGATGCGACTGTTAGTTTTGGTGATAAAGAGTATGCCTTTACTAGAAGCGCTCTATTTAAAGCTATTCGCAGTGTTTTTGATAATATCGAGGAGGAATTTTTATTAGAAGATACTAATCATAATATTTGGTCGTTACGTAATCTTCCCGGTGAACGTTCAGCATTTTCTCTAACCAAGGGGGATGTACAGATTGTTAATGATAGTTTTTGGCCCCTTTTGGGAGATATCAACAGACGGTTAAGCATATTTGAAACAGTTGCGAAAAATCGTTGGTTCTCGAAAGAGGACATTGAATACTGGAGAGCTAAGCTTTCGGTGGAGGCTGTCAGTAATGATGATGTATCGGACTTGTTACTTGATTTGGATTTATCTCCAATCCGTATTAAGAAGTTACTAAAGAGTGAGTTTCAAAGACCGTCAAATAACGCATCGACACTGGTTCCGAATGATATTCGTTATTATGAACGACTTGTCGGCATGTATCGTGGCAGTAAAAATATTGAGGATTTTTGTAATAATGAGTTTAAGCAATATTTCGACGGTAGAATAGAAAATGAACTGACTTATAATAATTTATTGATTTGTATGCATAAATCAATATCAAGAGTTATTTCAACAGGGATCGTGGACGAAACTTTGTATCAATCTCTCGCAAAGAGGGCAATTGAAACCTGTCATCCAATACTTTTGGTTTCTTGTCTTGAAATCGGTGCTTTGAAATTTGCCAATTCATTAGATACTACTCTTAAGGCTCTTTTCGAGTGTATTTCATCTGTAAAAACACTGGAAAATCTGCGCCTTCTTTGCTCTATGACAGTTTTTGTCGATGGAGAACTGGCGCGACTACAGATATTCAGAGATAAGCCACCATTCTACAGGCGCCTTGCATCTCTTACCCAGTCAGCCTTAATTGTTGAAGCTGCAATGGAACAAAGTGTTGCCTTTGACAAAGTAGAACAATGGGCGAATCAACAGAGAGGGCTTTATTTTTATTGTCAAAGTTTTATTGATCTAATAGAAGAGCCAAGATGGTTACCAACATACTTAACAGCAGAACAATTCATTAATGAGCTATATGGGCGGACAAATATTGTATGTCAAGAAGCTGCTAAAACTGAAGCGATTAAATTTTTACAAGAGGAGCTTATGAGTGGTTCAAAGCTCAATATGAATTGGTTTTTACCAGGGCCATTGGAAGGTAACTCTATTCCAGGTGAAGTTCCTGATGAAATATCGAATTTGCTTACTGAGCAAGTTAGTTGTGAGGTTTCATTAACATCGTTCAGAGTTTTGATGAATTCTGCACTTTTCTGGAAAATTGATGAAAAACATTTAGAGCGTACAGTTTCACTATTAGAAAGTGCGCAGCACAAATTAGCCGAAGCAAACAACAAGGACTCAGTCTATCAGGTACTCAATGGCTTGGCACAAGTTGCTTGCATGACTCGAAGTGAAAAGATTGCTTCATCAGTTATGATCTTAAGCCGACTGTATCGTGATTATATCGATGTAGATTCTGAGCCAGAAAACTATCTTTCATTAGGTTTAGTGGCAGGGGCTGCCTTTAAAGATAAAAATGACTGGGCTGAATTTATAGGGCAATGGTGTACAGAATTGGCATATCTACCAATTAGCGAAGACGCTATATTTAGATTAGAAGTAATGCTCGAAAGGCTTTGTATCCTAGAGCCTTATTTGTATCACACTTGTTCAAAAGCCCTAGACATATTTAAGATGCTGAGTAGAAAGTAATTATAATTGCTAGCAGAAATCCTGAGGTCAAGCTGTTTTTCGCCTGATAAAATGGACACGCAGTTGTTATATGAAGACCATCAATGCAGTGAAGGCGATAGCCTGAGTTTCCCCCTATTTTCTTATACTAAGTGCTTGTAAACCGTGGATGATATTCCACTTGAATGGCGTTGTTTCATAAATTTAGTGAACCAGTTGGCTATAGACGCAAACTGCACCCCAACATTGAACGGGGTACAGTTGATGGGCTAGACCAAGCGCGACATTGGCAGTGGTAAAAAGAGAAATCAGCGATGTCGCGAGGATACAAATCTGAGCGAGTATAAGTATAGAGTTCACTTCATACTGAATCCTGTGCCACGCTATCCGTCTCCTTGTGCGCAAGGTAAAATTTATCAGACAAAACCAAGATTGTTTTACTTCGTTCTTCCTCTGTATCTGGCAATGTCGTGACCCGTGTTTTCAGGTTCTCAATGCTTTCCAGTATATTAAGAATTTCTGTTATCGCACTATGAAGATGCTCATCCTGATATACGCTAGAATTGTGTTCCACACGTTCCCTTACTGCTAGGGCATCTGATGAGAACTCATTGAAAAAGACAGATAAGCGCCCTGCCTCAGGGTTACCTCGATATTTGAAATATCTATTATCCTGATAATTGGGATAGAGCTGATAGCACATATCCCGGAAACCTGGATGTTCTTGCCCGAAATGTTTTTGCAGATCGTCCACGGCAAGTTTTTTCAGTAACCCAACTAGCTTGTCTTTTACTCCTTCTAGATTAACCAAATAATCAGGCATATTACGATTCCGATGGATCAAACTCAGGATGTTTAGACTATTGAGCATCTCCAGGAATGCTAGGGTATAAACCTCTGTGGTTGAACATTTAAAACGTATCCGCCCCATGCTCCCACAGTGTGATACTACTAATGTTTGAAGTTCCAAGGCAGGAGTGCATCGATATCAGGTTCAGCTTTCGCTAACTCCTGCATGCACTTGACCATGTAGTTGTAAAGGATAAGGCCGTTGGCTTTCGCGGTCTCGACGATACTGTAAAGCATCGCACTCGCTTCAGCTCCATTGGGATTGGTCGAGAAGAGCCAGTTTTTTCTCCCAATAACCAGCGGTTTTATTGCGCGTTCAGCACGGTTATTGTCTATCGATAAGTGACCGTCATCGATATAACGAATGAGCTTTGGCCATTGACCAAGCGTGTATTTTATCGCTTTACCCAGCGGGCTAGACTCAAGCACTTTCTGAGTGGTCATCCATTCGTAAAGCTCATCCAGTATCGGTTTGGCGTCTGTTTGACGCTCTGCTCTTCGTTTTTCAGCAGACTCACCTTTTAAACGTGATTCTATCCCATAAAGCTTCTGGATTTTGGCTAGCGCTTTATCCGCTTTGCCTGACTTGCCTTTGCCTTGAAGCTTTTTCGCGTCCATGAACTTGCGCCGAGCATGCGCGAAGCAACCGACATTGGTGACTCGATGAAGCCCATCATAAGCACCATAGCCATCGGTTTGCAGATAACTATCATAGTTGCCCAAGAAGGCAACAGGACACGACCTCGCGCGACTGTTTTGGTAGTCATACAAGACGATGTTTTTCACATTAGGGAGTGCGGCATCTGGCGAGTCCGCGCCAGAGCAGTAGAGCCACATGTAGCATTGCTTGTCTTCCTTGAGCACATTGAGCGGCGTTTCATCCGCCTGAACCACCACTTGTTCAAGCAGGTGTTCTTTCAGCGCGCCGTAAAGTGGAGCGAACTTCTCACTGACTTGGATAATCCACCTTGCCATGGTGGTGCGTGATAGTTCGATACCCGACTGGGTAAACAGCGATTCTTGGCGATACAGTGGCATTGCGTATTGATATTTGCCGAGGATGATATTGGCCAGCAAGCTTTCTGTCGCGAAGCTCTTTGGGATAATGCCTTGTGGCGCTGGCTTTTGAACGATGCGGCTTTTGTCTTCTGTTTGCTCGCACTGACGACAAGCATATTTAGGACGAACATATTCCAGCACTTTGAGCACCGCTGGCGTGAACTCAAGTTTTTCACTGCGGTCTTCACCAATTTTATGCAGACTATGTTGGCAGCAAGCGCACTGCTTTTCATGGTCGTCTAAATCAAGTTCGATAACCTCACGAGGCAAGGTCTTTGGCAGTGGCTTACGTTTACTACGTTTCTTCGTTGTGGTGGTGGTCGTGACCTCAACCTCTTCTTCTTTAGCAGCTTCACATTCCGCTTCGTTGAAGAGGTCACCTTGCGCGTCATCGTAAGGCTTTAACGCCTCCGAGCGTTTAGCGAACTGGCGGTCGAAGGCCAGTTTGAGCTGTTCAAGTAGCGACTGGCGCTCTTGTTTCAATTGGATTTCTGACGCCAACAGTGCTTTCACCATCGCTTGTAGCTCGGCAACATCTTGGCTTTCTGGGTTGATATTTAGCGTCTTTTTCATGGCATTGATTATACTAAAATCATGCCGTTAACGCTTGGTGGATAAGACTTTATTATCGCTTAAGTCATTGTAAAATCGTTTATCTCAATGGGTTTGTGGCCGATAATCGTGAAGCCAGAAAGCAGTCTATCAAGCTCGAATTGAGTTAGGGTAAACACGTCGTTTTGCTCTTTTGAAGGCCACTTGTACTTGGCTTTTTCGAGGCGTTTATACCAGAGAGCGAAGCCTGTTTTATCCCAGTACAACACTTTAATTTTGTCGTGCTGTTTGTTGGTGAACAGGAACAGTGCGCCACTTCCTAACGGTAAGTCGGTGTCACTTTCAATCATGGCAGCGAGACCGTTGATGGACTTTCTGAAATCGACGCTTTCACGATAGAGATAGATTTCGGGAGCACTGAGCATGCGTTTCATGACAGCGCACCGATAAGTTCTGCAAGATAGGTCGCTGGCGTGCCTTGTGGGATGCTCAGTTCCACATCGTTGACAAGCAGTGTCATGTTGTCCACTGCAATCTGAGTGGCTTGATACCTCGTGGTTTTTTCAACGACTTCTGCTTTAATGAAGTCAACCGTGTTCGGTTTTTCGATGTGCTTTAACTGTTGTCGCTTAGCGTAAAAAGTGGAGAGGCTCAGTCCGTTACGTTCACAGAATAATCGTTGTGATAACTGGCTGGATTCATAGTGTTCGAACAGGGTGCGCCATTCTTGGTGAGTGCGTCGTTTGGCCATTTCAAATCTCCTTTGGGTTGGAGGTTGATCTTATTACTCGGGCTGGACGATTAGAATGCGGGTTTTATGACGCGCTTACTTTAAAACAAGGGTATACAACAATATCATTGGAGTATCGGTAGCGTTTATCCGTAGTCTCCCGTTTAGATTCACCATAGGTTAAGTGCTGGCTGCTATTGTGCGTGTTCTGGAGCTGCATGCTATCAACATATTCATCCATAAACTGGTCCAATTTTTGAGCAAGCAAAGCTACTGTTTTACTGCCATCGAATAACAGTCGCTCTGCGCGCGCATGATCATGCTGCTCAAGATCAGCGACCTCGGAGAAAAAAAAGTTAACTTCTGCATTGAGTCTGTCCATCTCATTTTTTATCAATTGCTCCAGTTTGCGCTCAATGCGAGATAATTTCTCACTTTGCTCACGAAAACCTGCACGTATATCTCGATTGATGACCGACAAGGTCACCAAGAACTCATTCTGGAATTGCAGTATCAGCGCTGATGAATACTTGAGCTCATCTTTCACCATTAGTATGTTTAGTGGCGTGGTAAATTTCCCTCGCGAATCACGTAATTGCACTCCATCAATTTTCAGTGAACCATTCTCAATTTGCTTTTTTATTGTATCGGTCAGTATTGCCCTGATACTCACTTCCTCAAAATTGGCCATGCGTAAGCTCCTCATCTTCGGTATGACTGCTTAGTTAATAAAATAGGTCCTTTTACCTGGCAGATAACCAAGCTGGTGCATAAACTTGTCGGCGATTTCCGGTAACGCTTGGTAGGTCTTCATGCCACCGAACTGCAGGTATTCAATAAGTCTGGTATCGACCTGCAGTTCCCACTCCGCTATGGACAACATTTTCTGGAAACCATAATCGACCTGTTTTGATAACAAAGCTTCTACCGCCATGTGATAACGCATGTCCCAGTAAAGCAATAATGCTTCAGGATAACGCCGCAGTTTAGGGTAGCTGCCTTCTGGATGAGTTCTAGAAAATCGCTCTGCGTCTTTCAAAACAGAAGTTACAGATTGCTGAACATTTCCCGTTCCAGTGACTGACGAGGGAATATGCACACCTAACTTTTCGTCATGCAGGATCAGTGCTTTGATTATCTGCTTGTTTATCGCTGGCAAAGGTTCTGTTATGTCGAGGGCATACTGGCGAACTATTAATTCAACAAACTCAGCCTGTTTTTCCAGTGACGGTTTAATACGGCACACCTCTTTACCTGTTAGGAAAGAGAGGACATCCTTATCTGAGAATGAAGGCAGTACAGCACCACGCAGGGTTCTCAATCGCAGAGGGTTTTTATAAACAGCTTGCATCACCAGATGATTTGATTTCTTGCGTTCTGAATATTCCTTCATTGCTATTGATGCGTACAACAGGAAATCTAGGCGATCGGGGTCGACAACAGAATCTACTGTAGATTTTTTCAGAACCTCATTCAGAGCTGCATCGATATTATGGCGGGAGTATCTGCAGGGCTGATATTGTTCACCCTCAATTTCACTTTTGACATAGACTGCCATCTCTTCACCTGTGAGTGCTAGATCGGTCAAAATACGCCAAGCTTGTTCCTTATACATTTTCGGCATTGAAAAGGTTAAATGGCTCAGGATTTCCGCCAGTACCGCAGAGTTTTCCTCACTTTGCTCATTCTGCTGAGGGAATGCTGATCTGAATTCAAAATTGGCTTTGTCTGTGTTTTTTACTTTAAGTAGACGAAAGAGCTGCGGGCGGTAAATTCGGCAAATACGATAGAAAAGCGTCACCACCTTAAACGCTAGATTACGGTCTTTACGAAGGAAAACCTTAAATGGAATACCTGTCAGTATAGAGATGTTCTTTTTTATCTGTTTCACTAGATCGGCGGTATCTGCGCCACCATAAGTTTGTTCAAGGTAGAAGTGAAACGCGTTCTCGCCGGTATTAGGAATGGGGTGCGGGCTACCGATCTCATATCCGCAGCCGTATATCGATAATTTTTGTTCATCGGATAGATAACAATGGTAGATGTATTCCTGCGGTTGCAATGTGACGCCGCCGCCTATGATGCGCCCCCCCAGAACGCTGCGCTGCAAAAGAGAGTCTTTATCTAGCAATAGGGATTTCAAACCATCTTCATCAAAAGGGAGTCCTTGTTGTTCAAGGATGTATTTAGTTTGTAGTTCCGTGAAAACCGGCGAAGCCATAAGTCATTCCTTATTGATTTTTTGTTTTGGATAGTGACCAGCTTAGCCTGATTAGTTTAAGCAAATAAGGGGAGATTTTTATAAAATTTTCGCACAGTGTGCCTGTAACTATTCTGGAGAGCATATTTCAGACTAACTTGCAATGGACACACGGCTAAGTGAGCAAATTCTTAACTCGCGCTTGAGGTGATTTTAACTCATGGCAATAACCAGCACCCCATTGTTTAATATACAGAGGTATTAATAATATCTGCTCTTAGCACAACAGCTTTTAGGTTAATGGTAAGTTCAGGAACATTACAACGTATGGTAAGAAGCCATTGCAGTTGGGGTGTAAATTAAATACCATTGTTGAAGTGATAAGCTAATGTTGCCCCTCGGAATGCCGGTGCGCTTACTTGTTAATAACCCTTCAGTGGACTAGATATCCTTGTTTAGGGTTGGAAGCCAAGCCAGCTTATTTTTGTGACATCATTCAAGTATTAACTTTCACATGTGAAAGTTCGAGGGTCACAGCTTAAAACCTTGATGAGAGCCGTCCGGCAAGTCAACATGAAGGCGAAGTCTTCCTCCCGCTGATACAACAAGCTGCTTCAGTCTCTGCAAGCTATCGAGTGTGCAGTTATCAATGTGGCAGCCTGCATCAGCCCCGATACGTTCTAGTAACTCGATTAAATGGATATGGATTAGCTGTTTTGAAGCTGTTTCCTGAGCAGAATCAACGAGATTTTGAGGTTGCTCTGCAATAATATCTTCCAGTGTTCTGCCCATCTTTTGCTCCTTTGGGGTTGAGCCGCAAAACTTTCACATGTGAAAGTTTTTCTTAGAACCTTATGTTTGGATAGTTTAACCCACTCACAAGTGAATCATCATACTTCTCATCCTATCCTTTGCTTAGGAAAACTTGTCTTTTGCACCTTAAAAGGGCAGTTACAGAGTTTTATCCTTTTGGGGCCCTGTCATACTCTTTGCTCACTGTCAGCGCTCGCTGGCTATAGCGGTAGCTGGCCCTAAACAGCAATACCTTACCCTCGGGAGGTTATCTCCCAAGGTACTCCTCCATAATCACAGGAGATAAGCATGGCCAACTGGGTATTCTAAGACCCAGTTGGCGTTTTGTTGATTAGGTGCTGTCGCCGAAAGTGTCAAGATGCTATCTTTACGCTCAGCGGCGAACACTCCATAGTTCTTGCTCAAATCGTTGACAATATTTGAGTTTAACTTAACAAAATTGGCTTTTTTTACAATAAAAGGCAATACTTTTAATAGCTTGAATGGTTTTTGGCATAACTTTATGTGAACTGCCATTTTAGTACTGTTATTGACGAAAAATGCCGCGGATTCCGCGGCTTTTTTATATAGTTATCTCAATTGTTTAATGTAAACTTCTCGCCTCTGAATGATAGGTAGCGGCGCACATAAGGAACGTGGCACAAATGAGGTATACACCGACATTAAAACTGAGCACTCGGTTAGTGGCGTTCGTCACTATGACGGTGATCAGTGCCATGTTTATCCTGTTCCTCGGTGGCACCTTATCTTTTCAGCGTTTGGGGCAGGAATATCTCAACCACTATCTACAAGGGATAGTTGAAGTTGTCGATAAGGAGATGGAAGATCCAGACGCCGCTTACTCTATGCAGCGTTGGATGCCCAAAATGCTCCAAGCGAGTGGCATCATTGAAATGCAGCTTACTTCCGAAGCGGGTCCCGTCTACCGTTTTAAAGACACCACCAACACTATTGAAGCTTCACGTTTGCATCAAGTCGCTTTACCGCTCAAGCGTAACCCCGGTTATGTGATGCATTTTAAAGCGGTGCCTCCCTACCTCAATTACAACTATTCACTGCAAGCCATGTGGTCAACCACCTTAGCGGTGCTATTGATCGTATTTTTCTTGATCCGTGGTCTGAAATGGTTGAAAGAGCAACTACTAGGATCGGAGTTATTGGAAGAGCGAGGACGGATGATTCTTGCTGGACGAGTGGAGCAACATGCCAAGGGGGATCCGCGAGAGTGGCCTTTCACTGCAAGTGAAGCCTTAGATCGCTTGATTGAAGAGTTGCAAGATGCACGTCAAGAACGTAGCCGTTTTGATACCTTTATTCGTAGCCAAACCTTCCTTGATCAACTGACCGGGACGGCGAATCGGGTGTTGTATGACAGTAAGTTGGAATCGGCGTTACTGGAGAGTGGCGCTCACGGCGGCGTCATGATGCTACGTGTTGATGACTTAGAATCGGCGCGAGAAGATAGCCCTAAACGCGCGGTCGATGAGTTTATCATTGAGGTGGGTGAGTGTTTATCCAACATAGTACAGCGTTATCCGGATGCCATACTTTCTCGCTACTATGAGGATGTGTTTGCGCTGTTTATTCCTCATCAAGGTAGTAAAGATATTGCTCAAGTGGCGACACAGGCGATCAAGTTGATTGAGCGAATCAATCCCCCCGAGCCCCTGCTAGAAGACAATTGGTTCCACATTGGTGTCACCATGTATCAAGAAGGAGAGCGGCGTGGACGGATTATTGATGAGATGGAAACCGCGCTCAAAAGTGCTCAACTGCAAGGGGTGAATGCGTGGAGCCGTTTTCAAAAACCTAAACAGTTACAAGAGGATCGCGGTAGCGTTCGGTGGCGTACATTGTTTGAACAGGTTCTTTGCCCTGAAGAGATCTTGCTCTATCGCCAAGCCTGTTATCGTATTTCTACCAATGGAGAGCGGGAGTTCCTACATTATGAGTTATTTGCGCGTATTCAGGATCCGCAACAAGGCATTCTCAAGGCGTCGCGTTTTAGCTCAGCTTTAGAAACGGTCGGCTATGAAGCCATGTTGGATCGTGCCGTATTCAGCTCTGTCGTGAGTTTTTTGAAGCGCTCTGAACTGGTTGAACCACTCTCGGTAAACTTGCACGTTGTTCCATTTAACGATAAACGGTATGCTCGCTGGATTCGCAACGAATTGATGCAGATGCCTTTTTCTCTTAGAACGGCGCTCTCTTTTGAGTTTTCAGAAGCGCATTTGGTCAACCATTTAGACTATATGCGCCCCATCATTCGCATGTTGGCGGGGCTGGGTTGCAAGATAGTGGTGGGACAAGCGGGACGAACAATTGTCAGCACGCACTATATCAAAGACTTAAAAGTCAACTATCTTAAACTTCATCGGAGTTTGATAAAGAAAATTGACCAACGCCATGAAAATCAGCTGTTCGTTCGCAGTTTGGTAGGTGTATGTGGCGGTACCCAAGCAGAAGTGGTTGCGGTTGGGGTTGAAACTACTCAAGAGTGGCAAACCTTACAGATGCTAGGTGTCCGTGGTGTGCAAGGGCGCTTGTTTGATGAGGAGCAGCAGATGTTGCCTCCTTTGCCACCAGAGCCATTGAAACGACCTCAGCGCCTCTCTGTAAAGCCCATTGGCAAGCGTAATCGATGGCGAACCAAATAGCAGTGGTAGAGAATGAAGAAACCGAGTTGGATAGAAAAACTGATTGCCCCTAAGGTTGCCTCGCAACAGTTGTATGTTGTTGTGCAGCCAGAGAATTTGTACTTCACATCCGATGATTTGCCGCCAATTCATCCACAGCCGCTACAGCAACAAAGTTGGCAAGCTGTATTGGTGCAAACACTGCAAAAGCACGCCATCCATGATGTACAAATCCACCTTGTACTGCATTCACAGCTTTATCAAACCTATCAAATTGAACAGCCAAGCATTCCGCGTGAAGAGTGGTCTGCGGCGTTACCTTACCTACTCAAAGACATGTTGAGTGAGAAAGTGACGGATGTGGTGGCGGATGCTCACCCTCTTCCCGGCAGTGGTAAAGTACAAGCCTATGTGATCAGCAAGCGTACTATTCTTGAGTTGCAAAGCATGGCGGTGTCGGCGGGATTAACGCTAGGACGAGTGATCCCCGAGCAAGCGATTTGGGGACTGGTGGGCGGAGAATTGAGCCACTTCCTGTTGCTGCATCGCAGCATGGGGGGCAGTTTTAAGCTGGATGCTTTCGTTGATCGTCAGTGCAGTTTTCAACGCACCTTACGTGGGATCACCGCACCTGTCACCGATAACGCAGCCAGTGCCCTTCAGTTAGATAGCTTGGCGTTAGAGCTACAGCGCTCGATTGATTACTTATCCGCCCAGTTAAAGGGCGGCTCTTTGCAGCAGCTAAAAGTGTGTTGTGATGGTGAAGATCAACAGGCTTTGATCACCGGACTCAATGAGCGCTTAAGTGTGCGAGCCTCAGGGCTTGATGGTGAAGCGACCCTCTGTGGTGAACAACTGGCACGTTATGCGCGCAATATCCCGCAAGAAACCATCAATTTCTATCAAGATCACCTCAAGCCGAAGCGCGAAAAGTTTACCTTAACCAATCTCTTGTTAGCGTGGTTGGCCTTGAGCGTTGTGCTATTGCTCGGGTACGCAGGGGTTGGGTACCAAAACTGGGTTATCCAACAGCAGTGGCAAGAGCAGCAGCAACATAATCAATCGTTAACAGAACAAGCGGCTAACTTACGTCAGCAGGTGGCGGTTCATCTTCCTTCGCCAGCTAAACAGGTAGCGATTGGGCGCATAAAGCAAGAGATCTCTAGCAAACAGCAAGCATTAGACGCGATTGGGCAGTTTGATGTAGCTCAGCAAACGGGCTATTCCGGCGTATTGAACTCTTTAGCTCAACTGGCTCGTAGTGATATCTCTTTAAGCAGTATTACCTTGGATTCCTCACAATTAAATGTGCAGGGACTCGCTCGTGATCCTGCCGCGATTCCGAACTGGATCAGTCAATTTAAACAAGAACTGCATCTGATGGGCAGAAGCTTTGAGCAACTGAAAATTGGCCGTAATGATCAAGATATGATCACCTTTGAACTCAATACTCAGCGAGGAGAGCCAAAATGAAATCCGCTTGGCAAAACTTCGAAAGTCGCTTCTCCGCACTGTCGCAACGAGAGAAGGTGTTAATTACGCTGTGCGGTAGCGTGCTTATTGTGATGGTGCTGTTGATTGGGCTGATTGAGCCAGCCTTAAAACAGGGCCAAGCACGTCAATTGCAAATGCAAACCCTGACGTCAAGTAACTTGCAACTTCAAGGCGAAATCATGGCTCTCCAAGCGCAGTTGGCGAAAAATCCAGACCAAGAGTTGGATGTGGAGCTGAGCCAACTGACGTTGCAAAGTCAGGAGATTTCCGAGCTGCTGGCGACCAAAATGACCTCGATGGTTGCTCCGTCAGAGATGCCGAATTTGCTTGAAAGCGTATTAAAACAAGGGCAACAGCTGAAGTTGGTCTCCTTGGAGTCCTTACCCGCAGAGCCGATTGTGCGCGCAACGGAATCGAGAGCGGAGTCTGAATACTACATTCACCCTGTGCGTATGGAGTTAACGGGCTCCTATTTTGCTATCCGAGATTATCTGCAAGCCTTGGAAGCTTTGCCTGTGAAATATTATTGGCGTCACTTTCATTATCGAGTGGAAAGCTACCCACAGGCTCGGGTGATCCTAGAAGTCTATACTTTAGGCAGTCGAGAGGAGTTTATCGGTGGTTAGATATGGTGTGCTCTTGGCGTTAATTGCCGTCACCTACAGTTATGCAGGTGAAGATCCGACAGCGCCTTTAGGTTGGGTAAGCCCCGCTAAACCCGAATTGCAAAAGCCGAGTTATCCGGTGCCGACTCTGCAAAGCATTGTTTGTGCAGAAGGTCGAAGCTGCTATGCGATCATTGAACAAAGAGTCGTAGCACAAGGGGATGTGGTGAATGGGTATCGTGTGGCAACGATCCATCCCGATCAGGTGACACTCACCCGAGCAGGTAAAGAGTGGCGATTGGCACTGTTTACGCTCGATATAAAACAATAAGGTAACAGAGTCTTATGCGTAAAATCGTACTCGCTTCAGTGGTGACTTCTTTGGTGGGATGTTCAATGGGACACCGTGATCCTGTTGAAGCTAAACAAGCCCTGAACCAAGCTATTAACGAGACGAACAGTCGTCAGATTGACCAATTACCGCCTTCGGTAGAGGCTGATTTGATGCCTGATATGGATACTCTTACTACCACTGAGCCGAAAACTTTGCAGCGTTTTCGAATCCAAGCTGAGGATGTCGAAGCGAAGGCCTTTTTTACCAGTTTAGTACAGGGAACCGAGTACAGTGCGGCGATCCACCCAGCCGTTACTGGGCGAATTACTCTCAACTTGACTGACGTTACCCTAGATGAAGCCTTGGGCGTGGTGCGTGATATGTACGGTTTTGAGGTGGTAAAAGAAGGTAAAGTGATCCAAGTCTATCCGGCAGGATTGCGTACGGTCACGATTCCGGTTGATTATCTGCAATTTAAACGCACAGGTCGCTCGTTAACGTCGATTACGACGGGCACCATCACCAATACGGATACCAATAACTCAAATTCCAGTAGTAGCTCCTCGTTCAGCAATAGCAGTAATAGCTCTTCTGATGGTTCTTCGAGCAATTCTAATTCCAAAAGAAGCGATGCTCGTGGTGGAACGGAAATTGAAACCACGAACGAGAGTGATTTTTGGCCTTTGTTAGAAAAAGCGGTGGCTCAGTTGCTTGGCAGCAGTGGTGGTCAAACGGTGATAGTCAACCCGCAGGCGGGGGTGTTAACTCTACGCGCTTATCCCGATGAGATTCGTCAGGTGAACGAGTTCTTGGGGATCTCGCAACAACGTATGCATCGACAAGTGATCCTCGAAGCTAAGATCCTTGAAGTGACCCTCAGTGATGGTTACCAACAGGGGATTAATTGGAGCAAAGCCTTCTCCTCCAATGGTGCCAATTACAAACTGGGTACTGGAACCATGACTCAAGACAGTAATGGTAACCCAATCACTTCAGTGTTACCTGGTTTGGATGTGATAGGCAGCCTATTGGGCGGTCAATCCAATGTGGTGATTTCCAGTGGCAGCTTTGATGCGGTGATAAGTTTTATGGCGACACAAGGTGATTTAAATGTTCTGTCGAGCCCACGAGTAACGGCCTCCAACAACCAGAAAGCGGTGATCAAAGTCGGGACGGACGAATACTATGTGACTGATTTATCCAGCGTTGTTGGAACCGGAGATAACGCACAAGCGTCACCAGATATTACACTTACGCCTTTCTTCTCAGGGATTTCGTTGGATGTCACGCCGCAAATTGACGATCAAGGCAACGTGTTGTTGCATGTGCATCCTGCGGTGATTGAAGTCGAGCAGCAAACCAAGAAAATTTTATACCGAAGTGAAGAGATTGAGTTGCCATTGGCGAAAAGTTCAATTCGAGAGTCGGATTCGGTTATTCGGGCGAAAGACGGCGACGTAGTCGTGATCGGTGGCTTGATGAAGTCCAACACCGTTGATCAGGTGTCAAAAGTACCATTTTTAGGCGATGTTCCCGCTTTAGGGCATTTGTTCCGTAACACCAGTAAGCTGACACGGAAAACCGAACTGGTTATCTTGCTCAAGCCGACGGTCGTTGGTGTGAACACTTGGCAAAAAGAACTGGAGCGATCGCGCAGCTTGCTACAGGAATGGTTCCCGGACAGTCAGTAAGCGTATGTATTTATCGCACTTTGGCCTTGAACAGTTACCTTTTCATTTGACTCCGGATACCGAATTGTTTCTGGGGCTCGCTCCGCATTTTGAGGCCATTCAAACCTTAAGTGCGGCGATTGAGATGGGGGAAGGTGTCAGCAAGCTCACCGGGGAGGTCGGTACTGGGAAAACCATGGTATGTCGCATGTTGTTGACGCACTTAGGCGATGATGTGGCACTGGTTTATCTGCCCAACCCTATGCTGAGCGGCGAAGAATTAAGGCAGGCGGTCGCAGCAGAATTACAGTTGGATGTAGCATCGCCCGTGCGAGTGGTCGAGCAGATCCAAACACGACTGATTGAGCTTCACCAACAAGGTAAACGCGTGGTTGCTTTGGTCGATGAAGCGCAGGCGTTGTCTGATGAAGCGCTAGAAACTTTGCGCTTATTTGGCAACTTAGAAACGGAACAAACCAAGCTGCTGCAGATTGTTTTAATTGGGCAACCTGAACTCGATGTTCGACTCGCGCAGCATCATTTGCGTCAGTTTCGGCAGCGGATCACCTTTAATGCCACTTTGCGCCCGTTAACTCAAGCTGAAACCGAGGTGTACATTGAGAGCCGTTTACAGAAAGCCCAAGCGCCGTATCCGCTGTTCAATGCGACCCTGAAAAAAGCCGTCTGGCGTGCATCACAAGGGATCCCGCGTTTGATCAATCAAATTTGTCATAAGGCGCTGTTACTCGCTTGGCATGAGCAGAGCCCGTTGGTCAATCAACATCATCTTTTTGCAGCGATTTATGACACCTATGACAGCTGCAAACCAAGATTTAAAACCCCAATTTTGTGGGGATGGAGCAAACCATGAGTGTGGTGAATGAAGCATTAGCAAAGAGTGCGCAGCGAAGTCACTCACGCCTTTCGAATATTGAGCGGATTGATGTTGCAAAGCCGAAAGCTCGTCCAGCGTGGTTATGGGTGATGCTAGGCTTTGGCGTGAGTCTTGCCGTTGGTGGTTGGTCTATCTCATTGCAATCGGTGGATGCTATTCCGTCGTCAGCGGAGATTGTGCAGCCAGCAGTGCCGTCACCGACCCAAAAGACCACGCAGCAAAACATCGCCTTATATCAAGCACCGGTTAACAGCGAAGCTTTGGCTAAAAATGAAACTTTGGTCCAAAAAGAAGGGTTGCCCAAGAACGAAACTGCTGTCAAAAACGCAGTATTCGCTAAGGTAGAAAGCTCACCCACCTCACTCAAGCAAACGGCGACTCGTCAGCGAGAGCAAACCGCGCTAGGGTCTGAGCAAAACGCAGAGCCGGTTCTGAATCTTGCCGATAATTCAGAGCCGAGCTTTTTCGAAGAAGAGGTCTCAAGTTTACCGAGCTCATCGCCGGTGATGATCGTAGAGCAAGTCTCATTAACACCGGAACAGTTAGCGCAAAAAGCCTTACAGCGTGCGCAAAAAGCGATGGAAAGTAACGAGTTACAGACGGCAGTCTCCGCCTACACGGAAGCGCTGCGTTATACCCCGCATGATGAAATGGCCAGGCAAAAACTGGCGGCACTCTATTATGGCAAAGGCGATGGGCGCAAAGCGTTTGATCTGATGCAAGCCGGGATTGAGCGTAATCCGGACGGTGAAGTACTGCGTTTGGCTCTGGCTAAGTTACTGGTCAAAGAAAAGCAAGACGCTGCGGCTTTGGTACCTTTGGCTTATCTTCCTTCGCAGCCCTCGATCGAGTATCTGTCACTGCGCGCTGCTCTCGCGCAGAAAACCAAACAAGATGAGATCGCGCGAGAAAGTTATCAACAACTGACGGAAAAAGATCCCAATAATGGGCGTTGGTGGCTGGGGTTGGCGATTCAACAAGAACGCGCTCTGCAATGGCCGGCGGCGCAGCACGCCTATCAACAGGCTCTCAATAAAGTCGGATTATCCAGCCAATCACAAGCTTTTATTCATCAGCGCTTGCAATTACTGGCCAGTTTAGAGGAGACACAAGGTGCCAATTAATAAACTGCGTAAACGGCTTGGTGACTTGCTGGTTGAAGAGGGGATTGTGAGTGAAGCGCAGCTTGAACAAGCGCTGAATACCCAGAAAAAGACCGGACGTCGCTTAGGGGATACCTTAATTTCGCTTGGTTTTTTAAGCGAAACCCAGTTGCTGAACTTTTTGGCGCAACAACTCAGTTTGCCAGTGATCGATCTGAGTCGAGCCCATGTCGATATTGATGCGGTTCCTTTGCTGCCCGAAGTCCATGCTCGCCGTTTGCGTGCGCTAGTGATAGGCCGCAGTGGTGATACGCTGCGTATTGCCATGAGTGATCCAGCTGATCTGTTTGCTCAAGAAGCCTTGCTGAACCAGTTGCCTGAATACGTCTTTGAGTTTGTCATCGCCCCTGAAAAGCAGTTGGTGGATGGCTTTGATCGTTACTATCGCCGCACCAAAGAGATTGTCTCGTTTGCCGAGCAATTGCATGCTGAACACAAAACCAATGATAGTTTTGATTTTGAGATCACTGATTCAGATAGCGAAGAAGTCACGGTTGTTAAGCTTATCAACTCGTTGTTTGAAGATGCGATTCAAGTGGGAGCCTCGGATATTCATATCGAGCCGGATGCCAACGTACTGCGTTTGCGGCAACGGATCGATGGGGTATTGCATGAAACCTTGCTCCATGAAGTGAATATCGCCTCTGCCTTGGTACTGCGCTTAAAATTGATGGCGAATCTGGACATTTCCGAGAAACGCCTTCCGCAAGATGGCCGCTTTAACATCCGTGTAAAAGGACAATCCGTCGATATCCGGATGTCAACCATGCCTATCCAGCATGGTGAATCAGTGGTGATGCGTCTGCTTAACCAATCTGCTGGAATTCGAAAGCTCGAAGAGTCCGGTATTCCGCCTCATTTATTGCTGCGTTTGCGCCATCAGTTGAAACGCCCCCATGGCATGATTCTGGTGACTGGACCTACCGGCTCAGGGAAAACCACCACCTTGTATGGCGCACTCAACGAGCTCAATACGTCAGGTAAAAAAATCATTACTGCGGAAGATCCGGTGGAATATCGAATTTCCAGGGTTAATCAGGTGCAAGTGAACCCGAAAATCAATCTCGATTTCTCGACGTTACTGCGCACCTTCTTGCGCCAAGACCCAGATATTATTCTGGTCGGTGAGATGCGGGACCAAGAGACAGTCGAAATTGGGCTGCGCGCAGCTTTAACCGGCCACTTAGTGTTAAGTACTCTGCACACCAATGATGCCGTCGATAGTGCGCTGCGTTTGATTGATATGGGCGCGCCCGGTTATCTGGTCGCAAGTGCGGTACGAGCGGTGGTTGCGCAGCGTCTGGTACGCAAAGTCTGTCCGGATTGTAGTGGGCATGATGAGGTGGATGAGGCACGTCGCCAATGGCTTGCAACTCGTTTTCCTAATCAAATTGCCGCCAAATTCTCCCGCGGACGCGGTTGCCAAAACTGTAACTTAACCGGTTATCGCGGCCGGATTGGTGTGTTTGAAATGCTTGAACTGGATCAGCCGATGATGGACTGCTTGCGGGCCAATGATGCCGTGGCCTTCTCTAAAGCCGCACGCAGTAATGCAGAGTACAAACCGCTACTGGCTTCGGCGATGGAGTTGGCGCTGCAAGGTATCGTCAGTCTTGATGAAGTGATGTCGCTGGGTGAAGGTGATTCCTCTGGTTTGGCTGACCCCATTTATCTGTAGGAGTAGGCATGGCGACGTTTTATTATCAGGGGCGTAATGCCGATGGCAGCAAAGCCTCTGGGTTAGTCGAGGCAGCCTCGGAAGAATTAGCCGCAGAAATGCTGCTCAACAAAGGTATTGTGCCCACATCGATTGCACAAGGTGCTGCGGAAAAAAGTGCATTTGATCTTAACTGGAAAGCGTTGCTTACTCCTTCGGTACCGCTGGAAGTGCTGGTGATTTTTTGTCGGCAAATGTATAGCCTAACCAAAGCAGGGGTACCTTTGCTGCGCTCTATGCGCGGCTTAGCCCAGAATTGCCATAATAAGCAGCTTAAAGCGGCGCTTGATTCGGTCTGTAATGAGTTAACCAATGGTCGTAACTTGTCGGCTTCCATGCAGTTACATCCCGCGATTTTTAGCCCTTTGTTTGTTTCCATGATTCAAGTGGGAGAAAACACAGGGCGATTAGATCAGGCTTTGTTGCAATTGGCTGGCTATTACGAACAAGAAGTGGAAACGCGCAAAAGAATCAAAACGGCGATGCGCTATCCGACCTTCGTGATTACGTTTGTTTTGCTGGCGATGTTTATTTTGAACGTCAAAGTGATCCCACAATTTACCAGCATGTTTAGCCGCTTTGGGGTCGATTTACCCTTGCCAACGCGCATTTTGATTACCACATCCGATTTTTTTGTGAACTACTGGGGCTTACTGCTTGGCATCATAGCCGGGTTATTGTTTGCATTTCGAGCTTGGGTCAATACCACGAATGGCCGCATCAAGTGGGATCACTTGCGGCTGCGCATGCCGATTGTGGGGGATATTGTTAATCGCGCGCAGCTCTCACGTTTTGCGCGTACTTTTTCCTTGATGCTTTCGGCCGGTGTGCCGCTCAACCAATCGCTAGCGCTGTCGGCAGAAGCGATAGATAACAAGTTTCTAGAGCAACGTATTTTAGAGATGAAAAGCCAGATTGAATCTGGGGTTGCGATTTCTGCCACGGCGATCAATGCCAACATTTTTACCCCTTTAGTGATTCAGATGATGTCGGTGGGAGAAGAAACTGGGCGTATAGATGAACTTCTGTTAGAAGTGTCCGATTTTTATGATCGTGAAGTCGATTACGATTTAAAAACACTCACAGCACGAATTGAACCTGTTTTATTGGTGTTTGTTGCAGCTATGGTGTTGGTGTTGGCGCTGGGTATCTTCCTACCTATGTGGGGCATGATGGATGCGCTCAAGGGCCGATAATGAAAAAAGGATTTGAGCGCGCGAGATTTGTCCTCTGGTTAGTCTTGGTTGTGGTTTTATTTATGGCGATGTTTTCGGTTTGGCGGTCGATGTTCAGTGATACGCTACAAACCGCCTTAGACATGGCTAGATTGCAAATGACTGATCGAGCGAATACTTATAAGCAAGAGTGGGTATTGCAAGGGCGTCCTGCACACTTACAGATAGAACAAGCCGAGATTCCAATGCAACATGGATGGATTTTTCCCAAGATCGATCAAGGAGTTGATTGTGAAAAAGTGCTATTTTTGCTCTATCCTGATCGTAAGGTACTGGACTGGTTACCAAAGGTAACGGCAACCCATCGGGTGAATGGTTACTTGTGCCATTACCAATACGGTGATGTGGTTCAAATCGACGTGGAATTGAAGGATCGCTATTTTGCGATAGATGCCAGTTTTTTGGTGCGCTGATTTTTTGACACTTTAACCACACCAAAGCTAAAAAAGGGCGTATAATGCACGCCGTACGTTACGTAAGTTAGTTGAAAAATATGAAGAAAATGCAGCAAGGCTTTTCATTGGTTGAGCTAGTGATCGTGATTGTGGTGGTTGGGTTACTGGCTGTCGCAGCTTTGCCCCGTTTTCTTGATGTGACTGATGAAGCGAAAAAAGCCAGTATTGAAGGAGTAGCTGGGGGTTTTGCCACCGGCGTCCTCTCTGCTCGGGCGCAATGGGAAGCGCAAGCTCGCCCCACCTTGACCGGCAATAAGTATCCCTCCATTAATTATGATGGAGTCAATTTTTGGTTAACCACCTCCGCAACCAGCGGCTATCGTGATGGTTATCCTTTGGGCTTGAATACCGATGATACGACTTATCCTTCAGGTATCTCAGATCAGGCTTGCATTGATTTAATGAATAATCTGCTGCAAAACCCGCCACAAGTGGGGACGGAAACTGAAGCGGCGAGTAATTCCAATTATAAATATTCGGCTAAAGCGGATACTGGTGCTGCTACATGCACCTATACGCAAAATGAAAAAGGTAGCCAACACGAATTTGTTTATGAAGTTAAAACTGGTCGCGTGACCGTAACCTTGCAGTAATACTGCGTATTCACATGAAAGAGAGATGGTAATAATGAAAAGACAAGGTGGTTTCACCCTAATCGAACTGGTCGTGGTGATTGTAATTCTCGGCATCTTGGCCGTCACAGCCGCGCCACGTTTCTTGAATTTGCAAAATGATGCGCGTCAAGCTTCTTTGCAAGGTCTTAAAGGCGCAATTGATGGTGCGGCGGGGATTGTTTACGGAAAATCTGCAGTTAGTGGAAAAGACACTAAACCTACAGAAAGCGTTGATGGCATATCTATCGTATATGGTTACCCAGCTGCTACATCTGCAGGCATTGGTGCGGCAGTAACTGGTCTATCTAATGATTGGACTGGATTATCTGATGCCGCAACTACACCACCATCATTTGTTATTACATTTAAAGATACGACTTTGGATACTGCGGCTAAAATTATTGCTACTAACTGCTATGTTAAGTATGAGCAAGCAACTAGCTCTGCGGCTGGTAGTGAGTCAAAAACTAGCACTGAGTCTTCAGGTTGTTAATAAAAAAGGCCAGCTTGTCTGGCCTTTGTTCTCTAGGGCTTGAGCTAGATTTATTCGCCATGCGGCAAAGCAGGATGGAATTCCCTCAGGGTAAGACACAAGGTTTTACCCTTATTGAACTGGTAGTGGTGATTATCCTACTAGGGATACTCTCTGCTTATGCGGCAAGCCGATTTCTGGGGCCTTCTTCTTTTGCAGTGGTGACCACGCAGAGTGAAATATTAGCCTCACTGCGTTTAACCCAAAGCCGCGCGATGCAGCGTACGGGGTATTGTAATCGTTGGTTGCTCACCAGCGCTGCGGCAGTGCAAGTCTCCCCGCAAGCCATGCAAGGCAGTTGTCTTAGCGTTTTTCCCAGTAACCCTAGCGACCCTTCGCTGGTGGATGCGGTCGCCAATGATGTGGCGCTTTCTTTGGCGGGTTCGGGGGGCGTCTCCTTTCTTGATTTCGATAGTTTAGGCCGCGCCACGCAATGTATCAGTGCCGGGTGCACAGTAAGCATCAGCAGTTCCACGCACAATGAGATTCGCCAAGTCTGCATCAATAGCGAAGGGTATATCTATGCCTGCTAAGCCTGTGATTGCTGCACGTGGTTTTACTTTGATTGAAATGATCATCGTGATTGTGGTGTTGGGCGTGGCCTTGGTTGGCGTAACAACTTCCTTATACCCGCGCTCTCAACAGAGTGCAGAGCAAGTGTTATCGGTGAAAGCTGCAGAATTGGGGAGGGCAGTACTGGATGAAGTTTTGGGGCGTGCTTTTGATCAGCACTCTGGCCCCAATGGTGGCTTACCTGAGTGTGTGCTTATTGTTACCACGGGACGTACGCTTTGCACTGAACCTTCGTTACTGGGGAAAGAGAGCGAGGCCAGTAACACCGAGTTCAACGATGTGGATGACTACATCACATCAAGCCCAATCCCCATCACCGATGTGCTGGGTACGGATATTTCCAGTGAATACCAACGCTTTACCGTATCGATACAAGTGTTTTATGTATCAGATAGTAGCGGTCAATTTTCGGCAATGCCTGCCACAGAGCGAACCCACTACAAACGTGTTGCATTAGTGCTTTACGATCCGCAAGGCAATGCGTATCCGTTTGCTGCGATTAAGGGGAACTACTGATGAGCCGTGGCTTCACCCTAATCGAAATGGTGATCACTATTATCTTGCTTGGCATTGTTGGCTTATTTCTGGGCAATATTGCTGGGCAAGCGATGGGGATTTATGTCGATACCACAGCGCGTGAAGCCTTAATCCAGCAAGGACGTTTTTTAACGGAACGTATGAGCCGTGAACTGCGTGAAGCTGTACCCAATAGCGTAATGGTGGCCAATGGTTGTATTGAGTTTCTGCCGATTGTAAACAGCGCGATTTATCAGTCATTACCGACGAATACCGTGAACACTCTGCGCCTCTTGCCCATCACTAAGTCGATCCAAGCGGGAGAGCGCTTAGTGATTTCTCCCAATGATCCTGTGGCATTACGCGCCGCTCTCTTGCCTGCAGCAGGGCAAATTGCCGAAGTCGCCAGTACCGTTGATTTTACCCCACCACAAGATCGCACTATGGTGAATGTCCCCTTAGTGCAGGGCACTTTGTTTACCCTACAGTCGCCCGCGAATCGCGCCTATTTTTATACTACCCCCGTGGCATATTGTTACCAAGGTAACAGCATCTACCGCTATGCAGGCTATAGTTTGAATAGAACGGCCTTGTCGCCTACCTATTTAGGGAATGGGGTATTAATGGCGCAGAACCTGAGTGGCGTCAATTTCAGTGTGTTAGCCCCACAGTTGCAGCGCAATGGATTAGTCAAAATTGAGCTGACTTTTGCTGATAAAGGTGAGCAAGTAAGGTTTGATCATGATGCTCTGGTCTACAACACGCCGTAAGCAGCAGGGCAATGCCTTGATTCTAGTGGTTTTTATTATCGTGGCGGTTGGGTTTGTCGCGCTGGTGGCCAATCGTAATCAAGCGCGTAGTAGCCAACAACTGGTGTCTATGGTGCTCGGTACTCGTGCGGAAATGGCCGCCCGTTCAGCGCTTAATATTGAACTGAGCCGTTTTTATCAAACCACCACAGAGGGAAGTTGCCATACGAGTTCCTCACAGAATATCGATTTTATGGGGGAAGGATTGGGGCAGTGTGAGGCTTTGGTAACCTGTCAATCTCTGGGGGCGTTAGATAATGGGCAAGAAGTATATCAACTCAGCGCGATAGGGCGTTGTCAGATTGGAGATTGGTCGTTACAGAGAATCATAGAAGTAGGAGTAAGAAGTGAGAACTAAATTATATGCATTGTTATTGCTATTTTTCGCTTACTCAATGCCTGTATTTGCTGTGCCTCTGTGTTCCAATATTTTTACCAATCCGCCGAGCGCAAATCATTCCCCTAATGGGTTAGTTCCACCCTCTAATTTACCTAATTTGGGGAATTTGAACTGTAATGGTAGTAATTGTGGAGTATGGGCTCCTGGGGATTATAAATATAACTTGGGCAGTATTTCAGGTAATGCCGTTTCGGTGACTTCTGGAAAAACTGTTCGCTTATATTTCAACTCACTCACGATTAGCGATAACACTTATTTTAATACCTCTGGTGACGCAGAAAACCTAATTATTTATGTTTCTGGTTCATTAGTACTCAATGGCAATTTGCACATAAACGGAATTTTGTATGTAGCAGGTTCGGTTACGATATCGAGCAATTCCACGATCACTGGCTCTATTGCAACGGGGGGGGCATTGGCTAATTATGGAACTACTGTCGTTGATCTGGAAGCGGTCGAGGCTGCTGATTTTAATGGGATGTGTGAAAGCGATAAATTAGTAGCTCGTTATCATTTGGATGAAACCACATGGCAAGGCAATTCTGGTGAAGTCAAAAATACTGTTGGGGATTATTTGCATGGACGAGCAGTCAATGGTGCTAATACAGCAAGCCAAACCCCTGCGCTACCTATTGATTCTTATTCCAATGGTACATGTGGTTATGGGGTATTCACTAAATCTCAAAGGCAATATGTCGATATCGCTCATAACGCTAAGCTGAATTTTACGGAGGCATTCACTATCTCAGCTTGGGTATATCCGAAAAGCTATCCCAATTCCGAATTGATGACGATTGTTTCTAAAGATGGGAATTATGAGTTTCATATAGATAGTCAAGGTAAGGTCTATTGGTATTGGGAAAAAGCCAATGGTGAAGCTGTAACATTGGCCTCTACAATGCCAATTCCTCGTAATCAGTGGTCACATATTACAATTCGGTATGACCGAAAGCGCGATAATCAACGACAAGCTATTTTTATTAATGGTCAATTAAACAGCACCTCAAATAATGGTTCTCGTTTGTTATCTAATGCATTTCCGTTGCAAATAGGCACTGACCGATCTTCTTCCTCTCGATCTTTTGATGGATATATTGATGAAGTTTCGTTATATGCTTCAGGTCTTTCCAATCAAAGAATCGAACAGTTAGCCCAAATGCGACATTTTTGTCAGCAATCGGGTTTACAGTGCTTTTCAGATGATTTTTCTGCTCCTAGTCTTAGTCAGCAATGGAAGGTTTTCAAAAGCAGCGGAGATTTCACTCCTTCAGTCGTCGGTCAACGTTTGCGATTAACAGAAGCTAAGGTCAACCAGGCTACAGCTTCAACTTTTCAGCGCATATTTCCTGCAGCAGGTAACCGAGTTGAACTGGAGTTTGACTATTTTGCTCATGGTGGAAATGGAGCTGATGGAATCGCTATTGTGTTCTCTGATGCCCAAGTTACCCCGCAAGTGGGTGCTTTTGGTGGGCCGCTAGGTTATGGGTATAAGACCAATGAGCAGAAACCAGGCTTTGCTGGTGGCTGGTTAGGAATCGGTTTAGATGAGTACGGCAACTACTCGATTGAGGGTGGAGGAAATGGTCCTGGGCGTAAGCGGCAGTCTGTTGTTCTTAGAGGCTCAGGCTCTCAATATTCGGGATATAACTACCTAGCAGGGACTTGTTCTAATGGAACATCGATGATGTCTGATGGTACTTGTTTGAGTCCGACAGTCGACGGAACAAATGGTAATCCATTACATAAATATCAAATTATTATTGATTCGACTCAAGCATCAACGTCGATTGTCACTGTGAGACGTAAAGTGGGTAGTGGAGCTTGGGTTAATCTGATTGGGCCTCTGAATGTGATGAGTTTTCGGGGGCAAGAATCAGTACCTGATGAATTGATCATGTCGATTACTGGTTCAACGGGTTCGTACACTAACTTCCATGAAATAGATAACTTTCAAGTCTGTGCACTGAATTCAAGACCCGTTGGAAAACAAATAAATCATTTCCGGCTAATTTTACCGAGTTCTGGGCTAACGTGTGCGCCGAGTGAAGTAACCCTTCAAGCTTGTGCAGATGCGAACTGTACTTCTTTATTTACTGATCCTGTAAGTGCTAACTTAGTTCCGGCTTCTACACCTAATGCAACCGGTGGATGGATTGGGGGGTATAACGCCTCTTTGATAAATGGTATGGCGATTAAGCAATTGCGCCGTAATACAGCGGGGCGAGTGACTGTCGATATTTCTGGCTCTAGCCCTACGGCTGAAGCTTATAACGAGAATTTGTGCAGCCGCACTGGAGCTGCGGGTTCATTTTCAAAAAATAACTGTTATATCGATTTCTCCGACAGTGGCTTTATTGTCGATGTGCCCAATGCTTATGCTAACCAGACGGTGACGGGCACCATTAAAGCGGTGCGCAAAGATAATGCCTCACAACAGTGTTTGCCGAGTTTTCAGAATGTCCAAAAGTCGGTCTCCTTTTGGAGTGGATATTTAACGCCAACCCCAAGTGACACGGGTTTTGCGGCTTATAGTGTATCTTTGAATGGAACGGTTATTGGCCAAACTGCTAACAGTGCAACAGCACTCAATTTAAGCTTTAACCAAAGTGGTGAGGCGAATTTCAGTGTGGCGTATCGTGAGGCAGGGAGTCTTGCTCTCAATGCACGCTTTACTGGTAGTGGTGATGAGCAAGATCTGCTTCTCGAAGGGCAAGCTAGTTTTATTCGTGTCCCTAAGGCATTGGTTTTGAGTGCAAAAAGTTTTTATAACAGTGATGGCAAATGCGCTGCAGCGGATATGAGTTGTAATGTTTTTGCGAGAGCCGATGAAAACTTTGATCTGAATATTCGAGCCGTTGTTGCTGCGCCCATTGAAGATAATGATTTCACAAACAATTTAACGGCTTATAACTACCAGCAACAAAATATCGCGCTACAACATACTTTGGTGCAGCCATCGGCAGGGCAGGCAGGTGTGTTAGGCGTAAATGAATACACTCATCTACTTGGGGGTACAACGCCCGTTGAACAAAAAGTAAGTGAAGTCGGGGTGTTTGATTTCTCTTTGATCGCTCCCACCCATTATCTTGGCCTTGACTTAGCGAGCGCGAATCTACCGATTGCTGTTGTATCAACAGGCCCCATCGGGCGTTTTATTCCCGCTTACTTCGAGGTGTCTCCGATGAGTAATGTCACCTTAGATGCGGCATGTAAAACGGGCAATGCCTTTAGTTATCTTGGTCAGCCATTCGGCTATACCAATAGTCCAGGGCTATATTTACAGCCGAAATCCGCCAATAATGCGGATACGCAAAACTATCTCATCGATCCTTGGTGGCGTTATAACAATCAATGGGATGGTCGCACTTACAGTGATAGCGCAAACGGTGTGAATCTTGGTTTCGATAATCTGCAGACTTCGCCCATCAGCAGACAGGCATCCAACAACAGTGGCATTGTCTTAAATGGTGAAAGGGTGTGGTATCAAAAACCGTTACAACCTAAATCGGTGTTTAATGCAGCGTTTAACTTAACCTTAAGTGCCTCTGATTTAACGGATCAGGATGGGGTTTGTTATCAACCCAATGCCTCACCTCTTTGTTCGGGATATACGTTTTCACACATTGATGGAGCCATGCCACTATATTGGGGCAAATTGGTTATTCAAGATGTGTATGGACCAGAAACTCAAGCCTTAGAGCAACCCATGTACGTCGAGCATTTCACCAACAATGGTTTTGTTCGTACGATTGAGGACAGTTGTACCGCACTGCCTGCGATCACTGGTTTTACCTTGCAATCTGATCCTAATAACAATGGTTATACAGTGTTGACCACTGGCGTTGCTGTTCCTCCCCAAGTCTTGGCTGAGCATTCAGCCGCTAATCTAGGCTCAGGTAAGCGCGCTATCCGCTTTAGCGCGCCGGGAGCGGGCGCTCGTGGTGTGATTGATTCAGTGTTGGATCTCAATGCGCACAATTTGATGTGGCTCGCCGAAGACAAAGATGACGACAATAATTTTGATCAAACTACCCAAGGTCGAGCGCAATTTGGCTTGTATCGCGGTAGTGATCGGGTGATCTGGTGGCGTGAATCGAATTAGGTGCTGAAGCTGCAATCGATCCAGATTTCTCTCATTCCGTTAGAGAACTGTTAGAAATTGCGTGTTTCAGTCCATGTTTATGGATCAACGCCTTGCTGTGATGGCAAGGCATTGGTACATTTAGTGCAATTTTCCTTTTCTCATTTCTTGCAGGACGAACGAAGAATATGTTCAAAAAACTTCGTGGCATGTTTTCTAACGACCTATCGATCGATTTAGGTACCGCCAACACACTTATTTATGTCAAAGGACAGGGCATTGTTCTTGATGAACCTTCTGTTGTTGCGATTCGTCAGGACAAAGGTCGTGGCGGTAAAACCGTTGCAGCGGTTGGCCATGCCGCAAAACAGATGCTCGGTAGAACCCCAGGTAATATTTCAGCCATTCGCCCAATGAAAGACGGCGTAATTGCAGATTTCTACGTCACTGAAAAAATGCTGCAGCATTTTATTCGCCAAGTGCACGACAACAGCGTGTTAAAACCAAGTCCACGCGTACTGGTGTGTGTGCCTTGTGGTTCAACCCAAGTTGAGCGTCGTGCGATCCGTGAATCGGCACTGGGTGCGGGCGCTCGTGAGGTTTACTTGATTGATGAGCCAATGGCGGCTGCCATCGGTGCAGGTCTGCGCGTTTCTGAGCCAACCGGTTCAATGGTGATTGATATCGGTGGTGGTACAACGGAAGTGGCGGTGATCTCACTCAATGGCGTGGTTTACTCTTCTTCTGTACGTATCGGTGGTGACCGTTTTGATGAAGCGATCATTAATTATGTGCGCCGTAACTACGGCAGCTTGATTGGTGAAGCAACGGCAGAAAAGATCAAACACGAAATCGGCTCTGCTTATCCGGGTGATGACGTGCAAGAGATCGAAGTGCGCGGTCGTAACCTAGCAGAAGGTGTACCACGCAGTTTTACCCTGAACTCGAACGAGATCCTTGAAGCGCTGCAAGAGCCGCTGACGGGGATTGTGTCTGCGGTGATGGTTGCACTCGAGCAGTGTCCACCAGAGCTGGCTTCTGACATCTCTGAAAATGGTATGGTGCTCACCGGCGGTGGTGCACTGCTGAAAGATCTCGATCGTCTGCTGATGGAAGAGACCGGTATTCCTGTGGTGATCGCCGATGACCCGCTGACCTGTGTGGCGCGTGGTGGTGGTAAGGCCTTAGAAATGATCGACATGCACGGCGGCGATCTGTTTAGCGAAGAATAAACCGTAGTGTTGTGCCTTATGCATGGCACTTTGCTCAGAGTTAGGATGGTTATTGGATGAAACCTATCTTTGGTCGAGGACCTTCTCTGCAGCTACGGCTATTTCTTGCGGTTATGTTATCAGCCAGCCTTATGCTGGCTGATAGTCGTTTAGGTGCATTCTCACATGTACGCTTTCTGCTCAATAGTCTGGTTGCGCCTATTCAGTACGCAGCGGATCTACCGCGCGTACTGTTTGACGATTTTTATGACAGCATCAGCTCTCATCAGCAGTTACGGGAAAATAACCAACTGCTAAAACGTGAAGTCCTGACCCTGAAAAGTAATCTGTTACTGCTTGAGCAGTACAAAGAAGAAAACCAACGGCTGCGTAAGTTGCTCGGTTCCTCCTTTTTGCGTGATGAGAAAAAGGTGGTGACCGAAGTGATGGCGGTCGATACGTCGCCCTATCGTCACCAAGTTGTGATCGATAAAGGCCGCGTAGATGGAGTGTACGAAGGTCAGCCGATCATCAATGAAAAAGGCATTGTTGGACAAGTCACCTTTGTGGCAGCACACAATAGCCGAGTCTTGCTCCTGATTGACCCTAATACCGCGATTCCGGTACAGAACATTCGCAATGATATTCGAGTGATCGCCTCAGGCAATGGACAAACCGATCAAATCCAACTGGAACATATACCGACCAGTACCGATATTGAAGTCGGCGATATGCTAGTCACCTCTGGCTTGGGTGGGGTTTACCCTGAAGGCTACCCAGTGGCGATTGTGTCACAAGTCGATAAAGATACCCGTCGTGAGTTTGCCTCGATCAAGGCGGATCCTGTGGTGGAATTTGATCGCTTGCGTTATTTGCTACTGATCTGGCCAAACGAAGATCGCTTACAAAAAGTGATGCAGGCCGATCCGCAGGCGCTATTAGAGGAAGAAGCCAATGCTCAGCAGTGATATTAAAGGCCGCATGGTCATTCTTGCCTCATTTTTTCTAGCGCTGATTTTGCAAACCATCCCATGGCCGGGAACCTTAGATCTGCTCCGGCCACCTTGGCTGCTGCTGGTCTGTTGTTACTGGGTGTTAGCCCTGCCGCACCGAGTGAATGTCGGCAGCGCGTTAGTGATGGGTTTATTGTGGGATCTGCTACTCGGTTCCACCTTGGGTATTCGCGGCATGATGATGTCGATCATCATCTATCTGGTGGCGATGAATTTCTTGGTACTGCGCAACATGGCCCTATGGCAGCAAGCGATTGTGATTGGTTTGCTGTCGATGGGATTGGAAGTGCTGATTTTCTGTGGTGAGTACCTGATCCAGAATGTGACATTCAATCCGTTGTCACTCTGGAGTGGAGTGATTGCCTGTATACTTTGGCCGTGGTTGTTTTTATTACTGCGCCGAGTTCGACGCCATTGGCATGTGAAATGACAATATCGAAATTAGTGTTGGCTTCGGGGTCCCCCAGACGTCGTGAACTGCTCGCTCAAATGGGCTACCAGTTTGAAGTCGTGATTCCGAATGTCGAAGAAAGGCGCGCAGCGGCTGAGTCGCCTGCGCAATATGTTGAACGGCTTTCTCGCGATAAAGCGTTAGCAGGGGCGGCGTTGGTGGCGGCCGATGCGGTCGTGATTGGTTCAGATACGATAGTTGTGAAAGATCAACAGGTGTTGGAAAAGCCGCGTGATTTTGCTGATGCAAAACGCATGTTACTCAAGCTTTCCGGTAGCCAACATCAAGTGATGACTGCGGTGAGCGTGACTTGCCGCGGCATCACTCACTCCGTGGTGGTAACCACGGAGGTGTGGTTTAAAACTTTGTCAGAACAAGAAATAGAAGCCTATTGGCAAAGTGGTGAGCCCTGCGATAAAGCTGGCAGTTACGGCATTCAGGGATTGGGTGGACGATTTGTTACGAGGATTGAAGGCAGCTACCACGCGGTAGTCGGATTGCCACTCTACGAGACTGACCAGCTTCTGCACAAATTCTAATCATTTTAATCATTGAGGTGCGCTCATGAGTGCAGAGTTGCTGTTAAACGTCACCCCGAGTGAAACTCGAGTGGCGATGATTGAAGGGGGAATCCTTCAGGAAATCCATATTGAACGTGAAGCCAAACGCGGCATTGTTGGCAATATTTACAAAGGCAAAGTGAGCCGGGTATTACCGGGGATGCAAGCGGCGTTTGTGGATATTGGGCTCGACAAAGCCGCCTTCTTACATGCCTCAGATATTGTGCCGCACACAGAATGTGTTGCGGAAAGTGAGAAGCAGCAATTCCAAGTTCGTGATATCTCCGAGCTGGTGCGCCAAGGACAAGATATTGTGGTGCAAGTGGTGAAAGATCCACTGGGTACCAAAGGTGCGCGCCTAACCACGGATATCACGCTGCCCTCTCGCTATCTGGTGTTTATGCCGGGAGCGAGCCATGTCGGTGTATCACAACGCATTGAAAGTGAAGCCGAACGTGAGCGACTAAAAAAAGTGGTGGCTCACTACTGTGATGAGCATGGCGGGTTCATTATCCGTACGGCGGCAGAAGGGGCAAACGAAAAAGAGCTGACCCAAGATGCGGCGTTCCTTAAGCGTTTGTGGTCAAAAGTGATTGAGCGGCGCAGCAAATACAAAAACCGCTCTATGCTGTATGGCGAGCTTGGTCTGGCGCAGCGCATTTTGCGTGACTTTGTCGGCACCGAATTGACTAAGATTCTCATCGATTCACGGCAAGAGTTCGAAAACCTCAAAGAGTTTACCTCCGAATATGTCCCAGAGCTGACGGCTAAGTTAGAGCTGTATCACGGCGATAAGCCCATTTTTGACATGTACGATACGGAAAACGAGATTCAGCGCTCTCTCGAACGCAAAGTTGAGCTCAAATCTGGCGGCTATCTGATCATCGATCAAACCGAAGCCATGACCACGATTGACATCAATACCGGTGCCTTTGTGGGGCGACGTAATCTCGAAGAGACCATTTTCAACACCAATATTGAAGCGACTCAGGCGATTGCGCGTCAGCTGCGTCTGCGCAATCTGGGTGGCATCATTATCATCGACTTTATCGATATGGTGTCGGATGAACACCGTAAGCGAGTGCTCACCTCTTTAGAAGCGGCTTTGGTGAAAGATCGAGTCAAAACCAACATCAATGGCTTTACTCAGCTTGGGTTGGTGGAGATGACACGCAAAAGAACTCGAGAAAGCATTGAACACGTGCTTTGTTCGACTTGTCCAACGTGTGAAGGGCGAGGCAGCGTGAAAACGGTGGAAACGGTTTGCTTTGAGATTTTGCGCGAAATTACACGCGTTAATCGTGCCTACGATGCGGATAAATTTGTGGTTTATGCCTCTCCAGCAGTGGCAGATACTTTGCAAGGCGAAGAGTCACATGCCTTGGCGGAGTTGGAAGTGTTCATTGGTAAAGAAGTGCGAATTCAAGCAGAACCACTCTACAACCAAGAGCAGTTTGATGTTGTGATGATGTAAATAGGGCATCGGGTGATTTCGACAGTAACCCGCCTCGGGCGGATCCTTATGTGGCTGCTGGTCAGCCTGCTGCTTGTGCTGGCTTTAGCCGTCACAGCCCTGCGCATTTTGTTGCCACAGATGAACCGTTTTCAGGCGGAGATTCAGCATTGGCTGAACCAAAATTCTTCGGTGCAAGTGGCGATTGCCAATGTGCAAGGTTACTGGCGCAATACCCATCCCTCTCTCTCACTGCAAACCTTGCAAGCCCATTGGCCGGACAGTAACGATATTCAGCTCAATGCCGCTAGCATCGAGATTGAATTTGATTTATTGCAGTCGCTTTGGCAGCGACAACCTGTCATCGCAGACTTAACGGTAAATGGCATGGTACTGGATCTCAGGGCGATAGATTGGTTGGCTCTGGAGCAAAACCCTAACCCTCGGCAATCTCGTCAAGGGCGCGTGGTAAAGCAGCTCGATGATTTGCTACTGCGTCAACTGGATGATTTCACCCTCAAAAACTCAGCAATACTGTACCGCACTTTTGCCGGAGATCTGCGTCAGCTCGACATTGAAAAACTGCGTTGGCAAAACCAAGGTCTACGCCATTTTGCTGAAGGGGTGGTCAGCATTGCGGGGACTAACATCAACTCTTTGTTGGTAAGCGCTAACTTTATTGATCATGGTTCACTGCGCGATGTATCGGGCGATTTCTATGTCAGCGCGGATAAAGTGCGAGTATTGCCTTGGCTAACAAGTTATTTAAAAGATCAAACAGGCATTCAAAAAGGCCAATTAAGTTTTAATGCGTGGGCGACACTTGATCACAATCAGCCGAAAGATGGCTATGTCGAATTTAAGCCTTCGGAGTTGGTGTGGCAAAACGGTGAGCAGCCTCATGAACTGCTGCTCGAGTCAGGGATTGTCGAACTGAAACCAACCGAGAAAGGTTGGCAAGTAAATGCCCACTCACTGCGTTTACGAAGTGATGATGAGCTATGGCCGCTTTTGGATGTCGCGATGGATTGGCAGCCCGGTGAGTGGCGGCTCAATCTCTCTCAGCTCAATATTGAAAACTTGTTACCTCTGGCTAAGTTGATCCCCGAATCACAAACGCTCAATCACTGGCTGACAACCTTAAAGCCGAAAGGGGTTTTGGAAGATGTGCGCATTGCCAAAGGCGCAACGTTGGAATCGTTACGTTATTCGGCATCATTAATTGATGGCGGAATAGCGCAATGGGAATTGCTGCCACAAGTCAATGCCCTGCAAGCGCAAATTCAAGGCTCACCGAGTAAAGCACTCATTAAAGCCAGCATGGTGGATGACGTGTTGCCCTATGGTGAAGTGTTCCAAGCCCCACTCCATATCCGCCAAGGCGCAGTGAATATGGTCTGGCAGCAAGATGAATATGGATGGTCGCTCTGGTCCGATAAAGTCACGGTTGCGACGCCTGATCTGCAAGCGCTCGGGGCCTTTCGCCTCGATTTTCCGGATCATGCCAGCCCATTCCTCTCATTTTATGCCGAAGCCGATCTCTTTAATGCTGGGGAAACGTGGCGCTACTTGCCGACGTTGGCGTTAGGCCGTGAGCTGACCGATTATCTCTCGACCGCGATTCAAGCGGGACAAGTCAATACCGCGAAACTGATCTGGTATGGCGCGTTAGATCAGTTTCCTTATCGTATGCACAATGGCGTGTTCCAAGCTTGGGTTGGTTTAAAAGAGGCCAAATTTGCCTTTGATACGGCTTGGCCACCGATCACCGATTTGCAGCTCGATCTGCTGTTTGAAAATGATGCCATGTATCTCGACTCGCGCTCCGCGACCTTGATGGAGGTAACTGCGGAGCGGATCACCGGTCGCATTCCAGAATTGGCCGAACTTGGCCATATCGAAATTGAAGCGGTAGCCAGTGCCCAGCAAGGTAACGCGATTCGCAATTACATGATGGCGACTCCGTTAGTCGATTCCGTAGGCGCGGCGCTGACCACGATTCAAGTCAAAGGCCCAGTGCGCTCAGAGTTTCAACTCAATATTCCTTTCCACAGTGGCGCGGAGCCGCGGGCTTGGGGCTTTGCCGAGCTGAGCAATAACGCAGTGGATATTGATACGCCACCTATGAGCCTTAATTCGGTGTCTGGAAAAATCGAGTTCGATAATGACCGAGTGAGTGCGGCGGGGCTGGATGCCCGTTTGCTCAAGCAACCTGTCTCGATCGATTTTAAAGGCGAAGATGCCAAACGGGGTTATGTGGTTGGCATTGATATGGTTGGGGATTGGGAAGTCAAACCGCTGATCCCGTTTGTTGGCGAGCGCTGGTTAAGCCGAGTAAAAGGCCATGCGCCTTGGCAGGCGAGTGTCGATATTCAGCTCAATGATGTGGGCTTTACTTACCAACTGGATGGTAAAGCTGATTTGCGCGCGCTAGAGAGTCGTTACCCCTTCCCACTCAAAAAAGCGCTCAAAGTGAAAGGGCAGGCTCTGTTGCAAGCCTCAGGCAACCAAGAGATGGTCTCCGCTCGCTTGCAACTGCCGCAAGCAAAATATCAGGCCGAGATTGACTTGACTCCTAAGGTGCCGGTTTTGAAAGCGACGAATCTGGTGCTTGGAGAGGGTAGCTTTAAAATCAGCCCAGTGGTGGGGCATCATGTCCAGCTGCGTAGCCAAGCCTTCAACTTGGATGATTGGCTCTCGATTGTGAATGAAAAGCCTGCACCTAAAGCGCGAAAATCTAAGCTTGCCAGTTTAAATACGCCTGCATTCCCAATCCCAGAACGGGTTGATGCGGTAGTCAACGAGCTAACCTTTGCGGGGTTGGATTGGCATGATGTCGATCTGAATCTGCGGCGCAAAGATCTTGGTTGGCTTGCCAATTTGGATAGCCAAGAGATCAAAGGCCAAGCCAACTATATTGAGCCTTATGATTTGAGTATTGCGCTTGAGCGCCTGCATCTGTTTTTGCCTCAGCTCGAGGTGGGGGAAGAGGCGTTACTGGTCGATCTTGAGCGCCAGAAATTACCGCTTATCACCGATTTTGATCGTAAATTCCATCAATGGATGCCTAACCTCACGTTGACCATTAAAGACTTCTGGTTACAAGGCTACAAAATCGGCCAAGCGAATGTCGATTTTCAGCGCCAAGGGGATACGCTGCTGTGGAAGAGCATTGATTTCACCAGTGGTACCAACCAACTGCATGTTAATGGCACTTGGACGTTGACCGATACTCAGAGTCGAACCCAAATGAATTTGGATATGAAGGGTGATAACAACAGTGACTTGATGGCGCGCTTTGGGATCAACTCAGGTATCCAGCGTGCACCGTTTGAGATTAACGCGAGCACCCAGTGGGATGGCGCTCCGTGGTCAATGCAAGTCAACACCTTGCAAGGCAAAGTGGATACTAAACTCGGTAAAGGAGTGATTTCCGATGTGAGTGGTGCGGCAAGGCTGCTTGGTCTATTTAGCCTTGATTCGATCATTCGCAAAATGCAGCTCGACTTTAGCGATGTGTTTGATAAAGGGATGGCGTTTGATTCGATCTCCGGTAGTGGTGAATTCTCGCAAGGGGTCTTTGTCACCAATAACATCAAAATGGATGCGGTGGCGGGAGAGATGACGATTAAAGGCCTCGCCGATCTCAATACGCGCACGGTCGATGCGGAAGTTCATTTCGTCCCAGACATCACATCAGGCATTCCGGTATTGACGGCGTTTGCGGTGACACCGCAAACCGCCTTGTATGTGTTGGCGATCACTACGGTGATCTCTCCGGTGGTGGAAGTGTTTACCCAAGTAAACTATGAAGTAAAAGGACCGCTCGATTCACCGACAGTGAAAGAGCTTTCGCGCAGCAAAGGCGAATTTAAGTTGCCGGAAAAGCTGCGTAAACTGGCCAAATAGGGAATAAAATGCAACGAGTTGGACTGGTGCAAATGACCTCAGGATCCGAGGTGAATCGCAATCTGGCTTATCTCAAACAAGAGGTGGCCAAGCTTGCTCAGCAAGGAGCGCAATGGATTGTGACACCAGAAAATGCCCTGCTGCTGGGGAATCGTGAACAATACCATCAGCAAGCCGAATCACTGGATCACGGCACCGTTCAACATACCTTAGCGAGCCTCGCCAAAGAATATGGTGTATGGTTATTAATAGGCAGTATGCCGATCCGCCGCTCTGACGGGGTCACCACCAGTAGCTTATTGTGGAATGCACAAGGCGAGCGAGTGGCGGTTTACGATAAACTGCATATGTTCGATGTCGATGTCGCTGATGGTCATCAGCGCTATCGCGAATCGGAAACCTTCACGCCAGGGCAACAGGTGGTGGTTAGCTCAACGCCGTTTGGAGCGTTGGGCCTATCGATTTGCTACGATGTGCGCTTTCCGCACTTATACGCAGAATTACGTCGTCAAGGTGCACAGATTTTGCTGGTTCCTGCGGCCTTTACTGCGGTGACGGGCCAAGCCCACTGGGAAGTCTTGTTACGCGCCCGAGCCATTGAAACGCAATGCTGGGTGATAGCCGTGGGTCAAACCGGACGTCACCCTTGCGGACGAGAGACGTGGGGACATTCGATGGTGATTAGCCCGTGGGGTGAAGTGATCGCCAATTTAGGCGCAGAAGTACAAAGTAAAGTGGTCGAGTTCGATCTTGCAACGCTCGATTCTGTGAGACGCGCAATGCCCATCACACAGCACACGCGTTTTACCCATCAATTAATAGAGAACACACACTGATGACGATGAACCAAATTGAAACGGCACTGCTGGCACCCGCTGGGCTGACTGAACAGGATATTGCCGATACGCTGTCCAGTATTGCGACTCGCCAGATTGATTATGCCGATATTTATTTCCAATCCAGCTGGCATGAATCTCTGGTGCTGGAAGACAGCATCATTAAAGACGGCTCATTCAATATTGATTGCGGGGTCGGTGTGCGCGCCGTCAGTGGTGAAAAAACCGGTTTTGCTTACTCAGACCAAATTCAGTTAGAGGGTTTAAGGCAGAGTGCCATCGCGGCGCGTGGTATTGCTCAACAAGGCCAAAATCTCACCGTGCAAGCGTTTAAGCGCGCGCAACATCCTGTGTTTTATGGCGCGCACAACCCACTGGAAAGTTGGGAAAAACAGCAAAAAACCGAGCTGCTGAAACAGCTGGATGCGTACATTCGTACTAAAGAGCCACTCATCACCGAAGTGTCAGTCAGTTTAAGCGGTGTGCATGAGCAGATCCTCGTGGCGGCTACCGATGGCACTTACACAGGGGATATTCGTCCTCTGGTTCGTCTTTCGATCAGTGTGCTAGCGCAAAAAGGCGATCGCCGTGAGCGCGGTAGCGCGGGTGGTGGTGGCCGTTTTGGTTACGACTATTTCTTACAAGAAGAAGCGGGACAAAAAATCGCGTTTTCTTTCGCTGATGAAGCGATTCGCCAAGCGCTCGTTAACCTTGAAGCGGTAGCCGCTCCTGCCGGAACCATGCCTGTGGTACTCGGATCCGGTTGGCCGGGTGTGCTGCTGCATGAAGCGGTGGGTCATGGCCTTGAAGGCGATTTTAACCGTAAAGGCTCGTCGGTATTTGCAGGCAAAGTGGGCAAAAAAGTCACTTCCGATCTGTGTACGATTGTCGATGACGGTACACTCAAAGATCTGCGTGGCTCACTCAACGTCGATGATGAAGGGGTGAGTGGTCAGTACAACGTGCTGATTGAAAAAGGTATTTTGAAAGGCTACATCCAAGATAAACTCAATGCGCGTTTAATGGGTGTGGCACCAACGGGTAACGGTCGTCGTGAATCTTACGCTCATCTGCCGATGCCGCGTATGACCAATACTTACATGCTACCGGGCGAGCACACACCAGAAGAGATCATCGCTTCGGTGAAAAAAGGCATTTACGCCCCGAACTTTGGTGGCGGTCAGGTGGATATCACCTCCGGTAAGTTTGTGTTCTCGGCTTCAGAAGCTTACTTGATTGAAAATGGCAAAATCACCCGTCCAATCAAAGGCGCAACTCTGATTGGTTCTGGTATTGAAGCCATGCAGCAGGTCTCTATGGTCGGTAACGATCTGGCGTTGGATCGTGGTGTTGGCGTGTGTGGTAAAGCGGGACAAAGCGTGCCTGTGGGCGTGGGGCAGCCAACTCTGAAGTTGGATGCCCTGACTGTGGGTGGCACTGAGTAATTCACCTTCAATAAATAGCACTGAAAAAGTATGCCGTAGCCAACATCGCTGCGGCATTTTTTTATCTCGCCTTTAATTCGTCTCGTTTTTATCTCGATAAAAACGTTTTTCAACGTGAATAATTGAAAGTGTCAATATGACTCTATCGAGTGATATTGTTTTTATTGCTTGGTCTAATTGACACAAAAAAGTTGTGTTTATTGTGTTAAATGCATTGAAAAACAAATAAATAGAATTTGGCACGTAATATGCGATGTCTTCAGTAAATCTAAGCTATCACAGCTTATCAATGAAACTGGAGAAGCATAATGTTCTGTATTCAATGTGAGCAAACCATTCAAACCCCAATCGCAAAAGGGTGTGCCTATGCCCAAGGGATGTGCGGTAAAACCGCAGAGGTGTCGGACTTACAAGATGTATTGGTTTACGCGCTGCAAGGTGTCTCTTTTTGGGCCAATCTAGGCCGTGCTTGTGGTGTCGCCATTCCTGAAATTGACCAATGGGCACCGAAAGCCTTTTTTGCCACGCTCACCAACGTTAACTTTGATCCAGAACGGATTGTTGAACTGGCGCAGCAAGCGGAAAGCTATAAACAGCAGCTAGAACAACAAGTCCGTGCGGCTGCGGTATTAACCGGTTTTGAGCTTCCTGCGTTGTCACCGGCGGCACAATTTTCTCTCCCGACGGATAAAGCCGCTATCTTGGCATTTGCTCCTGCGGCTGCGGTAAACCGTGGCAAAGAGAGTTTGCATGAAGATGTGATTGGTTTGCGCCTGCTCTGTTTGTATGGCTTGAAAGGAGCGGCGGCCTATCTGGAACATGCGCGTGTGTTAGGACAAACGGATGCTGAGCTGTATGCGCAGTACCATCAAATCATGGCATGGTTGGGTACCGATCCTGTGGAGTTGAGTGCGCTATTGGATACGGCGATGCAAATTGGTCTGATGAACTACCGCATCATGGAAATCTTAGATAAAGGCGAAACCGAAACCTTTGGTCATCCAGAGCCGACTACGGTGAACGTCAAACCCGTCAAAGGCAAATGTATTCTGGTGTCTGGCCATGATCTGCATGATTTAGAGAAAATCTTGCAACAGACCCAAGGTATGGGAATCAACGTCTACACCAATGGCGAAATGCTGCCTGCGCATGCTTACCCAGAACTGAAAAAATACCCGCACTTGGTAGGTAACTACGGCAGTGCTTGGCAAAACCAGCAGAAAGAATTTGCGAACTTCCCCGGCGCGATCGTGATGACCTCGAACTGCCTGCTTAACCCTAATGTTGGGCAATATGCAGATCGCCTGTTTACTCGTAGCATTGTCGGCTGGCCGGGTGTGGCGCATATCGAAGGTGACGATTTCTCAACCGTGATTGAATGTGCACTGGCACAAGAAGGTTTTAAGCACGATGAGATTGAGCATCTGATCACCGTGGGTTTTGGACGCAATGCCTTAATGGCAGCAGCGCCTGCGGTGGTTGAGCAAGTCAAATTAGGCAACATCAAGCACTTCTTCTTGGTCGGTGGCTGTGATGGTGATAAAGCGGAGCGCAACTACTATCAAGATTTTACTGCGCAAGCGCCGGAAGACAGCGTGATTCTGACCTTGGCTTGCGGTAAGTTTCGCTTCAACAAAAATGAGTTTGGCGCTATCAACGGTATTCCACGTTTGCTCGATGTGGGTCAGTGCAATGATGCGTATTCAGCGATTCAACTGGCGCTTGCGCTTGCGGAAACCTTCGAGTGTGGAGTGAACGATCTGCCGCTGACTCTGGTGCTCTCGTGGTTCGAGCAAAAAGCGATCGTGATCCTGCTGACCTTGCTTGCGCTGGGTGTAAAAGGCATCTACACCGGTCCTACCGCGCCCGCTTTCCTCACGCCAAATCTGATGGCGATCCTGCAACAGCAGTTTGATCTACGCAGTATTACCACGGCGGAAGACGATCTGCGCACCATTCTGGCGGCATAAGTGGCCACTCAGCCCCACAATGTGGGGCTGATGCCGATGAGGAGAAGTAACATGTCTGCATGGGCAGAACAAGACAATGAAACCTTGGTTTGTGTGCGTAAATGGCAAGAAACCCCAGATTGTGTGAGCTTTGAGTTGGCGGATCCGCATCGTGAGCGCCACTTCAACTTTAAGCCAGGGCAGTTCGCGAACTTAGGTTTTTCCATTAATGGGCAGACGGTGTATCGCTCTTACTCGATCAGCTCGCAGGCTCAGCAGCCGTATTTACGTTTTACGGTAAAGCGAGTCGCGCAGGGGTTGGTGTCGCAACATGTGGTGGATGAGTTGCAGTTGGGGGATAGCGTGACGGCCATGAAACCCCAAGGCCGCTTCAATAGCACCGATTGTGCGCCCAAATCCCGTGTATTACTGATCAGCGCAGGGTGTGGCATCACGCCAGTCATGGCGATGGCCAAAGCTTGGTTAGCCGAACAGAGCGATAAACAGAACGATGCAAGAGAGATCGATTTTCTGCACATTGCTCGCAATCCAGAACAAACCATCTATTGGCAAGAGTTGCAGCAGCTGGCGGCGCAGCATTCGAATTTTCACTTGAAGCTGTTACTCAAAGACGCGGGTGAGAGTGGCTTTGCACAAGGTCGTTTAACTCAGGAAACTTTGATTGAACAGGTTCCGGATGTGTTGGAAAGAAGCGTGTATCTGTGTGGGCCAGCAGGGTTTATGCAAGATGTGAGCGGTTATTTACAAGCGCTTGGCTTTGATATGGCGCATTTTCATCAAGAGAGCTTTTCTCCTGCAATGACGTCATTCAACGAGGGATATTCCGATCCCGCTATTCGCCAGCAGGTGAAAATTCGCGTGCCTGCTTTTGGGGTAGAGGTGGATGCGCCGAGTGAAAAAGTACTGTTAGAAGCGTTAGAAACCGGAAAACTGCCGATCATTGCGGCTTGTCGCAGCGGTATTTGTGGTTCGTGTAAATGCCGCGTGTTGGATGGTCGTTTCCGCCGTTTAAGCCAAGAAACGCTGAGTGAAGAGGAGATTGAGCAAGGCTATGTATTGGCTTGCTCGACCTTGGCGGAATCGGATGTGGAACTGGCACTCAATTGAAGTGTTTAGGCGTGCTTGGCACGCCTAACAGACTTTTAAATTCCGTCACGCTCAATTGGGCAACTCATACAACGCGCGCCACCACGGCCACGCCCCAACTCATTACCGGGGATGGTCAGTACCTTAATGCCTGCTTTATCGTACTTCTCATTGGTATAGACGTTACGTTCGTAGCCAATCACCACGCCCGGTTTGACGGTCAGGACATTGTTGGCATCATTCCATTGTTCGCGTTCCGCTTCATAGCTGTTGCCGCCCGTGGTAATGATTTTGAGATAATCCAGCCCTAGCGCCGATTCAATCGCGTGGATATAGCTGGGTACTTGCTCCACGCGCATTTCACTGCCATCGCCTTTGGGCGTCAGTCGCCAAGTCGCGAGATCTTTGCGCATCACTTCGGGATAGACGGAGAAGGTATCGACATCCATATGGGTCATCACCGTATCCAGATGCATGCAGGATCGATGTTTTGGCAGGCTGACCGCAATCACTTCACGAGCTTCACCATGTTTGAACAAGGCGGCCGCTAAATTTTCTACGCCTTGGGGAGAGGTGCGTTCAGACATTCCAATCAATACCGCGCCTTTCCCAATCACCAGCACATCGCCACCTTCAATATTGGCATTGTCGTAGTGCAGATCATCCAGACCAAAATAGTGAATAAAGGGCTGCTGAGCAAACGTCGGGTGCCAGCGATAAATCGCGCGCAAATGGTTGGTTTCACGCTGGCGAGCCGGTTTCATCATTGGATTGAGTGACACCCCTCCATACACCCAGCATGAGGTATCACGAGTAAACAGGTGATTGGGCAGCGGCTCAATCACGAAATCGAGCGGCTGGCGCATTTTCGGTAGCATGGAATCCGATTCGAGGTGCAATTCAGAAAAAGCGAGCCCGCCCAGTAAAAGCGTGGTGAGATGATGATCATCAAGATGGTTAAGAGAGTGGCGCAGCTCGCGAGCAAAGGTTGGGCCAAAGCGAAAATCGCTGATCTGAGTGTTCAGTAGCCACTGTCTGGCTTCAGGAATGGCGAGTGTCTCTTCGAGTAAATCGTGAAGCAGTAACACTTCCACATCTTGCGTGCGCAACGTATTGGCAAAGGCATCGTGCTCAACGCCCGCCGTTTCAACGGCCAGTACATCATCAAACAAGAGTTCATGGCAGTTAGAGGGGGTTAAATGGGTGAGTGCCCGCTCCGGACGATTTAACAATACACGGCGCAGTTGCCCCACTTCAGAGCCCACATACAAACGATTCATCGGGTTTCCTTCCTCTCTTTTGTGCCACCCGCAGCGATGTGTAGGTAGCGATGGCTTATCCCTTTCCTATTTGCAGTGGTGTTGGCTACGTTCGTTCACCCCAGTCTCAGTGTTTATCTATGCTCATGGGGATGTACTCTCTTGCCGCCTACCTGCCACTCCAAGTAGTTTGGGTATAACAAGCATCCTGCTTGCCAATTCTTCGGTTCGATATAGTTATGAAGAGATTTTTATGAAGTTGCAAGTCTGCTTTTTGTTATTAAATTTTGATTTGTTTTCATTTTTTAGCTTATTTATCTTAGTTGGCTGTGATTTTTAGCGCTGTATTCTTTTTGCACCTAAGAAGTGTGTTGTTGCTCAATTTGCTTAGCTATGCGCAGCATAAGCTGATGTGTTTATGCATTTTTGGTTTTTTAATTAACTATTTATTCGCAATGGGTGGGTGCTTGAAGGAAAGGGGGGCATTTTCCCCTTTTTTAGTCGGTTTTTAGCTATGCATTATCTCTCCATAAACAGGCAATCAGCCGTTCGATTTCAACGGATAGAGAGAGCACAGATTATGCTGAATTTGGCATTTGATAAAAAAATGTTAAAAACCTTATAAAGAAAGGATCGTGAGTTCAGTGAAAGATCTTCCCAGATCGTTTTGTGGCTAGAAATTCCCTTCAATCCATGCGATAGTGCGCCGCACAAATTTCCGATCCCATTGACTATCTGGAGCACATCATGTCTCACCAAGATGATTATCTATCTGTAGAAGAATTAATCGAGATCCAAAAGGAAGAGACTCGCGACATTATTCAGGCCCTGCTCGAAGATGGCAGTGATCCAGATGCCTTGTATGAGATTGAGCACCATCTGTTTGCAGAAGATTTCGATAAGCTGGAAAAAGCGGCCGTTGAAGCGTTCAAAATGGGTTTTGAAGTGCTGGAAGCGGAAGAAACGGAAGATGAAGATGGTAATAAGCTGCTCTGCTTTGATGCCACCATGCAGTCTGCATTAGATGCCAAACTGATTGATGAACAAGTGGAAAAACTGGTCAATCTGGCTGAAAAATTTGACATTATTTATGACGGTTGGGGTACGTATTACGAAGGCGAAGACGCTTTGTACTCTGACGAAGATGAGGATGAAGACGACGAGCATTAATCCTCGAGTCTAAGATACCAGCCACAGGGCTGGTATTTTTTTGCCTGTACCAATCGATTGTAAGCCGCAATCACTGTGTTACATGGACGCTGCAATAGATTTCACTTCGGGTATAATGCGCGCAAACCAACAGGAATTGGAACCTTATGCAGCTCTCACTCGCCGGCCTTTGGCAACTCTCTCCACTGACGGATCTCTCTATCCCTCAAGATGACATCACCTTTCCAGCGCCATTAAGTGCCGTTTTGCCCAAAACATTGAGCGAAGACGATATTGCGCAGCAAGAGTGGCATTTAATGCACGATATAGAGGTGGATGACGATTTGTTGAGCTTTGCCGCTATTGATTTGGTTATTGAAGGCATTGATTACCACGCTGAAGTGCGCCTTAACGGTGTGGCGCTGTTTGACTGTGATGGCTCACAAGCGATTTACCGCAAAGAGATTCGTCCATTATTGAAGCCGGGTCGCAACCGATTTGAAATTCTATTTTTAGAAGTGGATGAGGATGGGTTGCTGGATGAAGAGGAGAGCGAGTTGTGTTTCTTGGGCGAGCAGGATGTGCCCAGTTATGATCAGCGAATGGGGATCTGGAAAGCGCCTTATCTACAATGCATCCGTCATTTGCGTCTGACCCATGTTTCAACTGAGCAAATCTGGCATCACAGCGGTTGCGAGTTGCTGGTAAACCTGTTTTTCACTACCTATTCGCCGGGCTTGGTTTCCGCTGCGGTAAAATTTGATGGGCGAACCTATCAAGTGCCGATTGATGTGCGTAGCGATCATGCGAGCGTACTCTTTCAGGTTGATGCCCCTAAGATCTACGATGTGCGCCACCCGCGAGCAGAAGATCTGTATCTGATCACCGTGCAGTTGGATGGGCAAGTTAAGCGTTTCCGACTGGGCTTGAGTGAAGCGCATTGTGTTAGCCATTTCCCGCTGTAACGTTTTTTGCATCAACAATACAAAACGCCTTCATCAAGAAGGCGTTTGAAGATGCTTTGGCATCACTTAGTGAGCGCAGCCAAGATGGCCTGCGTGTTTGCTTTGCCAAACTTTCTCATGGAAGTAGTAAGCACAGGTATTGATGCTCGGCTCGATCATCGCCATCACCCCACCGACTAACCAACTGCCCGTCAACAGGTAGACTACGCTAAACGCTACGGTAAAGTGAATCGTCGCAAAGCTGGCGGTTTTGATTCTTGGGTCGCCCGCAAAGCGTTGTAAAGCGGCGGATTTCACCCATGCTTTTTCATGGAAGTAAAACGCAACGGTGTTCACCATAGGTTCGAGCATCGCAATCAGGCTGCCGATGATGACATCGCCTGTCAGAACATACGCTACCGTAAACGCGATGGTAAAGTGTATTGCTGCAAAACTTAATGTCTTTTTCATGATTCAGTCCACCTGATCTTGTTCGATGAGTTGATTATCGATAATCGTTCTCAGTTATTCAAACAGGCAAAACCAATTAGTGTGATAGGAATCGGTGAACAAAAAAGGCGCAATATGCGCCTTGAGTAAACGATTGAAGATGAGTGCCGATTAACCTTGTGGTTTGACGACCATGACATTAATGGGCGAATTTTCTACCACTTTACTGGCCACGGAGCCGAGCATCACTTTATCGATGCGTGAGCGTTTGTGGCTTGGCATAACAATTAAGTCAGCGCCTAAGCGCTCGGCATAATCAAGGATGGTGGCGTAAGTTTTGCCTTCCGCAATATGCAGCTTGTACACAATTTCTTCATCAATGTGTTTATCGGCAAACGCTTTGAGCTGTGCACGCACATCATTCTTCATCTGCGCGGCGGCATCTTTGGGAAAATAAGTTGCCACCATGGACATGTGAATACCAGGCAACACGTTCAGCAAGTGAATTTCGGCATTAGAATGCTTAGCATGCCAGACAGCAAGTTGCACCGCTTTGTCGGCAAAGCCTTGTTCATTCAAATCAACCGGAACAAGAATATGTTTATACATGACGCTCTCTATGGTTTATTCGTTATCCCGCAACATGAGTATTAGGGATGCTTTGGCAATGATTGATTGACGGGATAAGTATATGCCTGATTTGACTCAGGCATATTGACGTAGCACCTTGTTACGCCTTTTTTATCCGTCTTTTTTGGTTCCAAGCCAGTAGTAAGGTCAGCAAAATCGCAGGCAAGAATACCCACTCTTTCATTGGTCGATCGCTATCGACCACCACCGAGCGAATTTCCCAATCGAAATCGATGCCCGCTGCTTCGGCTGGGCTGCCAAACTCAACCATTTCTACCAGCATGCGGTTTTTATCATTGAGCAGAGTTAAGCCCATCGAGGCGATCCGCTCTTGAGCGCTGACGGCGCGATCTTCAAATGGCAGTTGCACGGTTTTAGAGGTGTATTCGCCTTTAAGATTCTCTCCCGCGACGATCATCTGGATCGGTTGTCCAACCGGAGCTTGCTCGACAATCTGCTCTAACTTAGTGCCGGCATACATCACTTGCGCGGGATAAACCATGTCCCACCAAAAACCGGGGCGGAAGAAAGTAAAGGTCAGCACCAGTAGTGCGATGACTTCCCACCATTTGGTTTTGGTTAACCACCACCCTTGGGTTGCCGCTGAGAACAGCAACATGGCGGTAATGGAAGAGAGTATGGTCAGCATTAAGTGCCACCAGCTATCAATACCCATCAGCAGCAACTGGGTATTAAACACAAACATGAAAGGCAAAATCGCGGTGCGGATATCGTAGGCAAAGCCTTGGATACCGGTGCGGATCGGGTCGGATTTGGCGATCGCCGCCGCGGCAAATGCGGCAAGTCCGACCGGAGGCGTATCATCGGCCAAAATACCGAAATAGAACACGAACAGATGCACCGCAATCAGTGGGATGATTAAGCCATGCTCAGCGCCTAGAGTGACGATGACTGGAGCCATCAAGGTGGAAACCACGATGTAGTTGGCGGTAGTCGGTAAGCCCATACCCAGAATTAAGCTGATCACGGCAGTGAAAATCAGCATCAGCATCAAGTTACCGCCAGAGATAAACTCGACAAAGTCGGTCATCACTAAACCAATGCCAGTGAGGGTAACTACCCCCACGACTGTGCCAGCGGCAGCGGTCGCGACCCCAATTCCGATCATATTACGGGCACCTGAGACTAAGCTTTCAAAAAGATCAGTCACTCCTTGTTTCGACGCATCACCCAGTGAACCCGTGCGATTAAAGAGAGCCATCAGTGGACGTTGCGTGAGTAGGATGAAAATCATAAACACGCTGGCCCAGAAGGCCGATAAGCCGGGCGAGAAGCGCTCAACCGTCAAACACCACACCAATACCACAATCGGCAGCAAGTAGTGCAGGCCGGATTTTAGCGTGGGTGCGACATCGGGGACGTATTGCAAATTCTCATCAATCCCTAAACCCTCTTTGGCGTAGGGGGCGGAGATTTTCACTAAGCCAACATAAGCGGCCAATAACACCACAGTGAGGATGGGCGTTGCTGCGTCGCCAAAGGCTTCTTTAGTCCAGCCGATACCGTAATAAACCACGGCACTTATCACGCATAAGCCAAGAATCGTGGCGGTAAATGAGAGCAGTTTTTGGGCCACCGTCGATTGATGACGACGAGGCAAACCAGTCATGCCCGCCTTACACGCTTCAAGGTGAACGATATAAATCAGCGCGATATAAGAAATTAGTGCGGGTAGGATCGCCGCTTTGATCACTTCAACATAGGAAATCCCGACATATTCCACCATTAAGAAAGCCGCTGCGCCCATAATCGGTGGCGTCAGCTGGCCGTTGGTGGAGGCGGCCACTTCCACTGCACCCGCTTTGGTGCCGGGAAAACCCACACGCTTCATTAAAGGAATGGTGAAAGTTCCCGTTGTGACCACGTTGGCGATTGAAGAGCCAGAAACCAATCCGGAAAGGCCTGACGCTACCACGGCCGCTTTGGCTGGGCCACCACGCATGTGCCCGAGCATCGAGAAAGCCACTTTGATGAAGTAAGCGCCCGCACCGGCACGCTCCAACATGGCACCAAAAAGCACAAACAGGAACACGAATGAGGTAGATACCCCAAGCGCGACACCAAATACCCCTTCAGTGGTGAGCCACAAGTGTGACATCGCCTTATTTAGGCTAGCCCCTTTGTGGGCAATCACATCGGGCATGTAAGGGCCAGCGAAGGTGTAAAGTAAAAAGAGTGCGGCCACCATCATCAGTGGTGGACCTAATGCCCGGCGTGTCGCTTCGAGAAGCAATACCATGCCGACCACAGAGGCGATCACATCAAACTGAGTGGGTGCGCCTGAGCGTCCTGCGAGCTCGGCGTAAAACAGATAGATATAAGCAGCGGAAAAGCTGCCCGCGAGTGCCAAAAGCCAGTCGGTTAAAGGAATGCGATCGCGCGGCGAACCTTTCATTGCCGGATAGGCCGTGAAGGCGAGAAAAACGGCAAACGTTAAGTGAATGGAGCGAGCTTGCGTATCATTGAGTACGCCAAAGTCGAAGATAAAGGGGAGTGGTGAAGCGTACCAAAGTTGGAAAAGTGACCAACAGAGCGGAACAAACCAAAGCACACGCCCCGGAAGCCCTTTGGGGGCTCGAGCGCCAGTGTCTGCTTGCGCCACCATCTCTTGCACATCTTGCGACGGTGTTGTTGTCTGCGTCATGTACCTTATCCTTATTATTGATGTTCCATAGACTTGTCATCGGTACTGAGAGTGTTGTACCTGAAAGTAGTATCACCAAACGTGAACGTGATACTAATGAGGAGGCATTTGCCTCCTCTTTTTTTATTTTTACGGGAGAGGATTTCCTCTCCCTTCTCAGTTGAAACGCGTTACTTAATCAAACCCGCTTCTTTGTAGTATTTCACTGCACCTGGGTGGAGTGGGATAGAGTTCCCTGCGGTTACCATGTCTTCTTTTTTCAAGTTAGCAAATGCTGGGTGGAGGCGAGTAAAGGTATCGAAGTTTTCAAATACCGCTTTGGTCAGGTTGTAGACGACCGCTTCAGACACATCTTCCGTGGTGACTAACGTTGCTGCCACACCAAAGCTTTTCACTTCTTGATCTGTGCCGCTGTACATGCCAGCCGGTACAACGCTGTAAGCATAGTAAGGGTTGTTGGCGACGATCTTTTCGATCTCAGGGCCCGTAGCGGGAACCAGTTTGGCAGCACAAGAGGTGGTCGCTTCTTTGATGGCACCATTTGGATGGCCAACCATGTAGATGAAGGCATCAATCTTGTTGTCACACAGCGCTTGTGAGCGCTCTGAACCTTTGAGCTCCGCCGCCAGTTTAAAGCTGTCGTTATTCCAACCGAAGGCATCCATCACCACTTGCATAGTGGCGCGATCGCCTGAGCCTGGGTTACCAATGTTCACGCGCTTGCCCGCGAGGTCTTTCACGTTTTCAATGCCTGAATCAGCACGCGCGATGATATTGAAAGGCTCGGTGTGCATTGAGAATACGGCGCGCAGTTTCTTGTATGGGCCTTGTTCTGCAAATTCGCTCGTGCCGTTGTAACCATGGTACTGCCAATCTGATTGCACAATACCGAAATCCAATTCGCCAGAACGGATAGTGTTGACGTTGTAAATAGAGCCGCCAGTCGATTCAACGGAACAACGAATGTTGTGTTCTTTACGATCCTTGTTCACTAATTTACAGATAGCGCCGCCCGTAGGGTAATAAACACCAGTAACCGAACCGGTACCGATAGTAATGAAATCCTGTGCGCTGGCGACACCAGAGCCGATAACTGCGGCTGCGATAGCACCCATTTTGATTATTTTAGGTAATGACATGAATTTCCCTTCCTTCATTGGTAATGTAACCCAAAGCGTCAGCGCGGCTTCGAGCTTTCCTGCCTGAGAAACGTTGCTTATTCGCGGCAAAGAACGATAAAGCAGCGGAATCATACCAAAAAAACAACAGATAATTACACAACTGTTAAAATTTATAGTGTGATTGACTCATTTATTAAACAGCAAAGCGTTGAGTATCCTGTAAGTATACTCTTTTAATTTCAAATGCTTAGTCTGTTTAAGTGGTGGGTAATGATGTTTCTAAGATGTGAGTTTAGTCACGCACTATGGCGTGACTAAACATCATTAAATGAGAAAGTGGTTAACCGGCGTATTCAAACAATTCGCACACAGAGTGGAACAGCTCTTTCACTGGAACATCCAAGGTCGGGGTGATAAAAATCGTGTCATCGCCAGCGACTACCCCTAGAATGCCTTCGGATTTACCGAGAGAGTCGAGCAAGCGAGCGATCAATTGTGCCGCTCCCGGACCTGTGCGGATCACCACCAACGCGTTGTTGTAATCGACATCCAGCACTAATTCACGCAGTGAGCTACTCGCTGTCGGTACGCCTAATTCTGCAGGCAAGCAGTAAACCATCTCCATCTTAGCGTTACGGGTACGCACCGCGCCAAACTTGGTCAGCATGCGCGATACTTTGGATTGGTTGATGTTGTCAAAGCCTTCATTTTTTAGCGCTTCAACAATATCGCCTTGTGAGCCAAAGCGTTCTTCTTTTAGTAAGGCTTTGAAGGCTCGGACTAGGTTGTCTTGTTTATCTACGTTACGCATGGTTCTTCTTACTTTGGTTAAATGATCGATTTGTGCATATTCTCGCATACCTATGCATGACACACCAAACGACTCGCTAAAATTGTCTTCACTGTCACTGTAAATGTTTTTGTTATCAGGTTAGATCGCTGTATAACTCTTTGTCTCAATTGAACATTAACCGATAATCGTCTTTGATGCTGTAACGCCTTCTCAGCAGTATTGCGCAAAGTCGCAAAGCTGACGTTAATTGATTGTAATCAGATTGTGATTACTATAGCGTTTGACGGTCGGATACACCTAATCACCCTACAAACATATAAGAGATTACTCTCAAGGAGATTTACGATGAAAGTCGCTGTTATTGGTGCCGCTGGCGGCATTGGTCAAGCCCTTGCTCTGTTACTCAAAAACCGTCTTCCTGCTGGTTCTGATCTCGCGCTGTATGATATCGCGCCTGTCACACCGGGTGTCGCTGCGGATCTGAGTCATATCCCCACACCAGTTACCATCAAAGGCTATGCGGGTGAAGACCCAACGCCTGCGCTGGAAGGTGCGGATGTGGTGCTGGTTTCTGCGGGTGTTGCACGTAAGCCGGGTATGGATCGTGCGGATCTGTTCAATGTTAACGCTGGCATTGTCAAAGCATTGGCAGAAAAAATTGCTGTGGTGTGTCCGAAAGCCTGTGTTGGCATTATTACTAACCCAGTGAACACAACGGTCCCTATCGCAGCCGAAGTGCTGAAAAAAGCCGGTGTGTATGACAAGCGTAAGCTATTTGGTGTCACCACACTGGATGTGATCCGCTCTGAAACCTTCGTTGCCGCGCTGAAAGATAAAGATCCAGGCCAAGTTCGTGTGCCTGTGATTGGTGGTCACTCAGGGGTTACCATTCTGCCTCTGTTGTCGCAAGTAGAAGGCGTAAGCTTTACCGATGAAGAAGTCGCCGCTTTGACTAAACGTATCCAAAACGCGGGTACCGAGGTGGTTGAAGCTAAGGCGGGTGGCGGTTCAGCGACTCTTTCTATGGGCCAAGCGGCATGTCGTTTTGGTCTTGCACTGGTTAAAGCATTGCAAGGCGAATCTGATGTCGTTGAGTACGCGTATGTAGAAGGTGAGGGTGAGTACGCTCCATTCTTTGCTCAACCTATCAAGCTAGGTAAAAATGGCGTTGAAGAGTTGCTGGATATCGGCAAACTGAGTGCTTATGAGCAAGCCGCGCTGGATGGCATGCTAGATACGCTCAAAGGCGACATTCAAATCGGTGTTGAGTTTGTAAAATAATCGAAAATCGATTTAAGTATTGGAAAATACCGCTCTTGAAGAGCGGTATTTTTTATCTCAATGATATCCCCTTCCTACTTGAAGCTGCAGCGGTGTTGGCTACGTTCGTTCACCCCAATCACATAGTTTGCCTATGCTCATGGGGATTCACTTACTTGCCGCCTACCTGCAACTTCAAGTAGTTTGAGATATGGGAGGTCTAAAATTAATTATTTGATTTTTCAGTTTTAAATTCCAGCTATTGGTTTTCCACTAGTGAATTCTTATGTTACTTATCTAATTATCATTTCATCCCACTGCTTTTCGTGTAATATGCGCTGTTTTTTGTATGCTTCGACTCATGTCTTATGAGTGGAATGGTTGCCCTTCGGCTGTTGCAGGCGGATTTTCTCTTGTTTGTGACCGATGTTTGGAAGGGGAAGATGGCTTTTTACCTCTGTTATTGGTGATTAAAAAATAATGGATAAAAAACTGGGTCTAGGCTCTCTCACTGCGTTAGTGATTGGTTCCATGATTGGCGCGGGCGTGTTTAGCTTGCCACAAAATATGGCGGCAGTCGCCAGTCCACTGGCAGTGATGATCGGTTGGTCGATCACTGGGATCGGTATGATCTTTCTTGCGCTCTCTTTTCAATATTTAGCCGTCAATAAACCTCATGTGAACAGTGGTGTGTTTGGTTTTGCTCGTGAAGGTTTTGGTGATTTTGCTGGATTTTGCTCGGCGTGGGGCTACTGGTTTAGTGCCATGGTCGCGAACGTCTCTTATCTGGTGATTGTGTTCAGTACTTTAGGACTGCTGTTTGATTCTCCTGATCAGATTATCTTTGGCTCTGGTAATACTTGGTGGTCAATTGGTGGCGCTTCTCTACTATTGTGGGGTGTTCACAGCTTAGTATTAAGAGGGGTGCAAACCGCCGCGCTGATCAATCTCATCACCACTATGACTAAAATGGTGCCTTTGCTACTTTTCATTGTGTGTGCGATTGCGGCGTTCAACTGGTCTACATTTAGCTTGGATTTCGCAGGGCTCCATCACATTTCAGGCGCTGATCTGCTCGGTCAGGTCAAAGCGACTATGTTGATCACGGTTTGGGTCTTTGTGGGGATTGAAGGTGCGGTGGTGGTATCAAGCCGAGCTCGTCAGCGTAAAGACATTGGTCGCGCGACCATTCTTGGGTTACTCACGGCTCTGTCGATTTATGTCTTAGTCACGCTGTTGTCGATGGGCGTGATTCAAGTCAATCAGTTGGCGCAATACCCGAGTCCTTCTATGGCGCAAGTGTTGACTGCGATTATTGGTCCTTGGGGTAAGTACATTATTGCGGTTGGGCTTTTGATCTCGGTTTGCGGTGCGTTTTTGAGTTGGACGGTACTGGCTTCCGAAGCGCCTTTCCTTGCCGCTAAAGATAAGATGTTTCCCCGCCATTTTGCCAAGCAGAATCAAGCGGGAAGTCCAGTTAATGCCTTGTTCTTAACCACACTCTGTATCCAAGTCTCCTTGATCTTGGTGCGCTATACTGCCAGCACTTACGATAGCTTATTGATCTTTGCCTCAGAGATGATTTTAGTGCCGTATTTTCTGGTGGGCGCTTTTACCCTTAAGCTTGCTCTGGAGCAAGGAGATCGAGGGAAATTGCTATTGATTGGCTTTGGCGCAACGGCTTATGGTTTATGGTTGCTGTATGCGTCAGGTTTGCACTATTTGATGCTCTCAACCCTGTTGTATGTACCGGGCTTCGCTTTCTATCTCAAAGCAAAGCGTGAGCAAGGTGTAAAAGCATTCTGCGGTCGAGAAATGGTCGGAGCCAGCACCCTACTGCTGTTTGCCGTTGGGGCGGCAGGCATGCTTTGGCAAGGCGCTTGGTAAAATAGCGTTGATGCCATTGTCGACATTGTCTAAAGCACGGGACGGATAAAAGAAACCCCTCAAGCTCGTAGAGCTGAGGGGTTTTTTAGTAAGAAAACGTAATCCATTCTCGAGTGAGTTGCTGTGGTCATCTCACCGAATTTGCAGACTATTTACTGCGATTGACCGCCATATGGGCGAGCGTGATCAAGGCTTGTTTGTATTCGCTTTCTGGCAAAACCGCTAGTTCAGCGATGGCTTTATCCGCTTCATGCAGCGCCTTTTCAATGGTGTATTGTAAAGAACCGGTTTGCTCCATCGCTGCGAGAATCTCATTAAGACGCGACATGCCATTGGCTTTCTCGATGGCTTCACGGATCATCGCGGCTTGCTCAGGATTCCCGTGCTGCATCGCATAAAGCAGTGGTAGGGTAGGTTTGCCTTCTGCCAGATCGTCACCGACGTTTTTACCCATCTCATCACCATCTGAAGTGTAATCCATCACATCATCAATCAGTTGGAAAGCGGTGCCTAAGTATTTACCGTAGTTTTGCATCGCCAGTTCGACTTCAGGAGAAGCATCACACAGGATAGCGCCAATCTGGGTTGCCGCTTCAAACAGACGTGCAGTTTTGGAGTAAATAACCTGCATGTAGCTGGCTTCGGTGGTATCAGGATCGTTACAGTTCATTAATTGCTGTACTTCACCTTCAGCGATCACGTTTACCGCATCACTCATCAGTTTCAGGATCTTCATTGATCCTAATTCTGTCATCATCTGAAACGAGCGAGTGTAGATAAAATCTCCGACTAATACGCTGGCGGCATTACCAAAAGCGGCATTAGCGGTCGCTTTACCGCGGCGCAAGTCTGATTCATCGACCACATCATCGTGCAACAGGGTTGCCGTATGAATGAATTCAATAAACGCAGCAGCAGTCGTGTGATGTGACCCTTGATAACCGAGCGCTTTGGCGGATAAAACTGCCAGCAATGGGCGTAAACGCTTCCCACCACCACTGATGATATAGAAACCCAGTTGGTTGATTAGGGAAACGTCAGAATTGAGTTGAGCGTGAATCGTTTCGTTCACTTTTGCCATGTCATTGGCAGTAAGCGCTTGGATAGCTTTAAAATCCATCGTAAATCCGGCTGAAATAAGAGCGTGTAAGGCATTTAGTCTTCTGGAATCGCTGCATAATACACTAAAAATCATTGATTAATACATGGCTTAAAGGCATGATTGCGGCACTTTTGTTTGGCGATTAGCTTTTCGCCATTTTTTTCAAAATATGGCTTGTCATAGGCACATCATTCACGTAGAATCTGCGCCCTATTGATGATTAGTTTAGCGCACACCCTTATCGCGTAAAATATAAGCATAGGCTGTGCGGAAAGAGCGGAGTAAAATATGTACGCTGTTTTCCAATCTGGTGGTAAACAACACCGTGTAAGCGAAGGTCAAACTCTTCGTTTAGAGAAATTAGACGTTGAAACTGGTGCAACTGTAGAATTTGATAAAGTTCTGCTGGTTGCTAACGGTGAAGACATTAAAGTAGGTGCTCCTCTTGTTGAGGGCGGTAAAGTAGTTGCTGAAGTGGTACAACACGGTCGTGGCGATAAAGTAAAAATCGTTAAGTTCCGTCGTCGTAAGCACTCTCGTAAGCAACAAGGTCACCGTCAGTGGTTCACAGAAGTGAAAATCACTGGTATCAACGCTTAAGTTATTAGGAGAGTTCAACAATGGCACACAAAAAAGCTGGTGGTTCTACTCGTAACGGCCGCGATTCAGAAAGCAAACGTCTAGGTGTTAAGCGTTTTGGTGGTGAATCTGTACTTGCAGGTAACATCATTGTTCGTCAACGTGGTACTAAGTTCCATGCTGGCACTAACGTAGGTATCGGTAAAGACCACACTCTATTCGCTCTATCTGATGGTAAAGTGAAGTTCGAGGTTAAAGGTCCTAAGAACCGTAAATTCGTTAGCATCGAAACTGCTGAATAAGCTCGGTTTCTTGATGAATTTAAAAGCCCTGCCGTTTGGTGGGGTTTTTTATTTATCGAAAGTGTAGTCGCGACCCTAGACCCTAGACCCTAGACCCTAGACCCTAGACCCTAGACCCTAGACCTGAATGTAGCCTGATCCAAGCAGGCGATTGTTTTCTGGGATCTACGTTCTCAGGTTTACTAAACTGATTAAGATTTCCCACGAAATTGAGTGGAGGAAAAATGAAATTCGTAGATGAAGCGGTAATTAAAGTTCAAGCTGGTGATGGCGGCAACGGTGTTGTGAGCTTCTGGCGTGAAAAATTCATTACCAATGGCGGCCCTGATGGCGGCGATGGTGGTGATGGCGGCGATGTGTATATGGTCGCCGATGAAAACCTTAATACCTTGATTGACTATCGTTTCCAGCGTTTTTATGAAGCGGAGCGTGGTAAAAACGGTGGTGGTGGTAACTGTACGGGTAAAAGCGGTAAAGACAAAGAGTTGCGCGTACCGGTAGGCACTCGTGCCGTCGATATTCACACCAATGAAATCATTGGTGAAGTGGCCGAACATGGCAAAAAAGTCATGATCGCCAAAGGTGGCTGGCACGGTTTGGGTAACGCCCGTTTTAAATCCTCGGTTAACCGCTCTCCACGCCAAAAAACCATGGGTACCAAGGGTGAGCTGCGTGATATTCGTTTAGAGCTGTTGTTGCTGGCTGATGTCGGTATGCTGGGCATGCCAAATGCAGGCAAATCGACCTTCATTCGCGCCGTTTCTGCGGCTAAGCCAAAAGTTGCTGACTATCCGTTTACTACGCTAGTTCCAAGTCTTGGTGTCGTGAGCGTATTGCCAGAAAAAAGCTTTGTGGTGGCTGACATCCCAGGTTTGATTGAAGGTGCAGCTGAAGGCGCGGGTTTAGGGATTCGTTTCTTAAAACACCTTGAACGTTGTCGTGTTTTGCTACACATGATTGATATTCTACCCGCTGATCAAAGCGATCCTGCGCACAACGCTTTGACCATTATTGATGAGCTTGAGCAGTACAGTGAAAAGCTGGCGAAAAAAACCACGTTGGTTGGTGTTCAACAAAGTTGATCTGATGTCAGAAGAAGAAGCAGATGAGATCATTCAAGACATCATCGATGCTTTGGCGTGGGAAGGCGATTACTTCAAAATTTCTGCTGCGAATCGTCAAGGTACCAAAGAGCTGTGCATGAAGCTTGCAGAGTTTATGGATACCTTACCAAGAGAAGTTGAAGAGAAGACGGAAGCCGAAAAAGTCGATTTCACATGGGATTATAACCATAAAGATGGCTTGGCTGGTCGTGAAGTGATCACTGAAGATGATGACGATTGGGATGATTGGGACGACGAAGAAGATGACGGTCACGTTATCTATGTTCGTGACTGATTAACTCACTGGTATGCCGCAACTTAGTTGCGGCTTTTTTGTGTCTAAATCAACTTTCCTAAAGTTTGTTTCGGGCACACTTACTCTCTCTTCTGCATATTTAGGTTTTAGGAAAGGAATCATGGAATCCAAACAGAGAGCCGTTTCTCGTTTGATTGCTCAGGCAGGGCAGATGTTATTAGCGCATGGCGCAGAAAGTACTTTAGTCGGTGATATAATGCGCCGCATGGGTTTAGCGAGTGGGATGAGTGAAGTCGAAGTCTCTCTCTCGGCGAGCTCACTCGTGGTGACTACCGTCTATAAAGAGCACTGCATTACGACTGCGCGACGCAGCCCAGATCGCGGCATCAATATGCGGGTGGTGACGCAGATCCAAAGGATCTGCATCATGATGGAAAAAGGCATTCTCGATCACAGCTTAGCGCAGCGAAAACTCAATCACATCAGTCCAGAGCGTTACAATCGTTGGCTAGTTGTGGTCATGATTGGCCTCTCTTGCGCGGCATTTAGCCGTTTGGCTGGGGGCGATTGGATGGTGTTCTTGATCACCTTGATCGCCTCGTCAGTTGGGATGATCGTTCGCCAAGAAATCGGCCATCGTCAGTTCAATCCACTCATCAATTTCGCGGCAACCGCTTTTGTTACTTCGGTGATTTCAGCCCAAGCCGTGATTTATCAACTCGGCAATAAACCAACGATCGTGATGGCTTCTTCTGTGTTGATGCTGGTGCCTGGCTTTCCATTAATTAATGCGGTCGCAGATATGCTCAAAGGTTACATCAATATGGGCATCGCACGCTTTGTGATGGCGAGTTTGCTGACTCTAGCCACGGCGCTCGGTATTGTCGCGGCAATGAGCATCACCGGAATTTGGGGGTGGTAATGTTAAGCTGGGATTTGTTTTTCGGACTACTCAACGACATGTTTTTTGCCGCGATTCCGGCAGTTGGGTTTGCTTTAGTCTTCAATGTGCCTGTGCCCGCATTGAAATATTGTGCGTTAGGCGGTGCGCTTGGACATGGCTCGCGTTATTTGATGATGCACTTTGGCGTACCGATTGAATGGGCGACTTTTTTCGCCGCCACTTTAGTGGGTATGGTTGGTGTTTATTGGTCTCGTCGTTTTCTGGCTCATCCTAAAGTGTTTACGGTTGCAGCGCTTATCCCCATGGTTCCTGGTGTTTTTGCATTTAAAGCCATGATCGCATTAGTCGAAATTAACCATGTGGGTTTTTCGCCTGAGCTGATGGAAGCTTTATTAGAAAACTTCCTTAAAGCCATGTTTATCATTGCGGGTTTGGCGGTTGGCCTTGCTGTGCCTGGACTGTTATTCTACCGCCGAAAACCGATTATTTAAGGTATGAGAAAGATGATGGTCAGTATGATTGCCGCGATGGCAGACCAGCGCATTATTGGTAAAGATAATCAGATGCCTTGGCATCTACCGGCTGATTTCGCGTGGTTCAAACGCTGCACATTAGGTAAGCCTGTGGTGATGGGACGTAAAACCTACCAATCGATCGGGCGTCCTTTACCGGGGCGGCACAATATTGTGATCTCCCGTGATGCGAGTTTGCAGATTGAGGGGGTTGATGTGGTGACTTCCATTGAGGCGGCGCTGGCGAAAGCGGGTGAGGTCGACGAGGTGATGATCATCGGTGGTGGTAGCTTGTATGCGGCCTGTTTGCCGATGGCCCATAAACTGTATATTACCGAGATCCATGCAGAACTGGATGGCGATACTCAGTTTCCCGAATGGGGGAGTGATTGGTTAGAGCGCTCTCGTGAGCATTATCCTGCCGATGAAAAAAATGCCTACGGGATGGATTTTGTGATTTTTGAACGCCAATATCCGCTTCCTACTTGATGTTGCAGCAGTGTTGGCTGTGCAAATTGGTTCCAGACAAATTTGTCACTTATTTTGCTGCCTACCTGCAACTCCAAGTCGTTTGGGTATCGTCATAGCAGGTATAGTCAGAGCAGACACAGTCAACACCCGTATTAACGGGTGTTGTTTTATGTTGGCAGCGCTGCTTGGCTAAAGTAGTGTTTATCTTCCCAACGCAGCATAGTCAGGGTTCCGCCCCACACACAACCCGTATCTAGGCCGATCACCGTTTCACTCACATACCCTTCTAATGCCGCCCAATGGCCAAAAATCACCGTCTTTTCAAGAGCAATGCGCTGCGGTAATTGGAACCAAGGTAGTAAGCTACCGTCAGTCACTTCTTGTGGTGGTAGTTTGCATTGCATATCTAAACGACCATCTGGGAAACAAAAGCGCATACGAGTAAATGCGTTAACGATATAACGCAAGCGATCTATCCCTTGTAGCGTTGGATGCCATGCGTCGGGTTGGTCACTGTACATCTGCTCAATCAGGGTGCTCCACTCGGGGCTGCGAAGTACAGACTCGACCTCTTGCGCGGCTTGACGCGCAGTGGCGAGATCCCATTGTGGTGAGATGCCAGCATGGCACAGTACAAACTCTTTATGTTCAGCGAGCAAAGGCTGCTGACGTAGCCAATCGAGTAATGGCGCGGCGTCGGGCGCATCTAAAATCGCTTGGGTTTGATCGCGCCGTTTAGCGGGGTGGTGACCGAGTGCTACTGAGAGCAAATGCAAATCATGATTGCCGAGCACGACTCGCGCTGCATCCCCTAACTGATAGGCAAAACGCAAGGTTTCCAGTGATTTTGGACCACGAGCGACCAAATCCCCCGCAAACCACAGCGTATCAAGCTGAGAATTAAATTCGGCCTGTTTGAGCAGTTGCTGTAGCTCGTCAAAGCAGCCTTGAATATCTCCCACGATATAATTCGCCACACAAACTCCCTTAATTCAATACATGCGGAACGGCTAAACGAAATGGCTCAATCTCAACCGTGAAAGACTCACCTTGTTCATCGATCATCAAATATTGCCCTTGCATCACACCGACTGGAGTATCTAAGGCCGTGCCACTGCTGTAGGTATATTCATCATTAGCTTTGATGCGAGGTTGCTCTCCCACAACGCCATCGCCTTCAACCACGGTCTGTTTGCCATCGGCATCCGTTATCAACCAGCGCCGGCTCATCAGTTGGACGGTCTGGGTGCTGAGGTTTTTGATGGTGATGAGATAGGCGAACACAAAGCGCTGATACTCAGGATTTGATTGTTCCTCAATGTAGCGAGTTTGAACCTGAATTTTGATACAGGGCAGCGAAACATCCATGAGCGACTCCTCAGCTTAGTAGTCAGGTATTGGCAGATAAACAAAGGACGACTGAATGTCGTCCTTGTCGATTATGCGTGAGTTTTGTGTGTGGCATCAAGCCAGTTCGCTAATGCCACAAACTGAGCTAAGGTCAGATTTTCTGGGCGCATACCTGGGTTGATACCCAGAGTTTCCAGAGTTTCTGGTTCAGCCAAACCTTTATAACAGTTACGCACCGTTTTACGGCGTTGGTTAAAGCCTTCACGTACCACACGATCTAGCCACTCTAAGCTGGTTGCTGGATGAGGGAGATCTTCATAAGGCATCAAACGTACCACGGCCGAATCCACTTTTGGTGGTGGCACAAATGCGGTAGGTGGCACTTCTAGTACCGGAACCACTTTACAGTAGTATTGCGCCATCACGGTTAGGCGACCGTAAGCTTTGGTGCCCGGGCCAGCGGCCAATCGGTTCACTACCTCTTTTTGCAGCATGAAGTGCATGTCTTGAATATCACGATGGAATTCAAACAAGTGGAACATCAGCGGCGTTGAGATGTTGTAAGGTAAGTTACCAAACACGCGAAGTTTGTTATTGGGTTTCACCAACTGCTTGAAGTCGAAACGCATCGCATCGCCTTCATGAATGGTCAGCTTGCTGGCTAATTCTGGATGATTACGCAGACGTTCGGCCAGATCGCGGTCAAGCTCAATGACAGTGAACTTATCCACTTCACGTCCTACCGGCTCTGTGATGGCGCCTAACCCTGGGCCGATTTCAACCAAGTTTTGCCCCGGTTTGGGATTAATTGCCGACACAATACCATCAATGATGTAAGGATCATTGAGGAAGTTCTGACCAAAGCGTTTACGCGCTTTGTGCCCTAAGTGGACATCATTTCTCATAGTGTTCTCGAAGTTATTTCGCTTTTTTATCAACTAATTCAATTGCGTAAGCTAATGCAGTCCAAAAGCTTCCCGCATCGGCTTGACCCGTTCCAGCCAGATCGAGTGCCGTACCGTGATCGACCGAAGTGCGAATAAAAGGCAGCCCGAGTGTAATATTGACTGAGCGACCAAAGCCTTTGTATTTCAGCACTGGAAGCACTTGATCATGGTACATGCCGAGAACGGCATCCGCTTGTTGCAAGTATTTTTCACTAAAAATAGTATCGGCTGGTAAAGGGCCAACCAATTGCATGCCATATTGCTCACGCAAACGCTGTAGGGTAGGAGTGATGGTTTCGATCTCCTCCATGCCCAATACACCGTCTTCACCTGCGTGTGGATTTAACCCACATACGTAGATTTTAGGCTCTGCAATGGCAAATTTCTCGACTAAATCCTTGTGGAGAATATGAACAATCTGCTCTAGACGTTCACAAGTTATCGCTTGCGGCACTTCTGCTAGTGGCAGATGTGTAGTGACTAACGCAGTACGTAAGCCTTCGGTGGCCAGCATCATGACGACGAGGGGAGTCTTTGACTGTTCAGCAAAAAATTCGGTATGACCGCTGAAAGCAACCCCCGCACGGTTGATCACCCCCTTGTGCACAGGGCCGGTGACAATAGCATCAAATTCGCCATTCATACAGCCTTTTGCCGCTCTTTCCAGCGTTTTTAACACATAGTGTCCATTCGCTGGATTGAGTTGACCGGCGACGACGGGTTCGGCGAGAGAAATATGCTCAACCAACAAGGTACCCGCTTGTTGAGCTTGCACTGGATTATCGCGTTGATAATCCAGTAGCTTAACCTGTATGCCAAGTTGCGCGGCCCGCTGCGCCAATAACGCTTTATCAGCACACACCACCAGTTGATGTGGCCAATCTTGCGCGGAGAGGGCAAGCACCAGATCGGGACCGATCCCCGCGGGCTCACCAGCGGTGACAATGATGCGTTTACTGCTCATCCTGCTCGTCCTTCAATACTTCAACAAAGGCGCTGGCACGCAGCTCTTGCAGCCAAGCACCCGCTTCTTCATTGAATTTACGATTGAACAAGATACGGTAGGCCTTATTTTTCAGTGCGGAATCGGTTCTGTCCACCTCGCGACGATCGAGTACTTCTACGATGTGCCAACCGTGTACGGTTTTAAACGGTTCACTGATTTGGCCTACGGGTAAGATTTCAATCTGATGTTTAAACTCAGGGACATACAGATCGGGAGTCTGATAGCCCAATTCACCTTTTTGCGCGGCAGAGCCGGGGTCTTGGCTATATTGCTGCGCTAATTCAGCAAAGGTCACTTCGCCCTTTTTGATGCGTTGTACAAACTCATTGAGCTGTTTTTGTGCGCCTTCATCGCTGAGGATGATGGTCGGTTTGATCAAAATGTGACGAGCATTAACTTCTGTTACCGCGACCGTTTCTAATCCTTTGACATCATCAATTTTCAGGATGTGAAAACCGACACCACTACGAAACGGGCCAATAATGCTGCCTTTGTTCTGCATTTTGATCTGATCAGCAAAGATGGTTGGCATCTCTTCTTTGCGCATCCATCCCCAATCTCCCCCTTGCAGTGCTTTGGGTCCTTTGGAGTAGGCGTACGCCATTTGCGCAAAGTCTGCCCCACTTTTTAGGTCGTTGACCAGCTTGTTGGCCAAGGTTTCCGCAGCACTTTTATCTTGTCCGTCATCGACTCGCAGTTGAATATGACTGATTTTGTATTGCACAGTGGCATCGGTTTCATGCGCAAGCAGCTCAGCTAACGTATCAACTTCGGCGGGCAGAATGTTGATACGACGACGAACTAAGGCATTGCGTGCATCACTCGCCGCCATCTCTTTACGGACTTGTTCACGAAACTCAGGGTAAGTTAAGCCTTCTTGCGCTACCGAAGCAATCAACTGCTCCTGAGTTTGTTGGTTGTTTTTCGCGATCTCTTTAATCGCTTCGTTGAGGCGGTTGTCATCAATTTTTACCCCAATCCGATCCGCTTCTTGTTGCTGCAAAGTATCGATGATCAGTTTTTCCAATACTTGCTCGCGCAGCAAGGTCTCTTGTGGCAAAGGCTGCTGGTTTTGCTTGGCGTTGGCCTTGATGGTTTTTAGGGCACTGTCCACATCACTTTGTAGTATGACGCCGCTATTGACAATCACTGCCACGCTATCGAGTTGTTTGGGCTCTGCGTGAGCGTTAAAGAGAGTCAGCGCACTGATAACGCTAATTAGTGTGGGTTTCCACAATTTCATGTGCAGTCCTATCTAAAATGTTTTAAGCCTGAGTTTCCTCAGGCTAGGTGAATTAGTTATTCAGGAAGAATGGGCGACCATAACCGAGTGAGTTACCTGCGCTATCGACACCTGTCATGCTTGATCCTGCGCCAATGCTGGTGCCAAAACCAATAATCCCGACGTTAAAGCTGAAGTTATTCTCATAAATTGGAGTCGCGTAAGGATCCGTAACAAAGTTGCCATTCCAGCTTTTTAGTTGGTTACTGTAAGTGAAGCCCACGTACCAACAATCAGAAGTGTAAGTAAGATTAGCCAGCCACTCTAACGCCTCATCTGTGGTCAGATCATAGTAATATTGGCCGCTAGCCGACCATTTACGACTCAGCTGGTAACCCGCCAAAATTCCCGCTTGTGAAATACCGTCTCGGGTAATGTCATCAATATTGGTAATGCTGTCACCGACAGTATTGCGAATGTAATCCTTAGCAACATAGCGGTAGTTTCCTTGGATATAACCGCTGGCGACTCGATATTCTAATGAGCTGTTGCCAAGTTGAATGGCTTGGCTATCGATGTCGTATTGAATGCCGCCGTGATAGAACAGATAGTCAGCAAAGTTAAAGTCCATCTCTACGGCCCAAGCGGAATAGCTGGTTTTCTCTGATGTGCTGTCTGGATTTTTATTGGACGGATTGAATTTACTATCCAGATAGAAAATTTGACCAAACGCGATATTGAGGCGCTCTTTATAACTGCTATCAAAGAAACGAGTCGATGCACCATAACTGACTTGGTTGGCGGACTCAATTCGGTCTACGCCGCTGTATTTGCGACTACGGAATAGGCCGTAGTAATCGGTTTGCAGCAAAGTGGAATCATACAGACCAATGTTGTCCTGATATTTTTCTGGTACGTAGAGATACTGAATTTTGGGCTCTAGGGTTTGTGTGTAGCTATCCAGCAAAACGGTATCTCGTTCAAGTACAATCCCTGCCACACTGCGAAGCTCAGGGATGACGCGTGTCACACTCTCTTCCAGTTTGGCATCTGTGGTCTTATCAAGATCTTGTTGATAGTAGGTGCCCAAGACACGTGCTTCGGTTGTCCAGTTGCCCCAAGTGTTGCTGAACGGAATTTTTAGCCCAGGTTCAATATGTACTCGAGTTGCAGAGGGTTTGCCTCTTGCATCGGTTTCAAAGCGCGAGACATGGCTGACAAGGTCAAGATCCAGATACTTCATCGTCTCTGGAGCATAGTAGTTGTAGCTGAGCTGCGGCATTAACCGATAAGGCAAGTTCGTACTAGTGGTATCCTTGGTCAGCAGTTGGAAATCCCGCACCAACAGCGCAGAATCCCAGTTGTCGCTACGGTAAGTGGCGCGGCCTTCTTGGATGAGCTGTCCATCTTCACGATTACCGACTCCCGAATCTAAGTCAGAGAAATAGTTGATATCACTGACTTTAGAGTAGTCGATTTCAAACTTCCACGCTTGTTGGAAAATGCCGTTATGTTCATATTGGAATGCCCAGCGATCGCCTTGCTCTGCATGCAGTTGATCGTCGGGTAAAAATTCAGATTTGATTTGACCCGCACCAAAATCAGTCAGATAACGGAACACACTATTGAGTTGCGTGCCACGCTTTTGCATATAGTTGAAGGTAGTTTCTAAATCATAGTTGGGTGCCAAGTTCCAATAAATCGGTACTTCAAACTCATAGCCATCTCGCGAACCATAAGAGGCCGTTGGGTATAAGAAACCAGTTTTACGAGTATCCCCAATCGGCACGGTTAAATAGGGGAGATAGAATACAGGTACGTTTTGCACTTCAAGACGCGGATTGTAGAAGGTCGCAATCTCTTCATTCTGGTCTACATCAATGCTGGAAGCACGCATCCGCCATGCGTTATCGCCATCAGGGCATGACGTTATGGAGCCATCTTCAATTTCATACACCGCTTTACCCGTTTTTGAAACATACACCGCTTCGCCACGCCCCGGTTCACACAAAAACTGGTAACGGGTATTTTCCAGCGTCATTTCATCTGTATTAAGATGGTTGGTGGCTTTGGTGGAGTGCGTTTTGATCTCACCATCACTGAACTGAACATTACCCTCAGCGACAACCACATTCTCTTGTTGATGCAAAGTCACGTTATCCGCAGCGATGCGTTTCTTACCTTGCACGACAACGACATTCCCCGAATAGGTCGCCTTCTGCCCATTGATTGCCTCTAGCTTATCCGCTTCGACATTGATAGGCTGTTGACCGGGATTAGCAGGCTCAGGCTGGTTGACTAAACACTGCTCGCCATTAGGTAATTGAGCGCGATTGTCATCCACACTCGCTTCTGCTTGTATCTGAGGTGCAAAGAGTGCAGCGCTAATCGAAGCGGCTAAAAACGTGCGGGAAAAGCATGACATTGGGTTGTACATCCTGTTGAACTTGTGGCCTGTTGAACTTGATGGATTCCGAACTTAGGAGCCTGAAATATAAACGGTCCTTATCATAAAGGAAATTGACGCTTGCGCCACTATCAGACCGCTTCACTCCAGAAAAATTCATAGATTGAGAGCACATAATGCATATTTTTGGCAAAATTCTTGGCGCTTTTTTTGGCTTCCTGTTTGGTGGTCCTTTTGGCGCAATCTTTGGGATCTTCCTTGGCCATCAGTTTGATAAGGCGCGCCGTTTAAATCAGGCTGGCTTTCAAAGTGGAAAATTTGGTGCAGGGCCTAGCCAAGCTGAGCGCCAAGAAGAATTTTTTAAAGCCGCATTTTCGGTGATGGGGCATGTGGCAAAAGCCAAAGGGCAAGTCACCAAAGAAGAGATCCAACTCGCGACCATTATGATGGATCGCATGAACCTGACCCTAGAGCAAAAACGTGCCGCACAAGATGCGTTTCGTGACGGGAAAGAAAGCGATTTTCCTCTAGAGCAAGTGTTAGAGCGCGTGAAAATCGCCACGGGCGGGCGTTTTGACCTGCTACAGTTTTTCCTTGAGCTGCAAGTCTCTTCCGCGTTTGCTGATGGGGATGTGCACCCGAGTGAGCGTCAAGTACTGCATCGTATTGCGCGTGGGCTTGGTTTTTCTTCCGAGCAGTTAGAGCGACGTTTACGGATGCAGGAAGCAGCGTTTCGATTTCAACAAGGTGGTGGCTTTGGTGGTTCGCAGCAGCAATCCCATAGTGGGCAGCAATGGCAGCAGCCTTCATCACGCCATCAATTGGCCGATGCCTACGAAGTGCTTGGAGTGAGCGAAAGTGCGAGTGCACAAGAGGTGAAGCGAGCTTATCGTAAGCTGATGAATGAGCACCACCCAGATAAGCTAATGGCGAAAGGTTTACCGCCAGAGATGATGAACGTAGCGAAAGAGAAATCTCAGCAAATCCAACACGCTTATGAGCTGATCCGAAAGGAGAAAGGCATTAAGTAAGCTCATCGTCATTATGCGCTTACCTTTTCTAAGGCAAACTTAACCGTTTGCCTTTCTTTTGCAGTCAAAAGAGCAATTGGAGTGGGGCGGTTTTCGACAGATAAAATAAAACCCAGTCAAAGACTGGGTTTCTAAAAGTGGCTCCTCCTGCTGGACTTGAACCAGCGACCTGCGGATTAACAGTCCGTCGCTCTACCGACTGAGCTAAGGAGGAATTATTCTTTTTAATGGTGCCGACTACCGGAATCGAACTGGTGACCTACTGATTACAAGTCAGTTGCTCTACCTACTGAGCTAAGTCGGCAAATCTACTTGCAAGGCAAGTGAGAAATTGGCTCCTCCTGCTGGACTTGAACCAGCGACCTGCGGATTAACAGTCCGTCGCTCTACCGACTGAGCTAAGGAGGAATTATTCTTTTTTAATGGTGCCGACTACCGGAATCGAACTGGTGACCTACTGATTACAAGTCAGTTGCTCTACCTACTGAGCTAAGTCGGCACATTTGTTATTGTTCGTGCAAGCACCAACAACCAAAATTGTGGTGCCCGGAGGCGGAATCGAACCACCGACACGAGGATTTTCAATCCTCTGCTCTACCGACTGAGCTATCCGGGCGACGGGGTGTATTAAAAGGTTTTTCGTGGTGGTCGTCAACATGAAAATCTAAAAAAAATATCGTTTGTTGTTTTTCTATACTTAATGGCCTGTTTTTGTCCATTTCGTTTGCCAAAATATCGCTAAATGAACCACAAGACCGACTCGCTCAGTGAAATAGAGAGTTTTAAGCGTAGCCAGAAAATCACAAAGTACGTAAAAATACCTGCTTGATAAATATTTTCAGTTATCCCCTTCCTACTTGAAGCTGCAGCCGTGTTGGTTAGGTTCCTTCATCCCAATCATGGAGTAGGTAGGCTCGTGGGGATGAATGCACTGGCTGACTACAGGCAACGTCAAGGAGTTTGGTTATCATAACGACGGGTAACCCATCAGTTCAGTGAAACGTTTTGTGATCACTGAACTGAAAGTATGCTTAACGAGTCACCTCAAAATGCGCAGCCCACTGTTCTAACTCGCGGGCGAGTTTGGTGAGAGTTTGCGTACTATTGTGGCTCTCCATCACCACACGGCTCAGTTTTGAGCCACTTTCTTCAATCATATTGATTCGGCGCGCAATATCATCGCTGACTTGGGTTTGCTCGGCGGCTGCCGTTGCAATTTGATGGCTCATCGAAGAGACGCTTTCGAGTGCGCTGACAATCAATGCTAGCGCTGAAGCGGCATTTTCTGACTCTTGCACACTGCTTTGACTTGTTTGCCCACAAATCTGGATGGTTTGAATCGCATTACGCGACCCTTCCTGCAAATTGTGGATCATCTGCTGGATCTCTTTGGTACTGGTTTGCGTGCGGCCCGCTAAGTTACGCACTTCATCAGCCACGACGGCGAAGCCTCGCCCTTGCTCACCAGCGCGTGCCGCTTCAATTGCGGCATTCAGCGCCAGTAAATTGGTTTGCTCTGCAATATCACCAATTACGTCTAGCACTTTAGCGATGTTTTTGACATCCAGATCCAGATCGGCAACCGCGGTGCTCGCGGTTTGTAATTGGGTCGCCAAGCCTTGAATATTGCTCACCGTGTTGTGGATGAGCTTTTGCGTATGCTGACTTTGCTGATCCGCCTGATCGGTGTTGAATGCGGTATCACGCGCAGAATCGGCGACTTGGTTCGCGGAAGAGGCCATTTCGGTCATTGCAGTGGCAATCATGGCGGTAGATTGCTGCTGATTATCCGTTAATTCGGCAATGCTTTTGGCGCGAGTACCTGCGCCGGCTAATTCAGAACGTAAAGCAACCATGGATTGCTCAAGCTTAGCCACTAAGTCTGCAAGTGAGCTGCTCATCTGCTGCACTGCACCATAAATACTCTCTTTAGGGGCTTTTACCGTAAATTCACGACGAATGCGGCCTTGTGCCACGGATTGTACTGCGCTGCGCACCTCATTCGGTTCACCGCCAATAATCAGCAGTATTTTACGAATCGCGATCAGGAGCAAAGATAAAATCGCAACGGCGATCACCACACATAAGCTTAATTGCCATTGCGCGGTAGACCAAAAACGCGCATTCACTTCGTTAAAACCAATACCCGTGCCTACAACCCATCCCCAGTGTGGCGTTTTACGCGCGATCGAGAGCTTTTCTTCAATCGAACCATCGGCCTGTGTTTGTGTCCATGTATATTCCACTAGCTTGCCGGATTGATTATGCAGTACATCTTGAATTAAGCGGCCAACACTATTGCCTTTACCATCTTTAAAATCGTGAAAACTGGTGTCGTGCAGTTGTGGGTCGAGCGGCGTCGCCACGAAAGTCATATTTTCATCTGCCACATACACATATTCATTATCTTTGTAGAGATTGTTGCGCATTAATCGAGTCGCGAGCGCTTTGGCTTCTGGCTCCGACATCTTGCCTTCTTTAGCGAGCTTCTCTACTTCAGTCAAAATACTGTAGGCACTACTAAACAGCTCAGTTACACGCGCTTTGTTATCGAAATTGCTGGCCACGCGTAGAGTCCACAGCCCAGTTGCGGTTAGCGCGAGAAGAGCGGCGAGAATGATGGCAGACAATAAATAAGCTTGGGTTTTTAATTTCATAGTTTGACCCTATGGGAAGGTGTAAACAGATTAAAATTTTGTGACATTTTGATGTCGGCGAGATAGTAATGAGCTTGCTTATTTATTGATACGAACTAAGTTTGAAAGTATGAGATGGATTAAATTTTTGCCTCGAAATAAAAAAAGAATAGTGATGTTAAGGCAACAATTGAGGTGGGATGGTTTGGGAAGTGAGAAGAGAAATAATAAACGCAGATAAAGAAAAACCCAGTCTTTGACTGGGTTTTTAAAAGTGGCTCCTCCTGCTGGACTTGAACCAGCGACCTGCGGATTAACAGTCCGTCGCTCTACCGACTGAGCTAAGGAGGAACAATTTTTATTGTGTCTTTGGCACAACTTTTAATAGTGGTGCCTCGAGGCGGAATCGAACCACCGACACGAGGATTTTCAATCCTCTGCTCTACCGACTGAGCTATCGAGGCAAATTTTAAGTGGTGCCGGCTGCCGGAATCGAACTGGCGACCTACTGATTACAAGTCAGTTGCTCTACCTACTGAGCTAAGCCGGCACACGTAACCTTTGCTGTTTGTGTCTTACACCAACAATCTAAAATTCGTGGTGCCCGGAGGCGGAATCGAACCACCGACACGAGGATTTTCAATCCTCTGCTCTACCGACTGAGCTATCCGGGCAACGGAGCGCTATTAAACGGATTTTCCCTTTCCCCGTCAACCTGTTTTTTGAAATATTTCGAAAAATCAGTTTGATTGCCGTTATTTTCAGCAAACTGCGGGCTTTTTGTTATCCCGCATTAAATTCCTTCTTAAATTTGGTCACTTTTTCCAGATAACGGCGCGCTTCCGCATTCGGATGTTTCTTGGTTAATGCCCAATAGACTTGGTTAGGTTGCAGGGCATTGAGGTCACGCATGGCGCGCTGGCGATCATTGCTAAAGGTATTTAATACACCGCCTGTTCCGCCGTTGTAAGCAGAAATCATGCTGTATTCGAGAGATGTGGGGTGACGTACCTCTTTCAAATAGCGATTTTTCAGGATGTAAAAATAGGCGGTACCCGTATCAATGTTGTTTTCTGGGTTAAACAGATACTCGGGGCTGGGTTCGCCAGAGCGGTTTTTGACCAGCTTGAACACATCCCGTCCTGCGGTTTTAGGCACCACTTGCATTAAGCCATAAGCGTTGGCCCAACTCACCGCATAGGGGTTGAAACTGCTTTCGGTTTTGATGATCGCGTAGATCAGATCTTCCGGGATATCGTATTTGCGAGAGGCCTTACGCACGATATTGGCGTATTTGTAGCCGCGGATGTCGATTTGATCCTTGACCATCGGGATTTCGACATAATAGGCTTTCTTGAAGTCGACCTGCTTAACTTTCAAATGGTTAGCGATGAGGTAGTCAGCGTAGCGGTTAGCGCGCCATGACCATTGGATTGGTTGTCCATCCTGATCAAGTACCTGTTGATACAAAAAGGGTTGGCCTTTGAGTTCAATGTCTTTTGAGGAGAAAAGATCGACGTGCGCGGGATCATCGGGAGTCAGTAAGGTGGTGATGATCGCATTGCGTAAATGAGCTTTAGGATCGATGGGCGAAACGGTTTCTACTATGATTCGACCTTCGGTGAAGTTGACTTCAGAGCGGCTAAGGTAGTTGTCTATGTATTTGACGTAGTTGTTTTTGCCAGCGATTTTTAGCTCGCGGCGTCCCCAACGTTTTTCGATATTGCCGGAGAAGCTGTTGATTAATGCATCCAGTGCGGCGGTGTCTTTCTGAAACTGTCCGGGTAATTCGGCTAAGTTCTTGGCGAAACGGTTAGTGGGTTCGTAATCAACATCGTAAATTTTCTCGATAAATTCACGACTACAGCCACTCAATAATAGAGCGGTGATACATAACACTAACTTTCTCATGCGCCTCCTAAAGCGAGCTTTCGCTACTCCTGATACGAAAATGACATCATAACCCAGCGGCATGATGTCATTTTTTGCAAGCAGATGAAATCCGAAATTTCCTACTTTGCAGGCGGTGTATAACCTTCGATATGGACTTCTTTACCTTCAAACAGGAAGTTCACCATCTCTTGCTCAAGCAATTTGCGGTGTTCAGGATCCATCATGTTGAGTTTTTTCTCATTGATCAGCATGGTCTGTTTGGTCTGCCATTGTGCCCAAGCTTCTTTGCAGATGTTGTCGAAAATGCGTTTGCCCAGTTCGCCGGGATAGAGTTGGAAATCCAAGCCATCGGCTTCTTTCTGCAATCGGGTACAAAATACGGTGCGAGCCATTCACTCTTCCTCTTTAAATGTGGCTATCAATGTCGAAAGGTAAGCTGTGCAACAGTTGTTTCACTGGTGCCGCGAGACCAATCTCATCGGGTTGGCTTAAGTTATACCAAAGACCTTTGCTCCCTTCCATGACGATGTCCGGTTTGCGGCTTAATTGCAGCAAAATCGGCGTGATATCGAGATGATAGTGGCTAAAGGTATGGCGAAATGCGATCAGGGTTTTCTGCGATGTTATGGTGCTATCGCCGATGGCGCGCTGATCTATGGTGGTTTGAATATTGGCGATCTCTGATTGCGGGAAGCAGTACAAACCGCCCCAAATTCCACTTTGCGGGCGCTGCTCAAGCCAGACGGCATTGTCGTGATAGAGCATGACAAACCAAGTGGCTTTGACGGGTTTATCGGTTTTCGGTTTCTTGCCCGGATACTCTTGGGGATTGCCTTGCTGTTTGGCAAGGCAGAAAGATTCCACCGGGCATAGGCTGCATTTTGGCTTGCTGCGAGTGCAGATCATTGCGCCCATATCCATCATGGCTTGGTTGTATTTATCAACATCCACTTTGGGCGTGTGCATTTCTGCATAATGCCAAAGCTGGTTCTCGACACTTTTTTGCCCCGGCCAGCCTTCAACGGCAAAGCAGCGCGCTAACGTGCGCTTCACGTTGCCATCCAAAATGGCGTGTGGTTTTTTATACACAGAAGAGAGCACGGCTGCCGCAGTGGAACGGCCAACACCGGGTAGCGCATTCATCTGCTCTAAATCGGTGGGAAATTCACCGCCATATTCACTCACCACCATTTTCGCTGCTTTATGCAGATTGCGCGCTCTGGCGTAGTAGCCAAGCCCCGTCCAGAAATGCAGTACTTCATCTTGCGGCGCTGCCGCGAGGGCGTGTACGGTCGGAAAGCGCTCTAAAAAGCGTGCAAAGTAGGGGATCACGGTCGCGACTTGGGTCTGCTGTAACATGATTTCCGATAACCAAACGCGATACGCATTTTTATTTTGTTGCCACGGCAGGTTTTTGCGGCCGTAGGCGTCATACCAAGTAAGGATGGCCTGTGCAAAAGGAGTCACGACTTGCTCATTATTATTGTCTAAACTAGTGGAGCAAAATTGCACCACAGATTGGTGGTGAAGTAAAACCGACAAACATTGGGGATATCCTCCCTCCTTGTAAATTGAAGCTGTAGTTGTGTTAGCGGCAACGGCAAAGAGTTTGAGGGTTGGATGGTAAGCGGTCAGTAATAACACTTGCACCGTTGACGATTCTTTGGATAATTCCCGCTCTGATTTAGTAATGTGCAGGCAATAGAAATGAGCGAAGTCATCACCCAGGAATATACCGAAGATGGCAAAGTGCTGCGTCGTATTCGTAGCTTTGTTCGTCGTGAAGGTCGTTTGACCAAAGGCCAGGAAGCCGCAATGAAAGAGTGCTGGCCAACCATGGGGATTGATTACCAGCCAGAGCTGTTGGATTGGCAACAGGTGTTTGGTAACGACAATCCGGTTGTGTTGGAGATTGGTTTTGGCATGGGCGCGTCCTTGGTCGAAATGGCGAAAAACGCACCTGAGAAAAACTTCCTCGGCATTGAAGTACATAGCCCAGGTGTCGGTGCTTGTTTGGCTTCGGCGCGTGAAGCGGGTGTGACTAACTTGCGTGTGATGTGCCATGACGCGGTGGAAGTGTTTGCACACATGATCCCAGATAACAGCCTGCACACTTTGCAATTATTCTTCCCAGATCCTTGGCACAAGAAGCGTCACCACAAGCGCCGTATCGTGCAGCTTGAATTTGCTGAAATGGTACGCCAAAAGCTCATTATCGGCAGCGGTGTATTCCACATGGCAACCGACTGGGAAAACTACGCAGAACACATGATTGAAGTGATGAATCAAGCGCCCGGTTTTGCTAACTTGGCAACCGATGGCGATTACATTCCGCGTCCTGATGAGCGCCCGCTGACTAAGTTTGAGCAGCGTGGTCACCGTTTAGGTCACGGAGTGTGGGACATCAAGTACCAGCGCACTGCGTAAAGAGAGAATTTTGCTTAAGCCAACATTTGATGTTGGCTTTTTTGACCCTAATCCTCGAGCTATTGAACAGCTGAAGTAGCTTGAGACAAACTAATAATAAAGAGTCAACCATGAAGCCAACAGCAGAGATTTTAGCCAGCATTATTGAAGAAGTTCGCCCGCTCACTGGGCAGGGTAAAGTCGCCGATTACATTCCCGCACTCGCCAAAGTACCAAGTGAAAAACTGGGCATTGCCGTGTTCACCAATCAAGGGGAAGTCATCACGGCCGGTGATGCGCAGGAAGGGTTTTCGATTCAGTCGATCTCCAAAGTGTTGAGCTTGACGCTCGCGATGGGCTTGTATCAGCCAGATGAGCTGTGGAGCCGTGTGGGTAAAGAGCCTTCAGGACAAGCATTTAACTCATTGATTCAGCTTGAAATGGAGCAGGGAATCCCACGTAATCCATTTATCAATGCCGGCGCGATTGTGGTGTGCGATATGCTGCAAAGTCGCCTTTCTGCACCTCGCCAGCGTCTGTTGGAGTTTGTACGCCAACTTAGCGGTGAGCCGCTCATTGCTTATGACAAAGTCGTGGCAGCATCGGAGATGATGCACAGTGATCGCAACGCCGCGATTGCCTATTTGATGCGCTCGTTTGGCAATTTCCACAATGAGGTTATTCCTGTACTACACAATTATTTTCACGCCTGCGCATTGAAAATGAGCTGTGTTGAGCTGGCGAAAACCTTCAGCTATCTGGCCAATAAAGGTGTTTCTGTGGTGACGGGTGAAACGGTGATAACCCCAACCCAAAGCAAACAAACCAATGCCTTGCTGGCCACTTGTGGCTTGTATGATGGGGCAGGAGAGTTTGCCTATCGAGTCGGTATGCCCGGAAAATCAGGTGTTGGCGGTGGGATTATTGCTGTGGTGCCGGGAGAGATGACGATTGCAGTGTGGTCCCCTGCGTTGGATCAATCGGGTAACTCGCTCGCGGGGACTCGCGCGTTAGAGTTACTCGCGCAGCGGATTGGTCGCTCAATTTTCTAAGCTATCCCTTTCCAAGTCGTGTGGCTATAAAAGATAAAAATAAAGAGGCGCACGCGCCTCTTGGTTATTCTTCGTCATCAGCCATAAAGGCTTCGAGCAGATCATTGAGGAACAGTTTGCCCTTTTCCGTGATTTGCCAGTGCTGATCATCTTCACTGAGATAACCTTCATTCAGCGCCCAATCTAAGGTTGGGCGGATCACGTCAATCGGAAGTCCCGTGGTGGCGGTAAAATCGGCTTTCGGGCAGGGTTCAATCAAGCGAAAGCGGTTCATAAAAAACTCAAACGGCTTGTCTTGATCGGCAACCAACTGCTCGCTATCCAAATAAGCTTTGGCGAGATTGTTCAACGCTGCCAAGTAGCCGCGCGGGTGCTTGGTTTTGGTGGTACGGACAATGCGTCCGTCAGTAAAACTCAGTTTGCCGTGCGCGCCGCAGCCAATCCCGAGGTAATCCCCAAAGCGCCAATAGTTGAGGTTGTGCTGACACTGATAACCCGGCTTGCTATAGCCTGAAATCTCATACTGTACATACCCTGCATCACTGAGCTTTTGATGGCCGAGCTCGAAAATATCCCATAGCGCATCTTCATCCGGCAGCTTAGGCGGTTTCGAGTAAAACAGTGTGTTGGGTTCAATAGTCAGTTGATACCAAGAGAGATGCGGCGGATTGAGTGTGATCGCCTGATCCAAATCGGCCAGTGCTTGCTCGGGAGTTTGATCGGGTAAGCCGTGCATCAAATCTAAATTAAAGCTGTTGAGGCCAATTTGATGCGCCAACTGTGCAGCACGAACCGCTTCTTGTTGGCCGTGAATGCGCCCTAAACGCGCTAATTTTTCTGGATCAAAACTCTGCACACCAATCGAAATACGTGTAACTCCCGCGGTGCGATAGCCTGCAAAACGCTGCGCTTCAATCGTGCCGGGGTTAGCTTCCATGGTGATTTCAATCTCTGGCTTAAACGCAATACGCTTAGCAACGCCTTGCAGCAAGCGCGCGATCCCTTCCGCAGAGATAAGGCTTGGTGTGCCGCCGCCAATAAAGATCGAGTGCAGCAGGCGCGGATCTCCCTTGAGCTGGTAACGTTCGATGTCGCGATCCAGATCTTCCAGCAGAGCATCCAAATACTCTTGCTCAGGAATCTCGCCTTTCTGCGCGTGCGAGTTGAAATCGCAATACGGGCATTTCTGCACGCACCACGGAATATGAATGTATAGGCTAAGCGGTGGAGGCGTTAGCATGTACGCTGCTCTTCAATCGCTTTGAACAGTTTTTGCAGGGCTTTACCGCGATGGGATAGCTGCTTTTTGCGCACCGGTTCTAGCTCAGCAGAAGCGCAGTTTTCTTCCGGAACCCAGAAAATCGGATCGTAACCAAAGCCATTACTGCCGTGTGGTGAGGTGAGGATTTTGCCTTCCCATTTGCCGTGGCAAACGATAGGCGTTGGATCATCGGCGTGGCGCATCAACACCAGTACACAATGAAAACGCGCGCTGCGCTGGTCGTCTGGCACATCTTGCATCGCCGCTAGCAGCTTATTGAGATTGTCGCCGTCGCTGGCATGCTCGCCCGCGTAGCGCGCAGAATAGATGCCCGGCGCGCCGTTTAGGTAATCCACTTCCAAACCGGAATCATCGGCAATCGCGGGTAAACCGGTAATTTGCGCGGCATGACGTGCCTTGATGATCGCATTTTCAATAAAAGTGGTGCCTGTTTCTGCCACTTCAGGGACGTTGAATTCGCTTTGTGCGACGACATCAAACCCAAAATCGGACAATAGGTCCGCCATTTCACGCACTTTGCCTTGATTGCCCGTGGCTAAAACGATCTTTTTCATGCTGTTCTCTGTGGTTTGTATGGGGAAAACCGACGGCTGCACCGTCGATTCCCCATGTCTTCTATAAAATTACTGTTCGGTATAGAACTTCTGGCTGAAGGTCAGTTTTCCCGCCCCTTTCAGACCTGCATCGACATTGATATCAAACGTCAGCATCTCTTCATTGCTGATCGGCACTTCCGCCAAATAGTAGATCGCGTTGCCTTCATTGACTTGCTTAAAGCTCAGTTCACGCAAGTTACCAATCAGGTTTTTGGCATGGCCGGTCAGTTTGACTTCGGTCGCCGGTTTGCCGAGTGACGCGCGATCTAACACGCTGATATTGAGAATTGCGGTATAGCCGTTGCGCGTCAGCTGATAACTGCTCGCCACCTTAGGGGTTAAAAAGGTTGAGTTGAATGCCGAATAGTGCACTTCAATATCTTTAATGGTTTTTTGCTGCTCAGCGCTCGCCGGCAAAGCCAATAGGGTGAGCAGTAGTGACATCATCCATTTACGCATAATCGATTCTCCTTGTGAAAAAACTCCCTCAAAGAGGGAGTGTGATTATTCAATCAGTGCTGCAATGTCAGCTGGGATCTGGCTCGGCTGTAGGATACGCACTTGTTTGTGGCGTCCTAGCTCGCCTTTTTCGATCACCACCGAACCTTTCGCCACTTTGCACAGCTTGGCGAGATACTTGCTCAAGTGTGCGTTGGCTTTACCATCAATCGGCGGCGCGGTGATGGCGACTTTGAGTTCTTCACCATGTAGGCCGACAATGCTGTCGCGGCTTGCTTTCGGTTGAATATAGAGCCGCAGCAGTAAGTCATCTCCTTCGCGCCATACGGCAGCCATTACAACTGATACCAGATAGGACCAATCACATCGCCCATCAGGAAGTTGGCAAATTGCAGCACAATGAACAGCACCAGAATGCTGAGATCAAAGCCGCCCATTACCGGAATAATGCGACGGATCGGCGCGAGCATAGGTTCAGTGAGTTGATTGAACACGTACTCAATTGGGCTGCGGCCTTGGCTGACCCAGCTTAGGATAGCGCGGACCAAGAGCACCCAGAACAACAAGCCGCCTGCAGCTTTAATCAAAGAGAGTAAGCCGAGGAAGAGGAAATCAGCGCTGAACGACACGGAGCCGCTGGAGGCAAGCAAGACTAAGGCCATGAATTTCAGTACGCACAGGACGTACGCAAAAACGATGGTGGCCAAATCAATGCTGCCAATCGATGGGATCACACGGCGCAGCGGGCCGACCACAGGTTGGGTCACTTTTACGATAAATTGCGAAAACGGATTGTAGAAATCAGCGCGCGCGGCTTGCAGCCAAATGCGCAAAATGACCACCATGATGTAGAGGTCAAATAGGGTGTTGATGAGAAAGCTCAGTGAATTCATAAGTTGCCCTTATTGATTTGGCGACCGCTCAGTTTGAGTGGACGCCTTAAACATTAAAACAGTTGTTCCATCTCTTGCGCGCGTGTCACCGCCGCTTGCATCGCTTTGGCAACGATGTCGCTGAGTTGGTGAGCGTTAAACGTCAGGATCGCTTGCGCCGTGGTGCCGCCTTTTGATGTCACTTGTTCACGCAAAGTGGCCAGTGAGAGTTCTGGGTTGGCTTTGACCATGGCGGCTGCGCCGAGTGCCGATTGCTGCACTAACAAACGGGCGGTAGCTTCATCAAAGCCTTGCGCCATCGCCTCTTGCTGCATGGCTTGCATAAACAAGAAGAAATAAGCGGGAGCGCTACCTGCGGCAGCAATCACGCTGTTGATGCCGGATTCTTCAGTCACCCAGCACACCTCACCGACGCTTTGCATCAGTTGTGTGGTAAAGGCTTTATCCGCTTCGCTCACCGAATCAGGTGCGTACAAACCGCTCATACCAAGGTTTACCAGTGATGGCGTATTGGGCATCACACGCACTAAATTGAGCTGGGTGGCCAGCATCTCATTGAGTCTTTTGACTGACACACCCGCCGCAATCGAGATAACTAATTTTGCAGATAAATCGACGGCTTGTAGTGGCTTACACACCTCCGCCATCAACTGCGGTTTGACCGCTAACACCACCACATCCGCTTGTTGCGCCGCTGCAAGGTTATCGCTGGTGGTACGAATACCGTATTGCGCTTCAAGAGGCTCGCGGCGTGTGAGCGAAGGGGCGGTTGCGATGATCTTATCGGCGGCGTAACCACTGGCAATCAATCCCGCAATGATGGCGCGTGCCATGTTACCTGCGCCAATAAAGGCGATGCTTCTCTGTTCCATTCGATACTCTCAAATCTAAAAGGGGCGCTCGTTGCAACGAGCATCCCAAACGTTAAGCGTTGCGGCTGTAATCGCGCTCGCCGAAAATCGCGGTACCAATACGCACTATGGTGCTGCCTGCTTCAATCGCCGCTTGCATATCGCCACTCATACCCATGGATAAGGTATCAACCTGCGGGTATTTCTGAGCCAGTTGTTGCTGCAATTCGGCTAATTGGGTAAATGCTGCCAGTTGCGCCGGGTAATCCGGCACGTTCTCAGGAATTGACATCAGCCCTCTTAAGGTGAGGTTTGGCAGACGAGAAATCAATTCAGCTAATGTAAATAATTGCTGCGGTTCGATGCCAGATTTTGAGGCTTCACCGCTGGTGTTGACCTGAATCAGCACTTGCAGCGGTGGCATATCCACAGGGCGTTGTTCACTGAGGCGCAAGGCAATTTTCTCGCGATCAATGGTGTGAACCCAGTCAAAATGCTCTGCCACTAAGCGCGTTTTATTCGACTGTAGTGGGCCAATAAAGTGCCACTCCAGTGCTAACTGCGGGTGATGTTCGGCAAAATAGCGGATTTTATCCACGCCTTCTTGCACATAATTCTCACCAAAACAGCATTGCCCTGCTTGAGTCGCTTCAAGAATTGCCTCGACAGGTTTGGTTTTGCTTACCGCGAGAAGTTGCACAGAGCTTCGAGCGCGTCCACACTTTTGTTGTGCGCTTTCGATCTGTGCAGTGATATGTTCAATGTTTTGTTGAATACTACGCATAGCCAGACTTTATTAAGGAATTTAAATGGATATCGCTGAGTTACTGGAATTTAGTGTAAAGCATAACGCGTCAGATCTACATCTTTCCGCAGGTGTTCCGCCTATGGTACGGATTGATGGCGAAGTTAGGAAGCTTGGCGTGCCTGCTTTTACCCATTCTGATGTGCATCGCTTGATTTTTGAGATCATGAACGATGCCCAGCGCAGTGAATATGAAGAGAAATTAGAAGTCGATTTTTCTTTTGAACTGCCCAACGTTGGCCGATTCCGGGTTAACGCGTTTCATCAATCTCGTGGTTGTTCAGCCGTGTTTCGTACTATTCCTACCGTGATCCCAACTTTAGAACAGCTTGAAGCCCCCGATATTTTTACCAAGATCGCCAATTACGAAAAAGGTTTAGTGCTGGTTACTGGGCCTACTGGTTCGGGTAAGTCGACCACGCTCGCGGCGATGGTCGACTACGTGAATGCTCATCACAACAAGCATATCCTGACCATTGAAGATCCGATTGAATTTGTGCACAGCAATAATAAATGTTTGATCAACCAACGCGAAGTGCACCGTGATACCCACAGTTTTAAAAATGCCCTGCGTTCGGCTCTGCGTGAAGACCCTGATGTGATCTTAGTCGGTGAGTTGCGTGACCAAGAAACGATTAGCTTGGCGCTTACCGCGGCAGAAACCGGTCACTTAGTGTTTGGCACTCTGCACACCAGTTCGGCAGCAAAAACCATCGACCGGATTATCGATGTGTTTCCCGGTAGCGATAAAGACATGGTGCGTTCAATGCTGTCCGAATCGCTGCGTGCCGTTATCGCGCAAAAGCTCTTAAAACGCGTGGGTGGCGGTCGTGTCGCGTGCCATGAAATCATGCTGGCGACTCCGGCAATTCGGAACTTGATCCGTGAAGATAAAGTGGCGCAGATGTATTCGATCATCCAAACCGGTGCCGCTCATGGCATGCAAACTATGGAGCAAAACGCCAAACAGCTGATGGCGCGTGGTGTGGTGGATGCGCAAGAAGTGCAGAGCAAAATTGAGTTGGATTTAAAAGCATTTTAGGTAGGTAAAGATAGATGGAGTTGAATCAATATCTGGACGGCATGCTGACTCATAAGGCATCGGATCTGTACATCACAGTGGGTGCGCCGATTTTATATCGAGTCGATGGTGAACTGCGCGCACAAGGTGAAGTACTCAGTTTGACAGAGGTGACGGCCTTACTGCATGCGATGATGGATGACGCAAGGCAAGCAGAATTTAAGCAGACGCGCGAAGCGAACTTTGCTGTGGTGCGTGACAGTGGCCGTTTTCGGGTCAGTGCGTTTTTCCAGCGTGAATTGCCGGGCGCGGTGATCCGCCGGATTGAAACGCGCATTCCCACCTTTGAAGAGTTGAAATTGCCTGAAGTGCTGCAAAATTTGGCGATTGCCAAGCGCGGTTTAGTGCTGGTGGTGGGCGCAACCGGTTCGGGTAAATCCACCACTATGGCGGCAATGACCGGCTATCGTAACCAGCACCGTACCGGGCATATTTTGACGGTCGAAGATCCAATTGAGTTTGTGCATGAACACAAGCGCTGCATAGTGACTCAGCGAGAAGTGGGGCTCGATACCGAAAGCTATGAAGTGGCGCTGAAAAACTCGCTGCGCCAAGCACCGGATATGATTTTGATTGGTGAAATTCGCAGCCGAGAAACCATGCAATACGCGATGACCTTCGCGGAAACGGGGCATTTGTGTATGGCCACACTGCACGCCAACAACGCCAACCAAGCGTTAGAGCGGATTTTGCATTTAGTTCCGAAAGAGCAGCGTGAGCAGTTCTTGCTCGACCTGTCACTCAACCTAAAAGGGGTGATTGGCCAGCAACTGTTGCGGGATAAAAACGGCAAAGGGCGACATGGGGTGTTTGAAGTGTTGCTCAATAGCCCACGAGTCGCGGATTTGATTCGCCGCGGCGAACTGCATGAGCTTAAAGCGACCATGGCGCGCTCCAAAGAAGTCGGCATGCAGACTTTCGACCAAGCTTTGTATCAACTAGTGGTAGACGACAAAATCAGCGAGCAAGATGCCCTGCACAGTGCCGATTCGGCTAACGATCTGCGCTTGATGCTCAAAACCAAGCGTGGTGATAACTACGGCAGCGGATCTTTGCAAAATGTGAAGATTGATATGGAATAGCGGTTGGTTGCTTTGTGCGCTTTGCTTTCACTCCCTGCAACTCAAGCGAGTTTGGGATAGAGCTTCGAGTCTGGATTGGGCATACTGCCACTTTCTCGGCTGAATGGGTGAAGTGCGCATGCCGATCACGACTCAAGAATATCTCGCATTAGGTGACGCGATTGCGGCGTTAAAGACGCCGCAATTTACTTCCCGCCTCGTGGTTGTGTTGCGTTGTATTGCTGATTTTGATTGCGCAGTGATTTTGGGTTATCGCCCAAACAAACATCCGATTTATCTGTATGACTCGCTCTCGACCCAGCGTGAGTTGCTGTTTCAGCGTTATCTGACACATGCTTATCTTGATGATCCTTTCTACAGCGCTTTGCAGCACAACACGCGTTCAGGGGTGTTTCATCTTTCCGATTTAATGCCGCTCAATCCACAGCAAAAAGCCTATCGACACCAGTTTTATGCACAAACCGGTTGGCAAGATGAAGTGAGTTTGGTGGTCAATCTCGATGGCGAGCGTTCGATTGTGGTGTATCTCGGCTGCTTTAAGCCGCGCTCTTTTCCACGTGAACAGATTGCCGCGTTGCAACAGCGGTTTACCGTGTTGCAAGCCTTGTGTCAGCAGCATTGGCAGCAGCAGCCACTGCGGTTAGCGGAAAGTGCGCAACCAAACCAAGAGTTACGAATTTGGGTTGAACAGGCGATCCAGAGTTTTGGCGCGCAGCGTTTAAGCCCGCGAGAGCAGGAGATCACCGCACTGCTCATCCAAGGTTTAGATTCACAAGAGATTGCCGATGCACTGGCGATCAGTCATGGTACGGTCAAAAATCATCGCAAACGCATCTATGCGCAGCTGCATGTCAGCTCGTTAAGTGAGCTGTTTCAACTGTTTCTCAATCATCTGATTGGCGCAGTCGCGGATTAGGCTGTCTCTCTTCCTTCGGTCATCAATCACCAAGATTGTCCCTTTAGGGACATCGCTCCTCAGGTTTAAAGTTGGTTACTCTGTTTGCCAAGACTTTTGGGAGGCAGAATGAATTCACAGCAACTTTTTGATGATTTACAGCAGCGCGGTTTGATCGCGCAAAGCACACCTCTGGAGGCGCTGGTTGAGCGCTTTGCCACACCGCAAGTGCTGTATTGCGGTTTTGACCCCACTGCAGGCAGTTTGCACATCGGTCATTTGGTGCCACTGTTGATGCTTAAACGCTTTCAAAACGCCGGACATCAAGCGATAGCGCTTATCGGGGGGGCCACAGGCATGATTGGCGATCCAAGCTTCAAAGCCAACGAGCGGGTGCTCAATAGTGCGCAAACTGTACAGCAGTGGGTGAGTGATTTAAGCCAGCAAATCACGCAATTGATGACCTCGCAGAGCGAGAATTGCGCATCGCTGATGACTGTCAATAATGCTGATTGGATCGGCAAAATCAATCTGATCGATTTTTTTCCGAGATGTGGGCAAGCACTTTTCAGTCAATACCATGATCAATCGTGAATCGGTAAAGCAGCGTTTGGCACGTCCGGATCAAGGCATCTCTTTTACCGAGTTCAGTTACTCTTTGCTGCAATCTTATGACTTTGCGCATCTCAATCGTGAGTTTGGCTGTGCGCTGCAAATTGGTGGCAATGATCAGTGGGGCAATATTGTCAGCGGAATTGATTTGACTCGACGCCTTAATGGGGCTGAGGTGTGTGGTTTAACTCTGCCGCTCATTACCAAATCCGATGGCACTAAATTTGGTAAAACTGAAAGTGGCGCCGTGTGGCTTGAGAGCAGCAAAACCTCGCCGTATCGTTTCTACCAGTTTTGGTTAAACAGTGATGATGCGGATGTGTACCGTTTCTTGGCGTATTACACCTTTTTGAGTACCGCTGAGATTGAGGAAATCCGTCAAACCGATGCGTTACGCGCAGGCAAGCCACAAGCGCAGCAGATTTTGGCGGAACAGGTGACCCGTTTTGTGCATGGTGAAGAGGGACTCGCTGCGGCGCAGCGGATTACTCAAGCGCTGTTTAGCGGCGATGTCAGCTATCTCAGCTTAAGTGAGTTGGCTCAGTTAGAGTTGGATGGTTTGCCTTGTGTGGCGGCATCACGCAGCGACTCCTTACTCGATTTGCTGCTTAGCTCAGGTTTAGCCAGTTCTAAGCGCCAAGCGCGCGAATGGTTGGAGAATGGGGCGATTCGCGTCAATGGTGAGCGAGTACAACAAGAAGGTGTGTTATCCGGCTTTGCACTGTTTGATCGCTACTACGTGTTGCAACGCGGCAAGAAGCAGTTTGCTTTGATCAAATTGGAAGGTTTTGCTGAGTAATCACAGCGGTTCTACTCGGCCAAGAAAAAGCAGTGGGGTTAGCCCCACTGACTTTCAAACCAACTCTCTAGAATGATCACCGCCGATTGGCAGTCAACATTGCCTTTGCTCAGTGCTTTGTAACCGCCCATGGCGAACAGTTCTGCGCGCGCTTCAGTGGTGGAAAGGCGCTCATCGTGCAGTTCCACTGGCAAACCAAAACGGCCATGCAAACGCTGAGCAAATTTCTTGGCGCGTGGGGTGATGGTGTCCAGATCTTTGCCGTGCAGATCGGTGGGTAGGCCAACAATCAATAAATTGGGTTGCCACTCTTTGATCTGTTTTTCAATTTCATCCCAATTGGGGATGCCATCATTGGCTTTAAACGCTTTCAGCGGAGACGCCGTGCCCGTGATCTCTTGGCCGATTGCACTGCCAATGCTTTTGGTGCCGTAATCAAAGGCCATAACGGTACGTGACATGCGATTTCTCTTTTAATAAAAAATGTTCAATAAAAAATGACAGTAAAAATGAGGCTGCGTGATCGCAGCCTTGGATTTGGTTAGGCGTGTCCGGCGTCGCTGGAAAGCTGCGCAGGGGAGATGCCGAGTTTTTGGATCGCCTTTTGCCATTTTTCATGCACGGGCGTGTTAAAAATCAGCTCAGGATCCGCTTCTATGGTGAGCCACGAGTTTTCGGTGAGTTCCACCTCTAACTGGCCAGCAGACCAACCTGAATAGCCGAGCGCGACAATATAGCCTTCAGGCTCCGCCTCAGTACCGAGTACAGTGAGAATATCCTTCGAGGTGGTGACGGCGATGTCATCAGTCATCTTCATGCTCGATTCGTAGTGATCGCGCGGACGATGCAGAATAAACCCACGATCTTCCGACACCGGACCACCATTGAACACTGGCTTTTTCAGACTCTCTTGGTGCGACTGTGGGTAAGCTGGCTCGATATCGACCTGCTTGAGCATACCGCCCACCGTAATATCGATCGGCGCGTTGATCATTAACCCCATCGCACCATCTTGGTTGTGCTCGCAGATATAAATCACGCTGCGCTTGAAGTAAGGATCCTTCATGCTCGGCATGGCAACCAGAAAATGATTGGTAAGATTCATACTGTGTCCAACCTCTATTTCACTGCTGTGGGTGCTCACATCGCGCCTGCTTTAAGGCGGCGCTCGATGGCATCCATCAACTTACCGGTAATTGAAATATCGTACGCAGCTTCAATCTCTCGAATACAGGTTGGGCTGGTGACGTTAATTTCGGTCAGTTTATCGCCAATGACATCCAAGCCTACAAACAGTAGCCCTTTCTCTTTTAGGGTCGGTGCAACCGCTAGGGCAATTTTCTTATCGGTTTCACTCAGTGGGCGTGGCTCACCACGGCCGCCGGCTGCCAAGTTACCGCGAGTTTCTCCTTTGGCGGGAATACGCGCCAAGCAGTAGGGCATAGGTTCACCATCGACCACCAAAATGCGTTTGTCGCCGTTGCTGATATCTGGCACAAACGTCTGCGCCATGCAGTAATTCTGGCCGTGGTTGGTTAAGGTTTCGATGATCACTGAGAGGTTAGGATCTCCCTCTTTAACACGGAAAATCGAAGCGCCGCCCATACCGTCGAGGGGTTTTAGGATCACGTCCCCGTGCTGCTCACGGAAGGCTTTAATCTTCTCGGCTTTACGCGTCACCATGGTGATCGGCGTCAGCTCTGGGAACCAAGCGGTGAACAGTTTTTCATTACAATCGCGCAGACTTTGTGGTTTGTTCACCACCAATACGCCTTCATCTTCCGCGCGTTCCAAAATGTACGTTGCGTAGATGTATTCGGTGTCGAACGGCGGATCCTTACGCATTAAAATCGCATCCAATTCAGAAAGTGCGATAGTTTGCTCGGATTTGAATTCATACCAACCGTTGGGATCTTCTTTCAGCTCGACGACCTTGGTATCGGCCAGTGCCACACCTTGCTCTAAGTGTAGATCATTCATTTCCATATAATGGATTTCATAACCGCGACGCTGCGCTTCAAGCATCATGGCAAAGCTGGAATCTTTTTTGATGTTAATGGAAGCGATGGGATCCATCACAATACCGAGTTTAATCATGGTTTATCTCCATTTAGCCAAGATCGCCGAAACGAACTTGTAGTGCAGTTATCGCCGTGAGCGCCGCCGTTTCTGTGCGCAGTACGCGTGGGCCTAATAAGGTTTCTTCAAACTGGTAACGACGAGTCATATCAATTTCTTCCGCTGACAAGCCGCCTTCAGGCCCAATCAGCAAACGAACTTTGCTCACTGGGGTGGGTAAGGTGTTGATCGAGTATTTAGCGCGCGGATGCAAATTGAGTTTCAGTGCCTCGGTGGGCTCTGCGCACCAAGCTTCGAGCTCCATAATTGGGCGGATTTCTGGCACGGTATTACGGCCACACTGCTCGCAAGCGCTGATCGCAATTTTCTGCCACTGCTGAATCTTCTTCTCGAAGCGTTTTTCATCCAGCTTAACGCCACAACGCTCAGAAAGCAGAGGCGTGATGGTAGTGACGCCCAATTCCACCGATTTTTGGATGGTGAATTCCATCTTATCGCCGCGTGAAATCACCTGACCAAGATGCAGATCGAGCGGCGATTCAATACTGTTTTCCACGCGCTCGGTGATATTGACCAATACCTGTTTTTTGCCAACTTCACTGATCACGGCTGGGAATTCAGCTCCAAAGCCATCGAATAGCAGCACTTCTTGTCCAGCTTGCATACGCAATACGCGACCGATATGCCCTGCGGCATCTTCACTCAGGGCAACGGTGCCAAGCTGGTGGATCGGTTCTGGATGATAAATTCGAGGGATGCGCATGCGGATAATTCCTAATCATTAAACGAGGTTACCGTCTTCCAACGTAAAGCGGCAACTTCAGTTGGAAGAGGGATATCTGGCCTCTAACATGGATGCAAGTTCAGTAAAATACAAGGGGGCAGGGTGAGATTCTGCCCATCAGTTCGGGCATTGTTCACGCACAAAGCGGTTCGAGTTGCCTTGCACGTTTTCAATCCGTTGGTCACGCACACATTCCCATTCGCTGACCGGATACTGATTGTTCCATGCCTTCATTAATTGGTTTTGCGCCTTGGAAAGTCGCAAACCGTACTGCTCACTCATGTACAGATAAGTGCGCGCAATCGCCCCGCGCGCTCGTTCTGGCGGCATGGCTGTGCGCTCTTTGAAGTTCACTTGCATTTCACATTGGCCATAGGTGACGCCATCGACACCATTCCACTGACTGAAACCGAAGTTGGAGCGATCGCCATTCACTTCGCCAATCGCCGGAGTGAGGTTGTGCAGATCGGCTTCCATTTGATTGAACTCAGGGCTAGTACGAGTGCAGTTTTTACGGCCACCTTGTTGCCAGCATTGCAACTGATGACCAAATTGCCAAGCCGGCACCACATGTTCCCATTCAATCCGCGAAGCGCGATTCTCATTTTTACGCACTTGATAGCCGCAACTCTCCAGATCCGGGATGCCTTTTTTGCCTTGCCAGCGAATCTCGCAGCCGCAGTAAAAAGAGACCGGATGATCACGATAAATCTTCACCGCTTCATTTTTGGCATGACTAAAAGACATGGGGGCGGCAAAGGTGAGCAGAGGTAAGCTAGCAGCAAGCGTGGTAACGAAACGAAAAATCATCATAAAAGACGTAGATAAGTAGGTTTTTTATCAGTTTAACACTCATAAATTGCCTTTGTCGTTGATGCTTTTGTTAGTTTTTGGCGAGAGCAAGGCAAAGCCTACAGAAGTGCCCTCAGCCAATCAAAGGTTAGGCTTGGTAGATCAAGTTTTGTTGGCAGCTTTGACAGCGATAGGTGGCTTCACCACGCAGCACTTTATTGTGGCGACGAATGGTGAGCGGATATTCACGGCACGCACAGCGGTAATGGAAGGTTTTGCCCTGTACTGAAGCGACAGAAAACGTGTGAGTGGTTTTCGGCTCAAGATTAAAGACTTGGCTCATCACTTGTTGCCATTCGACGCCGTGTGGGCGTACTCGGCCATAAAGCTGATACGTAATCAGATGCGCGATTTCGTGTGGGATCACTTGCTGGAGGAAGTCATCGACGTTTTCGGCAAACAGCACGGGATTAAGGCGGATTTCCCACAGCTGCAAATAGGCCTTGCCGGCAGCGCGTCCACGTAAACGGTAATTGAGTTTGGGCAGTTTAAAGGGGCGTTGCAAAGCCTCGCTGGCGGTAGCGATACACTGTTTGATTTTCTGCTCAGCTTGGCAGTGCAGATCAAAACGAACCATTAGCGAATTTCTACCTCTAAAAACCCTATCATCGAACTCATAAAAAAGGCCCTTTCATGAGAAAGGGCCTTGAACTGTATTGCAATCTTCGCCGTTTGTCAGCGATGACTTGAAATCAATGCTTATTTTAGACCAGCGAAGTCACGCAGTAGCGCGGCTTTGTCGGTGGCTTCCCAAGGGAACTCTTCGCGGCCGAAGTGACCGTAAGCAGCAGTTTTCTTGTAGATAGGTTGCAGCAGGTTCAGCATCTCTTGCAGACCGTATGGACGCAGGTCGAAGAACTGACGAACGGCTTCGATGATGATCTCTTGTGATACTTTCTCAGTGCCGAAAGTTTCCACCATGATCGACGTTGGATCCGCGACACCGATGGCGTAAGAGAGTTGGATTTCACAACGATCGGCCATGCCCGCCGCAACGATGTTTTTCGCAACATAACGTGCTGCGTAAGCCGCTGAACGGTCAACCTTGGATGGATCCTTACCTGAGAATGCACCACCACCGTGACGCGCTGCGCCTCCGTAGGTATCAACAATGATCTTACGACCGGTCAGACCACAGTCACCCATTGGACCACCGATAACGAAACGGCCGGTTGGGTTGATGAAGTATTTGGTCTCTTTGCTCAACCATTCTGCTGGCAGAACTGGCTTGATGATCTCTTCCATCACCGCTTCACGCAGATCTGGCGTTGAAATAGAGTCACAGTGCTGAGTAGACAGAACCACGGCATCAATACCCACGATCTTGCCTTGGTCGTACTGGAAGGTCACCTGAGATTTTGCATCTGGACGCAACCATGGCAGCGTGCCGTTTTTACGAACTTCTGCTTGGCGCTGCATCAGACGATGTGCGTAGGTGATTGGTGCTGGCATCAGCACTTCAGTTTCGTTAGTTGCATAACCAAACATGATGCCTTGGTCGCCCGCGCCTTGCTCTTTAGGATCGACTTTATCAACACCTTGGTTGATGTCTGGCGATTGCTTACCGATGGTGTTCAGTACCGCACAAGAGTTGGCATCAAAGCCCATGTCTGAGTGCACGTAACCAATTTCACGAACGGTTTGACGAGTTAACTCTTCGATATCAACCCAAGCGGAAGTAGTGATTTCACCACCCACCATCACCATGCCAGTTTTTACGTAAGTTTCGCAAGCAACGCGAGCTTTAGGATCTTGCTCAAGAATCGCGTCCAACACTGCATCAGAGATCTGGTCTGCAATTTTATCTGGATGGCCTTCTGATACTGATTCTGAAGTAAACAGGTGCTTAATCGCCATGATAGCTCCAATATTTGTGGTTATTCGGTAACGGCATTAAGTGGCGCTACCGATCAATTTCGTACATTTTGTAGGCGTTTCTACATCTAGACGGCTATTCTAGTGTCGGGCGCTCAAATTACAAGCTCTTTTTCTGTTTAGCCCATAACCAAACGTTTGCTTAAAAAAGTCAGCTTTGCCACTACAAAGCGAGAATGTGCTAAAAAGTGTGACAAAATCGGAGCAAAGCACCAGTAAATCGTTTGCAGCAGCAGGGGGGCTTTGCGACAATAGCCGCCACTGATTTTCCGCATCTGTTCATTTCGCTTACTTCCCATTTAGGAGTCGACATGTCTTCTCGCAAACAACTTGCCAATGCTATCCGCGCCCTGAGCATGGACGGCGTTCAAAAAGCTAACTCTGGCCACCCGGGAGCCCCAATGGGCATGGCGGATATCGCCGAAGTGCTGTGGCGTTCACACTTAAACCACAACCCACAAAACCCAAATTGGGCTGACCGCGACCGTTTCGTACTGTCTAACGGCCACGGCTCTATGCTGATTTACTCGCTGCTGCACCTGAGCGGTTACCAGCTGTCGATTGACGATTTGAAAAACTTCCGTCAACTGCACTCAAAAACACCGGGTCACCCAGAGTACGGTTACGCACCGGGCATCGAAACCACCACGGGCCCACTAGGCCAAGGCATCACCAATGCCGTAGGTATGGCGATTGCTGAGAAAGCTCTGGCGGCGCAGTTCAACAAACCGGGTCACGACATCGTTGATCACTTCACTTATGTATTCATGGGTGACGGCTGTTTGATGGAAGGTATCTCGCACGAAGCCTGTTCACTGGCGGGCACACTTGGCCTTGGCAAACTGATTGCATTCTGGGATGACAACGGCATCTCTATCGACGGTCACGTGGAAGGCTGGTTCTCAGACGACACACCAAAACGTTTTGAAGCCTACGGCTGGCATGTGATCCCTGCGGTTGATGGCCACGATGCAGATGCAATTAACGCTGCGATTGAAGCGGCGAAAGCAGAAACCTCTCGCCCAACCCTGATTTGTACCAAAACCATCATCGGTTTCGGCTCACCAAACAAAGCGGGTTCACACGACTGTCACGGTGCGCCTCTGGGCAACGATGAAGTCAAAGCTGCACGTGAATTCTTGGGTTGGGAACACGCTCCATTTGAAATCCCAGCTGACATCTATGCAGCGTGGGATGCAAAACAAGCAGGTGCAAGTAAAGAAGCGGCTTGGGATGAGAAATTCGCGGCTTACGCGAAAGCTTACCCAGCCGAAGCTGCTGAATACAAGCGCCGCGTAGCGGGCGAGCTGCCAGCGAATTGGGAAGCAGCCACCAGCGAGATTATCGCCAATCTGCAAGCCAACCCTGCCAACATCGCATCGCGTAAAGCATCACAAAACGCGTTGGAAGCGTTCGGCAAACTGCTACCAGAATTTATGGGCGGCTCAGCTGACTTGGCGCCTTCTAACCTCACCATGTGGTCTGGCTCAAAGTCTCTTACAGCAGAAGATGCGTCAGGCAACTACATCCACTACGGTGTGCGTGAGTTTGGTATGACCGCCATCATCAACGGTATCGCGCTGCACGGCGGTTTTGTCCCTTACGGTGCAACCTTCCTGATGTTTATGGAATACGCGCGTAATGCGATGCGTATGGCAGCACTGATGAAAGTGCAAAACATCCAAGTGTACACGCACGACTCGATTGGTCTGGGTGAAGATGGCCCAACTCACCAACCGGTTGAGCAAATCGCTTCTCTGCGTATGACACCAAACATGAGCACATGGCGTCCGTGTGACCAAGTAGAGTCAGCGATGGCGTGGAAACTGGCGATTGAGCGTAAAGATGCGCCATCTGCGCTGATTTTCTCGCGTCAAAACCTCGCGCAGCAACCACGCAGTGCTGAGCAAGTCGCGAACATCGCCAAAGGCGGTTACATCCTGAAAGATTGCGCAGGCCAACCTGAACTGATTCTGATTGCGACTGGCTCTGAAGTTGAACTCGCGGTTGCCGCTTACGAGCAACTGAGCGCCGAAGGCAAAGCGGTTCGCGTGGTCTCTATGCCATCGACCGACGCATTTGATAAGCAAGATGCAGCCTACCGTGAAGCCGTTCTGCCAGCCGCTGTGACTAAGCGTATCGCGATTGAAGCGGGCATTGCCGACTTCTGGTACAAGTACGTCGGCTTTGGTGGTCGCATCATCGGTATGACCAGCTTCGGCGAATCCGCACCAGCGGGTGAGCTGTTCAAGCTGTTTGGTTTCACGACTGAAAACGTAGTGAAACAAGCCAAAGAACTGCTGGCGTAATTGAAAGCCATTCTTTGTGAAGCAAAGAAAAATAGACGATAAAAAATCCCGCTGCGGCGGGATTTTTTATTGCCACTCATCAGGCCTTGCTTGGCGAAGCGCATCAATAAATAGGCGCAGCCGAAGTGGGTGACGGCCAAGCGGATAGAAGCAGTTGATTTCTGTTGGCTGTGATTGCCAACCATCGACGCAAGAAATCACACTACCGGGGTGGGCACGTTCAAACCCATTGGCAAACCAAGTCGGGAGTAAACCAATACCGCGACCTTTGGCAATCGCATCGGCTTGCATGGCAAGATTATCGCTTTGTAAACGACTCTCTAGTGCTGGCAGTGAATAACTGCCGAACTCTGGATGGTGCAGTTCAAGCTCCGCGCGCCGACAAGCAATAAAATCAATCCATGGGTGATGAATCAGCTCACGAGGATGGGTCGGTTTATCTCGATGAGCCAAATATTTGGGAGAGGCGTAAGCGGCATAGCGCCAATAGCCTAAGCGTTCTTTGCGATAACCCATGGGGGCGGCGTGTTCAATCCAAATGATCAAATCGGGCTCAAACACCTCATCACTGTGTTGAAACTGGCTGAGTAGACGGATCTTCAATGTCGAATGCTGCTGCATAAACTCATCCAACACTTGGCTGAGCCAGCCGCGGATCAAATTCGGGTGTACCACCAGCGTGAGTTCGCCAGTGACTTGATTGTTCAATTCTTGCAACGCTTCCTGACTTTTATTGGCCAGTTCAAGTAGCTGCTCCGAGTAAACCGCAAACACTTCTCCTGCTTTGGTGAGCGTTAAGCGGTTGCCTTGACGCATCAACAAGCTTTGTCCCAAGTCCTCTTCGAGTTGCGCTAAACGGCGACTCAGGGTGGATTTAGGCTGTTCAAGCGCTTTGGCAGCGGCAGTCAGGCTCTTATGTTGGCAAAGCGCATGGAAAGCTTTTACGGCGCTGAGATCTTGCATAGGTATTTGACCCTTAAAGAATAATTACCACAGACGTTCCATATTTGGACCGAACTATTCCATGTGTCGATCTATCTCCAGTACAGAATATATGAATAATCCGCCCTTGAAATTAAGAATAATTATCATTTAAAGGAGAGGTAAATGTCCAGACACAATCCATCCCCCGTCAGTTTATCTGTGACACTAGGCTTAATGTTTTCGGCTAGCGCTTTTGCTCAAGAAGCGACGAAAGCCGATGAAACCATGGTGGTCACTGCGGCGGGATACGCGCAAGCCATTCAAAATGCGCCAGCCAGTATCAGCGTAATTTCCAGAGAGGATCTGGAGTCTCGCTATTACCGTGATGTGACCGATGCACTAAAAGGTGTTCCGGGCGTAACCGTGACGGGTGGCGGAGATAAGACCGATATCAGCATTCGTGGTATGGGTTCAAGCTACACTTTGATTTTGGTGGATGGTAAACGTCAAACCTCGCGTCAGACTCGTCCCAATAGCGATGGCCCCGGCATCGAACAAGGTTGGTTGCCGCCTCTGCAAGCAATTGAGCGCATTGAAGTTATCCGCGGCCCGATGTCTACGTTGTACGGCTCGGATGCGATTGGCGGTGTGATCAACATCATCACTCGTAAAGATCAGCAGCAGTGGTCAGGCAATGTGCAGCTATCGACCGTGGTGCAAGAAAATCGCGCCTCAGGCGATGAACAAAGCGCTAATTTCTTCGTAACGGGACCTTTAAGTGATGCTCTATCGCTGCAAGTCTACGGGCAAACCACGCAACGCGATGAAGACGAAATTGAGCATGGTTACGGCGATAAATCACTGCGCAGCTTAACCTCAAAGCTCAACTACCAGCTCAATCCAGATCATCAACTGCAACTGGAAGCCGGTGTATCAGCCCAAGATCGCGAAAATAACGTGGGCAAGTCGGCGCAATCCAGCGGATGCCGAGGTACATGCAGCAATACCGATAACCAGTACCGTCGCAACCATGTTGCCGTCTCTCACCAAGGGGATTGGCAGGATGTTGGGCAGTCTGATACTTATCTGCAATATGAAGAGAACACCAATAAATCTCGTGAGATGAGCATTGACAACACTGTGTTCAAATCCACGTTAGTGGCTCCTATTGGTGAGCACATGTTGAGCTTTGGTGTGGAAGGTAAACACGAAAGTTTAGAGGATAAAACCTCCAACAAAATTTCATCTCGCACGCATATCTCAAACACTCAATGGGCGGGATTCATTGAAGATGAATGGGCGCTCGCAGAGCAATTCCGCCTGACCTTTGGTGGCCGTCTGGATCATGATAAAAACTACGGCAGCCACTTCAGCCCACGTGTGTATGGCGTATGGAATCTCGATCCGGCATGGACAGTAAAAGGCGGCGTTTCTACTGGCTTCCGTGCACCACAGTTACGTGAAGTAACGCCGGATTGGGGACAAGTCAGTGGCGGCGGTAATATCTACGGCAACCCTAATCTCAAGCCTGAAACATCGGTTAATAAAGAGTTGAGCTTGGTGTACAGTGCAGGCTCAGGTCTGGCGGCATCGTTGACCGCTTTCCATAATGATTTCCAAGATAAAATCACTCGCGTCGCTTGCCCTGCCAATATCTGTACTGATGGTCCAAACCAATGGGGCGCCGATCCTACTTATCGTGTGAATATTGATGAAGCAGAAACCTATGGCGCAGAGGCGACGTTAAGTCTGCCGATCACCGAAAGCGTTGAGTTATCGTCTAGCTACACGTACACCCATTCGGAGCAGAAAACGGGAGAATTTGCTGGCCGTCCGTTATTGCAGTTACCTAAGCATCTGTTTAATGCCAACTTGAGCTGGCAAACCACAGATCGCCTCAATAGTTGGGCTAACCTCAACTATCGTGGCAAGGAGATGCAGCCGGAAGGCGGGGCGTCGAATAATGATTTCATCGCGCCAAGCTACACCTTTATCGATACTGGCGTGACTTACGCACTCACCGATAGTGCAACGCTTAAAGCTGCGGTGTACAACCTGTTTGATCAGGAAGTGAACTATGCCGAATATGGTTATGTGGAAGATGGCCGCCGCTACTGGTTGGGCTTAGACATCGCCTTCTAATTATTAGAGGTAGAGGTTCAGAGGATTGGCAGCAGCGCCAATCCTCTGCTTGTTTTGCGATCGGCGGTGGAATCATTTATTGCACAGGATCGCCGTGCCAAAGCGTAGAGTATCGGTTACTATTGCCAACCAATCTGAGAGCGATAGGCGGTACAAGATGCTGAGGGTAGCAATTAACGGTTTTGGGCGCATTGGGCGTAACGTATTACGTGCCGTGTATGAAAGTGGCAAAAGTGATCGCATCCAAGTGGTTGCGGTGAACGAGCTTGCCAAACCGGATGCGATGGCGCACCTCCTGCAATACGATACTAGCCATGGTCGCTTTGGCAAAAAAATCAGCCATGATCAGCAGCATATCTACGTTCACCATCAAAATGGTGAGTATGACTCAATTCGCATTCTGCATCTTTCTGAAATTCCTCTCTTACCTTGGCGTGATTTAGGCGTGGATTTAGTCCTCGACTGTACAGGTGTGTATGGTTGCCAAGAGGATGGTCAGCAACATATTGATGCGGGCGCGAAGTTAGTTTTATTTTCCCATCCTGGTGCTAGCGATCTCGACAACACTATCATTTATGGTGTGAATCATGAAACCCTAACCGCTGAGCATAAAATCGTTTCTAATGGATCCTGCACCACTAACTGCATTGTACCCATCATCAAGGTATTGGATGACGCATTCGGCATTGATTCTGGCACCATCACCACCATCCATTCCTCGATGAACGATCAACAAGTGATTGATGCGTATCATAATGACTTACGACGCACACGAGCGGCCAGTCAATCGATCATTCCCGTTGATACTAAGCTGCATAAAGGTATTGAAAGAATATTTCCGAAATTTTCTAACAAATTTGAAGCGATTTCGGTGCGTGTACCGACAGTAAATGTGACCGCGATGGATTTAAGTGTCACAATTAAATCAAATGTGAAAGTTAATGACGTAAATCAAACCATTGTGAACGCATCTCAGTGTACATTACGTGGCATTGTTGACTATACTGAAGCGCCTTTGGTTTCCATCGATTTTAACCACGATCCGCACAGCGCGATTGTGGATGGGACACAAACGAGAGTCAGTAACGGGCAGTTAGTAAAAATGCTCGTTTGGTGTGATAACGAATGGGGCTTTGCCAACCGGATGTTAGATACCGCATTGGCAATGCAGGCCACGCAGTAGCGGCTAAGCATGCACTTCAAATCAGGTTTGAACATTGAAACCCGAAGGACGCAGCCCCATATCGGTAAACAGCTAAGATTTTACCTACTCGGCAGGGTCGCCGAGTTGCAGAATTTTCATTTCTTTAAATAGTTTGAGAGGACAAATCATGTCTGTAATCAAGATGATTGACCTGGATCTTGCAGGTAAACGCGTATTTATCCGTGCTGACCTGAACGTACCAGTAAAAGACGGCAAAGTGACTTCTGATGCACGTATCCTTGCATCACTACCTACCATTAAGCACTGCTTGGAAGCGGGCGCGAAAGTAATGGTCACTTCTCACCTAGGTCGTCCAACGGAAGGTGAGTACGCTGAAGAGTTCTCTCTACTGCCTGTGGTTAACTACCTGAACGATGCTCTCGATTGCGAAGTTCGCCTAGTGAAAGACTACCTAGACGGCGTTGAACTGAACGCAGGTGAACTGGTTGTTCTGGAAAACGTTCGCTTCAACAAAGGCGAAAAGAAAAACGAAGAAGCGCTGTCTAAGAAATACGCGGCACTGTGTGACGTATTCGTGATGGATGCGTTTGGTACTGCGCACCGCGCTCAAGCTTCTACTCACGGTGTTGGTATGTTTGCTCCTATCGCTTGTGCAGGCCCTCTACTGGCTGACGAACTTGAAGCGCTAGGCAAAGCGATGGACAAACCAGCTCGCCCAATGGTAGCTATCGTTGGTGGTTCAAAAGTATCAACTAAGCTGACTGTACTTGAGTCACTGTCAAAAATTGCTGACCAACTGGTGGTTGGCGGTGGTATTGCGAACACCTTCATCGCTGCAGCGGGTCACAACGTAGGTAAGTCTCTGTATGAAGCTGACCTTGTTGAAACAGCGAAAAAACTGATGGAAGAGTGTGCGATTCCTGTGGCGACTGACGTAGCTTGTGCCAAAGCTTTCGATGAGAACGCAGAAGCCGAAATCAAACACGTTTCTGAAGTTCAAGACGACGACATGATTTTCGACTTGGGTCCAAACTCAACGGCTGAACTGGCTGAGATCCTGAAAAACGCGAAAACTATCCTGTGGAATGGCCCAGTAGGCGTATTCGAATTCAAGAACTTTGAAGCGGGTACTCGTGGTATCGCAGAAGCGATCGCACAATCAGAAGGCTTCTCCGTTGCAGGTGGCGGTGACACGCTAGCGGCGATCGACAAGTTCGGCATCAAAGCCGATGTTTCTTACATCTCTACTGGCGGCGGCGCGTTCCTTGAATTCGTTGAAGGCAAAAAACTGCCTGCAGTAGAAATGCTAGAAGCACGCGCTAAAGCGTAATAATCGAATGAGAGCGGGGGTAAGACTCCCGCTTTCTTGTTTGCTGCACGGCGAGCATTTGTTTGGTAGAATGCCGCGATTGGTGAGCAAACGTTTGCAAGAATTGAAACTTACCGTTTTTATTTTTTAAAACGACAGAAAATAGGATTCCATCCATGTCTAAGATCTTTGATTTTGTAAAACCTGGTGTTATCTCTGGTGATGACGTACAGAAAGTTTTTGAAGTAGCAAAACATAATGGCTTTGCACTTCCAGCAGTAAACTGTGTAGGTACTGACTCTGTAAACGGCGTTCTAGAAGCAGCAGCAAAAGTGAAAGCGCCTGTTATCGTGCAGTTCTCTAACGGCGGCGCAGCATTCTTTGCTGGTAAAGGTCTGAAACTTGAAGGTCAACAAGCACAAATTCTGGGCGCGATCGCGGGTGCGAAATACGTTCACACTGTAGCGGAAGCTTATGGCGTTCCAGTGATTCTGCACACTGACCACGCAGCGAAAAACCTACTACCTTGGATCGACGGTCTGCTAGACGCGGGTGAAAAACACTTCGCAGAAACTGGCAAACCACTGTTCTCTTCGCACATGATTGACCTGTCTGAAGAGTCTCTGGAAGAGAACATCGAGATCTCTGCAAAATACCTAGAGCGCATGGCGAAAATGAACATGACTCTGGAGATCGAACTGGGTTGTACTGGCGGTGAAGAAGACGGCGTTGATAACTCAGATATGGATTCTTCTGAGCTGTACACTTCTCCAGAAGACGTGGCATACGCTTACGAGAAACTGAACGCAATCAGCCACCGTTTCACTATCGCGGCTTCTTTCGGTAACGTACATGGCGTTTACAAGCCAGGTAACGTGGTTCTGACTCCAACTATCCTACGTGATTCTCAAAAATACGTTTCTGAGAAGTTTGGTCTGCCAGAAAACTCTCTGAACTTCGTATTCCACGGTGGTTCAGGTTCTTCTCTGGAAGAAATCCGTGAGTCTATCTCTTACGGCGTGATCAAAATGAACATCGATACTGATACTCAGTGGGCAACATGGGATGGTATTCGTCAATACGAAGCGAAAAACCATGACTACCTGCAAGGTCAAATCGGTAACCCAACGGGTGAAGATGCACCGAACAAGAAGTACTACGATCCACGCGTATGGCTACGTGCTGGTCAAGCAGCCATGGTTGCTCGTCTAGAGAAAGCATTCTCTGATCTGAACGCGATCGACGTACTGTAATTCGTATTTCGTATTCGATTGAATGAAGAAACCCGCCAAGTGCGGGTTTCTTTTTTTATGCAGTCTCAGTGGGATGGGTAGCAGAGAGATTGAATATTGTTTAACCTGTAACGGGAGCGTAGCAAATTCGTTGTAACCTTTTGTTTTGTTGTTCTTTACTAAACTCTGACTTTGCGAAATGTTGATTTTGCGTTATCGTGCCAAAATTCTGACTTTTGGCGGTTTATCTATGAGCTCTAAATTTGAGTTATTGATTTCTGCTGAGTTTTTATAAATTATGAGAGGAAAGCACTATGGCTGGTGAATCGGTTGGTGTTGAAGCACCTATCGTTGAGAGTTTGAATCAGGTTAACACTTGGCTAACGAACAATTCAGATCTGCTTATTCAATACGGTGTGAACATCATTTCTGCAGTCCTGATCCTGTTTATCGGTAATATTATCGTGAAAGCGGTAGCAGGCAGTGTTGCGAAAGTATTGAAGAAGAAAGATATGGATAAGGCCGTCGTGGAGTTTGTTCATGGCCTAGTTCGCTATTTGCTGTTTGTGATTGTACTTATTGCTGCTTTGGGTCGTGTGGGTGTAGAAACGGCTTCGGTGGTAGCGGTGATCGGTGCGGCAGGTTTGGCGGTTGGCCTCGCTCTGCAGGGCTCACTGTCTAATTTCGCTGCAGGTGTACTGATTGTGGCTTTCCGTCCATTTAAATCGGGCGACTACGTGGAAATTGGTGGGGTAGCGGGTTCGGTTGATGCGATCCAAATCTTCCAAACCGTATTGAAAACACCAGATAACAAAATGGTTGTGGTACCAAACTCGGCGGTCATTGGCGGTGCTATTACTAACTATTCACGTCACGAAACGCGTCGTGTCGACATGGTGATTGGGGTTTCTTACAAGTCTGATCTGCAGAAAACCAAACGTGTTCTGCGTGAGACGCTGGAAAAAGATCCTCGTATCCTCAAAGATCCAGATATGACCATTGGTGTGCTGACGCTGGCGGATTCATCAATCAACTTTGTGGTTCGTCCATGGTGTAAAACTTCGGACTATTGGGCGGTGTACTTTGATTCAATGCAAGCGATCAAGGAAGCGCTGGATGCCAACGGTATCGAAATTCCATTCCCACAAATGGATGTGCATCTGAACAAAATCAATTAATGGTTTTGCTATATACAAAATACCAAAGCGGAGTGTTTACTCCGCTTTTTTGTCGGTAATAGCTTAATTTAACCAGTGATTGAGATATAAGTTCTTAGTCAACGCGAAGGCAATAATGAACATCATCGCGGCGACTGCCATATCAATCACTTGTCTGACTCTAGGTTTAGAGAGTGTGGTGCTCAATTTTGCTGCTCCGAGTGAAAGAGTAAAAAACCACACGAATGAGGCGAGAATGGTACCAATCGCAAATGAGATACGCTCATCACCTTGGAATTGGCCTCCGATTGACCCTAAGATCACCACGGTATCCAAATAGAGATGCGGGTTAAACACAGTGACCGCAAAGGCACCAAAAATGACCGCTTTACGTCCTGCAGCCATCGGATTTGCCGTGGATTCAGATGCTTGGGGCGGTTTGAGCGCAGCACGCAAAGAAAGAAACCCATAACCACACAGAAAAAGAATTCCAGCCAAAGTGACACCAATTAACAAGCTGGTATTTTGCGAGATGAGAGCACCACCGCCAAAAATCCCCAGCGTGATAAAAATCATATCCAGCACCCCACAAGTGGCTGCGGTGGTTAAGTGGTGATGACGTTTAATCCCTTGATTTAATACATAAGCATTTTGAGCACCAATGGGAATAATCATGGTCGCTCCCAAGCTGAATCCTTGTAGCAGAATCCACCAGTTCATTTTTTACCTCATACCGCATGATTGGAGTGTGATTTCGTTCCGATTTGAAGTTGCAACGTCAGATCGAAGGGATAGGCTGAGCAAGATAATAATTTGAGGTGGATAAGTATAATTAATGATTTTAATATCATATTAACAAGGCTAATAAATAGATAAGGAAAGCAATGCGTGGTCTGGATTATCGGTGGATTGAAGCTCTAGATAGTGTGGTGAGTAAAGGCAGTTTTGAACGAGCGGCTGAGCAGCTCTTTATCTCCCAATCTGCTGTATCACAACGGATTAAACAGTTAGAAAAATACTTAGCTCAGCCAGTGTTGATCCGAGAGCAGCCACCAAGGCCAACCTTGGTTGGCAAAAAGTTGCTTGGGCTCTATCGCCGAGTCTGTTTAATCGAACAAGAGTTGGTTCCGGAGTTGACGAACCAAGAGCATGTTCGCCCGGTTTCTATGTCGATTGCGACCAATGCAGATAGTCTAGCCACTTGGTTGTTACCGGCGCTGGATAAGGTAATGAAAAGCCGCCAAGTGGAATTGAATCTGGTGATTTATGGTGAGTCACGTACCCTCGATAAGCTCAAAAATGGTGAAGTGGTCGGTGCAATCAGTTTGGAGCCACAACCGATCACTGGGTGTAGTGCGGAGTATTTGGGTCAGATGGAGTATCTGTGCGTCGCAAGCCCAGAGTTCTATCAAAAATACTTTGCTAAGGGGGTCACCCCGCGTTCATTAATCAAAGCGCCTGCGGTGTCTTACGATCAATATGACGAATTACACAATAAATTCTTATGGGATTACTTTGCTGTACCACGCGATAAAGTCATCAACCACACGGTTGGCAGCTCAGAAGCTTTCGTCCGTTTAGCGCTTTCTGGCGCGGCTTACTGTTTGATCCCACGTTTGCAGATCATTTCGGAATTGGAAAGCGGTGCTCTCATCAATATGACGCCTGATTTTATGCTGTCATATCCGATTTTTTGGCATCATTGGCAGCTTGAAACGGGCGTCTTACTTGAAATTAGCGAAGCGATCATCGCTTATGCGAAAAGCGTACTACCTCAATAATTGACCGAGTCAAAGTTGTGTAATTTTTATGCGTAGAGACTGAATCTATGCACTGCTTCGCTTATGATGTGGGCAGTCGATGACATTAAGGATCGAAACGATGAAATTATTTGCACCGGTGGTTTTACTGCTCTCTGTTCTTTCAAGCCCTACCTTTGCACAGGAATGGGATTTTCCACATATTTCGACTTCAGGTTATGGTGAAGTGACTGCTGTACCTGATATGGCGGAGTTTTCCGTGAAGGTTGTTGAATCGACAATGAATGCGGAACAAGCGAAAGCGGCAGTGGATAAGGCGGTAACGGAATTCACCTCAAAATTGGTGAAATCCGGTGTCGCACAGCAGAATATCTCGAGCTCAAATCTGTACATCAACCCGCAATATCACTATCCAGCAAACGGTAAGCCAGAGTTAGTGGGCTATCAAGCTTCTCGCTCGATTACCGTAAGGGTCGAAGAGGTGAGTAAGCTGAATCAGTATCTGGATATCGCGTTAGAGTCTGGTATCAATCAAGTCAATAGCATTCAACTGAAGGTGCGTGATCAAGAGAAATACCAGCAGCAAGCGCGTATGGCGGCGATTGAAGATGCCAAGCTCAAAGCTCAGTCTCTTGCTAAGGGATTTGAGCGCCGCTTAGAAGGCGTTTGGCGGATAGACTACAACACGCCAAGTGTTGAGCCGATCATGATGCGAGCGGCGAATCTAAGCGAAAAAAATGGATGTGGCAGATACCTATCAAGAGTCCTCCTTGGTGATTCGTGATCGAGTGGATGTGGTATATAAGTTGGCACCATAGCCAATGTTAAGTCAGCATAATGAGAAAAGTGGGGGCGACGAAAGTCGCCCCTATTTACTGATTTTTATTCATATTCTATACAAAGCCGCTTTTCGAAATGAGCGGCTTTTTTCTATCTTATTGTATTTATTTTAAAAATGATCGATTGTCATTTTTTCATTACAGTTAGACTAAAGTCTAATGTTGATGATTTATTGAGCTAGACTGAGTAATAAGTAAACTGCTGACCTTTTCATCAATAATGCTCATTGATTGAAAGAAAGTGACAGTTACTTTCTGTGGTGCTTAGGCATAGGGAATCAAACACACTGAGCAACTGAGAGGCAGTGTATGTTGAATCATCTTCTGGTCAGACTAACGATTGGCTGTTTGTTGGTATTAGGCATTAAGCTCAGCGCACTTTATTTTCTACCTATGGTGCTTTTGCTCAATACTCATCACAAAGAGTTTTTCGGTTGGTAATAAGAAACGGAGCCCGATGGGCTCCGTTTTTGTATCGTATTTAGCGGGGCATTAAGCCGCCACGTTATTCGATTACAGTACGTGTACTGATGCCGTGTTCGTTGTGCCAGAAGCAACCAGTGCGCCTGAAACCATCACTACGATGTCGCCTTTCTTACCAAGGCCAGATTGCAGCGCAATCTCTTTACCTAGGTGATAGAAAGCGTCAGTGTTATCAATCGCGTCAACCACCACTGGCGTTACACCTTTAGAAAGCACTAATTGAGCAGCGGTTTTCTTGTTGGTGGTTACTGCAATGATATTGGCAGTTGGGAAGTATTTGCGGATTGAACGCGCTGATTTACCCGCTTCAGTCGCCACAATGATCAGTGGCGCTGCCAGTTTCTCAGCGGTGTCTACTGCACCTTTACATACGGCTTCAGTGATACGTAAACGTGGGCTGTCTAGGCGTGAACCTAGCTCAGCTTTCAGTACTGAGTCAGTGCGGTTAGCGATTTGCGCCATGATTTTCACCGCTTCAACAGGGTACTTACCTTTCGCTGTTTCGCCAGACAGCATCACAGCGTCAGTACCGTCCATGATCGCGTTTGCAACGTCACCCGCTTCTGCACGAGTTGGGCGTGGGTTCTTGATCATAGAATCCAACATTTGTGTTGCAGTGATAACCACTTTACGTGCGCGATTACATTTCTCGATCATCATCTTTTGAGCGAAGATAACTTCTTCTGCTGGGATTTCCACACCTAGGTCACCACGAGCAACCATGATGCCGTCAGACAACTCAAGGATCTCATCGAAGTTGTCCAAGCCTTCTTGGTTTTCGATTTTAGAGATGATTTGGATGTTTTGACCGCCGTGAGTCGCTAGAACTTCACGGATTTCTTTAACGTCAGAACCTTTACGGATGAAAGAGGCAGCAACGAAATCAACGCCTTGCTCACAACCAAATTTCAGGTCATTTTTGTCTTTTTCAGACAGTGCTGGCAGATTGACAGAAACACCTGGCAGGTTAACACCTTTGTTTTCACCCAGAGCACCGTTGTTCAGGACTTTACACTTCACTTCAGTGTCAGTGGTCGCCAGTACTTCCATCTCGATTAGGCCGTCATCAACCAGAATACGGTTGCCAACGTTCAGGTCTTTTGCAAAACCTGAGTAAGTCACTGCTACGCGATCTTTGTTACCAACAACTGTGATGTCAGTTGTGAAAGTGAACTCTTGGCCTGCGACCAGATCCACATCATCACCGTTTTCCAGCTTGATAGTACGGATCTCTGGACCTTTAGTATCCAGTAGGATCGCCAGTTGTTTACCGGTCACTTCCATCACTTTACGGAAGTTAGTGATACGAGTGCCGTGCTCAACGTAGTCACCGTGAGAGAAGTTGAGACGCATAACATTCATGCCAGCGTTTACAAGCTCAGTCAGTTTCTCTACAGACTCAGTTTTTGGGCCAATCGTACATACGATTTTGGTCTTTTTCATGGAAGAGTTTCTCCGATAAACAAAATGATTTTGAAGTTGGTGGTGGTTTTGAAGTGTTCTCGGCGGTAGCAACCTTATTTCGTCAATTGCCAAGTCTAGCTCACGAGTTCACAGCACTCCAAAACTGAAAGTCTTTCAACAGATTTAGTCATTTTATGACTGACTGTTTGATCAAAAATTTCAGAAAATTCGCCACTTAGCGCCGATGTACTGGGGGCTGTAGGCGTACTTTTTACTCAGTTCTGTAATTTTTTTTCTTTTCGAGGCCGAATTCTACCACTGAATGATAGCAATATCACTGTCTAAGAATTGTCTTAGGACAAGGTTTTAGCGTGAAATATTAATTTTTTGGATCGAAATAAATGGACTTAATTGTTTCGACTTAACTATAATTGCTTTCGATTCGTAACTTAAAATGTGTTTGTAAATGTCGAAACGAAATACACAACTGAGAAGACACACTATTGTGAAGTTAGTAAACGAGCAAGGTGAGGTGAGTGTTGAAGCTCTCTCTTCTCAGTTTGAAACCTCAGAAGTCACTATTCGTAAAGATCTCGCTTCCCTTGAGAAAAATGGCCAATTGCTGCGTCGCTATGGTGGTGCGATCGCTCTGCCAAAAGAAGTCATGCACGATGAAATGAATGAAAAAGTTTCAGTTCGAAAGATTTCTCTGGCTAAGGCCGCAGCTAAATTGATCCGAGACCATAACCGAATTGTTATCGATAGCGGCAGTACAACCGCGGCCTTAATTCAGCAATTAAATGACAAACGTGGCTTGGTCGTGATGACCAACTCATTGCACGTAGCCAATGCTTTAAATGAGCTGGAAAACGAACCCACACTGCTGATGACTGGCGGTACATGGGATACCCATTCTGAATCCTTCCAAGGCAAAGTCGCAGAATCGGTACTGCGCTCTTACGATTTTGACCAGCTGTTTATTGGTGCTGATGGCATCGATCTTGACCGGGGGACGACCACGTTCAATGAGCTGGTTGGGCTTAGCAAAGTGATGGCTGAAGTCTCGCGTGAAGTGATCGTGATGATTGAGTCAGACAAAGTGGGCCGCAAAATTCCGAACTTAGAGCTGATCTGGGACAACATTGATGTCTTAGTCACAGATCATGAATTGAGTGACGAGTTTGCCAAACAAATTGAATCTCACCAAGTGCGCGTGATCCGTGCAACCGTGAAATAAAAATCCCTTAGCGCGACTTATCAAGTCAGGGCGTGACAGTATAAAAAATACGGAGTTTAACTATGTGTGGAATTGTTGGTGCGGTTGCACAACGCGATGTTGCTGAAATTTTAGTACAAGGCCTACGCCGTCTTGAATACCGCGGTTATGACTCTGCGGGCGTAGCTGTCGTGGATAGCGATAAGCAGCTCACGCGTTTACGCCGTTTGGGTAAAGTACAAGAGTTGGCGGATGCGGTTGAAGCGGCGCAAGTAGCGGGCGGTACAGGTATCGCGCATACCCGTTGGGCAACGCATGGTGAGCCTTCTGAGATCAATGCTCACCCCCATCTTTCTGGTGACATTACGGTGGTACACAACGGCATTATCGAAAATCACGAAATGCTGCGTACTATGCTGCAAGAGCGTGGTTATGTGTTTACTTCACAAACGGATACTGAAGTCATTGCTCATTTAGTGGAGTGGGAATTGCGCAGTGCTTCCTCTTTATTAGAAGCGGTACAAACCACCGTTAAACAGCTTACAGGAGCTTACGGCACTGTGGTGATGGATCGTAACGACCCTTCGCGCTTAGTGGTCGCTCGCTCTGGTAGCCCTATTGTGATTGGTTTTGGCATCGGTGAAAACTTCCTCGCGTCAGACCAACTCGCGCTACTTAACGTCACACGCCGCTTTATGTATCTGGAAGAGGGGGATGTGGCGGAAATGACTCGTCGTGATGTGCGCGTATTTGATGCTCTGGGGCAACCTGTACAACGTGAGATCAGGGAATCCAATCTAGAACATGATGCTGCGGACAAAGGTCACTACCGCCACTATATGCAAAAAGAGATTTTCGAGCAGCCAAAGGCGCTGATCAACACCATGGAAGGGCGTATTACCCATGACAGCGTGGTGGTGGAAAGCATTGGTGTGCACGCGGCAGAGATTTTGGCCAAAGTGGAACATGTACAGATCGTCGCCTGCGGTACCTCTTATAATGCAGGGATGACGGCACGTTACTGGTTTGAATCGTTAGCGGGTGTGAGCTGCGATGTCGAAATCGCGTCTGAATTCCGCTATCGCAAATTTGTCACGCGCCCTAATAGCCTACTGATCACTCTATCTCAGTCTGGTGAAACGGCAGATACCTTAGCCGCGCTACGTTTAGCGAAAGAGAAAGGCTATATGGCGGCGATGACGATTTGTAACGTTGCGGGCTCCTCTCTCGTGCGTGAATCGGATTTCGCCTTTATGACTCGCGCAGGCACTGAGATTGGTGTGGCTTCAACCAAAGCCTTTACCACTCAGCTAGTCACATTGTTGATGCTGGTGACTGCACTTGGTAAGCAGCAACAGCGTATTGGTCGCGAGTTAGAAGCTGAGATCGTACACGCATTGCATCAACTGCCGAAGCAGATTGAAACCGCATTGTCGTTTGAAAAACAGATCGAAACGCTCGCGGAAGACTTTGCCGATAAGCATCACACCCTCTTCTTGGGGCGCGGTGAGTACTACCCGATTGCGGTAGAAGCCTCTCTCAAGCTAAAAGAGATCTCTTACATCCACGCAGAAGCTTATGCGGCGGGCGAGCTAAAGCATGGCCCATTAGCGTTAATCGATGCGGATATGCCAGTGGTTGTGGTTGCACCAAGCAATGAACTGTTAGAAAAGCTTAAATCCAATATTGAAGAAGTGCGTGCGCGCGGTGGTTTATTGTACGTATTTGCCGATGAAGTGGCGGGCTTTGAAGCGGATGAGACGATGAAAATCATTGCGATGCCGCATGTCAGCGAGATTGTGGCTCCGATTTATTACACCATCCCGATGCAACTGCTCTCTTACCATGTGGCTTTAATCAAAGGTACCGATGTTGACCAGCCTCGTAACCTTGCTAAAGCGGTAACTGTCGAGTAAATGTTCAATAAATCAAAGGGCTACTGTGGTCTGACATAATAGTTCTAAACAAGACAAAATAGTCTTAAAGCGTGACACTAAAGAACTAAACAGAACAAAATAGTTGTAAACCATTAAAGTCCGGTTATGCTGTTTAAAAAGCATACTGGACTTTTTTTATGGCTAGAGCGCAGCAATCGCTTTCAGAAACTGAAATTGCCCGTCGTATCAAGAATGGGCGCGGCCAGGGTCATGGACAGTATTATAAACCCTGGTTTCATGTTCAGGATGTCCCTTCAGATGGGCGTTCTCATCGTATTTACTCTCATAAAACGCAGCGGGTTCATCATCTGCTTTCCGATCTGGAATTAGCAGTTTTTCTTGTGCTTGAATGGTCTTCAGACATTACAGATATCAGGGAGCAATTCCCTTTAAAGCGAGATGAAACTCGTGCTCTCGCTGCAGAAAATCAACTGAGACATCCTTCTGTCCGTGGTGTTGACCAGGTTATGTCGTCAGATTTCCTTGTCGACGCTACTGCGGGTCCTGACAGACAATTCGCTATTCAGGTTAAGCTAGTGAATGAGTTAGCCAAGCCTGAGATCATCGAGAAGCTTGAGCTGGAAAGGCGCTACTGGCAGTTAAAGCAAATCCCTTGGTTTATGGTCACCGAAAAAGAAATCGATCTGGTAATAAAGCAGAATATCGAATGGTTATATCCAACAAAGAATGATGCTGCAGTGGATCCGGCTTTGTTAGCTCAGTTGCCTTTCTTATCTAAGGCATTTAGCAAAGCTCAAGACTCGAAGGTCATTGATATTTGTAAGAATCTGGATACCGCATATGAGCTTGAGCTCGGCCACAGCTTACGAGACGTTCGGACTTTGGTCGCCAATGGCTTTATTAAATTTAATATCAATAAGGCGTTTCGTTCTGTGAAGGCCTCAGAGCTTAGGTTTTGTCAGTTTGAAGATATGGAGGCCTTGTTACATGTGGCAAATCAATGAGGTTCTGAGATTTGACGAACAGCCCTATCGTATCTTAGCTGTGCATCCGGGCGAGCTCGTCTGGATCCAAATCGACAGCGATAAGGGGTTCCCTGAATTTATCCTGGAACTGAAGCTTATTTCCTACCTGGATGAAGGCCGGTTGCTTAGAAGTACAGACCCTTACGCATTTCTGCATGATGAAGAGCCCGAAGTTGGGTCTGTTGCATTTAATCGGCGTGAAAAAGCATTGGCCATTATTCAGCCCATTATTGTTGATGAGCTGTGTTTTGAAACTAAAGCCAGAGCGCGACGGGTGACTGAAGTGGAGATGGCTGGTGTAGCAACCAAAGCGACTATTTATAAGCTACTTCGCAGGTTTTGGCAGCGAGGCCAAAAGCCCAATGCTTTATTGCCTGACTTCAAAAACAGTGGAGCCCCGGGGAAATCCAGAGCGGCATCAGGCACAACAAAAGTTGGTCGTAGCCGGTTATACGGCGATGGTTCAGGTATTAAAGTCACTGTCGACGTTGAACGAATATTTCGGGTCAGTATAGAAAAGCACTTATTAACTCAGAAAAAACTTCAAACAACGGTCGCGTATCGTCGTTTCAGAGATTTGTTTGCACAGTACCACCCTGAAGTCTTGCCTGAAGATTTCCCCACGTTACGGCAGTTCCGGTATTTCTATAACCGGGAGTATAAGAAGCCACAGCGGTTACTTGAAAGCACTAACCCCGGCATCTACAAAAAGGATATTCGCCCTTTAACCAGCACAGCCACTGCCCATGTGCTGGGCCCAGGCAGCCGATATGAGATTGACGCAACTATTGCTGATATTTACTTGGTTGCAGATGACGACCGCAGCAAAATTATCGGCAGGCCTACCCTTTACATCGTGATTGATGTGTTCAGCCGAATGATAGCGGGCTTTTACATCGGTTTTGACAACCCTTCCTATGTGGTTGCTATGCAGGCTGTGGCAATTGCGTGTACTGAGAAGGTCACTTCCTGTAAGTCTCTTGGTATAGATATCACTCCGGACGAATGGCCATGTGTTGGTTTGCCTGATGTCATTCTGGCTGACCGCGGTGAAATGATGAGCCATCAGGTGGACGCGCTGATTAAGGGGTTTAATCTGCGGGTCGAAAGTGCACCTCCGAGACGTGGTGACGCCAAGGGGATTGTTGAAAGTTGCTTCCGTACTCTTCAGGCCGAATTTAAACCTTATGTGCCAGGTGTTGTTACTGGTAACAGAGTGAAAAAACACGGAGAGCGGGATTATCGTCTTGATGCTGTAATGACGATCACTGACTTCGCCCAAATAATGCTGAAGACTATTCTTTTCCGAAACAACTACCATGTTATGGATAAGTACGATCGTGATGCAGACCTGCCAGCTGATATCCCTTCAATTCCAATTCATTTATGGAACTGGGGTATGCAGCACAGGGTGGGTAATTTAAGGCATGTTGATTCTGAGCAGTTAAGGATTGCTTTGTTGCCACGGCAAAACGTTAGCATTTCCCAATTTGGCGCAAATATGTGGGGTATCTACTACAGCTGTCCGGAATTTCTTCGAGAAGGATGGCTACTGCGAAGCCCGGATATTCAGCGTCCTCAGAAACTGGAAGCTGCTTACGATCCAGGCTCTGCAGATACCATTTATCTGTTTCCACAACCTGGTAGCCGGACCTATTGGACTTGTACTCTTACTGATCGCAGTCGCCAATTTAGAGGCCTTACATTCTGGCAAGCTTGGGAGCTTCAGGCCCAGCAGAAACATAACATGGCAAATGCCAGACTGGATGAAGATGCGAAACGGCGAGAACTGGATGCTTTTATAAAAGAAAAAACGACCAGTGCTATCCGTGCAACTCCAGCCATCAAAGAATCTGATCAAAAGCGTATTGCACAGATCAGGGGTAATAAAAAAGAGGCACGTGAAACTGAACAACTGCAGCGAGCCAAGCCTGCAAATGAAATAAAAGGCAAAGTGCTTGCACCAGTGATTCCTTTGCGCGAAGCCGAAGAGGATTACAGTTTTCCAAGCTATGTTCCGGACTTGTTTGGTGACCAAGATGGAGAACCTGAATGAGCGCAACAAAAATTGATGCCGTCTATCGGGATGCCGATGTCACTGCTTATAAAGGCAATCCGTTTATCGAAGCTTTGCCGCCACTGCAGGAATCTGTAAACAGTGCTGCAGCTCTGCGTTCAACATCACTTTTCGAAGCGTCAGATCTGCAGAAACCAAGAGTTGTTCGCGCCCACAGTATTTGCCGTATCACCAATGACTTTTTCCAGCCGTTGGGCTCGCACATGCTCCTGAGTGAGCGTGTTTCGCTAATGATTCGTGGTGGCTATGTTGGCCGCAATCCTAAAACAGGCGACCTGCAGCGACACTTACAAAATGGCTACGAAAGAGTTCAAAGTGGTGATTTGTCTAGTTTTAGATTTGAAGAGGCGAAATCCACAGCTCAAAGTATGTTGCTTATTGGTTGCTCAGGCAGTGGAAAAACAACATCTTTAGCGCGCATCCTGGACACCTATCCCCAAGTCATTTATCACCCGACTATGAATTTTGAGCAAGTGGTCTATCTGAAAGTGGACTGTTCACACAATGGTTCGCTTAAAGAAATTTGCCTGAACTTTTTCCGGGCGCTGGATAAAGCGTTGGGCTCGAATTATGAGAAAAAATATGGTCTTAAACGCAATGGTATTGAGACCATGCTGGCACTTATGGCTCAGATTGCCAATGCTCATGCGGTAGGCCTACTGGTCATTGATGAGATCCAACATTTAAGCCGGGCGAAATCTGGAGGTCCGGAAGCGATGCTGAATTTTTTCGTGACCATGGTTAATACCATTGGTGTGCCAGTCATGCTGATTGGGACGCCTAAAGCCCGGGATATTTTTGAAATTGATCTCAGATCAGCCCGCCGTGGTTCAGGTTTAGGTGCGATTTTTTGGGAACCGATGAAACAAGGACCCAATGGTAAGCGTAATCCTGAGTGGGTTGCCTTTACCGATAACCTCTGGAAACTTCAGTTATTGCAGAGCAAGGATTTGGTGTTAACCGACCAGTTACGGGACCTTTGGTATGACCTGAGCCAAGGCGTTATGGATATAGTCGTTAAGCTCTTTGTGTTGTCTCAGTTACGAGCCTTAGCTTTGGGTAAAGAGCGGATCACTCCAGGCTTAATGCAGCAGGTTTATAAAGACGAGCTAAAACCTGTTCATCCTATGCTGGAGGCCCTTCGATCTGGCGTTCCGGAAAAAATTGCGCAGTATTCTGATTTGATGCTGCCCGAAATGGATAAGAGACTTATACAGCTGCAAAGGGACATTGCTGGCATGAAGGTCGAAACCCCAGAGGAACTCGCGCTAAAACAGCTGGCAACCGACGACGAACGCAGAGTCTACCTAATGCTCAAAGACGATTATGACTCAAGCTTGCTTGTGGCCACGGTGCGCAAAGCATTTGCTGAGAATCCGAAGCTGACTCGTCCTCAATTGTTACCTGTGATCTTGAATTGGCTGTCAGATGCTGACAATTCAGTTGAACCAGAACAACCGAAAATACGTGCTAAGAATACCAAACCTGATCAGTGGGATACTTTGGATTGGGATGACTTGCGCTACATCAGCTCTCAGCAACAATCCGCAACAGCTATGCACTCGGCTTTGGGCGCTAAGGGTTTGTTATTTGATTTAAATAAATATGTTAGCTGAGGCTGAATACCCGATCGCGCTCGTTGCTCTGCGCTGTATAAAAGAGTACTTATATGATGTTTGAGTAATTATTAAGTATCCCTATGGTACTCAGGTATTATTTTATTTTTTATTGGGTTAAGTGTAGGTTTGCATGCAGATAGGACTTAATTTAGTTGCTGTTGTTTCTGAAATTGAAAACAGCACGAAAAAGTAGATACGCGGCTGCAAGCTTTACCTGAAAGTAAATATGTAATGTAATATTTGTGTTAGAGGTATTTATGAATGGATGAACAGGCTGTTTCCATCATTGCTGAAAAGGTCGTCAGTGACGTTAGCTTCTGGACTTCCCTTATTGGGTTGGGTGGAGTCATTGTAGGTGCAGCAATTGCCATCATTGGTAATATTATCATTTTCAAAATGCAGAATAAGCAGCAAAAAGTATTGATACAGCGAGAAAAGAACTACTAAACAAGATGCTAAGCGATACAAGATTTGAAGAGGGAAGGTCCATAGATACTTTGTCTAAGGTAACTGGTTCTCAACCTGAAGAATGTCGTAGACTCTTGATAGAAATTGGCGCAAGAGGTTTTACCCTTTCTGATGGGAGAGAAGGTTGGGTCTATCTAAAAAATCGCCCTTTATCTACGCAATAAATCCGCTGATTTGACCAATGATGGTCAACTGATAAAGCAGCTTTGATTCGCAATTGATTTTTGCTTAGTTTTACCAATCAGACTGGAGTTGTAATGAAGAATAGAAAAGTCTTGGGTTCCAAAGATGGGTTGTCTTTAGTCCAAGTTAATCACTTGGATGGTAATGGTGTTTTAGTCCGAGTTAGCTATGAAGTATGTGATGCAGACGGAAATGTCTTAGGAGAATTTAGTTCTATCGGCGAGGCACAAGAGTTTATAAAAGGCTATCGTCCAGAGCCGCCTGGTCCAACATTTAATATGTGAGGATGAACTATAAAACGCTACAAGTTTTAAACCCACAAGCGCCTTGATAGACGCTTGTATATCGAATGTTGGCTTGGTCATGTGTCGTCTCTTTTTGACTCATGTTAGTGAAATAATAATGAATTTTGAACACTTCCGCTATATTTGAAATCTCACATCCGATTTGTTAGTTAACGACTATGCGCAACTTCCCGCTTCCCTACCCAAATGAGCTCATTTACAGCACAGTAGCTCGGACCGGCACTTATCTGGGTATATCCAGCCCTAAACAATTACTGGATGAGGTTTATGGTGATCGCAAAGTAATTGCCACTATGGATTTACCTTGCCACTTACTAGCTATTTTTAAGCAGTTAAAAAGAACTGGCCGGTATTCTGTTGATGAGCTGATTTATCAGCACACTCTATTCCCTCTGTATGCCCCCTTTGTTTCTGAGAATCACAGGCTAATGGCATTAAAAATGATGGCTACCAGCTCACAGGGCGCTGTCCACCTAATGCTTGGAGTTGCCGCTTCCCGAGTTAAATCGGTGAATGGGTTCCGCTATTGTGCCGCTTGTGTGCAGCAGCAACTAAAGACGCACGGGGAATGCTTCTGGTTACGTGATTGGTATTTTCCTGGTCTTGCTGTCTGTCCTTGCCACGGTCCATTAACTTTGCTATCTGAAAACATAGGCGACCACCGGCATTTATTTTTACCTTTGCAGCAAGCTATCGGCAAAACACAAAGCTGCGCCGACGTAGGTTCAGAACAGATGGCTCTTGCATGCTTAGCTCGTGAGTTGATGCAGTTGCCCCCGAGGACATCACCATCATTTGAGCAGTGGACCGAGTTTTATCATGGTCTGGCTACAGATCTCGGGTTCTCCCGAGGGAAACAAGTTTTGCACGATCAGGTCTACGACCGTATCAGGCAACAATTCCCTGTTCGAGCCCTGGGTGAATTCCATCTACATGGTCCCGACAATGAAAGCTTTTGGCTGAGAGCGGTATTTCGAAAGCATCGCAAGGCCTTTAGTTATCTGGAGCATTTAATTGTATGGGCTGTCTTATTACCGGGAATGATGCCTGCCGAAATTCTCAATAAAGTGCGGAAATTGGGTGGCAAGGTTTGGCCTGCATTAGAGCTTACTGGCGCCCCTGCGATTCCAACAGTTGTCGACACGCAAAAACGCCAAGCCTGGCAGAGATTGGTTCTGGAACGTGGTACTAAAGCTGCCCGAAAGGTTGAATCCGGTGGTGCTCTCTACGCATGGTTATACCGGAATGACAGAACCTGGCTTATGGAATTTAACAAGCAACACAAATTGCCAAGAGATTTGCCGGGTCTTAAAGTCGACTGGCATCGACGAGAGCTGGCCGCGATTAGACAGTTGCGTAAGCTGCTTGCAGATACTGAACCGCTTTATACCGGCCCTAGGTTTTCCGCAAACTACCTTTTAGGTCGCTTACCAAATCGCAGCACGATAGAGAAAAATCTTGATAAATTACCGCTGGTTAGGATGTATTTACAGCGGTACACCGAAACTATTACTGAATATCAGTTAAGGCGATTAGCTAATACTTGTTTTGGGCTTTACCAAAACCCCGGACTATTGAAGAAATGGGTTGTACTGCGTAAAGCGGGATTGAGCAAAGAGCGGCTGACACCAGATACTATAAGGGTTCTGAAAGAATTGCAGTTGTTTTGAAAGGGGTTGGATTGACGAAAATCAAGGGATTTGGTGACGACTCTTTGGTGGTGCATATCGGTGACTTTTTCCGTTACAACAATGTATCTGACTGGTCGATCGCTTTGTGGTGTCGTCCTATTCAGGAAAAAAAATATACACGTCTAGCAAATATCCCCATTCTCAGTCGGGGGAAACTGATTAACAGCCAAAAACGACAATCTCGCCGGGTAGATCGAATATTCACTTTCAAACCTGGTTATCAGATTTCCGCTGGCACTTTGTCCGAATTCCCAGAATTAAGCACTTTCCAATCAGTCAGAGATAAAGAGGGCATTCAGAACGCATTCTGTTTCGCTGGCGAAAAAGGTGATCTGGTTGTATTGCCGCAACTTGAGCTCGCGCGGGCCATTTTCCTGGTGAACTCTTATCTATGCCGTGCTTGCCTCAGCAGTGCAACCTTACAATTAGAGTTTGACGTGCGCCCGGATCTGGATCGGAACCATGTTGACATTCATGTGCTGAAAACCAGCACCTTTCCTAAAAGTGCTTTTAATCAAAGCGGCACTAAACGATTGCTAGCATGGCTACTTACTGACCCAACAGCAATGGCGTCCTATCAAAGTATTTATCGTCATTATCAATTAAATCGGGAGCAGAAAGGGGCACTGGAGAGCTGGCGTTTTAGTTTTGAACCACCTCCGATGACCAATTGGCAACTTCATGTCAGGGGTAGGTACAGTGCAGATAAACGTCATTATTTAGTCGAAGAAATCATCGGTATTGTGTTTGATGTTGATATACCAAACAGCATTGCATTTATTAATTCTGCCTTTGTTAGAAAAGAGCAAAATGAGGAAGGTGTCCGTGCTGGTTCTGGCGGTGTGAACTGGCAAGACAGTGCTGAGGAGTTTGACGTCGATGACGAAGAATCCGCCTCTGACCAAAATGAAACTTTGATTTTAGAGGGGGATTTATCCTGGGTCAGTTTCACCAAGCCATTTGATGTCTACAAACAAGAAACGGTAAAAGACAGCAGTAAGTTCATGATGGACGAGCTGAGTGATAGAGAGGCGGGACGGGAGGTTAGTACAGATGAACCTTGGCAAGGTGGTACTTTGCCTGCCGCAGATGTTGGCGGCAAACAGGATATCACTGATCGGGAGCGACAGTTTGCCAGCCGCTTTAAAAGTTTTGATCACATGCTGCAGGTGTTAGTTACAAAGTACAAATGTTCAATATTGCAGCAAGAAACGCAGTCCCTTCCAAAAGTAGGACGCAGCAAACAACATCAGCTTGAAGATGGTTCGCCCAGGGCTATTAAAGCAGTCAGGATTCGTTACAAAGCAACTGAGGTTGTACTACTGGAAGTCGATACTTCTGATGGTATTAAGATGCTTTCAACCAAAGTGCTATTCGGCTCTAAACCGGAGGATTGGATTGACCATTTCATGCAGATCCGCAAGGGTGTTGTCGCAAAATCAATTAGCTGGCCAAATGAGTTGTTAGATAGCCTGTTCGGTGAGCACAACCACTTTGGTATCAATCACCCAAAGCATCAGGGCGCTGAAGCTGGGAATATCCCGTTAGAGTCAATTGAAAGCTGGGCGTTGAGGTTTGTCCAATGTATCGCGAGCTAAGCTGACTTTTTGAAAACTACAAATTGCCCCAGTAAGCACCGAGGAGGCATTATTCAAGGGAGTTTAAACTACAAATCGCCCCCAGTTGTTCTTTTCAGTGTTCGCGTAAAGGTGTTGATGCCTAACGTTTGACCTTGCCGGTATGGCAACGGCTTGATTGTGCAAATTTACCTCAAGGTGGTACATTGACTATTAAGTTAGTCGTTTAAAATTTTGTCAGCAAAGGAATGTGCGTGTGATAGAAAGCAGTCATTACAAACGGTTAGTTAAGGCATTTACTAGTACTGAAATTCCTCGAATGGAAGCGAATAATCCAATATTCAGCCTATTGAGAGACCATTTTTACCGTGAGCAGGTGATAAAAAATCAATTGGGTTGTTATATGCCGATGCCCTTTCCTACAGGTGTAGGGAAAACACATAACACGATATCTTTGATTCTTGAATTTATCCTTGATGACATTTGTGATGAGATTTCGGCTGGTGAGTCATATTCACCCAAGTATTGTTTCTATATTACAAACTCGGTTGATAACGTCTTTGATGCTTATTGCAAGCTGAAAAAAAGAATTGAAGATAATCCTTTGTTAAGCGAGAGTCAGAAAGAGGTAATTTATGAGCGTATTTTATATGCTCCCGCAAATGCCGCATCGATTTTGAGCCTCCTTAGCACCAAGAACGGTGATTTGGAAAAAGTCAAAAAGCTATTCTCTATTGACGATAAGTCGTCACTCGGTAAAGAGTTGGAGCTTATCGCAAATGAACAAGAAACTTTAGCTCTAATAAATGTATCTCCAGCACAGAAAAAGCTTTTATCAGATAGGCTTAGTGATGCTGCAAGTAAATGCTACTCATCGTTGATCAGGTACATTCAAAAGGTACAGCTTGGGAAAAATCCCGTACTGCTTAGCGATAAGAGTATTGAGCTGCTAAGAACACTAATTCCTGGAGTTGAATTGGAAGTTGGGCGAACGAGGGTTGTATTTATGACAACCAAAAAGTTCTTGTTTGGGCTTCAACAAACCACCTCCAAATTTCATCCGGCGCGTAATCTATCTGGAAACATACTTATTATTGACGAAGTAGACAGGCAGCACCATGAAATCCTGACACACTTAGTATCTGCTAATGATACAGATTTACTGGCAACGATTCGTACAATTCACTCCAATTTAAAAGAGCAAAAGCTTTGTACAAAACCTCAGTACGCTGGTATTTCGGAGTTGTTTCAGGAGTATCTTGAAGAAGTAAAAGTATTATTTGAAGATTGGTCGCTCCAACATAGCTTTGATATTCATTCTAGTGCGATTGAAAACGAAAAACAGGTTCTTTTGTTCAGTGACAAGCTGACAACTCACAACACCAGTTTGAGTAAACAACTTGTTGTCAGTTTCAACAAGGAACATCAGCAGCACGATATATCCCTCAAAGGTACATTAAGCGATCGGAAGGAACATGATTTTCCTAAGTTTCTTGGAAGGCTTGAGCGTCTAGTTAATCGTGAATTTCAGTCAGTTGTTCGTCAAGCTGAGGAGTTGTATCAAGAAAATTTATCTAGTCAGATGCATAAGTATGAGCTCAAGCACCTGACTTCAGTGCAAGCTGTGGCAAGTATTTTAGATCAGCTTAATCTTCATTCACTTCGCGAACAACTCAATCAACAATTAAGTTACCTGGCCGGTCGGCAGTATAGTCCAAGAAAAAGTGCTGCAAACTATCATACCCGTGGTATTCGAATGATAGAGGTTGATCATTTACCAGAAGCGCAAGACTCCGTCATGTTTAAACATCACGGGTTTAATGTCACCCCTACTGGCATGTTGGCGTCATGGGTGGAATCAGGTTGTAACATTTTGGGGGTTAGTGCGACAGCTGAGTGTGAAAGTGTTGTCCATAATTTCGATATTCGTTATCTCAGAGAGAGCTTGGGTAACAAATTTATTGAACTTGACCAAATTCAAAGAAATTTAATTCATTCATATTATGAAAATGAACGAAATTATCTCGGATGTGGTGTAAAAATTTCAGTTACAGCTGTGAATACTGATTATGTTTTCGTCCGACGTCTAATCAGCCAATGGCAACCAAACAACAAAAATATCAATTTACTCTGTCAGCAATTGTTTAACACTGACACTAGTGGTGTTGAGTTTGGGCTTCAATGGTTGAGTAAACTTTGCAAAGCGATAGAAGCTTTTGCTAAAACAAAGTTTAATAGGTATATGGTTGTGATGCTGAATCGTGGTATTCGACCTCCAATTGCTTCCTTTCTGAACTGGTATGCTAGTAATCTTGAGAGCTCAGAATCTACAACATTAAAGCTTTTCCCTAGTGTAGATGCGAATTTTTTAAGGCAAGGTAGATTTGATAGCGAAATTATCCACTTCCTTGAAACCTGCCCGGGTAAGTTGGTCGCTGTTACATCCTATCCCACTATGTCATCTGGTAAAAATCCTGACTATGAATTCAATCCAGACTTTGAAAACGGTTCTTTACGGCATGTCGGCCATCGTTCTAATGATCGAACAGATATTGATTTCATGTACCTGGAAGAACCTACACACCTCATATCTGTAGTCGGTGAACCTGAGACAAAAACAAGTGATCGCTTATTGCTCTTGAGTTATGGAATGGCTTTGCAGGAGGCTGGGGCTATTACGATAAATCAAGCCCATTCGTGGAGTCGTGATGTTGTTACACACGACAGCCCTTACAATGTGTGCCGAGAGCTAAAAAGTAAATATTATCAAAAGGATTCTGAAGACGGCTTGTTGGCTGTCTATCGCATGATAGAGCAAGCGGTAGGGAGAGCTGCTCGCACGGAAATGAAGCGTGAAACTATACATATTGTTGCCGATGGAGAACTCGTTAAATTATTAGCAAACGATAACCGCGATCCATCGTTACTCTCGCACGAATATAGAGAATTGGTTAACTTTTCTAAATCGAAACTACCTTGGGTCTCGCCCATGAGCGGTGACGGCAAAAGACTACAAAACTTAGCTGTGCTTCAGACTGCACGATCTCTAGGCGCAATTGATAGAACTCTCAGCCTAATTAATAACGCTCCATCTATTAAAAGTATTGAAGCATGGGCTGATTTACGTGCACAGGTACTACAGCTGCCAGCATCAGTGCTGCCGCCAACCTACAGAGAATATTATGTTTTATCACCGGATAGTGGGGCATATGATTATACTCCCCCAACGAAAGAGCGTGAATGGAAAGCCGATGAGTATCGTTTTTTTGAACTTTGTGAAAAGCCAGTAAAGCAAATTAGCGAGACCGCAGCTTTATTACCAACGTTAATGAGAAATCCAGTTATAAAATCCCATTTTGACGAAAATAAATACTGTACAGCTTGGCCTGAAGATGCCCGATACATTCTGACACCTCCAATGTTTATCAATATTTATCTGGGAGCTCTCGGCGAAGAGGTCGGAAAGTTAATACTGTCTAAGCATGGTTTTACATTTGAAGATTTACCTCTGCAGCACTTTGAAAAATTTGATGACATCATCATTTTGGATGGAAGAAAAGCGCTTATAGATTTCAAAAATTGGGACCTAGGTGCGTGGCAAGCACAAAAGGACGAAGACCGCAAAGTGCAAATGGATAAAATAAGTCATAAGCTGAAAAGCTTAGGAGTAAATAAACTTGTAATTTGTAATCTTTTTAAAAAGTCCAATGAGCAGATACAGTTTTTTGACCTTGACTTTTGTCAAGTGGATGATGAATCGTTAGCTTCAATAATTTGTATTCCAAGCTTAATAAACGAAAGTGATAGCGGCGTGGACGTGAACGCTGTAATGATGTTAGCTAGGTGGATATTAAAGTGAATCGGGGAAACCAGTGATGGATATACTAGTTAACAGAATAGATGTAGCATTTTTTTACGATGCGATTTCCCGAGACTTTGATATTTATAAAATATCTACTGATATATCTGGGAAGCAAAACTATGGAAGGATAGTTAACAAAATCTACCAGAGTTTTTCGCCACTATCTCTTTGTAGCTTAGGTAAAAACGGTTATGCGGTGTTGGTACCAAAGAACCGTAAAAATAATATGAGTGACCCTCATTACACAGTCAATCAAGTACTACCCGGGGACTTACCAAAGAGCAGTTGTATAAAACTCCTTATTGGTGCTCTTCCTCATTTGACTGACACTCATACACGTTCGAGTGAAGGTGTTGGTCTATATTATTTAGCTGATGTAGAGGTCATTAGACAAGTTGAAGTTCTAAGGGCATACGAGATCAAAGTTGACTGGGAAAATGGAGAGCATCTGGTCCTAAAAGTAGAGGCGGCAACTTTCACCCCTATTAGCTACCATAAAAATGCTGAAGGAGAGTTGTATGGTGATTGTACTCATCTGCCAAAAGTAACATTTGACCGTTGGTCACAACAGCTAAGTCGTTCGAAAAATGGAGAATTTATCAAAAAGAGACATCGAGATAGGAATATGAAAAGTGAAGTTGTCTCACTTGATACTAAAAACCCATCTAAGTTCTGGAGCTCTAAGATGGGAGTCCTTGCCATGTTTATGAACGATGTAGAGCAGCATTTAAGAAACTATATATCAATCAAGCTCCAAAGCTTAAATCCGGAATACAGAGTAAGATTCAAAGAGTCCGATATTGTTAGCTCATATGGCAGAATAATGGACCTTCTGAAGAAGCGAAATATAAACATAATAAATCTGACTGATTGCAATATATCTCCACTGATTGATGCCTTAGAGAATGACAATTTTATGTTTTCTCAATCAGATAATCCGAAGTCAGATTCCTTAAACTTAGCAGTACATCATGACAAAGAATACTATGAATCGATAAACGCTACTGATCCTTATGACAGTCTGCGTGGTGGAGATCGCGTAATTATTCAATCTGTGTACCCGGGGACAATTCTGAAAGCAGGCAAGTTATCGAGAACAGAGTATGAAGCATGTCTTAAAGAGATCTTTATAAAAACGGAAGTGTTTGATAGGCAATTAAAACTGTTTATACCAGAAGGAAGTTGGTCTTTTGTAATTTGCTCTAAACCTGATAAATCCGACGCTGTTTTTCACATGATGACCTGTGACAATGGTGCTCTCAGTTTCGAAACTTTGAGCATCGATGATGCTCAAGATAAGTTTTTACTCGATCTGCATCGGCCTATGAATGACGGTGAACACGCCGTTATCGCTAATAATTCGGGAGATACTTTCATATTCGAAGACACAAATTACGTGGCGGTTCCTCAATTTCAGGAGCTTGCATGCGTAATGAATGATCTCATGGAAGGTTACGCCCATGGTGTCAAAAGAGAGTGGATTGCTGAGTATCTTGACCTTTTGAATGGACGAGAGCTTGCTGTTGCAAACCCTAAGCTAGTCAATGAAAAGTTAGGTAACTTATTGGAAGAAAAACCGCATAACGAAATATTTTATAAAAATGATTTATTCGGGAATAAAGAACAAAAAATATCGTACAAAGGCAGTCTTCAATCATTTTTCGATTGGGTTGCCCTTGAAAAAGGGCTGCGTTTGGGAGCATCGTTAAAAGCGCAGGATAGCGGATATATAGAGGCGTCTCTCGGGTTGTTTTATAACGAACTAGAACGTCTCTATTTTGTTGGTGATAAAGACAACGTGAAGGCAATCCCACGTTTTTGTCGTATGCGCAGAATCTTGACCGATGCAGATGAAGTACCGATATCACTTTTGAAGATGATGGAAGTTTTCCATGTCAGGCATAAACAGGCGACAACTCTTCCTTTTGCGTTCAAGCATTTAAGAGAATTTTTAATACTCTCTTCTGGATATGCTAAGCCATCAAATGAAGGGAGTCTATAGTGGTCGAAGACAATGAAAATTATCCGGCCAGTGCCATTTCCAGTTGGAGTGGCTTCGTTTACCAGGGAAAAGTAGCCCTTTACCATTGCCTCAAGCTGCTACTTGAAGGTGCTCCGAACTTTGAACTTCAGCTGGATAGCACTGATGACTTTGCAATATATAAGAATGGTGTGCTTGCCAGTACTCACCAAGTAAAGGCAAAGGTTGGTAAGTACCGAAGTAGCTATAACGAAGCTCTAACAAAGTCAGCGACCATCGAACTCGATCGTATTGCAGGAACTGCTCGCTATTTCCATGTATCTGTTGCCATAACGGACACTACCGATTACATAGATAGTAATGGTGAGGTTGTTAAGTTTTACTCTTACGGCGACAATAAATATTGTGGTCTAGGAGACATCGAAGCCCTAACTAAATCGGTCATTTTGCAAATTTGCAAAGCTAAATCCATTCAACTCAGTTCAAATCTTCTAGACGCAAACTACTGTGTGCTCTCAGAGAGAATAAGCACAAAAGCTGTTGATATTCATAGAAAAATACAAGTCAACGGCGATTCCGAAAAAAAGGCTGCATACACAAATCGAATAAGCGGACAGAGCATTTTAGATGATATTATAAACATCAATCTATGCAATGATATTGAATACTTCGCTATCGAACTCAAGTCCAGGCTGCACTCGTATCTTGAGGATAAGCTAGAGCAGTCCCTCCCTGGGATGACTGAGGCTGTCTATCAGAGGGCGAGACGGCTGTATGAACATATTCGAGATTCTGAAGCGAGAGAATTACAGACTCTTTGCCAACTAATGAAACCATCAGAACGGTTTTCTCGAGTTCAGAGAGTAGATATCAGGCGTTACTCTGGACTCATTCATGAACTCGATGTTGAGCCAATATTCGAAAAGCTCCCTCACTATCGGGATAAACATAAGAAGTTCTATATTCCAACAGCGCTTGATTTACCTGAAGTCAAGGAGCATGACGATTGTACTTCGGACATACTAAGTGAAATAAAAGGTAACGATGACTTACTCAAATTGCTATTTGAGTACAATAATCTTATAGCATCCAGAGTCAAAGAATCGTTCATTATCGATACAAAAATTACTGTTAGTGCAGATCTTAGCGATCAGGAAACGCAAGATCGTATTGATAGCAATATCATCAAGACTCTCTGCATAAGCATTTTAACCAAGGAAGAGGCCGAGGTTCTATTAAATGATTACTGATCTCATAGAAGAAGCTTTAATTGCACATCAATTTGTAAAAGCGCATGTAACTGAGACCTCTCGCTTTTATATTCGCGATATTGGTGCTGCCATTAGGTTTACGATACTACATAATTTAGATGAACTTATGAAGCCAGAAGAAATAAATGCAGCGTTATCGAATTTAGTACCGGAAGAGTTGTCAAATAATCCATCGTTTAGAAAAAATTGTGATTTAATTTGTATTCACAAATTAGATAAATTATCCGAATTCAAAAATCATGAAGAACAGATATTTGCTATTGAAGAGGATCCTCATTTTTTTAAGAAATACGTTCTATATTATAGTGACGTCGAGGAACAAGCTCTAAATAGTTTAAATTACACGGACCTTGAGGCAATTATTGCTGATAAAAGTCTATTTAATACTTACAAGGAAATGCCTTTATCTGCAACTCTATACAGCGTAGTGGCCAAGGTTTTTATAAAACTACCATTCCTCGAACTACCTTTTGTCAAAGGTGACCTCGTTCCCTTGCGATTGCAAGCGGAGGAGGCTGTGAGTGAGGTCGGTCTATCAAAAGTGTATGAAAAAATACAGAAATACAGCAGCTTGACTGTTGACGCAATGATCAAGGAAATGATTAACGATGAATTGGCAAATATCAAGAATTGAAGTTTCTAGCTTCAAAGCGTTCAAGCACATATTACTAGACTTTGAGAATTCATCGCTACTGACCTTAGATGGACCAAATGGTTTCGGCAAAACTAGTATTTTCGATGCGATTGAGTTGTTACTCACAGGGCAAATAAAGAGGATTGAGAACCTTTTCTCCAAGGTGATGATCGGCACCAAGCAGAACTATGACGATAATCTTTTCTGGAACATCCGGTCTGGCGAGAAAAATCTGGTCATTAAAATCGAATTCTTTAAAGAAAATTCAAAACTTACGTTAGCCCGCTATGCATCTGCTGAAGCGCTGAAGCAAAAATCACTTAATCGAGCAGATAGCTTTTCACAGTTCAATCTTTACGAATTACCAGATTTCTCGTCAAATGACTTTTCGGCAGATAATTTGCGCAACAATGATTATATCGAAGAGATCTTTGGTGAAAACTTCAGAGAAAATTTTTGCTATCTGAACTATCTCGAGCAAGGGCAGAACCAACTTTTGCTCACAAAGGTTGATAAGAGGAAACAAGCCTTAGGCAACTTGTTCAATATCACTGATATCGCAGCTGAGATCGACAATTGCAAAAGCGTTGAACGTAAAATTAACAGCTATATCAATGACACTGCTCGTAAATCTCAAGAAATGGCCCTGCTTTCTGACATCGAGTCTCTGAGAGTCTTAGTTCAGGCAGATTTGGGGGCTGTTGAATATAAAAAGTTGTCGACGTCTGACCTGCAACCAGGTTGGGATTATGAAAATCTATTTCCTACATATTCCTTAGAAGTCTTCAAAGAATATCAAGATGTGATACTGAAACTTCAGGAGCTTCTGCCTCTTAAAAGTGCTATCAAAATCAGAGCTCAGAATGAGCAAATTGAAAGCTATATTCACAATAATATGGCGCTGTTACAAAGCTTGGTTCAATTCGGTATTGATACAGATAAATTAAGCGCGTTGGATAGCACGAAAAACGAGCTAAATCAGTTAATCAAGGCTAAGGCAATTATCCAACGGGGTGCGGCAGTCATTACGCTTCCTGAAACGCGTTCTCTGCCTTACTGGGAAGCAGAACGTCTCAATAGGTTTGAAGATCAAATTACGGTACGTAAAGATCTCCAGCTAAAAAATCAATCAAACAGCGGTATCGCTGCTGAACTGACTCGTTTGAAGGATAAACTGCTGAAGGAGCATGGCAAGCTCAGTCTCAATGATCCAACTTGCCCTCTTTGCGGAGCTGATTGGATCCAACATCAAATCATGCTTGACGCTGTTGACGCCAGATCACAACAAATCACTAATAGTTTGAGCGCGGATGGGAAAGCTCTTGTTGAACTATTAACCTTGATGAATAGTGAACTGGCGCTAATCGCTACTCAAATACAGTCCCGAGAAGCGGCGATTCAGAGTGAATATAATGAGTCTCTGCACAATGCTCTAGAAAGTGAAAGAGTTCGTCTGGAAAGCATCACAAAACTAGCTAAACGGCTTGAGGCTACAGGTACAACGATTGATTATCGATATTCGGATAAAAATGAAGTTGTTGAAGAACGCTTAAGAAATCTCATTTTTTTGATCCGATCAAGGAAAACTGAGGAGACTGATGAATTACCCGATGATTGGAAGCAAGTTATCAGCGTTGCTTTTAAGTCGATTGAAGACTTCTATATTGTCGAGCAGAAAGATCTGACCGATAAAATTTCGTACATTACTAGCAAAGCGAACGAAGCACGTAATATTAAACTGAAAAATTCTCTTGAGTCGTTGCAGACCATTCAGTGTGAGAATGAAGCTGCAAAGATATCGAAAGACAAAGTTAAAAAGCTACGTGAGACGCTAGAAAATGTTGAACGAAGTTATACGGATCAGACCATTTCAGAGATAGAGCTGATATTCCATATCTATAGCGGACGGCTTATCCAGAACTACCAAAGAGGTCTTGGTCTATTCATTGAGAGCCGTGACGGTAAACAACTGAGATTCTTAACTGCTGAAAAGTCTGAACATGATGCCATTCTCTCTATGAGCTCTGGACAAGTATCAGCTCTTAGCATGGCTTTTTTCCTGTCGCTCAACAAAGTCTACGCACGTGTTCCGATAATCCTTATTGATGACCCTTCACAATCTTTAGATGAGGTGAATGTGGCTTCACTAACGGACTTACTGCGTTGCGAGCTTAAGCAGCGTCAATTAATTTTATCGTCGCACGAAGAGGATATTTCGTCATATATGCGATACCGTTTTGCCAAGGCAGGAAGGAGCACGCGCTCACTCAACATGCAGCGTCTGGCCAAAGAAGCGTCTTAAGCTGAATTTGCAACTCAAATGAAATAGGGAGCGTTTTTGAGAATATCCGCAACTAATCTGTCACATTGGTCAAATGAACGTCGTGCCCAAGATGTTTTGCCTATTCTTATTAGGCGCTTGATCTCTGCAACATCGACGGTCAACTCGATCACTATGCCGGGTGGGGATTCAGTGAATTTACCCGGTTGGGATGGTGTTATTTCTGTTCTGTCTGGTAATCCGTGGGTTCCAGATGGACTGAGCTATTGGGAGATGGGTACCTCAAAAGACCCTGCTGCAAAAGCACAAAGCGATTATGCAAAAAGAACTGAACAGCTACAGCCAGAGCAAAGAGCCGTTGCCGCTTTTGTTTTTATTACACCTAGACGATGGGCTGGAAAAGATAACTGGTTATCAAAAGTTCGTTCTGAAAATCAATGGGCCCGTGTACTTGCGTGGGATGCTGATGATATAGAAGCTTGGCTCGAAAGTTCTGCAACAACCTCATTATGGTTTGGTGCGCAGATTGGCATTAATGGTTACGGCGTCGTTGCAATTGAGCAATATTGGTCAGATTGGCAAGGCCAATCTAATCCAGCCATAACTTACCAATCTTTAGTTACAGGAAGAGAGCAATCTGGCTTAGCATTAAGGAATGCCTTGGATAAACGGGAGTCCTTGGTCGCTGTTGTTGCCGACAGCCAATCAGAAGCCGTAGCATTTGTATGTGGTGCATTATTAGAACATGGCTATTCTAAAGTCGCAGCTTGCGTTACCAGCGAAGAGGGCTGGCAGTTCATTGATTCAAATTCAGGTATTAGCTTTGTTGTTGTTTCTGACAATCAACTGAGTAACCAAAAAGCTCCCCGGGATGATATGACATTAATAGTCCCATTGGCAGCTGGAGATCGCGAATTCAACCTAAAAGGGATCGGGCGTGAAGCCTCGTTACACACTCAAATCGAGTTGAGGCGATCAAGGCCTGATGAGTTTGAGAATGCTTTACTAAGTCTCGGATTAGATCATGCTGATGCAGCGCGCTTTTCACGCTCTATGGGACGCTCTTGGACGGTATTTAGGCGTCAGTTCGCAGCAAACCCTGCAATTAAAAAACCTCTATGGCTATCTGTGACCAGCACAATAGCTTTGCAAGTTTTAACCTTGGTAGGTGCCTGGAACTCACGGTCGGAAGGAGATCGACTCTGTGTAGAGCATCTGGCAAACAGGGCGTATGAGGAGGTAGAAAATGACCTGATAGAACTTGCAGCTTTGGATGATGCCCCTGTAATTAAAATTGGCTCGCTATGGAAAGCGAAAGCTCCATTAGAACTACTTAACTTAATGGCTCCAAAGTTAACTGATGCAGTACTGTCTCGTTTTTTTAACTTTGCAAAATCGATTTATGAAGAGCCAGACCCCGTGCTTGAGCTGGAAGAAAGTGAGCGCTGGATGGCATCTATCTATGGAAAAGTTCGTGCGCAATCTGGGGTGATCTTAGATGGAATTGCTGATTCTATTGCAAAGCTTGGGAGTTTCTCTGAAGTAAACGATGAGCTTGATATAGCAGGCCGTCATGTCAGAGAGCTTGTGCGTCATCTTTTGTACGATGCTAATGAACAGCGATGGTTATCAGTTTCATCTTACTTGAGAGAATTTGCAGAGGCAGCTCCGCATGAATTCATTGGTGCTGTAGAGCGAAGTCTTCGCAGTCCTACTCGAGCAGTTTTGTCTTTGTTATCAGAAACTAGTGCTGCTGGAGTTCATGGCCGATGTTGGCATGCCAACCTGTTATGGGCTCTTGAGTTACTTGCATGGTATCCAACTCGTCTCAACAAAGTCGCTCTGATTTTGGCTGAACTCTCTAAAACTGAAATTAAAGGTAATTGGGGTAATACGCCGTTCAGTTCCCTGCTTTCTCTATTTCGTCCATGGATGCCGCAGACTTCAGCGCCACAGGGGGCGCGAATTCAAGTTATTAACAAAGTGATTGCTAAGTTTCCAGATATTGGTTGGCAGCTATTAGTTAAGTTGACTCCCCGGGGAAATGACTGTGCTTTACCAAATGCAAAACCTAGTTGGCGTGACGATGATTCAGGGGCTGGCAACGGTGTTAGCAATGCTGAGTATTGCAGTTTCGTTTTAACTATTGGTCGAATGTTGGTAGAAAAAGCTGCCGGCTCTCCAACACGAATAGCGGACCTGGTCTCTTTAGTAGATTCGCTTGATGACGACTTTAGAGATTCGGTTATTATTCTTGTTAAGAGTGCTTGTGAGTTCGATGATGATGGTAAAGAGTTGGTGCGCTCTGAGGTTAGAAAGTATTTAAACTGGGAAAACTCATTTAACCAAAATGGTGAAAGTCATGATCGGTATGCTGCGGATGCATTGCGGCCTATATATGACGGTCTCACCCCAAATGATTTAATATTGCGGCATAAATGGCTGTTTTCTTCTGGCTGGATTGAGTTACCGGATGGGCGGGAAAACGACCGAGAAGAAACGCAGCGATTCAAAGCCAATTTACAAGTTGATGCGTTTAATGAAATTTTTGATTGTTACGGCTGGTCAGGCATCACAAAATTGGCTGAAGTTGCCGGTGATTGCTGGTTGATTGGGAAGTTGATTGCAGAGTGTTCTGCACGAGCTGAGTCTGCTGAGTGGATATCTAATTGGTATCTATCAAGGAGCAACACTGGGTTTGACGCTTTGACTTCGGGTGCTCTCAATTGTATCGATCAGAACGAGCTTAGTTGCTTTCTAACAACTTGTATTTCAACGTTTTCAAATTTGTCGGTTTCAGCAACAGTCCTTGGCGGATTCCTTACAAATGCTCCTCAAACCATCGAATTATGGCAGCAGTTAGGAGAATTAGATGAGGGTATTCGAGACCATTTTTGGGATACAGTAACTATCCGATATCTTGTCTCTAGTCCGGAAGTTTTAGCTTTCTGTGTTGAAAAACTTTTGGTTGCTAGTAGACCCCGGGCTGCAATTCAAACGATACATGGCCGAGAGGCCGAATTATCTAGTGAGCTTCTTATTCGGGTTCTAAACCAATTAGCCTCTGAAGGGGAAGAAGCTGTTGATTTTCCTCAATCTTGGCACATTGCCGATTTGTTTGAGGTTCTGCACTTGCGTCAACTTCATTCTGAGCTTTTGACTTTGGAGTTTACTTACTACGAAGTGCTTCATCATTCGAAGTATGGTACGCCAAATCTTTATTCAGAATTGGTGACAAATCCTGACCTATTTATGGAGCTTGTTTGCCTGGTGTACAACCCTGCTAACTCAGAAAGAGAGACGCTGTCAGAGCAAATGTTTGGAGTCGCCAGAACAGCTGGTTCTGTTTTGAACAACCTGAACGCTACCCCGGGAATGGATTCTACTGGCTTAATCGACGAGGACAAGTTTTATAGCTGGGTTAGTGTCGTGCGAAAAATGGCTCAGGAGCATGATAGACAAGAGGTTACAGATCATCTCATCGGAAAAATGCTTGCAGACTGGCCGTGTAAAAAAAGTTTAGAGATTTGGCCTAAAGCGGCGATATCCACTCTTTTAGAGCACGATGATGCAGAGGAAATTAGGGCTGGGTTTTCTTTAGGTGTCAGAAATTCAAGAGGTGTCACCACTAGAATGCCTTACGATGGCGGAAACCAAGAACGAACTGTTGCGCAAAAATTTAGGGATTATGCAGCTTACTGGGACATCACTCACCCCACAGTCGCAGCGATGATTTGTGATATCGCTCGTTACTACGATTTTGATGCCAAACGTATGGATGAAGACGGCTTGTGGAATGAAGAGTGTTAAGACAAAGCGACTGAAGACGCTGTTGAGATCACGCTGAAACCTATTAGATCCATTTTGAGTACGAATTCGTCAGATTGCCGAACTCGAAGCTGAGTTATCACTTTCCTTTCCGTGGTAAGCATTGTAGGAAAAAATATTAGCATAAAATCGTATATTAGCTGGTCAGCTAATGGTGAGTTATGTGCTAATATTAGCAAAAATTACCATATTTGCTGTACAGCTAATAATAGATGAGAGGCTAAAGTTATGGGGCAATCCTCACATAGTATCGGTTTTGAATTCGAAAAGGAGATGCTTGGTGCACTGGTGGAGGCTCTTACTGAAGCACTTGGCTCCGAAGCCTCAGTGCTAGATGCTTCACACGAGCTTGGTAGGAATGATTCTGACGGTATGATCGTGATTAGGGCTCCGGGGAAAACTCTGCAAGTACTCGTCGAAGTCAAAAAGGAAGTCTACCCAAGAGACATCAGGAATGCAGTGCACCAGCTCCAAAGATGCATGGAAACAACTTCTCATCGCTATGAAACTATTGGGCTTCTCGCTGCTGCCGTCTTGAGTCCCGGGGCCAAGCAGGAGCTTAGAGAGGAGAATATCGCAACATTCGAGCTGGGAGGAAGCCTGTATTTAAAGCACGATGGCTGGCTCATCAATATCGAAAAGCCTTCTAGCCGTGCCAAAAAGAACTTTCAGGGCATTGATCTTTTCACTGGGGCTCGTGAAAGTGTAATACATACTCTTTTGATGGATAGCCATGAGTGGTTAACTGGTGCAGAACTAGCCGAAAAAGCCGAAACTTCTCCATATACATGCTCTCTTGTGTTGCAGGAACTGACGTTGCGTGAGTGGATGGAGTCAACCGGCGGAGGACCGAGCAAGCGTAGAATGCTTACTCAACCTGGCAAGCTTTTGGACGCCTGGTCTAAGCAGTGGCAAGGGCGCAAAGAAAAAAAGTCAAAGTGGTACACATTTGTTGAAAATCCCAAGTATATCCTTGCTCATCTAGCGGATCAGATAGATCGTCATAACGTTTATTATCCATGGGCGTTCACAGGTGCTGCTGCGGCTAATATATACACCCCATCACTAACGAGCACTGAGGGAGCTGAAATAATTGTGCCCAATGGCTACGCGGAGAAGATGGCTGATGTTTTAGGCCTGAAGCCTGTAAGTAAAGGGGCGAACGTTACGCTCATCGAGCGAGAACCTGCGAGTTTGCTTTATCGAAGTAATTACATGTACTCGGACCATTTTATGTTTTTAGCAAGCCCTTATATTCTTTACTTAGACTTATTAGATGGTCGAGGACGCAACAAAGAACTGGCGGAAAATGTTAGAGAACGATTGGAGTCTTTATGGCAACGGGATTGAAGCCTCAAACAGCGGCTGGATACGATCAAAATGTTACATCGGCATGTGAGATGACTTTGGTCACACTGCTTAGTGCCTTTGGAAGCCTTAAGGAAACTCTGAGACTTGTCGGGGGCTTGGTACCACGATACCTTACTCCAGAGAGAGCCCCCGATGTTCCTTTACATATTGGTACTTCGGACGTTGATATAGTACTTAACCTAGAGGTACTGGCGGCAGGCAACGAATACTCTAGCCTTGCGGACCAGCTAAATGCCCGCGGTTTTACGCGTGGAGGTGAAGAGGGAAATACGGCTTCTTGGCGTTGGCGTCGAAGAGTCGATGACCGCATTGAGGTGGTTGTTGAGCTTTTGAGGGATGCAGGGAGTCAAAGCCCCGGTCAGGTCATCAGTGTCGATGGGGAAAGAGTATCAGCACTAACAATTAAGCATGCCCGAATTGTACACGACTGGTATCAGGAAAAGGATATTGCAGCCAACCGCCTCGATGGTGGTGGTCTATCTGTTGATAAAGTACGATTTGCGGATGTGCCCGCATTTGTCATTTTGAAAGCACTTGCGCTGGACCAACGCCAAGAGGGGAAGGATGCTGCGGACCTAATCCATGTGATCAGATACTCAGGTACGATAGCAGAAGTCGCTGCTATGTTTGTTCATCGTATTCGATCAGGTCAGCACCCTGAGGCCGTGCAGGACGGGCTAGTTGCGCTCGCCAAGCGTTTTGTAGACGACGAACATGGTGAAGGCTACGTAAAGGTGGGGTCTGTTGCTTACGCTCGCTTCTATGGCGAAGATGGCGACGATGAAGATGATTTTGTCAGTAGGCAGCGTTTTGCATCTGGCTTAGTTCAGAGCCTGCTGAAAGAGATTGAAAAGCAACGGGAAAATTAAATCAGATATCAAGCATCATGTTTTGGGAATCGTTTAGATACTCAGCTATGGATAATGTTTTTTGAGAGAACTCGAAAAAATGCACTTGGTGGCAGCAGTATCTATCCATGAAAAATATGCTGGTTGTAACAGCCATTCTAAATGTGCAGCTCCCAGCATTATTTTAGAACTGTATTGTCATTTTTTAATGAGATACGTAAAGCTCCTCAAAAAATACTTTAGAAATATTTTGTCACCAATTGAATATTGGAAGAGACATATTGGTATTTTTGAGTTAAATTATTTTAGAAATATTTTGTCATCTCACAGCTACCAGATGGTAGCCCTTTGTTTATCCAGCGCATTGCCATTAAGGATTGGTATTTAAGTACGCTTGTGTCGAGATCCGAGTCCAATCACGCACTTTGGTTAAGTAAGCCTGCTGCGAGTCGATGATCTCTTTAGCGAGCGGATCGCTTGCTGCCTGCTCTTGCAGAAGTTCATTGTTGGCTTGGCGTAGCGCGGCAAGTACTGCGGGTGGAAAGTCACGAACTTTGATGTTTGGGTACTCACTTTTCATCGCTGCCCAGCTCGTCGCATTCGCATCGATCGCTTGGTTGTACATATCGAAAGCGGCGACACGGAAAGCGGTTTCTAAAATCACTTGGATGTCTTTTGGTAGCGTATCCCACTTCTTCTTATTGACTAAAAATTGCGTTTCTGAGCCAGGCTCATGCCATGCGGTGTAGTAATAAGGGGCAATTTTATGAAAACCCATTCGCAGATCAAAGGCTGGGCCAACCCATTCCAGTGCGTCGATGGTGCCGCGTTCTAGCGAGGTATAAAGCTCCCCCGGTGCTATGTTCGTGGGTTTCGCGCCAAGTTTTGCCAACACTTCACCCGCAAATCCCGGAATACGCATTTTCAGCCCTTGCAGATCGTCAACGCTGTTGATCTCTTTTTTAAACCATCCGCCCATTTGAATATCTGAGTTACCGCCTGGAAACGACAGGAGGTTATGCGGCGCGTACACCTTCTCCATCAAAGACATCCCACCGCCATAATAGAACCAAGCGTATTGCTCAGTTGCGATCATGCCAAACGGCATCGAAGAGAAAAAGAGGGTATTCGGAACCTTGCCTTTCCAATAATAAGAGCTGGAGTGACCGAGATCGTATTGACCGGATTTCACCATATCAAACACGCCCAGCGGTGCTTTGTGTTTGTTGGCCGAGTCGATACGGATTTGAATGCGGCCATTGGACATTTCAGCGGCCAATTTCGCCATGTTTTTCGGTGCATCGCCGAGGATCGGAGTATTCGCCCCCCACGTTTCGGCCAGCGTCAGTTTATAAACGGATGGTTCGTTAGCCTGCGCGGTTCCTAAAACTGTGCTCAGGACAAGAGCCAGTACGATGCGGCTTTTATTTAAATAGGTTGTGATTGACATAACTTCCTCATTGTTATCGTTATTGAAGCTGTAGAGTCTAAGTTGCTGAAAAAAGAGTCAATCATCAAGGGTGGCAGAAGGGGAGGAGTGTTTTAGTCTGAAATACTAACTTTGCGTGTAAATGAAGCATGATACCAATGACTAGTCAGTATCAAACTGGCGATATTGAGAGGAAATTTTGACTCGGTAGCATTTTATTTTGATTCAAGAAATGTTTGATGGGTCACGCCAAGATGAAGCACCTTGGCATGACGGGTTAGATATCGCTGAAATATTGGTGGGTGGCAAGATAGCGCAGAGCTTCAGATTGCCCCATGTAACGCGCTAAGGTTTTCGTGGGCACATTGCGAAGATCAACCACGATCAAGCCATCTAGTGCGTTATTGAACGCAGGATCCACATTAAAGCTCACCAGCTTTCCGTTTAATCCTAGATACTGGCGCAGTAGCACCGGAATTCCCTTTCCTTCATCGAGCCGAGCAATCACTCGTGACAGGAGTTGTAAGTCGGCGAGTGACGTCAAAAGGCTGGCATTCCATTGTGCTTGGCCTGTAGGTAGAGGGTTGGTGGCCATCACTAACTCGGCTTGCTCACTATCGTAATAGTGCAGAGTCATGGTATCGGCGAGTAAACGTCTGGCTTGTTCACTGTAATCGTTGCTGATACTCACAGGGCCAAAAAGGTGGGTATATTGTGGGTGGCGTTCGACATAAGTAGCAATGCCTTTCCAAAGCAAAAGCAGGGCCGCCATGCTTTTTTGATATTGGCTGTCAATCACCGAACGCCCCATTTCAATCGCATTGCCCATGTTATTGAGGAAGCGTTGATCATAATGAAATAGGGTACTGGAGTAGAGGCCGCTGATCCCCTTGTGCTCAATAACCTTATCAACGAGCCCTAAACGGTATGCGCCCACCAGCTGACTTTTCTCTCTATCCCAAATAAATAGGTGAAGGTAATCGCGATCAAATCGATCAATATCCAGCGCACAGCCCGTTCCTTCGCCCACCTCACGGAAATTCAACTCGCGAATGCGGCCAATTTCATGCATCAACGAAGGAATGTTATCCGCTGTGGTGCAATACACATCAAATTGGTTATGGCGCAGCATATGGTCGGCGTAAGGCAACTGCGCGATATCTTCGAGCAGATCGGCTAATGGAAGGCGCTCTGCAACGGGAGGTAAGGATCGATCACTGGCGGTCTTGTTGCGCACGGGAGAAGATTGCAAAAGATAGGTATTGAGGCGCAGATAATTGACCAACTGTTGATCACAAAGATGTTGTACTTCGCTGTGTGAAATCCCCTCACCAATCGCGATACCAATTTGAGTATGCTGCTTATTGAGCAGCTCGCGCCCCAGCATTAAGGTGCGCAGCATAGGGTGAATTTTTCCTGCAAGGTAAAAAGGGGTTGAGTTATGGCCATCAATATAAACTGGAACCGTATGCGCTTGATGTTTTTTAACGAGGCGGCTGACCGATTGGCTCCACTCTTTGTCTTCCAAACGACCTTGCTTGCTGTCAACCAATTGGGAGACTTCCCCAGCAGGAAACATCAGTAGCAACCCACCTTGCTCAAGGTGTTTATGCGCTTGGCGAAGTGCATGCAGATTCGATTTTGCGGCATCGGCGCCTTCAAACACATCTACGCCGATAAATAGTGAGGCAAGCTCGGGCACCAGTTTTAAATACTGATTAGCGAGAATTTTTACATCTGAGCGAACGCAAAGCAGCAGCTCAGCCAAAATCACCCCTTCAACGCAGCCTAAAGGATGGTTAGCGACCACGACAGTTGCCCCTTGAGCAGGAACATGTGTGAGTTTGCCGCGTACTACTTGATAATCGATACCAAGAACATCCAAGGTAAAGCGCAAAAACGCTTGAGTATCACCGCTTGCTGGGCGTTGAGCATAGAATTGATTGAGACGTTTCAGTCCTGTTGCCCATTCCGCTAAGTGTTCACCTAAACCAAATGGGGTTTTTCGTGGCAGAACAAATGGAGAAGTAGAAAGCATAGCAACCTCTTATGTGATGGTTTACCAAGAGGCTAGAGGCTGCATATTGCAAAATAGCGACAGTCTGATGAGCTTTTTGTTGCGTGGCGTATCCTTTCCTACTGCAACTTCAAATGGTTTAGGGGAGCACAAGAAAAATAAGTTGAAATTTGTGTGACAATTTCAGGAATAAGTACATTTGCTCACAAATTATACACAAAATGTGATGTGCAATGAATTTTAATGCTAGTTTAGATAAGCGGGTAAAACGCAACCAATCAAAACAACATTACACCTTTGATTTGCTGATCTGGAATAGACGGGAGCTTATGCTCCCGTTGCTTTTTATGAAGTCGAGCAATTGGGTTGAGAGCACGGCGTTAAGCCATTAGAAAAGAGTGCCTGGTCGGGGGGTACCCAACCCATTACCTGACCTAAAATCGTCAGGAACAAAAAAGGTTAGTAAGCACTAGGCCTACTAACCTTCTGGAATTTGGTGGCCCCTCCCAGGTTCGAACTGGGGACCAAGCGATTATGAGTCGCCTGCTCTAACCACTGAGCTAAGGGGCCAAATTAGGTGTCAGATTATATTGGAAGGGGTTAGGTGTGTCTAGCCAAAGCGGGTTCAATAGTGCTTACAATTTATTCACTTAGCTTGTATAAAAAAGAAAAGGTGAGCTCAGCTCACCTTTTTCAGTTCATAACCAACTTGAATTATTCATCCAAGAAGCTGCGCAGAACTTCTGAGCGGCTTGGATGACGCAGTTTACGCAGTGCTTTCGCTTCAATCTGACGAATACGTTCACGGGTTACATCAAACTGCTTGCCCACTTCTTCCAGAGTATGGTCGGTATTCATATCGATACCGAAACGCATACGTAGCACTTTCGCTTCACGAGGTGTTAGGCCTGCTAATACATCGCGAGTGGCAGCTTTAAGGCTGGTTGCGGTCGCAGAATCCAGTGGTAGCTCGAGGGTGGTATCCTCGATAAAATCGCCCAGATGCGAATCTTCATCATCACCAATTGGTGTTTCCATGGAGATGGGCTCTTTGGCAATTTTCAGCACTTTGCGGATTTTGTCTTCTGGCATTTGCATGCGTTCTGCCAATTCTTCAGGCAGAGGCTCACGACCCATCTCTTGCAGCATTTGGCGCGAAATTCGATTCAGTTTATTGATCGTCTCGATCATGTGTACTGGAATACGAATCGTACGTGCTTGGTCAGCAATAGAACGAGTGATTGCCTGACGGATCCACCAAGTCGCATAAGTTGAGAATTTATAACCACGACGGTATTCAAACTTATCGACGGCTTTCATCAAACCGATGTTACCTTCTTGGATCAGATCCAAGAATTGCAGACCACGGTTGGTGTATTTCTTAGCAATCGAAATTACCAGACGTAAGTTTGCTTCAACCATCTCTTTCTTCGCACGGCGAGCTTTCGCCTCACCGATTGACATACGACGGCTGATGTCTTTGATGCGTTCAACAGACAGTGATGTCTCTTGCTCGATCATTTGTAGTTTCTGAATGGAACGGCGGATCTCTTCTTCTTGCTCACGGACTTTCGCTACGTAAGGCTTGTCAGAAGCAAGGACTTTATCCAGCCACTCTTCATTCGATTCATTGCCTGTAAATAGGGCGATGAACGATTTCTTCGGCATCTTCGCGACTTCAACTACCGCTTTCATCACCAAACGTTCTTGGGTGCGAACACGATCCATTGAAGTGCGCAGAGTTTCAACCAAGTGGTCGAATTGCTTTGGTGTTAGGCGGAATTCACGGAAGATATCAAGCACTAAGTCTGACGCTTCAGAAGCTTGATGACTGTCACGACCAAATTCATTAACCGCTAATTGCAGGTTTTGGAACTTGCCACGCAGTTCATTGAATTTCTCTCGAGCCAGTTCAGGGTCGATACCGACTTCTTCTTCGCTGTCGCTGCTTTCACCGTCGCCATCTTCGTCTTCATCTTCGTCTTCATCTTCGACGACAGCATCATCTTCATCCGCGAGGTCCGCTTCAGAAAGCTCAGAACCGATGTGAGTCGCGGTTGGCGCTTCGGTTTCCATGTCGTTAGGGTCAACGAAACCTGAAATCAGGTCAGTGAGACGTAGCTCTTCGGCCTGAACACGATCAAACTGCTCAAGAATATAAGGGATGGTTCCAGGATACTCAGCAATCGCACTTTGAACTTGGTTAATACCATCTTCAATGCGCTTGGCAATATCGATTTCACCTTCACGTGTCAAAAGCTCAACCGTACCCATTTCACGCATGTACATACGTACTGGGTCGGTGGTGCGGCCAATCTCACTCTCTACGCTAGAAAGTGCCGCGGCGGCTGCTTCAGCAGCATCTTCGTCAGTGATGGTAGTATCATCGCTGAGGGCAAGATCATCGGCATCAGGTGCGGTTTCCACCACCTTAATGCCCATGTCATTAATCATCTGAATAATATCTTCCACCTGCTCTGAATCAACGATTTCAGCAGGCAAGTGGTCATTTACTTCGGCGTAGGTCAGATAGCCCTGTTCCTTGCCGCGAAGGACAAGTTGTTTAAGCTGTGACTGCGGATTTTGATCCATAGACGGTATCCAACTTCGTATCTGGTGAAGGAATAAGTATGCGCAATGCAAACCACGTATACTAACAAATTTATTCTTTGCTGACTATCTCAACAGAGTTACGCTTTCAAGCCTTTTAAGATCAAGTCTTGTAGCTCTCTTTTCTCTTCGGTTGATAAACCGACACTTCGCTCTTTGGCCTGCAAATTTTCAATTTGTTTTTCTACGCACTGGGCAAGAATTTTGTCCAATGAGTCTAAAAATAGTTCTTCTTGATTGTCTTCGACAAGGGGGATTTCCCAACTTGCCAGACGAGACAGAAGTGTCTCATTTTTTGAGTCTCGCCAATGTTCGAGTAATTGACCCGTAGTGATATGGGGATATTGACGACATTTCTCAAGTACTTCACTGAAGGTATCGAGACCGGGCAGCATCAAATGACGCACACTCGTTAGGTCTGGTACCAATTCAGCATAGCTCGGATTTTGTATCAAGAGCGCGATAACATCACGCATGGGTGTCCGTTTTATTGCTTTATGCGGTGCGGGTCGATTTTCTGTCTTACGTGCTTTTTTACGGCGCAGTTGGTGATCAAAACCTGTCCGTTCATCGAGTAATTTCTCTAGGACCTCTTGTAAAAAAGGATCCGGAATTTTGTCGATAAGTGGTGTTGCAACGGCGCGCAGTGCTGATTTACCTTCATGGCTACCCAAGCTAATTTGGTGCAGTTCAATCAAGTTCTCAAATAAGTACTGCGACAGCGGTGTGGCATTGGCAACCTGTTGTTCAAAATCGGCTTTGCCGTATTTACGCACGTAGCTATCGGGGTCTTCACCGTCTGGCAGAAACAGAAACTTTAAGATATTGCCGCTTTTTAGGTAGCTGAGTGCATTTTCTAATGCGCGCCATGCGGCATCTCGTCCTGCTCGGTCACCGTCATAACAACAGATGACATGGTTAGTTTGGCGAAACAGCAGTTGTAAGTGATCGCCTGTGGTTGAGGTGCCCAGAGAGGCTACAGAGTAATCGACACCATATTGAGCGAGCGCCACAACATCCATATAGCCTTCCACGACTAAAATTTGTGGAGGCTCTCGATAGGTCTGCAGGACTTCATATAATCCGTACAGCTCTTTGCCTTTATGGAAAATCGGAGTTTCAGGCGAGTTTAGGTATTTCGGTGTGCCTTGCTCAGTAATGCGGCCACCAAAACCAATGACTCGACCACGACGATCGCGAATTGGAAACATGACTCGCCCGCGAAAGCGGTCATAACGGCGGCCGTTATCGTTTTCAATCAGCATACCTGCGGTGACAAGCATATCTTCACTGCTGCGCTGCTGACCAAAATTGCGCCGTACAAGATCCCATTCATCCGCTATGTATCCAATACCAAATTTCTGGACGATTTCTCCAGATAAACCACGATTTTTTAAGTATTCAATCGCATGCTTGTTGGCAGGAACTTTAAGCTGCTGACGATAAAACTGGGCGATGCTGCCCATCAAGTCATACAGGCTGCGCTTATCTTCACTTTTGACGGCTGGCGTATTTTTCGCAAAGGGGCTGGAAGGCGTTCTTTCTTCACGCTGAACTTCAAGACCTATGGTCGAAGCCAGCTCTTCAATGGCCTCAGGAAACTCCATGCGCTCATATTCCATGACAAAGTCGATGGCATTGCCATGAGCACCACAGCCGAAGCAGTGATAGAACTGTTTTTCCTGACTGACACTGAATGAAGGGGTTTTTTCGTTATGGAAAGGGCAGCAGGCGCTGTAGTTTTTGCCTTTCTTCTTCAGTTTTACGCGTGCGTCAATAACGTCGACAATATCGAGTCGAGCAAGGAGGTCATCAATAAAACTGCGGGGGATGTGTCCTGCCATAGATCTTTGCATGCACCGAAAGATAGGGTCAAATACAAACAAGCCGTGCGTTCCAAAGGATTGCACGGCTTGCTGTAATTGGGTTGGGATTAAGCCAGTTTAGCGCGGACCAAACCGCTCACTTTACCCATGTCTGCACGCCCTTGAATATGCGGTTTAAGTACAGCCATCACCTTACCCATGTCTTGCATGCCTTCGGCGGCTGATTCAGTGATTGCGCTGTCAATCAGGGCCTTCACTTCATCATCGCTCAGAGGTTGAGGCATAAACTCCTCAAGTACGGTGATCTCTGCTTTTTCCGCATCAGCCAAGTCTTGACGACCTGCTGCTTCGTATTGGCTTACAGAGTCGCGACGCTGTTTCACCATTTTGGTCAGCACTGCAACAATGTCGTCATCGCTCAGAGTGATCTGCTCATCGACTTCACGTTGTTTAATAGCGGCCAACACTAAACGGATAGCGCCAAGGCGTGGTTTATCCTTGGCTTTCATCGCTAGTTTTTGCTCTTCTTTGAGATTCTCAATCAGAGCCATAACAAATTCCTTAGTTTAGGAAGCTGTTATTAGTACAGACGAACGCGACGTGCGTTTTCGCGAGCTAGCTTCTTAGCGTGACGCTTTTGAGCAGCTGCTTTAGCGCGTTTGCGAACGGTAGTTGGCTTTTCGTAGTGCTCACGACGACGCACTTCAGAAAGGATACCTGCTTTTTCGCAAGAGCGTTTGAAACGACGCAGAGCTACGTCGAACGGTTCGTTTTCACGTACTTTAACTACTGGCATATGCCTTTCACCTCGGGGGTTAATTCGTTAATGCTGATATTTTGATGACCAGAGCAGCAAGAACCCTTGTGCGCCAAGTCGATAACCAGCCAGATCAAAATGGTGCGGAATTTTAATCCGATCGTCCTTCCTTTGTAAAGCACTTTGTCGCTTACATTCTGGGCAAGGTTTGTTTGTCGCGCCAAGGCGAGGTAACATGACGCCATATTTGATTTTAGATGGCAGCGTGCTGAGAAAACTATGCGCATTATTGGTATTGAAACCTCTTGTGACGAAACGGGTATCGCGATTTACGATGACGAAAAAGGACTGCTGTCTCATAAGCTTTACAGTCAGGTAAAACTGCATGCCGATTATGGTGGTGTGGTGCCTGAACTGGCTTCGCGTGATCATGTAAAAAAAACCATCCCACTCATCAAAGCGGCGATGGCAGAGGCAAATGTGACGCCGCAAGATTTAGACGGTGTGGCTTTTACTGCAGGCCCCGGTTTGGTGGGGGCGCTCTTGGTTGGCGCTACGATTGGGCGCAGTTTAGCGTACGCTTGGAATGTGCCAGCGGTGCCGGTTCATCACATGGAAGGTCATCTTCTCGCTCCGATGCTGGAAGAGAACCCGCCGCCGTTTCCGTTTGTCGCTTTGCTGGTATCGGGTGGTCACACCATGTTGGTGGAAGTGAAAAACATTGGAGAATACCGCATTTTAGGTGAGTCTATCGATGATGCGGCTGGTGAAGCCTTTGATAAAACGGCCAAATTGATGGGATTGGATTATCCAGGCGGCCCGTTATTGGCCAAACTGGCGGAAAAAGGGACTCCGGGACGCTTTAAATTTCCCCGTCCTATGACGGACAGACCGGGGCTCGATATGAGTTTTTCTGGTTTAAAAACCTTTACTGCCAATACCATTGCTGCAAATGGCGACGATGAACAGACCCGTGCGGATATTGCTTACGCCTTCCAAGAAGCCGTGTGCGACACTTTAGTCATTAAGTGTAAACGCGCATTGGAAGAGACGGGACTTAAGCGTGTGGTGATTGCGGGTGGTGTGAGTGCCAACAAGCAGTTGCGTGCTGATTTGGAAAAACTAGCGAAAAAAATCGGTGGCGAAGTGTATTACCCACGTACTGAATTTTGTACCGATAACGGAGCGATGATCGCTTATGCTGGCATGCAACGTTTGAAAAATGGTGATGTGTGTGAACTTGGCTTGCAAGCTCGCCCGCGTTGGCCGATTGATCAGTTAACGCCTATAAAAAAATAAGTACAACGCAATAGTATTGAAACGGTCGCGCTAGTGGCCGTTTTTTCTAAACAAAAGAATGAATTAGATAATGCTGAATTTCTGCTCAGAGTTCTCTGCTTTGCATCTCATGTTACAGTCAGCGTCTACTTTATTGATGGATAAATAACTAAAATGAATTCGATGCTGATTGATGGCCAAAAAATGGCTTATCTTGATGTCGGGGAAGGCGAAGTGTTGCTCTTTGGGCACAGCTATTTGTGGGATCACCAAATGTGGGCTCCGCAAGTGGCGGCGTTAAGTCAACGCTATCGTTGTATTGTTCCAGATTTTTGGGCGCATGGCGCTTCAGAGGCTGCCCCCGCTGCGATGAGCAATCTCAAAGATTACGCTCAACATATGTTGGCGCTGATGGATCATCTGCAGATTGAGCATTTCTCTGTGATTGGCTTGTCGGTGGGGGGAATGTGGGGCGCAGAGCTAGCCTTACTCGCGCCAAAGCGAGTTCAATCTCTGGTTATGATGGATACTTTCGTGGGTCTTGAACCGGAAGTGACCCACAAAAAATACTTCGCCATGTTAGATACCATTGCTCAGCTGCAAGCGGTGCCCGCTCCGATTGTGGAGGCGGTTGTTCCTATGTTTTTTGCATCTAACACGTTGAAAAACGAGTTGCCTGTTGTGGCGCAATTTCGCTCGGCTCTGCAAGGTTTGAGCGGCGAGCGTGCTGTTGAAGTGGCGCGTTTAGGGCGCATGATTTTCGGGCGTCGTGATTTGATGGATGAGATCGAACACTTAACTCTGCCTGTACTCATCATGGTCGGCAGTGAAGATACTCCTCGCCCAGCATTAGAGTCTTATCTGATGCAAGATACGATTCGAGGCAGTCAACTTGAAGTGATTGAAGGGGCGGGACATATCAGTAGTTTGGAGCAGGCAGAATCCGTGACACACCACCTGCAAACGTTCTTAGCAACCGTATATTGATTTTTCTGCCATTGATGAAATGGCGATCACTTATTGAGCCGCGCACGGTTACACTACGCGGCTCTCTTCATCATCGCTCGGCTTCTTATTATTCTTTTCACCGACCTTGGGCTCGGTACCCGCAAACAGGCGCTTCACGTTTTGATGATGGCGCAGCACAATCAAACAGCACAACATGGCAACTGGAAGCGTGTACTGTGGCTTAATCAGCCAAGTGTAGAGGGGCGCGAGCAACACAGTGACTAAGGCTGCAAGCGACGAGTAGCGAAACAGTACGACAACGACAAGCCATGTGGCCATCACCATAGCGGTTAAATCGAGCCCAATCGGTGCGATTGCACCTAACGCGGTTGCCACGCCTTTTCCACCTTTGAAATGGAAAAAAATCGGGTACATGTGACCAAGGCAGGCGGCGATTGCCACCAATCCCAACATAAAAGGTTCAATATTGAGGAAGTAGCCGCCCCAAACTGGGATGGTGCCTTTGAGCATGTCACACAATAAAACGGCCACTGCGGCTTTTTTGCCGCCGATGCGCAGTACATTGGTGGCTCCGGGGTTTTGTGAGCCCACGTCACGCGGATCGGGGAGACGCAGAACACGACAAATCAACACCGCACTGGAAATTGACCCCAGTAGATAGGCAAAAATGATCATGCTGAGCGCCAATGGAGTCATAACAGCCTCAAACTGCGTGTTTCGAAAAGTTATCTCGAATAAGTATTTGTATTCCCTGTTGAATAAGAAAAAATCTTTTAGGATTTAGCATCTTGAACAGGTTTGGGTATATCATATCGCGATTGAGCGGATAGTACGATTTTTTCATCGGTTTGGGTATCCGACCTGTGAACAGGAAGCGATTGAGCATGGATAAAGTGTTTATTGAACAGTTGGAAGTGATCACTACGATTGGGGTCTACGACTGGGAACAGCAGATTAAGCAGAAATTGGTGCTCGATCTGGAAATGGCGCACGACAACCGTGCAGCGGGAAAAAGTGATGATGTAGCGGATGCTCTGGACTATGCCCAAGTCAGCCAAGCTGTGCTGGAGCATATCGAACAAGGGCGTTTTTTTACTGGTAGAGCGTGTGGCTGAAGAAGTGGCTGAACTGATCATGACTCGCTTTGCTGTGCCTTGGATCCGCATCCGTTTGACCAAGCCGGGCGCAGTGCCGCAAGCCAAAGGAGTCGGCGTGATCATCGAGCGAGCGCGTGGATGATCACCGCTTATATTGGTATGGGCTCAAATCAGGATCGCCATCAGTCGATTGAAGCTGGCCTTCGTGCATTAGCCGAGCTGGCGAGCCAGTGGCGTCTGTCCACGATTTATGAGTGTCCATCCGTTGGGTTTGCCAGCCATCCTTTCTTCAATCTGATGGTTGAGATGGAGACAGAGCTCGCGCTGCCTGAATTGATGAAGCAGTTAAAAGCGATCGAGCTGCGTTGTGGCCGTTTGCCGAATGCACAAAAGTATCAGGATCGAACACTGGATCTTGATATTGTGCTGTATGGCGATTGCGTATCGGAGAATGATCCAGTGCTGCCTCGACCGGATATCTATCGCTATCCGTTTGTGATTCAACCTTTATATGAGCTCTGTCCGCAGCGAGTGATTGCTGGTGATGGTCGAACTGTTGAGCAGATTTGGCAACAAGCGCAGGATTTAGCATCACTCACCCCAGTACCGATCTGGTTTTCTATTAACGAGAAGAAACAATCATGAGTTATTTTGAGTCGTTCATTCTGGCTTTAATTCAAGGCTTTACCGAGTTTTTACCGATTTCTAGCTCCGCACACCTGATCTTGCCTTCGGCTATTTTAGGTTGGGAAGATCAAGGCTTGGCCTTTGATGTGGCGGTACACGTGGGAACGCTCGCCGCAGTCGTGCTCTATTTTCGAAAAGAAGTGGTTTCGTTATTAAGTGCTTTTTTTGCTTCGATTTTTAAAGGTGATCGCAGCAAAGAAGCCAAATTAGCGTGGTTGATCGTGCTGGCTACGATTCCGGCTTGTCTGTTCGGTTTTGTGATGAAAGATATTGTTGAGCTCTATTTGCGCAGCGCTTGGGTCATCGCGACAACGACCATAGTGTTTGGCCTTTTACTCTGGTATGTCGATAAACATGCAGAGCTCAAAGCCGACGAATATCAAGCGGATTGGAAAAAAGCGCTGTTTATTGGTTTGGCGCAGGCCGTGGCTATTATTCCTGGCACTTCACGCTCTGGCGCAACCATCACCGCTGCGCTCTATCTTGGCTTTACCCGTGAAGCGGCGGCGCGTTTTTCATTCTTAATGTCGATTCCAATTATCGTATTGGCGGGCAGTTATCTCGGATTGAAACTGGTGACCAGTGGTGAACCCGTACACAGCGGTTTCTTACTGACAGGCATCATCACTTCATTTATCAGTGCTTACATCTGTATTCACTTCTTCCTGAAGCTCATCTCTCGTATGGGCATGACCCCGTTTGTGATTTATCGCTTAGTGCTTGGTGTAGGCTTATTTGCGTTTTTATTAACTCAATAATCACCTGCCAGCGAGCGCCTTTTCTAGGCTTTATGGTATAAATAGGCAGCATTCGAGCAAGTGACCAACGCCACGATTTTGTGGCGTTGGTTTTGAAAGAAAGATGGATTGGTTATGCGAGTATTTGCTTTGACCCTAAGCCTGCTATTGGTCTGGCTGCTTTATACCCTGATGTGGGGCAAAAACGGTGTGATGGATTTTCGCGCTGTACAAGCGGAAATTGAGGTGCAGCAGCAGGTGAATGCCAACCTTCACCTACGCAACCAAGAGATGTTTGCCGAAATTGATGACCTGCGCCAAGGGCTAGATGCGATTGAAGAGCGTGCCCGTAACGAATTGGGTATGGTCAAAGATGGAGAAACCTTCTATCGCATCATCGGTGAGGAGTCGCGCTAATGAACAATATGACAGCGATTGTCCCCGCCGCGGGTGTGGGTAGCCGTATGCAAGCGGATCGCCCTAAGCAGTATTTAACCTTGCTCGGTAAAACGGTGCTCGAACACACCATTGAACATCTTTTAGAACATCCTAACATCGAACACGTGGTGGTGGCGGTGAGTGCTGATGACCCCTATTTTGCGAATTTGTCTCTGGCGCATCATCCGCGTGTGATTCGTGTCGATGGCGGCAAAGAGCGGGCGGATTCGGTATTGTCGGCACTGGAGTATGTCTGCCAGCATCGCCTCAGTGAATGGGTATTGGTGCATGATGCGGCGCGTCCGTGTGTGACTCACGCCGATATCACTCAGCTCATCACCACGGCTTTAGCTCATCCGATTGGTGCGATTTTGGCCTCGCCCGTGCGGGACACCATGAAACGTGGCGATCACTTACAGCAGATTGAGCATACCGTTGATCGCACTGCGCTCTGGCATGCGCTGACACCGCAAATGTTTCGTGCCCAATCACTGCGAGAGAGGTTATTCGTCGCTTTACAGCAGCAAGTCACGATTACCGATGAAGCCTCAGCCTTTGAATGGCGTGGTGAAAAGCCTGCTTTAGTGGCAGGACGTGCCGATAATCTCAAAATTACTCAACCTGAAGATCTCGCGTTGGCCGAGTTCTATTTAAGTCGTAATAAGGAAAAATCATGATCAGAATTGGCCACGGCTTTGATGTACACCGTTTTGGCGGCGAAGGTCCCATCATTATTGGTGGAGTGAAGATCCCTTATGAGCAAGGATTGATCGCCCATTCTGACGGTGATGTGGCACTGCACGCATTAAGTGATGCCTTGCTCGGCGCGATTGCTGCCGGAGACATTGGCCGCCACTTCCCGGACACCGATGATAAATGGAAAGGGGCAGACAGCCGCGAGCTCCTCAAAGACGTGTATCGCCGTGTCAAAGCGCAAGGTTATGTGCTTGGTAATGCGGACGTCACTATCATTGCCCAAGCGCCGAAAATGGCCCCTTATATTCAGGCGATGTGCGCGGCGATTGCCGAAGATCTGGAAACCGATCTGGGCAATATTAACGTCAAAGCCACCACGACAGAAAAACTCGGCTTTACCGGACGTAAAGAAGGTATTGCCTGCGAAGCGGTTGTACTTTTGCACAAAGCTTAACTCAGCTTATAAAAAATTTTGGAATTAAGATGACTGATATTCTCTCTCCTCTGGCTTATTTGTGCGGTAAACCGACTGCAAAAGCCAAACTCAAAGCCCTACCAGAGCACTTTCAAGTCAACGAAGTGTTGGGGTACTCCTTAACTGGCAGTGGTGAACACTTAATGGTACGTATTCGTAAGACAGGGGAGAATACCAGCTTTGTAGCCAATGAATTAGCCAAGGCTTGTGGCGTGCCTTCACGCGCGGTGAGTTGGGCTGGGTTGAAAGATAGACACGCCGTTACCGAGCAGTGGCTGAGCGTGCATCTGCCGAATGGCGAAACGCCGGACTTCTCTGCGTTTCTGGCACAATACCCTAGCATTGAAATTCTAGAGGTGACTCGCCACGACAAAAAGTTGCGTCCGGGCGATTTGCAAGGCAATGAATTTGTCGTCACTTTATCGAAAGTCAGCGATGTTCCAGCCGTATTAAGCCGTTTAGAAACGGTCGCTGAACTGGGCGTACCCAATTACTTTGGTAGCCAGCGTTTTGGACGTCATGGCAATAACCTCAGTGAAGCGCGCCGTTGGGGGCGTGATAATGTCCGTTCGCGCAATCAGAATCAGCGCAGCTTATATCTGTCTGCAGCTCGTTCGTGGATTTTCAACCAGATTGTCTCAAAGCGAATTGAACAGGGCTGTTTTGCTCGCTTTATCGAAGGTGACATTGCTTTAGCAGAACAGCAAATGTTCAACGTGGCAGGTGATCTATCCGCTTGGGATCAGCGTTTGCAAGCTGGAGAAGTTGCGATTTCAGCGGCTTTGGCGGGTGATAATGCCTTGCCGACTTCGGGTCAAGCCTTGCAACTGGAACAAGCTGAATTGGATGCAGAGCCCGATTTAATGGCGCTGATCCGGGGTAATCGTATGCGCCATGATCGCCGTGCGATCGCCTTAAAAGCGCAAAACTTAAGCTGGCAAGTGCAAGAGGATCAAATCACTCTGCGTTTCTCATTGGATGCGGGTAGCTTTGTGACTTCCTTAGTGCGTGAATTGATCGAAGAGATCCCAGTGGTGCGTCATTACGATCAAGGCCATGAACAAGAGAGCCGCGATTCAGAGAGCGAAGATTAAGATGAAGATTCTACTCAGTAACGATGATGGCGTTTACGCACAAGGCATTCATGCTTTGGCGGATGCATTGCGTGATTTAGCGGAGATTGTGATTGTCGCGCCGGATCGTAACCGCAGTGGTGCCTCGAATTCACTGACCTTAGAGCATCCATTACGAGTGTCGCAAATTGCCGAGAATACCTATTCCGTGCAAGGCACCCCGACTGATTGCGTGCACTTTGCGCTTAATGAACTGATGAAAGACGCGCTACCGGATCTGGTACTGAGCGGAATCAATCACGGAGCTAACTTGGGTGATGATGTGCTCTATTCCGGTACGGTGGCGGCGGCAATGGAAGGGCATTTTCTTGGCGTGCAGTCGATCGCCTTTTCTCTGGCGGGAACCACGCATTTTGCTAGTGCTGCTCACTTTGTGCGTCAATTGGTCGAGCAACATCTGGCTAACCCGATTCCGACCAATCGCTTACTTAACGTAAATATTCCGGATCGACCCTTAGAACTCATTCAAGGTATTGAAGTCACACGCTTAGGTGCGCGGCATCACGCCGAAAGCATGATAAAGCAGAAAGATCCGCGTGGGCATGATATTTATTGGCTTGGTCCTCCGGGTAAAGAGCAAGATGCCGGTCCGGGAACGGATTTTCATGCGATTGAACGTGGCTGGGTATCACTCACGCCGCTACAAGTTGACCTAACGGCACATGAGTCACTGCGTAGCATGGATCATTGGTTAAAGGAAAAGGTGAATGGCTAACCCAAAAGCCGACAGACTGATTCAATTTTTAACTGAGCAGGGGATTACCTCACCACAAGTGTTGGCGGCAATCCATGCACTGCCACGCGAGTTTTTCGTCGCACCGGCCATGATGCATCAAGCTTATGACAATAATGCCCTGCCCATAGGTCAAGGCCAGACCATCTCGCAACCCTATATCGTGGCGAAGATGACAGAGCTACTGGCGTTAACCCCAGAAACCAAAGTGCTAGAAATTGGTACGGGCTCTGGTTATCAAACCGCAGTTCTCGCCAAACTGGTTAATCATGTGTTTACTGTTGAGCGGATCAAAACCCTGCAATGGGATGCGAAACGACGCTTGAAGCAGTTGGATATCTATAACGTGTCGACGAAACATGGCGATGGCTGGCAAGGTTGGCCCGCTCGTGGACCTTTTGATGCGATCCTTGTGACGGCAGCAGCGGCAAAGGTGCCGCAAAGTCTATTGGATCAGCTTGCTGAGGGCGGTCGTATGGTGATCCCTGTGGGCGAAGACGAGCAATATCTGTACAGAATTGTGCGCCAAGGTGGGCAGTTTATCTCTGAGCGGGTTGAAGCTGTGCGTTTTGTGCCACTGGTCGCGGGAGATCTTGCCTGATGACGCTTTACTCTTTCCGACTGGGCTTGTTATTGTTTTGCAGCTTATTATTCGGCTGTACTGCGCCTACGCCAGCACCAGTCTCTGGATTGGGTAAAAATTACAACAGTGTTGAGCGTGGTAGCTATCGCGGAAGTTACTATGAAGTTAAAAAAGGCGACACGCTCTATTTTATTGCCTACCTCACAGATAAAGATGTAAATGATCTGATCAGTTACAACGATCTCGCTCCACCTTACACTATTCATCCTGGGCAAAAAATTAAGCTCTGGTTGCCCAACTACACGCCTCCTGCTTACGGTGGAACCGGTGGTGCAACAACAGTGGCTGTGGCTTCAAGCGCTAGTGCGACTGCGGTAAAAACGGCGACGACGGCAACGATTGCTCAATCTGCGAGCAAAAGCTCTAATGCCAAAATTGCACAAAAAGGATCAGCAAATAGTCAAAATTTGACTAAAAAAGATCCAGTTAAGGCGGTTGAACAAACAAAAACAAAGGAGTATGTTGAACCTGTCGGTAAACAAAATGTTAATGTGAATGTAGCAAAAGCTAAACCTTCAGATGAGAAGATAGCGAAGTGGCTATGGCCGACCAAAGGGCGAGTCATAAAGAATTTTTCTGCGGGCGATCAAGGCAACAAAGGGATAGACATCGCAGGCCAACGTGGTCAGGCTGTCGTTGCCACTGCAGAGGGAACCGTAGTGTATTCGGGCAATGCATTACGTGGTTATGGCAACCTGATAATCATAAAACATAATGAGCACTATCTAAGTGCCTATGCCCACAACGATCAGCTGCTAGCAAAGGAAGGACAAACAGTGCAAGCAGGCCAGAAGATCGCCACCATGGGAAGTTCTGGTACTAACAGCGTACGCTTGCATTTTGAGATCCGTTATCAAGGGAAGTCAGTGAATCCTAAACGCTACTTACCTTAACTCATATTGCTAAGGTCATACTGCAAAGGTTGTAAATCGCAATGACTCGCAAAGTTGCCAGGGGGAGGCCGCTATGAGTGTCAGCAATACCGTAACCAAAGTAGAAGAGTTCGATTTTGAAGATGAAGCACTGGAAGTGCTAGAAACTGATGCCGAGCTCGCCAATGATGAAGAATTAGTTGCTGTTGAAGGGGCAAGTGAAGACGTTCGTGAAGAGTTTGATGCTTCTGCGAAAAGTCTTGATGCGACCCAGATGTATCTCAGCGAAATTGGTTTTTCACCGCTCCTTACCGCCGAAGAAGAAGTGCTTTATGCTCGTCGTGCCTTACGTGGCGATGAAGCCGCACGTAAACGCATGATTGAAAGTAACTTGCGTTTGGTGGTAAAAATTTCACGCCGTTACAGTAACCGAGGATTAGCACTGCTCGATCTGATTGAAGAAGGTAATCTTGGTCTGATCCGTGCGGTTGAGAAATTCGATCCAGAACGCGGTTTCCGCTTCTCTACCTACGCAACATGGTGGATCCGTCAAACCATTGAACGTGCGCTGATGAACCAAACACGCACCATTCGTCTACCGATTCATGTCGTCAAAGAGCTGAACATTTATTTGCGTACTGCTCGCGAATTATCACAGCGCCTTGACCACGAACCTACGCCAGAAGAAATAGCTCTTGAGTTAGACCGACCTGTCGATGATGTCACTAAGATGCTGCGTCTTAACGAACGGATCAGCTCAGTGGATACACCAATTGGTGGTGATGGGGATAAGGCGCTGCTGGATATTTTGCCAGACTCTCACAATGCCGATCCTGAGTTTTCGACTCAAGATGATGACATTCGTGAATCGCTGCTCAACTGGTTGGATGAACTCAATCCAAAGCAAAAAGAAGTGCTTGCTCGTCGCTTTGGGCTGCTGGGTTATGAGCCGTCTACTTTGGAAGAAGTGGGTCGTGAGATCAATCTCACTCGTGAGCGAGTACGCCAAATCCAAGTGGAAGGCTTACGTCGTCTGCGTGAGATTCTGGTGAAACAAGGTTTGAATATGGAAGCTCTGTTTAACGTTGAATACGATGTCAACTAACCCATTTTCCTTCTGTATTTAAATATAAAGGCACTCTTTAAGAGTGCCTTTGGTTTTTCTGGGCTGAGAAATAGAGAGTCAAAGCATCTTTTTCAAGCGATACAGCGCATCAAGTGCCTGACGTGGTGTTAGCTCATCGGGATCCAACGCTGTTAATGCTTGTTCAACCGCGCTCGGTTCAGGAATTAAGCTCAGTTGGTTGGCAATATCGACGCGGCTTGGCTTACGAGTCTCGGCAGGTTGCGAGCTTAATAGCTCAAGCTGTTGCAACTTGGCGCGCGCATTTTTAATCACGGGCTTCGGTACGCCAGCCAGTCCTGCTACGGCTAAACCATACGATTTACTCGCGGCACCCTCTTGCACTGCGTGCATAAAGGCGATGCCATCACCATGTTCAACCGCGTCTAAATGGACATTCGCCAGATGAGGTAACACATTCGGCAGTTCGGTTAACTCAAAATAGTGAGTGGCAAACAGGGTCATGGCACCAATCTCTTTGGCGAGCCACTCGGCACTCGCCCAAGCGAGCGAGAGTCCGTCATAAGTACTGGTCCCGCGGCCAATCTCATCCATCAACACCAAACTGTTACGGGTCGCATTGTGCAAAATATTGGCGGTTTCCGTCATCTCCACCATAAAGGTTGAGCGGCCAGACGCAAGATCATCGGACGCGCCGATACGGGTAAAAATACGATCCAGTGGGCCGATTGACGCACTTTCAGCAGGCACATAACTGCCGATATGCGCCATCAGTGCAATCAAGGCGGTTTGACGCATGTAAGTCGATTTACCGCCCATATTCGGGCCAGTAATGATCAGCATGCGTCGCTGTGGATTAAGTTCGATCGGGTTGGCGATAAACGGCTCATTCATTACTCGCTCTACCACAGGGTGGCGACCACCTTGGATGTGAATGCCCGCCTCTTGAACCAGCGTTGGGCGACAATATTCCAAGTTTTCTGCACGCTCTGCGAGGTTTTGCAGCACATCCAATTGAGCAACGGAAGCCGCCAGTTGTTGCAGCTGCTCAAGATGCGGCAACAGCAAATCGAACAACTCTTCCCATAGCTGTTTTTCTAACGCTAAAGCACGAGACTTAGAATTGAGCACTTTGTCTTCATGCTGTTTAAGTTCTTCGATGATGTAACGCTCAGCGTTTTTTAAGGTTTGACGGCGTATATAGTGGGGAGGCACTAAATGGCTCTGACCCCGACTCACTTGAATGTAGAAACCGTGCACATTGTTATAACCCACTTTTAGGGTATCAATGCCGTGACGATCGCGCTCTTCGGCTTCCAAGCGTTCCAGAAATTCGGTTGCGCCATTGGCTAAATCGCGCCATTCATCCAGTTCGGCACTGTAACCATCGGCAATGACACCGCCATCACGAATCACCACGGGTGGGTTTTCTTTGATCGCACGTTCGAGTAAATCGCACAATTCATCCATCGGCTCGGCATGGGTGCGTAACTCGGCAAGGTGAGGCTGCGTAAGATCGCTCATGACCGAGTGCAATTCTGGTAATTGCTGCATGGCGTGGCGCAGGCGAGCTAAATCGCGCGGCCGCGCCGAGCGCAGCGCTAGACGGGCGAGGATCCGTTCAATGTCGCCAATCTGCTTGAGTACGGGATGCAGTTCCCCATACAAAGCGGTTTCTTTGAGCTCAGTGATCGCATCTAAACGCTGATTGAGGGTGGCGTTATCGCGCATCGGTTGGTGGATCCAACGTTTGAGCATACGACTGCCCATCGGGGTCGCACAATGGTCGAGTACTTCTGCAAGCGTGTTATCTGTTCCACCCGCCAAGTTATGAGTGAGCTCAAGGTTGCGCCGCGTCGCGGCATCCAAAATCACCGATTGATCTTGGCGATCCCAAGTCAGTGAACGGATGTGTGGCAAAGCAGTACGCTGAGTATCTTTCACGTATTGGATCAAGCAGCCGGCAGCGCACAAGCCAAGTTTTGCTTGCTCAACCCCAAAGCCAACCAGATCGCGCGTGCCAAATTGCTGGTTGAGCTGCTGTTTCGCAGTATCGAGCTCAAATTCCCAAATCGGGCGACGGCGATTGCCTTGGCGATTGGCCATTAGATGCACTGGCGAAAAATCTTCAGGAAACAAGAGTTCACGAGGCGAAGTGCGTTGCAGTTCTGCCGCCATCTCTTCTTCGGTTTGCGGTTCACTGAGCTGAAAACGGCCGGAGGTGATATCCATGGTCGCGTAGCCAAAGCGGCCGTTATGGTGATAAATCGCCGCGATCAGGTTATCGACTCGCTCTGAGAGCAGGGCCTCATCGGTCACCGTTCCCGGTGTCACAATCCGCACCACTTTGCGCTCAACGGGGCCTTTGCTGGTGGCTGGATCGCCAATCTGTTCGCAGATCGCGACCGATTCCCCCATCTGGACGAGTTTCGCCAAATAACCTTCCACGGCATGGAAAGGCACACCCGCCATAGGAATGGGTTCACCCGCCGATGCGCCGCGTTTGGTTAAGGAAATATCTAGCAGTTCAGAGGCGCGTTTCGCATCGTCATAAAACAGTTCGTAAAAATCACCCATGCGATAGAACAGCAGAATGTCTGGGTTTTCCGCCTTGAGCCTTAAATACTGTTGCATCATCGGGGTGTGGTGCGAAAGAGACTCGCTTGGTGAGGCGTTCGATTTCATCATAATCTTATGTCGCTGCTTATCATCATCTGCGTAGGCCTTGCGGCATTTCATCACAAGGCGGCATGGGTCACTTAAAAACGGTTACAGAGAATAGCAAACCTGACTAGGGCGGGGCAATTGAGCTCTTGCTTTGCATGGTGATGACCTTAAGGCTCATCAGGCCATCGCCGCAAGAGGTTTGCCGAAAAGCGCGTAGGGAGCGTGATATGGATACCAAGTCAAACCGGTTTCGACACTCAGCCTAAGCCGAGTGTCGGAAAGCTCAGTTAAGAAAATAATCCTGAAGATAGATAACGGTCGCCACGATCGCACACAATCGCTACCACTACGGATCCCGGATTTTGCTGGGCAATCTGCAAAGCGGCAAACACGGCTCCGCCAGAGCTGACGCCGGCGCAAATTCCTTCTTCACGCGCAAGGGCGCGTGCGGTCTGTTCGGCGTCAGTTTGAGTTACATCCAGCACCTGATCGACTCTTGCAGCATCAAAAATGCCGGGCAGGTAGGCTTGTGGCCAACGGCGAATACCGGGAATCGCACTGCCTTCCGAGGGTTGTAAGCCGATGATCTGGATCTGCGGATTTTGCTGTTTCAGGTAGCGAGAGACGCCCATGATGGTGCCTGTGGTGCCCATGCTCGAAACAAAATGGGTGATTTTACCTTGGCTCTGCTGCCAGATTTCCGGCCCGGTTGAGCGATAATGCGCGTCAGGGTTATCCAAGTTATTGAATTGATCCAATACCTTACCTTTACCTTCTTGCTGCATCTGTAAGGCTAAATCGCGTGCGCCTTCCATCCCTTGTTCTTTGCTAACCAAAATCAGCTCAGCGCCATACGCGCGCATCGAATCCTTGCGCTCTTGAGTGGCGTTATCGGGCATGATCAGAATCATCTTGTAGCCTTTGATGGCGGCGGCCATAGCCAACGCTATGCCAGTATTACCACTGGTGGCTTCGATGATGGTATCGCCGGGCTGCAAACTGCCGCGCGCCTCGGCTTGCACAATCATATTAAGCGCTGGTCTATCTTTCACGGAACCCGCTGGATTATTGCCTTCGAGCTTCACCAATACTGTAGAGCGGCCTGCATTGAGGCGCTGTAAACGCACCAAGGGCGTTTGACCTACATAATCTTCAAGAGTGGGGAAATCAGACACAGAGCGATCCTTCTATTCTAATAGTGACAACCGATAAAGCTTCTGTTGATTGACGGCACAAGCGTAAGACGACTCTTTGCCAGCGGCGTTATTTTCATGTCAGCAGTATAAGAACGACTTTATCTTCGGCATACAATTTATTGCTAGAAATTATTCCAAAACGTTCTATTAATGTTCTTTTTTATAAACGATTTTCCTCATAATCTAGCAGCATAAAGGAAGCCATCTTGGCACTTGTGATTCTGGAGTAGAACAACATGAACCGAATTAAATCGACATTAACAGCGTTACTGCTAGCAGGCTCGTTCCAAGCCTCTGCGGCTGATCAAACCATTCTCAACTCATCTTATGATATTGCTCGTGAGCTGTTTGTGGCTTACAACCCCGTGTTTGCTGAGCATTGGCAACAAAAAACAGGGAAGACGGTCGAAATTAAACAGTCGCACGCTGGATCATCGGCTCAAGCGCGTTCTATTCTGCAAGGCCTAGCGGCAGATGTGGTGACGTTTAACCAAGTGACCGATGTGCAAATTCTGCACGACAAAGGCAAGCTGATCCCAGCAAACTGGCAAACCCTGCTACCAAACGCGAGCTCGCCTTATTACTCCACCACCGCATTTTTGGTGCGCAAAGGCAACCCCAAGAACATTCAAGATTGGAGTGATTTGGTACGTGATGATGTGAAAAGTGTGTTCCCGAACCCGAAAACCTCAGGTAATGCGCGTTACACCTACTTGGCAGCGCTAGGCTTTGCACAAAAACAATTTGGTCAGGATAACCAAGCGCAGCAAGATGAGTTTTTGAAGAAGTTTCTGGCAAACGTCGCGGTATTTGATACTGGCGGTCGTGGTGCAACCACATCATTCGTTGAGCGTGGGATTGGCGATGTGCTGATCACCTTTGAATCGGAAGTGAATAACATTCGTCAGCAATACGGTGCGGATGATTACCAAGTGGTGGTGCCGAAAACCTCGATTTTGGCTGAATTCCCAGTCGCGGTAGTGGAGAAAGTGGCAAAACGTAATGGGACTTATGATGTGGCGACCGAATACGTTTCATACCTGTACAGTGAACCAGCACAACGCCTGTTAGCTCAGTTCAACTACCGAGTGCACGATGCCAAGGTACAAGCTGAATTTGCTGAACGTTTCCCTACTGTTGAGTTACTGACCGTAGACGAGATTGCTGGTGGTTGGGAACAAGCGATGAAAACCCAGTTCGCCAATGGGGCAAAGTTGGATCAACTGCTGCGCCGCTAATCTTGTCTGACATTTCTCTAGGTTGCCCAATGGATGGGCAACCATAATTCCACCCTGATGTATCGAAAGAGGTTTTATGGGTCAAACGCTTGCACACTCTCGCCCGCACCAGCAACGGGTTTTACCCGGTTTTGCGTTGAGCCTCGGTGTCTCTTTGCTGTTTGTCAGCTTGATCCTGCTGCTACCTGCCACTGGACTTATTATGCAGACCAGCAACATGACCTTTAGCGAGTATTGGCAAGTGATTGCCGACCCTCGTGTGGTGGCAAGTTATAAAGTGACGGTTGGCTCGGCCTTGATTGCTTCACTGTTTAATGGCTTGTTTGGTTTGCTGCTTGCCTGGGTGTTGGTGCGTTACACTTTTCCCGGCAAACGTATTCTTGATGCGCTGGTCGATCTTCCTTTTGCGCTGCCCACCGCGGTCGCTGGGATTACCTTGGCAACGCTGTATTCGGCCAATGGCTGGATTGGTAGTGTACTTGCCGAGTTAGGCATCAAGGTCGCTTATACGCCACTTGGTATTATTGTGGCGATGGCTTTTACCAGTATTCCCTTTGTGGTGCGCACTGTTCAGCCAGTGTTAGAAGAAATTTCCCGCGAGGAAGAAGAAGCGGGCATGACGTTGGGCGCATCCGACGGCGCTGTGTTTTGGAAAGTGATTCTCCCTTCACTCAAACCCGCTTTATTGGTCGGAACGGCGTTGTCTTTTACGCGCAGTTTAGGGGAGTTCGGAGCGGTGATCTTTATTGCAGGCAATATGCCTTACATCAGCGAAATTACCTCGTTAATGATCTTCGTACGTCTGCAAGAGTTTGATTTCCCAGCGGCGAGTGCAATTGCCTCAGTTGTACTGCTGACCTCACTTTTGTTACTGCTGATGATTAACCTCTGGCAAGGCGCTTATCTGCGTCGCATTCACGGACGATAGGAATCAGTTTATGGCACATTCTCAACCTTTACGTGTCGGTGAAAAGCCGTGGGTGAAATGGAGTTTGATCGCATTGGCTCTGCTATTGGTGGCCGTGCTGCTGCTGATCCCACTGCTGAGCATTTTCCAACAAGCGTTCGCCAACGGCATTGGCGCTTATTTTAGTTACTTTAATGACCCCGATACGCGCCACGCGATTGGGTTAACGCTGGTGGTGGCGCTACTGACAGTGCCAATCAATCTGGTGTTTGGTGTGCTGCTCTCTTGGCTAGTGACCCGCTTTGAATTTGTTGGTCGCAAGTTTTTGATCACCTTGATTGATATTCCGTTCGCTGTTTCTCCGGTGGTGGCGGGGCTACTTTACCTGCTGCTCTATGGCACCAGTGGTTGGTTGGGCGAATGGTTGTATGAGCGCGATCTACAAATCATGTTTGCTTGGCCGGGCATTGTGCTAGTGACCGTGTTTGTGACCTGTCCGTTTGTGGCGCGTGAGCTAATTCCTCTTATGCAGCAGCAAGGACGTTCGGATGAAGAAGCAGCGGTGATTTTAGGCGCATCATGGTGGCAACTGTTTCGCCGAGTCACTCTGCCTAACATTAAGTGGGCGCTGATTTATGGTGTGATCCTCACCAATGCTCGCGCGGTGGGAGAGTTTGGCGCGGTAGCGGTGGTTTCAGGCAACATTCGTGGTGAAACCAATACCTTGCCTTTGCATGTACAGCTTCTGTACGAGGATTATCAATCGCAAGCGGCTTTTGCTAGCGCTTCGCTACTGGCGTTTATCGCCCTATTAACACTATTACTGAAAGCTTTGGTCGAGTGGCGTCAAGAGCGCCTTCAGGCGGTCGAGCATAATGAGCAGGGAACCTTATGAGCATTCGTCTAGATAATATCTCTAAACATTTTGGCCAGTTTCAGGCGCTTGCCCCGCTTTCTCTCAAGATTGAAGATGGTGAAATGATTGGTTTGTTAGGGCCATCTGGCTCCGGCAAAACCACGTTACTGCGCATTATTGCCGGTTTGGAAGGGGCGGATTCCGGCACGATTCATTTTCGAGATCGTGACGTCACCAACGTGCATGTGCGCGATCGCCGAGTCGGCTTTGTGTTCCAAAACTATGCGCTGTTTCGTCATATGACGGTGGCCGATAACGTAGCGTTTGGCTTGCAGGTGATGGAGCGTGCTCGGCGTCCAAATCCGGCGGAAATTCAAAAGCGTGTGAAGCAACTGCTTAAAATCGTACAGCTTGGCCATTTGGCGCATCGTTATCCAGAGCAGCTTTCTGGTGGTCAAAAACAGCGTATTGCACTGGCTCGCGCACTGGCAACCCAACCTGAAGTGCTACTGTTGGATGAGCCGTTTGGCGCTTTGGATGCCAAAGTGCGTAAAGAGCTGCGCCGTTGGCTGCGTAGTCTGCATGACGAGTTAGGTTTTACCAGCGTGTTTGTGACCCACGATCAGGATGAAGCCTTAGAGCTTTCCGATCGCGTAGTGGTGATGAGCAATGGCCGCATTGAGCAGATTGATTCACCCGTTGAGCTTTACGCTCAGCCCAATAGCCGCTTTGTGTTTGATTTCTTTGGGAACGTTAATCAGTTTGCGGGTGAGTGGCAAAATGGCCAGTGGGTCAATGGCTCTGCCTTTATTCAGCCACCAGAGAGTGACGCGACGCGTCAAAGTGGTTTGCTCTATGTGCGCAGCCATGAGTTGGCGTTGTCGGATAAAGAGAACAGCCAAGCCTCATTGCCGTTTGAAGTGGTCTCGATTAATCCTGTTGGGGCAGAAGTGCGCGTTGAGTTAGCGCCTGTCGGTTGGCAAAGCCAAGAGCTGTGGGAAGCCAAACTTTCACATCGCTCTTTAAGCGAAAAACGCTTGAGTCGCGGCGATCAAGTCTTCGCCACACCGCAAGTGGGCTATTTCTTTGCCAGTGAAGGGCAAAGTAGCCCAAGCGTCCTACGCTGGCCATTCTTGGCTCCGGATAGCTTGATGTTTGAAATCTGATGCTTGAAATACGAGGGTTGAAATTAGACCGAGAAAGAGTGCCCTTCGGCACTCTTTCTATTTGGGACGATTGCAATTAGCGCCTAATTCGGTAGTTTAGCTTGCAGTTTTACCGAGCAAAATGAAACACAAGCGACACAATGAAACAGAAGCGAGAGGCAAGCGTATGAAAACACTGCATTCCTTGAGTGAGCAGTTAGGGGGGCTACTGGCTAACCAGCAGCAGATCCTCGCTAGCGCAGAATCTTGCACCGGCGGTGGCGTGGCTTATTGGGTGACTGAAGTGGCTGGAAGTTCGGCATGGTTTGATCGCAGCTTCGTGACTTACAGTAATGAAGCTAAACAAGAAATGCTCGGTGTTCGGCAAACAACATTACAACAATTTGGTGCGGTTTCTGAACAGACCGTTGAAGAGATGGCGCTTGGCGCGCTCTTGCATTCAAGGGCTACGCTAGCAGCTTCGATTAGCGGCATTGCTGGCCCCGGTGGCGGTAGCGTAGAAAAGCCAGTTGGCACCGTTTGCTTCGGCTTTGCCAGTGTTCAAGGTTGGCTCAAAGTGGAAACCTGTCATTTTGCAGGTGATCGCGAACAAGTGCGTCAGCAAGCCATAGCGCATGTGTTGCAAAGCTTGATTGAACATCTCGCAGCAGATCAGGTTCAAAACGTTAACTGAGCCAAACTTTTTTCTATACAGGGGTGGACACTGTACAAATCAACAGTATAATGAGCCCCAACATGACAAATCAGCGTCGACCCGATTTCGACACAATTACCTATCACCTGAGAGTGACTATCCGGAGAGAGTAATGGACGAGAATAAACAGAAGGCACTTGCTGCCGCCCTCGGTCAAATTGAAAAGCAATTTGGTAAAGGCTCCATCATGCGCTTAGGCGACAACCGCGCGATGGATGTAGAAACCATTTCGACCGGTTCTCTGTCTCTGGATATCGCGTTGGGTGCTGGTGGCCTACCAATGGGACGTATCGTTGAGATCTTCGGCCCTGAATCTTCGGGTAAAACAACGCTGACTCTGGAACTGATTGCTGCCGCGCAACGTGAAGGCAAAACCTGTGCGTTTATCGATGCCGAGCACGCGCTGGATCCGGTTTATGCCAAGAAACTAGGCGTGAATATCGATGAGCTACTGGTTTCTCAGCCCGATACCGGCGAGCAAGCACTGGAAATTTGTGATGCGCTGGCTCGCTCAGGTGCGGTGGATGTGATTGTCGTCGATTCGGTCGCGGCTTTGACACCAAAAGCAGAAATTGAAGGCGAAATGGGCGACAGCCACATGGGTCTGCAAGCGCGTATGCTGTCGCAAGCGATGCGTAAACTGACGGGTAACCTCAAGCAATCCAACTGTATGTGTATCTTCATCAACCAAATCCGTATGAAGATTGGTGTGATGTTTGGTAACCCAGAAACCACCACTGGTGGTAACGCACTGAAATTCTACGCTTCTGTTCGTTTGGATATTCGCCGTACTGGCGCAATCAAAGATGGCGAAGAAGTGGTAGGCAATGAAACGCGCATCAAGGTTGTGAAGAACAAGATTGCGGCACCGTTTAAAGAAGCCAACACGCAAATTATGTATGGCCAAGGTTTCAACCGCGAAGGCGAGCTTATCGATCTTGGTGTTAAACACAAAATGGTTGAAAAATCAGGTGCTTGGTACAGCTATAACGGCGATAAAATCGGCCAAGGTAAAGCGAATGCCTGCAAGTATCTGAAAGAAAACCCAGAAATTGCGAAAACTCTAGATAAAAAACTGCGTGAAATGCTGTTAAACCCAGAAAACATGCAGTTGATCAGTGAAACATCTTCTGCGGCGGATGACGTCGAATTTGGCGCGGTGCCAGAAGAGTTTTAATCGGCAGACTGAATACAAAGAGGTTCAGCCTCTCAATCTCGATGTGAATGAAGCCCTGCAATGCAGGGCTTCTTTTTGGCTGCCAATTGAGTGAGTGACTCAAAACTCACCGTTAGCCTAATAGGGAGTTCCATGAGTTTCGACTTAGCCACTTGCCGACAAAGTGCCTTACAACTTCTGAGTCGTCGCGATCATAGCGAATATGAACTACACCAAAAATTAGCCCTCAAAGGCCATCCTACTGAAGTGATTGATGAGGTTGTGAAGTACGTTTTAGAGCTAGGGTATTTGAGCGATGCCCGTTACGCAGCGAGTCAGGCGCGGCAAATGGTTCACAAAGGTTACGGTGAGCAGCGTTTGCGCCAGCAACTCAAAGAAAAGCGGGTCGCGGAAGAGGTGATTGAGCAAGCCCTCGCCGAGCAAACGATAGATTGGTTTGAACTAGCGAAAGAGGTCGCACACAAGAAATTCAAAAGCGGCATCAGCCACGAGCGCTCGCAATACGCCAAACAAGTTCGGTACTTACAGTACCGTGGTTTCAACTTTGAGCAAATCCGTTATGCGCTTCAAGCCAGTGAGAGTGATGAGTAATCGCTTTCACCCTCTACATTCCTCTTATTAATCCCGCTCTGGATTTTATGCATCTTGGCTGAGCTGCCGCTAGCCACACATTCTGTTTGCTGAAGAGAAGAAACTAGGCGAACTGTTATCCTTGCTTTACAATAACGCAAAATTCTAACTTGAGTATTTCAGGAAGAGCTGCATGTTTATGAGCACGGATGAGGTGCGCCGCGCGTTCCTCTCATTCTTTGAAAGCAAAGGTCACCAAATTGTAGAAAGTTCTTCTCTGGTGCCTGCTAACGATCCGACCCTGTTGTTTACCAACGCAGGGATGAACCAATTTAAAGACTGTTTCTTGGGCTTGGAAAAGCGCGCCTACACTCGCGCCACGACCGCTCAACGTTGTGTCCGCGCAGGCGGTAAGCACAACGACCTAGAAAACGTCGGTTTCACCGCACGTCACCACACTTTCTTCGAAATGCTGGGTAACTTCAGTTTCGGTGACTATTTCAAAGAAGATGCTATCCAGTATGCATGGGAGTTTCTGACTGACGTTCTGCAACTGCCGAAAGAGCGCTTGTTAGTCACGGTTTATGAAACCGATGACGAAGCCTTTGATATTTGGAATAAGAAAGTGGGTATTCCTGCTGATCGCATTATTCGCATCGGCGATAAAAAAGGCGGCAAGAAGTTCGATTCGGATAACTTCTGGCAGATGGGTGACACCGGTCCTTGCGGTCCATGTACTGAAATCTTCTACGACCACGGTGACCACATTTGGGGTGGACCTCCAGGCTCGCCTGAAGAAGATGGCGATCGTTTCATCGAGATTTGGAACAACGTTTTCATGCAGTTCAACCGTCATGCGGATGGCACGATGGAGCCATTACCTAAGCCGTCTGTAGATACGGGCATGGGTATTGAGCGTATCTCTGCGATCATGCAAGGCGTGCACTCAAACTACGAAATCGATGTATTCCAGACTCTGATCAAAGCGGCAGCGGAAGCGATTGGTTACCAAGACTTGACCAATCAATCACTGCGTGTTGTGGCTGACCACATTCGTTCTTGCGCATTTTTGATCGTTGATGGCGTGATGCCGTCGAATGAAGGTCGCGGTTATGTACTGCGTCGTATCATTCGTCGTGCAGTTCGTCATGGCAACAAGCTTGGTGCGCAAGGTGCGTTCTTCCACAAGCTGGTAGGACCGCTAGCGGAAGTGATGGGTACAGCGGGTGCTGAGCTGAAAAAGCAGCAGGCTCTGGTTGAAAAAGTCCTTCGTATCGAAGAAGAGAATTTTGGTCGTACTCTTGATCGCGGCATGAGCATTTTGAATGACGCGCTGGATCAACTATCAGGCCAAGTGCTGGATGGTGAAACCGTCTTCAAACTCTACGACACCTACGGATTCCCTGCGGATTTAACCAATGACGTGGCGCGTGAGCGTGGCTTTAGCATTGATGAAGCGGGCTTTGAACAAGCGATGGAAGAGCAGCGTCAACGCGCTCGTGAAGCCGGCCAATTTGGTACGGATTATAATTCGCTGATCAAATCCGCCACCAATACCGAATTCTGCGGTTACACGGCGAGTCGTGGCCAAAGTGTGGTACGCGAAATGTTCGTGGAGGGCGCGGAAGTTTCTGCGCTGTCAGCTGGTGATAAAGCCATCATCGTACTAGACAACACGCCATTCTACGCAGAATCAGGTGGTCAATGCGGCGATACTGGCGTTTTGAAAACCGACGCAGGTATTTTCCATGTTGAAGATACCCAAAAATTAGGTAACGCGATTGCTCATCACGGTGTGCTCGCCCAAGGCGTATTGGCGACAGGCGATCAGGTGGATGCCATCGTCGATGAAAAGCGCCGTGCGGCAATTTCTCTGAACCACTCGGCGACTCACTTGTTGCATGCTGCACTACGTAAAGTGCTGGGTGAACACGTGGCGCAGAAAGGCTCTCTAGTGCGTGCGGAAACCCTGCGTTTTGACTTCTCTCATCTTGAAGCGATGACGCCCGCTGAGATCAAAGAAGTGGAGCGTTTGGTGAACCAAGAGATCCGCCACAATCACAACATCGAAACCAACATCATGAATATTGATGAAGCGAAAGCGAAAGGTGCGATGGCGTTGTTTGGTGAGAAATATGATGACCAAGTGCGCGTATTGTCGATGGGCGACTTCTCTACTGAGCTGTGTGGTGGTATCCACGCAAGCAACACAGGCGATATTGGCCTGTTCAAAATCATCTCTGAAGGTGGTATTGCTGCGGGTATTCGCCGTATTGAAGCGGTGACTGGTGAAGGCGCATTAGATTACCTCGACGTACAGCAAGCACAGCATGATGCCAAAGTGTCTGAAATGGCGGCAAAAGCCAAACTGCTGGAGAAAGAGATCCAACAGTTGAAAGATAAGCTGGCGGCGAAAGAGAGCGCGGGTCTTATCAACCAAGTTAAGCAGATCGCTGGCGTTAACGTACTGGTTGCGCAGCTCAACGGTGCAGACAACAAAGCGCTACGTGGCATGGTAGATGATCTCAAAAACCAATTAAGCAGCGGCATCATCATGCTGGGTAATGTGGCTGAAGGCAAAGTTGGCCTAATTGCGGGCGTAACCAACGATTTGACCAATAAAGTCAAAGCGGGTGAGCTGGTCAATATGGTCGCACTACAAGTCGGTGGTAAGGGTGGTGGCCGCCCAGATATGGCTCAAGCTGGAGGGACAGATGCTCACGCTCTGCCATCGGCCTTAGAGTCTGTCGACGCTTGGATTGCCGAGCGTCTATAACAGTGATAAATAGATTACGCTCAATCAATATTTGTTGATTGAGCGTAATTTTATCTGGTTAACCAAGTGGTTTAATTGGCGCAAATATATCCCCTTCCTACTTGAAGCTGAAGCGGTGTTGGCTACGTTCGTTCACCCCAATCACATAGTTTATCTATGCTCATGGGGATGAACTCACTTGCCGCCTACCTGCAACTCCAAGTAGTTTGGGTATAGGCTAAGCCAATTAGCCGCTTGGTTTTATTTTGGTAACGATCAAACCTTGTTCGACATGTAAGTTAAACAAGTTTGATCCCGATGAGACTTTGGTCTTGGGAAGGTGAATACTGGTGAAAAAGCCCCTTATCGTGCAAAAGTTCGGCGGAACTTCGGTGGGTTCAATAGAAAGAATGCAAACCGTAGCCGAACACATCATTAAGGCGAAGAATGATGGCAATCAAGTTGTCGTAGTAGTCTCTGCCATGGCAGGGGAAACCAATCGACTGGTGGGTTTAGCTCAAGAAGTAGATAGCGTACCAAACGCTAGAGAACTTGATGTTTTGCTCTCTGCTGGTGAGCAGGTGTCAATGGCCTTAGTGGCAATGACACTGCACAAAATGGGCTATGCCGCCCGCTCACTAACCGGAGCTCAAGCGAATATTGTGACGGACAATCAACACAATGACGCGACGATTAAACATATTGATACTCGAACGATTACCGAGCTGCTAGAACAAGATTTTATTGTGATAGTCGCGGGTTTTCAGGGCATTAATGAAAATGGGGATATCACTACGTTAGGCCGTGGTGGCTCAGACACCAGTGCTGTAGCATTGGCTGGGGCACTGAATGCCGACGAATGCCAAATATTCACTGATGTCGATGGGATATACACTTGTGATCCACGTATTGTACCAAGTGCTCGTAAGCTGGATGTGATTGATTTTCCTTCCATGGAAGAGATGGCGCGCAAAGGCGCAAAAGTGTTGCACCTACCGTGCGTGCAGTATGCTTGGAAGCATGCCGTGCCACTCAGAGTGCTCTCTACCTTTGAAGTGAACCAAGGCAGTTTAATTAAAGGCAGTGCCGCAACTCACGCAGTATGTGGTATTGCTATTCAGCGCGATATGGCGCTGATAAGTGTGGAGAGTGAATTTTTTCCAAGCATCATCAAGCAGTGCCAAATGCTCGGAATTGAAGTCTGCACAACCATTGATGAGCCTACCAATAGTGCATTTGTGATTAAACGCGATGCTTATGCCAAGCTACAATTAGTCGGTGCAGATAAAATTCGTGGTTCAGAGCCCGTGAGTATCATTACTAAGGTCGGTTTACAGGCGGGTACATTAGTTGCCCATGCGCGTCAGACCTTAGCGCAACATTATATCGATGTGCGTTATGTCTCGGCCTCGGAACAATCATCTATGCTAATGTTAGACCCTGCGAATGTGGATCGTGCGGCAAATATTTTGCACGAGACCTATGTGACGTCGGAAATCCCTCAAGAGTTTGGTCTAAAACACACCTTTTTAGGTTAAACGGGCACCATTGAGAGTTTACGATGTCATAACTTTTGATGGATAATAGTGTGGTTGCAAGAAAATACAGAGATTACTCAAGGAGCTAAGAATGCTTATTTTGACTCGCCGCGTTGGCGAAACCCTGATGATCGGTGACGAAGTGACCGTGACAGTATTAGGTGTAAAAGGTAACCAAGTCCGTATCGGTGTGAACGCACCGAAAGAAGTGTCTGTGCACCGTGAAGAAATCTACATGCGCATTCAAGCTGAAAAAGGTAATGGTGGCGTTGCGTCTGGCAACTACTAATTATCGAAGAAAGGTCGGCCGTCAACGCCGACCTTTTTGTTTATCCCCGTGTTTTTATTTAGAAAGTGCAAATTCTCAGCGCTTTGGTTAATTTGCCAACGGTTGAGTTGTTTTGCCGAGTTTTCACCAAGAAAGTGTTTGACATATTTTTGGTAAATCGTAATATGTGCCTCCGCAAGACGGTGAGGTGGCCGAGAGGCTGAAGGCGCTCCCCTGCTAAGGGAGTATACGGTTTATAGCCGTATCGAGGGTTCGAATCCCTCCTTCACCGCCATTTCTTGCAATGCTTATTTCGATAAGCCACAGCGCGTCCGTAGCTCAGCTGGATAGAGTACCTGGCTACGAACCAGGCGGTCAGAGGTTCGAATCCTCTCGGACGCGCCATATTCTTCTGGAATATGAAAGTGGTGAGGTGGCCGAGAGGCTGAAGGCGCTCCCCTGCTAAGGGAGTATACGGTTTATAGCCGTATCGAGGGTTCGAATCCCTCCCTCACCGCCATTTATTGGCCTATGGTCAATTTTTTTGTTCTAGAAGAAAATATTTGTGATATAGTTCACAACCTGCGCGCTCGTAGCTCAGCTGGATAGAGTACCTGGCTACGAACCAGGCGGTCAGAGGTTCGAATCCTCTCGAGCGCGCCACCATTTAAAGCTCCTGAATTTTCGGGAGTCGATTGTGAAAACAATCAAAGCCTGCGCGTCCGTAGCTCAGCTGGATAGAGTACCTGGCTACGAACCAGGCGGTCAGAGGTTCGAATCCTCTCGGACGCGCCACTCTTATCTCGTAAGAGAGAAGGGTAATACCCTGATACTGAAATATCAGTATCGAATCATTAAATATTGCGCGCTCGTAGCTCAGCTGGATAGAGTACCTGGCTACGAACCAGGCGGTCAGAGGTTCGAATCCTCTCGAGCGCGCCACTATTTAAAGCTCCTGAATTTTCGGGAGTCGATTGTGAAAACAATCAAAGCCTGCGCGTCCGTAGCTCAGCTGGATAGAGTACCTGGCTACGAACCAGGCGGTCAGAGGTTCGAATCCTCTCGGACGCGCCACTTTTATCTCGTTAAGAGAGAAGGGTAATGCCCTGATACTGAGATATCGGTATCGAATCATTAAACATTGCGCGCTCGTAGCTCAGCTGGATAGAGTACCTGGCTACGAACCAGGCGGTCAGAGGTTCGAATCCTCTCGAGCGCGCCATATTAGAAGCCCTGCATGAAAATGCAGGGCTTTTTTTACATGTCGCAAACACCTCATTTACCCTTGCGCTACAACTTATTGTTTTGTGAAGGATATTCCCCGCTATATTAACTTCATCGCAGTATTTGCCCCTCTTTCGCGCTAAGTTAGCTTCAGTCGGTCAAAAAGCAGCCTCTTGGCCTTGCACTTGTGCTGGTTTTCAATCTCAGGTGATGATTTATTGTTCCAGTTTGTGCCAGAGCTAAAAGAGTGCTTGTAACCAAATTGACAATTATTGTTCAGTCGAGATAATCCCACTTCTTCTGCGTTAAGCGCAAAAAATGTGCACAAGCCGAAGAATGTCAGGATGACACGCAAAGGAAGCAACATGACACATATTGGAAGTCTCTTATTGGATGCCGCCACTCTGATGGTCACCGGAATGGCTGTGGTATTCCTATTTCTTACTCTTCTCGTTTATCTCGTTCAGTTTATGTCCCGTGTGATACCGCAAGAGGTACCCGAGGCTGCTGCAACGCCCAAGAAAAGTCAAAAAGTTCAACCAGTCACTGATTCCGTTAGCCCACAAGTCGTGGCGGCAATCGCTGCGGCTGTGCATCAGCACCGCAGTGCGACAGCGAAACAGTAGTCTGGATTACAAGGATTAAAAGGAGTTAATGAGCATGTCTAAACCATTAGCCATCACCGATGTCGTCCTACGTGACGCCCACCAATCACTCTTTGCTACGCGTATGCGTATTGAAGATATGCTGCCGATCGCGGCTGAGCTGGATAAAATCGGTTACTGGTCGTTGGAAACTTGGGGTGGAGCGACGTTTGATGCTTGCATCCGTTTCCTTGGCGAAGATCCATGGGAACGTCTACGCGCTTTGAAAAAAGCGATGCCGAATACCCCAATGCAGATGTTACTGCGCGGCCAAAACTTACTCGGTTATCGCCATTACGCGGATGATGTCGTCGAGAAATTTGTCGAGCGCGCCCATGCCAATGGCATGGATGTATTCCGTATTTTTGATGCGATGAACGATGTGCGCAATTTTGAAAAAGCGGTAAAAGCGACGATTGATGTGGGCGCTCACGCGCAAGGCACGCTCTCTTATACCACGAGCCCTGTGCACAATACGCAAACTTGGGTGGATTTAGCAAAGCGCCTTGAAGATCTCGGCTGCCACTCTTTATGTATCAAAGACATGTCGGGTCTGCTCAAACCTTATGAAGCCGAAGAGTTAATCTCACGTATTAAGTACTCTTGCGCGGTGCCTTTGGCGCTCCATTGTCACGCGACAACGGGTTTATCTACGGCTACGGCAGTCAAAGCGGTGGAAGCGGGGATTGATATTCTTGATACGGCGATTTCCTCAATGAGCCAGACTTATGGCCATACGCCGACGGAAACCGTGGTCGCTATGCTGCAGGATACGCCACGTGATACACAACTTAAATTGGAGCAACTTGAACCGATCGCCGCGTATTTCCGTGAGGTTCGTAAAAAATACGCCAAGTTTGAAGGTCAGTTAAAAGGTGTGGATTCGCGCATTCTGATTGCGCAGGTGCCCGGTGGCATGCTGACCAATATGGAAAGCCAGTTGAAAGAGCAAGGTGCGGCGCACCGTATCGATGAGGTATTGGAAGAGATCCCACGCGTTCGTCAGGATCTTGGGTATATACCATTGGTGACACCCACCTCGCAGATTGTTGGTTCTCAAGCGGTGATCAACGTATTAACGGGTGAGCGCTATAAGAGCATTACCAAAGAAACCGCAGGCGTCCTTAAAGGTGAATACGGTGCAACGCCTGCTAGCGTGAATGCTGAGCTGCAAGCGCGCGTATTAGAAGGTGGACAAGCGATTACTTGTCGTCCTGCTGATCTGCTGCAAGATGAGCTGGACCATCTCACTAAAGAGCTGCTTGAAAAAGCGCAAGTAGAAAAAATCACCTTAGCGGATGCGAAGGTAGACGATGTTCTGACTTATGCGCTGTTTCCACAAGTTGGCCTGAAATTCCTGAAAAATCGCCATAATCCAGAGGCGTTTGAACCTGCGCCCGGCAAAGAGCCCGCTCCGGTGGCTACCGCCCCTGCGAGCACCAAACCTGCAGCAGGTATCGAGAGCTACAGTGTGAAAGTGGACGGCGTGGTGTATGACGTTGAAGTGGGTCCACAAGGTCAATTGACCTCAGTGGTACCTGCTGGCCAAAAAGCAGCACCAAAACCGGTGGTTGCAACAGCCACTCAAGGCGCAGAAGCGGTTGCTGCACCGTTGGCGGGAACCATTTTCAAAATTCAAGTTGAACAAGGCGATGAAGTTGCAGAAGGTGATGTGCTTATCGTGTTAGAAGCGATGAAGATGGAAACCGAAATTCGTGCAGCGCGCAGTGGTGTGATTCAGGAACTGCATGTCAAAGAAGGCGATAGCGTTCGCGTTGGCGCATCACTGTTAAGCTTGGCATAAGGGAAAGTCATGGACGGATTAATCACCTTATGGCAAGAGACGGGGATTGCCAATTTTGAGCTAGGGCAGATCATCATGATCTTGGTCGGCTGTATGTTACTGTTTCTGGCCATTCGTAAAGGCTTTGAGCCGTTATTGCTGCTGCCGATTGGTTTTGGTGCGGTGTTAGCCAATATTCCTAATGCAGGATTTACCGAGCCCGGAGGCTTGCTGTACTACGTTTACCATATCGGTATTGAGTCAGGCGTTTTCCCATTGCTGATCTTTATGGGTGTGGGGGCGATGACGGACTTCGGTGCACTGATTGCCAACCCGAAAACCTTGTGGTTAGGCGCTGCGGCTCAGTTAGGCATTTTTGCTACCTTGTTCGGCGCCATTTTGCTCAACTTTGTACCGGGCATGGAATTCACCATGGCTGATGCCTCGTCGATTGCGATCATTGGCGGAGCGGATGGTCCAACGGCCATTTTCCTCGCCAGCCAGTTGTCGCCGGATCTGCTTGGGGCAATTGCGGTCGCTGCGTATAGCTATATGGCATTGGTTCCGATTATTCAGCCACCGATCATGAAGGCCTTGACGACGCCGGAAGAGCGCAAAATCAAGATGGCTCAGCTACGCCACGTGGGTAAAACCGAGAAGATCGTGTTCCCACTTGTGGTGCTGCTAATGACCATTCTGTTTTTGCCTGCGGCAACACCCTTGGTCGGCATGTTCTGTTTGGGGAATTTGATGCGTGAAGCGGGTGTGGTGGATCGTTTGTCCAAAACTGCGCAAAACGAGCTGATCAATATCGTCACAATCTTCTTAGGATTGGGAGTTGGCTCAAAACTGAAAGCTGATACTTTCCTCAATTTGGAAACCTTAGGCATTTTGGCACTCGGGGCGGCCGCTTTCAGTATTGGCACGGCGGGTGGAGTGATCATGGCGAAGATCCTCAATAAATTTTCCAAAGAGGATATCAACCCATTGATTGGTGCTGCAGGCGTTTCTGCGGTACCTATGGCGGCTCGAGTAGTGAATAAGGTGGGCTTAGAAGCTAACCCGCAAAACTTCTTGTTGATGCATGCCATGGGGCCAAATGTGGCTGGTGTTTTAGGCTCGGCGGTTGCGGCGGGTGTACTGCTGGCTCTAGTAGGTTAACCATAAGTTGGTTACACCTTGCTCAAAATAGCGATGCAAAGTTAACGGCTTAAAAGAAATTGGTATATATTCAAAGGGATGCTTCGGCATCCCTTTTTATTCGCGCGATAGGGATAGTGGAAATGGAAAACAAACGAATCGTCATTACCCAATTTGGTACACCGGATGTGTTGGCCATGCAAAGTACGCCAATTCCAACCCCCAAAGCGGGTGAAGTATTAGTGAAAGTTGCTTTCGCGAGTGTTAACCCTATCGATGTGAAAACCCGAGCGGGGTTAGGATGGGCGGCGGCACAAAATAAAGACAAACTGCCGTGGACACCCGGTTACGATATCTCAGGACGAGTCATGGCTGTGGGAGAGGGGGTAACTCGTCTTAAAGAGCGGGATAATGTGGCGGGATTTATTGGATTTCCACTGCGAGGTGGGGGTTATAGCCAATATCTCTGCGTGCCAGAACAAGAACTGAGTGTAGTGCCTGATGCGGTAACGCTCGAAGCGGCTGCCGCACTGCCTCTTGCTGGGCAAACCGCTGCGCAAGCCTTGAGCAAAGCGCAGGTCCAAGAAGGTGAACGTGTGTTAATTCTTGCGGGGGCGGGGGGCGTTGGGCATATCGCGGTGCAAATTGCACTCGCCGCTAAGGCAGAAGTATTTACCACTTGCAGTGAAGCGAATTTAGATTATCTGGCGACGCTTGGCGCTCATGCGATCAATTACCAATTTTCGCCCGTCTCTCAGCGTTTAGAAGAGGTGGATGTGTTGATCGATCTGGTGGGGGGAGAGGCAGCGTTGGATGCGCTTAAATGCCTAAAAGATAACGCTCGCGTCATTACTGTACCGACGTTAACCGCCGAGCTTATCTGCGAAAAAGCCAAGCTACTCGGTTTTGAAGCTACGGGCATGTTGGTAGATCCGAATCCAGAGCAGCTCGATACCATGCTGTATATGGTCAGTGTCGGGCTACTGAAAATCGAAATTCAGCACATCTATTCACTGTTAGACGCGGCGCAAGCGCATGAGCAGATTGAATCCGGACACACGCGAGGCAAGTTGCTTCTTGATATGAAATGCTAGAGTGGTGGAATGACTCTTCTGCGCTACTCACTTCTCTCTTTGCTGAATCGCCGCTGAGCTTACTGTTCTGGAGTGGTTTTCTCAGTGCAACATTATTACCGGGCGGCTCAGAAGCGGCGTTGTTGGCGAGTTTATCGCTCGCTCAACATCCGGTTTGGCTCATCGTTGCGGTGTCAACGGCCGGGAACACTTTAGGTGGCATGACCAACTATTGGTTAGGTTTATGGCTGCCGCATCGAACTGATTCGCAAAAACAAGGTCATAAAGCCAAGCTCTGGTTGCAGCGTTACGGTTATTGGGCGTTGCTTGGGAGTTGGTTGCCGATTATTGGTGACCCACTCTGTTTAGCGGCAGGTTGGCTACGTTTAAACGTACTCCCTGCATTTTTGATGATTTTGATTGGTAAGGCGCTGCGTTATTCATTGCTTGCTGCGTTGTATTACGGTTTGTTTTAAGGAGATGTGATGAGAAAAGTCGGGTTGTTTGGATTTTCTCTTTTGTTATTAGTGGGATGCAGTAGTTCTGACTCATCGCTGACGCTGTTTTCTTCTTTGCCGAAAGGCGTCACCTTGGTCGAAGAGGTGAAAGCCGAACCGGGTAAAGTCATGATCCCGTACTCGAAGTATCGTTTGGATAATGGACTGACCGTGATCCTTTCACCGGATGACTCCGATCCCTTGGTGCATGTTGATGTAACCTATCACGTGGGTTCCGCTCGTGAGGAGATTGGTAAATCTGGCTTTGCTCATTTCTTTGAGCACATGATGTTCCAAGGCTCTAAACATGTCGGTGATCAGCAGCATTTTCGTTTGATCACTGAAGCGGGCGGTTCGCTCAATGGCACCACCAACCGCGACCGTACCAACTATTTTGAAACGGTTCCTGCCAATCAATTAGAAAAAATGTTGTGGCTTGAGGCGGATCGAATGGGCTTTTTGCTCGATGCGGTTTCGCAGCGCAAGTTTGAGATCCAGCGTGATACCGTGAAAAATGAGCGCGCTCAGAATTATGACAACCGCCCTTATGGCTTGATGTGGGAAAAAATGGGTGAAGCGCTTTATCCCGAAGGGCATCCTTACTCTTGGCAAACGATTGGTTATGTCAGCGATTTAGACCGAGTTGATGTCAATGATTTAAAAGCCTTTTTCCTACGTTGGTATGGCCCAAATAATGCGGTGTTAACCATAGGTGGTGATCTGGATGTGAAACAGACCTTAGCTTGGGTACAACAATACTTTGGCTCGATTCCGAAAGGCCCAGAAGTAGTGGATGCACCGAAGCAGCCAGCACGTTTGAGTGAAGATCGTTTTATTACGTTGGAAGATCGTGTGCAGCAGCCGATGCTGCTGATTGGGTGGCCAACGCAATATTTGGGCGCAGAGGATCAAGTCGCACTGGATGCTCTAGCCACTGCCCTAGGCAGTGGCAACAACAGCCTGCTCTATCAAGAGCTGGTGAAAACTCAAAAGGCAGTTGATGCGGGCGCATTCCAAGACTGTGCTGAGCTCGCTTGTACCTTTTATGTGTATGCCATGGCTCCCTCGGGAGCCAAAGGTAAGCTTGCCCCACTGTATCAAGAAACTCTGCAAGTGCTGGAAAAGTTTAAGCAGCAGGGCGTCTCTGCTTCGCGTCTAGAACAGATCATCGGCTCAGAAGAGGCCAGTGCTGTATTTGCGCTAGAGAGTGTCGAAGGCAAAGTTAGCCAACTGGCCGCCAACCAAACTTTCTTTGACCAGCCAGATCGCATCGAAAGCCAGCTAGAGAAAATCCGCGCAGTGACACCAGAGTCGGTGCAGCAGGTGTTCACTCTCTATCTGGATGGCCAGCCGAAAGTGACACTCAGTGTAGTGGCAAAAGGCAAAACGGACTTTGCGGTACGTTCGGCAACCTTTATCACTCCGGAACGTCAACTGCCGGAATATCAAAGAATTGGTGATGAGCAGCTTTCCTATCGCGAAGCCAAAGACAGCTTTGATCGCTCGCAGATGCCGCAAGTGGCACAAGCGGTTCAGCCACGTTTACCTAAACTGTACGATGTCTATTTTGACAACGGCGTACAACTGCTCGGCACGCAAACTCGTGAAACACCGACAGTGCTGATTGAAATTGAATTGCCTGCAGGTGAGCGCCAAGTCGCGATGGGGAAAGAAGGTTTGGCGAACTTAACGGCCAGCTTGCTACAAGAAGGCAGCCAAAACCGCAGCGCCGAAGCCATTCAAGCGCAACTGGATAAACTCGGCTCAAGCATTCAAGTCGTGGCGGGAGCCTACTCAACCAGCATTGTGATATCGAGTTTGAAGAAGAACCTGCCGGAGACGTTGCAAATCACCCAAGAGATGCTGCTCAAACCTGCTTTCAAACAGAGTGATTTTGCACGTTTACAGCAGCAGATGTTGCAAGGCGTGGTTTACCAACACCAGCAACCGAGCTGGTTAGCATCGCAAGCCACCCGCCAAGTATTATGGGGAGAAAGTTTGTTTGCCCGCTCCGGTGATGGTACGCAAGCTTCTATCTCTGCCTTGACCTTGAAGGATGTGAAGCAATTCTACCGTCAACATTACACCCCGCATGGCGCACAAATTGCGGTAGTGGGGGATATCAGTGCGCGAGAAATTCGTCAGCAGTTGCAGTTTATTGCCGATTGGAAAGGCGAAGCGGCCCCGCTGATTAACCCACAAGTAGTGCCAACGTTAACTAAGCAGAAAATCTATTTAGTGGATAAGCCGGGAGCGCCGCAAAGTATCATCCGTATGGTGCGTAAAGGGCTTCCTTTTGATGCCACGGGTGAGCTGTACTTAACTCAATTGGCGAATTTTAACTTAGCGGGTAACTTCAATAGCCGGATAAACCAAAATCTGCGTGAAGACAAAGGATATACCTACGGTGCGGGAAGCTATTTTGCCAGTAACCGTGAAATTGGGGCCATCGTATTTAACGCTCCAGTCCGTGCGGATGTGACCATTGAAGCGATTCAAGAAATGATCAAAGAGATGCGTCATTTCAGCCAAACGGGTATGACTGATGAAGAGATGAAATTTTTACGCCTCGCCGTCGGTCAACAAGATGCGCTGATGTATGAAACACCCGCGCAGAAATCCCAACTTGTTTCAAGTATTCTGACTTACAGTTTAGATCGCGACTATTTGCAGCAACGCAATGAGATAGTGAAAAGCGTTGATCGCTCAACACTCAATGAGCTGGCAGCTAAATGGTTCAATCCTGATGATTACCAAATCATTGTGGTGGGCGATGCAGAGCGACTCAAACCGCAGTTGGAAAAGTTAGGCATTCCGCTAGAAGGGCTTGAAATCATCCGTTAGAGTACACATTTAATAGTGGGGCGGATTGCGCCCCAAACTCGCTATGCTGCTTAAGCGCTACGCTTAACAGGCGGCGTGCGACTGGAACCACTTACATAAGCGAAGCGTATTTTGAGTAAATTTGCCGAGCGACTACAAACAGTTGCAAACAGACCAGAAGTATTTCAAAAGTTTAGCCGTGGATTAGAGCGCGAATCGCTGCGTTACACGCCGGAAGGTGCTCTCACGCAAACGCCACACCCGAAAGCACTGGGAGCGGCATTAACTCACCGTTGGATCACCACAGATTTTGCGGAGTCCTTGCTGGAGTTCATCACCCCTGTCTCGCATGAAGTCGATACTTTGCTGGCGCAGATGTCGGATATTCACCATTTCGCGCAGACCAAGCTGGGAGAAGAAAAACTCTGGCCTCTCTCCATGCCTTGTTATGTCGGCAGTGAAGAGGGGATAGTGCTGGCACAATACGGTTCGTCGAACACTGGAAAAATGAAAACCTTGTACCGTGAAGGGCTCAAGCGCCGTTATGGCAGCTTGATGCAGATTATCTCCGGAGTACATTTCAATTTTTCATTCCCAGAAAGCTTCTGGGATGCCTTGTTTGGTGAGCAAGAGGAGTCTGCTCGTCAAGCGAGTAAATCCGCGGCCTATTTTGGCGTCATCCGTAATTACTACCGTTTTGGTTGGTTGATTCCGTATCTGTTTGGGGCTTCCCCCGCACTCTGCTCGTCTTTTTTACAAGGTCGCAAAACCAATCTGCCGTTCGAGTCGATAGGTAAAACCCTGTATCTGCCTTATGCCACCTCACTGCGTTTAAGCGATTTGGGATACACCAACAGCGCGCAAAGTGTGCTGCAAATTGGTTTCAATAGCATAGAGCAGTATCTGCAAGGATTGAATGAAGCGATCCGCACCCCTTCAGCCGAGTTTGCCAAACTGGGTGTGAAAGTGGAGGGGGAATATCGTCAGCTCAATAGCAACGTTCTGCAAATTGAAAATGAGCTGTATGCGCCGATTCGTCCGAAACGTGTGACACAAAGCGGCGAGCGGCCTTCGCAAGCCCTAGCCCGTGCAGGGGTGGAATATATTGAAGTGCGCTCGCTCGATGTAAACCCATTTAGCCCGATTGGGATTAATGAAGATCAGGTTCGTTTCCTCGACCTATTCTTAGCATGGACAGCGCTGTCAGATTCTGATCCTATGGATGGCTGTGAACTGGCTTGTTGGCGCGACAACTGGCGTAAAGTGGTACTGGAAGGTCGCAAACCGGGCTTAGAACTGCAAATTGGCTGCCATGGTGAAGTGTTGACCTTGCAAGCGTGGGCTAAACGTGTGTTTGCCGATCTGCGTGTGATTGCTGAAACTATGGATGCCGCTCTCGGTGGCGATGCCTACCAAGCGGTGTGTGCCAAACTAGAGACTTGGATCGAAAATCCTGAGCTGACGCTCTCGGCACAAATCCTAACAAAAATTAAACAGCACGGCGGCTTAGGTAAAACAGGCTGCGCGTTAGGTAATGAGTACCGAGCGGTTAATTTACAGCACCAATACCAGTTCTACTCACAAGATGAGATGGAGCAGGAAGTGCGCCGCTCAACTCAAGCCCAAGCCGACATTGAAGCGAAAGAGACGCTCAATTTTGATGCTTACCTAACGCAATATTTTGCCTACCTACAGGCGGCGAGTTAATTTAGTTTTAGTGGCGCGTAGTAAGCGAGCCAGAAAGGGAGAAAGGAAATGCCATTATTAGACAGTTTTACCGTCGATCATACCCGTATGAATGCACCGGCGGTGCGTGTTGCCAAAACCATGCAAACCCCAAAAGGGGATACGATTACCGTATTTGATTTGCGTTTTACTATGCCAAACAAAGATATCTTGTCTGAGCGCGGTATCCATACTCTAGAGCATCTCTACGCGGGCTTTATGCGCAATCACCTTAACGGCAGCCAAGTGGAGATCATCGATATTTCACCAATGGGTTGCCGTACAGGTTTCTACATGAGCTTGATTGGTGCGCCGACAGAACAGCAAGTGGCACAAGCATGGCTAGCCGCGATGCAAGATGTGTTGAAAGTCGAAAGCCAAGAGCACATTCCTGAGCTGAATGAATACCAATGTGGCACCGCGGCGATGCACTCGCTCGAAGAAGCCAAAGCGATTGCGAAAAACGTGATTGCGGCAGGTATTTCGGTTAACCGTAACGATGAGTTGGCGCTGCCCGAATCTATGCTCAATGAGCTGAAGGTTCACTAAGTCGGTTCTGTGCACGTTAAAAATACAAAAGCCCGAATTTGAGTTCGGGCTTTTGTTTGACTGCTTCACTTAAACCAAACTGACTTTGGTTTTTCTTGGGTAAACTTTGACCAACTTAATCCGATTCTCTTCCAACTCGAGGATTTCCATTTTGTGCTGTGCCACTTTCACACTCAGATGGCTCGCTGGGATCTCTTCAAGGTGCTCCAAAATCAAACCGTTTAAGGTTCGTGGTCCATCGGTAGGAAGCTTCCACTTAAGGCTTTTGTTAATGTCACGAATATTGGCGCTGCCTTCAATTAAGAAGCTACCATCACCTTGTGGAGTAATTTCATCCGCTAAGCTTGGAGACATGGATGTGGTAAATTCACCGACAATCTCTTCCAAAATATCTTCGAGTGTGATTAAACCAATGATTTCGCCATATTCATCGACGATAAGGCCAATTCGCTCTTTATTGCGTTGAAACTTGAGAAGCTGAACGTTAAGCGGTGTGCCTTCAGGGATAAAGTAAATCTCATCCGCTGCGCGCAGCAGCATCTCTTTATTAAAGTCGTTCTTCTCAAGCATAAAGCGTGAAGCTTCACGCAAACGCAAAATACCGACCACTTCGTCAATCTTGTCACGGTACAGCACGACTCGCCCATGTGGTGAGTGGACCAACTGCCGCACAATCGACTTCCAATCATCATTGATATTGATGCCCGTTATCTCATTACGCGGGATCATGATGTCATTGACGGTGACGTGTTCTAAATCGAGGATCGACAGCAGCATATCTTGGTGACGGCGAGGGATGAGTCCTCCCGCTTCATTCACCACAGTACGTAACTCTTCTGAGCTTAAATGATCGCCTTTGCCATGTTTTGGCGAGATGCCGAGAATGCGGATCAAACCATTGGTCATCAAGTTAACGAACAGCACCAAAGGTGAAAGCAGCTTCATCAAAATCGTCAGTAACACGCTGCTGGCGTAAGAGACTCGCTCTGGGTAAAGTGCGGCTAGAGTTTTAGGCGTGACTTCGGCAAACACCAGAATCACTAAAGTTAATGCCCCCGTGGCAATCGCGACACCTAAATCGCCATACAGGCGCATACCGATAATGGTGGCAATCGCAGAGGCGAGGATATTGACGAGGTTGTTACCAATCAGGATTAAGCCAATCAAACGATCTGGACGATCCAGTAGCTTTTCAACACGTTTAGCGCCTTTATGGCCGCTGTTGGCCAAATGCTTTAAACGGTAACGGTTGAGAGCCATCATGCCGGTTTCAGAACCGGAGAAATAGGCGGAAATAATGATGAGACACGCGAGTAGCGCAAATAAGATACCCGTTGATATGTCGTCCAAAACGCGAATTTTCCTTATGACAGAGTTTTAATTAAAGGCTGAATCTATTGCGAGTGTCAAATGACAGCTCGATGAATCTTGTTCAGCGCAGAATGATTTCACGTACAAAACGGCTACCGAAGTAAGCCAAGGTGAGTAACGTGGCGCCTGCGACCGCAAACCAAGTCACTTTTTTACCGCGCCAGCCTTTACGGTAATGACCCCAAAGCAAAATAGAATACACAATCCATGCGACAAACGAGAGGATGCCCTTATGGGCTTTGCCTTGGGCAAACATATCTTGCACAAAGATAAAACCAGTCAACAAGGTACCCGTGAGCAGCAAGTTACCAATCAAAATGATCTTAAATAACTGACGCTCAACAAGTAGCAGAGGCGGTAAATTAGGATTGATCGAGAAGACTTTTTTACTTTTCAGCTTATGGTCGAGCCAAGCAAGCTGCAGCGCATACAAGGCACCGATGCTCAACGTTGAGTAAGAAAATAGCGCTAAAGAGATGTGCAGCAGCAGTTTGGGATCACTTTCTAAATGGGTAATAAAAGTTCCCGGTAGGAAACTGGCTGCAGAAAGGTTAATGGCAGAAAAACTGTAGGCAACAGGCAGCAAAAACCAGAGGCGAGTTTTGAACATGGCTAAGCTCATCGCTAAAGAGATGATGAAGCTAATCAAGGAAGCCACATTAAGGATACTCAGGTTTTGCCCACTGCTGTGCAGGATCAAATCACTCAGTAACCAGCCATGAAACAGCAGTGCAATCGCTGCACTGATAAACACCGTTTTTGCTCGGATCCCGGTTTGATTGACCAGCCCGGGGATGATGGTCGCAATCGACAAGAGATATAACATCGCCGCGGCAATCGCGATTAAGTTGTCCATACCTGCCACATAGATAAGGGTTAAGTGGGCGAATTATACCTTGCTCTGTGCTAATGGGCTACTTGGTATCACCTTCGTTTTTGAGAGGTTAGAGCACAAAATATGGCTCAAAATGATATTCGTGAATGTGAGCATTGGGTAACGGGTATGCCTGTCCGTTTGTCTAAGGTATACTCACGCCAATTTATCGCCGCTTAGCGAAGAGAAAAAAGATGTTTGAGAATTTAACCGATCGATTGTCCAAAACGCTGAAAAATATCAGCGGCAAAGGTCGTCTTACTGAAGACAACATTAAAGATACCCTGCGCGAAGTGCGCATGGCGCTGTTAGAGGCGGACGTTGCGCTGCCTGTCGTTCGTGATTTCGTCAATCGCGTTAAAGAAGGCGCGGTGGGGGTCGAAGTTTCCAAATCTCTGACTCCGGGTCAAGAGTTCATCAAAATCGTCCGCCAGCAACTTGAAGCGGTGATGGGCGAATCCAACGAAGCCTTGAATCTTGCCGCTCAGCCTCCAGCGGTTATTTTGATGGCCGGTTTGCAAGGTGCGGGTAAAACCACATCCGTTGGTAAACTCTCTAAGCTCCTAAAAGAGCGTGATAAGAAGAAAGTGTTGGTGGTTTCCGCTGACGTGTATCGCCCTGCGGCGATCAAACAGCTCGAAACCCTAGCCAACGATTTAGGCGTTGATTTCTTCCCATCATCACCGGATCAAAAACCGATCGATATCGCGAATGCCGCAATTGATCACGCCAAGAAGAAATTTTACGACGTACTGATTGTCGATACCGCAGGTCGTTTGGCGATTGATGAGCAGATGATGGCGGAGATCCAAGCGCTGCATAAAGCGATCAATCCGGTTGAAACGCTGTTCGTGGTCGATGCCATGACGGGTCAAGATGCCGCCAATACCGCGAAAGCGTTTGGTGATGCATTACCTCTTACGGGTGTGATTCTGACCAAGGTCGATGGTGATGCCCGTGGTGGTGCGGCGTTGTCGGTACGCCATATTACCGGTAAACCGATTAAATTTATCGGTGTCGGCGAGAAAACCGATGCCTTAGAGCCTTTCCATCCGGATCGTATTGCTTCACGCATTCTTGGTATGGGCGATGTACTGTCGCTGATCGAAGATCTGCAGCGCAACGTTGACCAAGAGAAAGCCGAAAAACTCGCGAAAAAATTCAAAGAGAAGAAAGGCTTTGATTTAGAAGACTTTCGCGAGCAGTTAGGTCAGATGAAAAACATGGGCGGCATGATGGGGATGCTCGATAAACTGCCCGGAATGTCTCAACTGCCTGCGGATATGAAAGACAAAGTGGATGATCGCGTTTTCAAACAGATGGAAGCCATCATCAACTCAATGACCATGAAAGAGCGTCAAAACCCCGACCTCATCAAAGGCTCACGCAAAAAGCGGATTGCTGCGGGTTCCGGTACCCAAGTGCAAGACGTAAACCGCCTGCTCAAGCAATTTACCCAGATGCAGAAGATGATGAAGAAAATGCAACAAGGTGGCATGAAAGGCATGATGCGTAACATGCAAGGCCTGATGGGCGGCGGTGGCCGTGGTGGCTTCGGCGGCGGTTTCTTCGGTCGTTAATTCACTCGCACGCAACCGCTTGAGTGTTCAGTGAACTTTCCAATTTGTTAACTGAATCACGGTAATTTGTAGCGCTTTAAGCTGGCGAAAAAGTAGCTAAACCCCTTGCAAAGCCTCGGAATAAGAGTAAAATCCCGAGGCTTTATTTTGGCACGAGACCCTAAACTGATTTTGTGAATTTTTTGCAAAGTGGTTTTCGGGGTTAATTTTATTTTTGAAAAGCAAAGAGGACGACATGGTAACCATTCGTTTGGCACGTCACGGCGCGAAAAAGCGTCCATTCTATCAAATCGTTGTAGCTGACAGCCGCAACTCAGCAACTGGCCGTTTCATCGAGAAAGTAGGTTTCTTTAACCCTACTGCTACTGGTCAAGAAGAAGGCCTGCGTCTAGACCTAGATCGCGTGAACCACTGGGTTTCACAAGGCGCATCTCTGTCTGATCGCGTAGCACAGCTAGTTAAAACCGCTCAAAAAGCGGCTTAATTATTACTGTTAAGTAGTAACTAGTTTATGTCGATGAAAGGTAAAGAGACGATGAGCAAGCAAAACGAAAAATTGGTTGTGGGAAAATTAGGTTCTTCTTACGGCATTCGTGGCTGGCTTAAAGTTTTTTCCTACACAGACAATCCAGAAAGTATTTTTGATTACAGCCCTTGGTATATTGACCAAAAGGGCGAGTGGGTGGAATACAAAGTAGAAGGCTGGAAACGCCACAACAAAGGTTGGGTGGTAAAACTTCAAGGGCTTGATGTCCGCGAAGATGCACACCTGCTGACTAACTTTGAAATTGCCATTGACCCCGCATCACTACCAGAATTGTCAGAAGATGAGTTCTACTGGCGTGAATTGTTTGGAATGCAAGTAGTGACCACTAACGGCTACGACCTTGGCGTGGTAACCGATATGATGGAAACAGGCTCCAACGATGTTCTCGTGGTGAAAGCGAATCTGAAAGATGCTTTCGGCCAAAAGGAACGGTTAATTCCGTTTCTTGAAGAGCAAGTGATCAAAGTTGTTGATCGCCAAGCTCAACGGATCGAAGTTGACTGGGATCCTGCGTTTTAACTCTTAAAATCGAATAAGCGAGGAAACATGTGGGTTGGCATCGTTAGCCTATTTCCTGAAATGTTCCGCAGCGTTACCGATTTTGGAGTAACAGGTCAGGCGGTTAAAAAAGGGTTGTTGTCAGTTGAAGCTTGGAATCCTCGTGATTTCGCTCATGACAAACGTCGCACCGTCGATGATAAACCCTACGGTGGCGGTCCCGGCATGTTGATGATGGTGCAACCTTTGCGCGATGCCATCCATGCTGCGAAACAAGCGTCACCGGGTAAGACGAAAGTGATTTACCTCTCTCCGCAAGGTCGAAAACTCGACCAACAAGGTGTGGAAGAGCTGGCGCAAAACCAGAATCTGATTCTGATTTGCGGTCGCTATGAAGGGGTAGATGAACGCATTATTGAATCTGAAGTTGACGAAGAATGGTCAATTGGTGATTTTGTAATGACGGGTGGGGAACTCCCAGCCATGACGTTGATTGATTCTGTCTCGCGGTTCATTCCGGGAGTATTAGGGGATTTTGCGTCAGCAGAAGAAGACTCTTTTGCCAATGGTTTGCTGGATTGTCCTCACTACACGCGTCCCGAGGTATTGGACGGAAAAGAGGTGCCAGCGGTACTGAAATCCGGCAATCATGAGGACATTCGTCGTTGGCGACTCAAGCAGTCGCTTGGCCGTACCTGGCTTAGAAGACCGGAGCTCCTGGAAAACCTAGCTCTGACTGACGAACAGGAACAATTACTGACCGAGTACATTAAAGAGACTCGTCATCAGTAACCTATTAAATTTAGTATCAGTTTATTCTAGGAATTTAGACAATGAGTAACATCATCAAGGCTCTAGAACAAGAGCAAATGAAACAAGACCTGCCTCAATTTGCACCAGGCGACACTGTTGTGGTTCAAGTTAAGGTAAAAGAAGGTGACCGTGAGCGTCTACAGGCTTTTGAAGGCATCGTAATCGCAATCCGTAACCGTGGTCTGCACTCAGCATTCACCGTTCGTAAAATCTCTAACGGCGAAGGTGTTGAGCGTACGTTCCAAACTCACTCTCCAGTAGTTGATAGCATTGAAGTTAAACGTCGCGGTGCAGTACGTCGTGCCAAACTGTACTACCTGCGTGACCTATCTGGTAAAGCTGCTCGTATCAAAGAGAAGCTGGCTAAGAAGTAATGCTAGAACTCTCGTTCTCGTAGTAAAAAGCGGAGCCCAAGGGCTCCGCTTTTTTGTGCTCCATTTTAACGTCGAAGGTTTCATCGTCGATGAGTGGAACCTTTCAGAATCACTCACGTTTAATCTCGAGTGTCTTCACCAATCGTAACTGGGAGTACAATCTCTTCACCTTTACGCAGCAAGGTGAAATCCACCACAGTGCCGGGGCGAAGATCGGTGACGGTATCCGTGACATTCTGGCGACCATTAATTTTTTTTTCCGTCGATTTTCAGCAAAATATCTTGCTCTATAAAGCCTGCTCGGGCTGCGGGTCCATTGAGATCGACGCCTAAAATAATGATCCCGCCGACATGCTCATTACCGAGAAGACGTGACGTCATCGAGTTAATATCTTGACCGTCGACGCCGATATAACCACGGATCACGCGGCCATCAGCAATGATTTTGGTCATGATTTTACTGGCCAAAGAGTAGGGAATCGCAAACGAGATCCCGTAAGTTTCGAGATCGGTGGCTTGTTGAAAAGAGGCGGTATTGATGCCGACCAGTTCACCTTGGGTATTGACCAATGCGCCACCCGAGTTGCCGTCATTGATTGCGGCATCAGTTTGAATAAAGGCTTGGCGACCATCAGCGCTGATGGATGAACGTCCGGTGGCCGAGATAATTCCGAAAGTCGTGGTTTGCCCTAAGTTGTAAGGGTTACCAATCGCCAATACCACGTCCCCGACTTTGGGATGGTAATCTGGATTGAGTGGAATCACCGGTAAGCCCGTGCCTTCTACTCGTAATATGGCAATATCGGTACGGCGATCTTTCCCCACCAATTGTGCTGCTGCGGCTCGCCCATCTTGTAGAGCAACGACGATTTGATCGGCCTGCGCGACGACGTGGTAGTTGGTGATGATGTAGCCTTTTTCGCTGACAATGACACCGGATCCTAAACCTTGAATCGAGAGTTTACGGCGATCATTTTCGCTGTATTTACGGTTATAAATATTGACGACGGCAGGGGCGGCTTTGCGTACCGCTTCATTAAATGAGATTTGTAGAGCGCCGATGTTGCGTGGTTGTTCGACAACGGGCATTAATTTGGCGCGTAGTGAGGGTGTCACCATAATAATGGCAATCGCAGCCAACAACCCAAGGCTGATTGAGCGAACCCAAAATTTCAGCATAGTTTCCCCAACTCAATATTGACTAAATTCCTCACTGCGAGTGGGCAAGAATAACACTGGAAAGGCATTTCGCCAAAGTTGCATCTGTAGCTTATGAATAAGTTTTTGTGCAAGTTTGGGGGTTTTTGAAGGAAAGAAAGCGTTACCGCTCAATAAGCGGTAACGCTGAGTGATAATTAGCGAACAACTAAGTAAAGCGTTCTCTCTCCACGTTGGATGTTCAATGCCAAAATATTCGGTGATTTTTCCATAATCGCACGCAACTCGGCGATATTTTTCACCCGCTTACGGTTAACGCCAATGATAATGTCGTCTTTTTGTAGCTGGTAAGATTCAGCGGCAGAGCCTTTTTGAACCTCAGTAACCTTAACGCCCTGAATAGGATCGCTGTCAGTGGTGTTGCTTAACTCTGCGCCGCTCAAACCTTGATGCAGTGATTCTGCTTTGGTCTTGGCATTTTGCTGCTCCCCAAGCGTTACATCAATATTTTGATTCTTACCATCACGCAGCACTCCAAGAGTAATGGTTTTTCCTGCGCCTAAGGTCGCAACTTTCGCGCGTAGCTCAGAGAAGGTATCGATTTTTTTACCATTCAGCGACGTAATGATATCACCCGCTTTGATGCCAGCTTTATCCGCAGCACTGTCAGGAACCACTTGGCTGACAAAAGCACCTTTTGAGGATTCATAGCCGAGCGCGTCAGCCAGTTCGGAAGTGATTTCACCGCCTTGTACACCAAGCATGCCGCGTTTCACTTCACCAAACTCAAGAATTTGATCGGTCAGATTTTTCATCATATTCGATGGGATGGCAAAACCTATACCTACGTTGCCACCGTTTGGACCAAGGATCGCGGTGTTGATGCCGATGAGTTCACCATTAAGGTTAACCAGAGCACCCCCTGAGTTGCCGCTGTTGATGGCGGCATCGGTCTGGATGAAGTTTTCAAAGTTTTCGATATTCAAACCACTACGCCCTAACGCTGAGACAATGCCAGAGGTCACAGTTTGCCCTAAGCCAAATGGGTTACCGATGGCCACTGCAAAATCACCGACTCGCAGTTTATCGGAGTCCGCGATACGGATCTCGGTGAGGTTTTTCGCTTTGTTTAGCTTGAGCAAGGCGACATCAGACATCTCATCACCACCGACAAGTTCTGCATCAAACTCGCGACCGTCATACAGTTTGACGCGAATTTTTTCAGCCCCATTAATGACATGGTAGTTAGTAACGACATAACCTTTATCAGCGTTAATGATGACCCCAGAACCTAAGCCACGGAAAGGCCGCTCTTGGAGTTGCTCGGTCGGAAAATCCGGTCCGAAGAAAAAACGAAACTGATCCGGCAGACGCTGCCTTGATACTTGAGTGCCTTCCACATCGATGCTCACCACGGCGGGAGTGACCTTTTCAAGCATCGGGGCTAGGCTAGGAATCTGCTCTCCATTGACTGAGAGAGGAAGCGCTGCAGTTGCAGGCAAAGGCGAGAGAATCGCGCTCAAACTAAGAGACAGAGCAGTTAAAACAAGTAAAGGTTTTTTCATCATAAGCTCCTCAACAAATTAACGTCCGGTTGAAGTAGAAAATATGTCCATTTCAAGAAACTTCAACTGACAGTCTGCGAGTTATGTCTCAAAAACCTTTACAAAGTTCACCGTAAAGTAGCGGGAATCGATTAGCTGGCTTTGGCGTTAAGCAAATCGGCTGAGCGAATGATCGCTTTTTCTTCACCGCGCAAAAGGCCTGTGGCACCCAATGCGTAATCCTTAGGTGGTTGTTCGAGCTCTTCTGGCTGTTTGTTCTCTTCTTTTTGCTGAGCCAATTTACTGAATGGGTTATCTTGTTCAGGTAAATTGGGGATCAAATCGGTGGCGGTTTTCGCCATGTGTTGATACAGCTTAGTGTAATCTTTGCCTAGGGTGTCGAGCATTTCTGCTGCCTGCGCAAAGTGATCAGACAGTTCTTGGCGCTGCTGCTCTATGGTAAATTTTGCGCTCTCGAGTTCTTTTTGCAGGTTCTTCTGCGTCTTGTATTGAGGGGTAGTTAAACGAGCGATCAGCATCCCGACAACAATCCCCACTAGCAATCCAGCAATGGCATAGATCCAAGGCATAACAGCTCCTTATTGTTGTTATTTAACATGTTTTTTACCCATCGGTTACACATGTACGAGGGACATGTTACTATGAGACCCAAGTTGGATAAAGCAAAATGCACGTCAGCCATTTTGTGTTTGTGACTCTCCTTGTAACTGTAGTAGACCAATATGACTCCGAAGCAGCGATACGAAAAAGATTTACAACGCACTGATTTTTATAGTGATGAAGCACAGGCGCGTGCCGTGGATGCCTTAGATGATTTGTATCACCAATGGCTAAACTACCTCAATCAGCCAGTGGTACGACCTTCTATGTGGCAAAAGCTTATCGGTAAGAAGCCACCAGTGGCGCAACCGCCACAAGGTCTCTATATGTGGGGAGGTGTCGGACGCGGTAAAACCTATCTTATGGATACTTTTTTTGAAGCCTTGCCGACAGAAAAGAAGCTTAGGGTTCATTTTCATCGCTTTATGTATCGGGTGCACGATGAATTACGCACTTTATCAGACGTCAGTGATCCACTTGAAATTGTGGCTGATCGCTTTTGTGCTGAGGCAAACATTATCTGTTTTGATGAGTTTTTCGTCTCGGATATTACTGATGCGATGATCCTTGGAACTCTGTTCGAGGCCTTATTTAGACGCGGTATCGTATTGGTAGCCACTTCGAATATTGCCCCCAAGGATTTGTACCGCAATGGGTTACAGCGAGCCCGATTCCTACCTGCAATTGCGTTGGTGGAAACGCATTGTCAGATCCTAAATGTAGATAGTGGTGTCGATTATCGTTTGAGAACCTTACAACAAGCGGAAATTTATCATTACCCTTTAGACAGTAAAGCGACTGATAACCTACAGCGTTACTTCCAGCAGTTGATCAGCTCAGAGCAGGCTCCAGAGACGCAGATCGACGTGAATCACCGAATGATTACGGTTGAAGCGGCTGGCGATGGAGTATTGTATGCGACCTTTGCTCAGTTATGCCAAACGGCACGTAGCCAAAATGACTATATTGAGCTGTCGAAAATTTATCACACTGTGCTGCTGGCGGATGTCAAACAGATGAACAAAAGTAGCGATGATGCCGCGAGGCGCTTTATTGCGCTGGTAGATGAGTTTTATGAGCGACATGTAAAGTTAATTATTTCTGCTGAAGTGCCCCTTACCGATCTGTATACCGATGGTTTGTTAGAATTTGAATTTAAACGCTGCCAATCACGCTTAATTGAAATGCAAAGTCATGATTACTTAGCGAAGGAGCACTTGGGCTGAGCACAAAATGGCTTCCCCAGTAAGGCGTGGATTTTTTTTCTCTTTTCATGCAAAAAAAGGTGATTTTTTCTGCGCCCTTCTCTATAATCCTGCGACCCACCGTTACTGCAGGTCCTTTGTGGCCGAGAGTGCCACCCACTCGAAGGGGTGATGACTGGGCTCTTAGACAGTGGGAGCGAAAGCTCCTTGAAGTGTAAATTTAAATTAACGGGTTATTATTAGCATGAAAACTTTCGTTGCTAAACCAGAAACTGTAAAACGCGACTGGTACGTTGTAGACGCTGAAGGTAAAACTCTTGGCCGTCTAGCAAGTGAAATTGCATCTCGCCTACGTGGCAAACACAAAGCTGAATACACTCCACACGTTGACACTGGTGATTACATCATCGTTGTGAATGCGGAGAAAGTTACTGTTACAGGTAACAAGGCTAAGAACAAGATGTACCACCGTCACTCTGAGTTCCCAGGTGGCCTGAAGTCATTCAGCTTCGAGAAGCTGATTGAGCGTAAGCCAGAAATGGTACTTGAGTTAGCGGTTAAAGGTATGTTGCCAAAAGGTCCTCTAGGCCGTGCTATGTACCGTAAGCTGAAAGTTTACGCTGGCGCTGAGCACAACCATGCTGCTCAACAACCAAAAGTACTGGACATCTAATCGGGGATTTCGGAAATGGCAGAGAATCAATACTACGGCACTGGCCGTCGCAAAAGCTCAGCTGCTCGTGTTTTTATTAAACCAGGCAGCGGCAACATCGTAATCAACAAGCGTAGCCTTGAAGAGTACTTCGGTCGTCCAACTTCTTGCATGGTTGTTAAGCAACCTCTTGAACTGGTTGACATGGTAGAGAAACTGGATCTGTACATCACTGTTAAAGGTGGTGGTATTTCTGGTCAAGCAGGTGCTATCCGTCACGGTATCACTCGCGCTCTGATGGAATACGATGAGTCTCTACGTCCTGTTCTACGTGCTGCTGGCTACGTTACTCGTGACGCTCGTCGCGTTGAACGTAAGAAAGTGGGTCTACGTAAAGCACGTCGTCGTCCACAGTTCTCTAAGCGTTAATTTTTCCTTTTGGAAAAATACGCTCCAGTGTTACTGGATGTGGTTCAAAAACCCGGCTTTATGGCCGGGTTTTTTACATCTCAAGGTCTGCTTGGCAGATTCCTAATTCCCCTCTTCTCAATACTCGATAAATAAGTTGTTCCTTTTGTGATGCCGCGAGCGATTTGAATTGACAAATGTTACAGAAAGGTAGCTTTATCTTGTCAAAAAGTAGGGTTTTATTTATCATTTGCTATCAAATAAATACAAAATAAACTCGTGTTTGTTAGCCTTGCTCTTTAAACGGAATAAGCAGGATCCATAAGGAGCAAATGGGAGAATGTCTGGATGAGTAATGCGCCTCTAAATCAAGGCCGCAGACGATTTCTGACCGCTACAACGGCCGTTGTGGGTGGTTTAGGAGCCGTTGCGGTTGCCGTACCTTTTATAAAATCGTGGAACCCGAGCGCGAAAGCAAAAGCGGCCGGTGCCCCTGTCGAGGTTGAAATCAGTAAACTCGAAGAAGGGCAGATGGTTCGTGTTGAATGGCGTGGTAAGCCTGTTTGGGTGGTTCGTCGTTCACAAGCTGTCGTTGAAGGTTTGAAAAGTCACGAAAACCAACTTCGTGATCCGAATTCTGACGAGCTACAACAGCCTAATTATGCTCAGAATCCTTACCGTTCGATTAAGCCTGAGTACTTTATCGCAGTCGGTATTTGTACTCATTTGGGTTGCTCACCAACTTATCTTCCAGATTCTTTTTCTGAGCAAGTCCAAGGGGTTAAGTCTGGATTCTTCTGTCCATGTCATGGTTCAAAATTTGATATGGCAGGGCGAGTATTCCAAGCTGTTCCGGCACCACTAAATCTTGTTATCCCGCCGCACATGTATCTTAGTGATACGCGGATCGTGATTGGTCTTGATGAGACAGGGGAGGCATAATGCAAGCTCTACTTGATTGGGTAGAAAAACGCCTACCTGCCATGAATGCGTACAAGAAACACCTTTCAGAATACCCAATGCCAAAGAACTTTAACTTTTGGTATCTGTTTGGTTCACTTGCGATGTTGGTTTTGGTCAACCAACTTCTGACTGGTATTTGGTTAACCATGAACTATGTGCCATCGGGAGAGGGCGCTTTTGCTTCGATTGAATACATCATGCGTGATGTGGAGTACGGTTGGTTATTGCGTTACATGCATTCAACCGGGGCTTCTGCATTTTTCGTGGTGGTTTATCTGCACATGTTCCGTGGCTTGATTTATGGATCATACCAAAAGCCTCGTGAGCTATTGTGGATCTTCGGTATGCTGATTTTCCTTGTGTTGATGGCAGAAGCCTTTATGGGCTACTTGTTACCTTGGGGGCAGATGTCTTACTGGGGCGCACAGGTAATCATTTCGCTGTTTGGTGCAATTCCGGTTATTGGTGATGATCTCACTCTATGGATCCGTGGTGACTACGTCATTTCCGGTGCCACACTAAACCGTTTCTTCGCCTTGCATGTGATTGCGTTGCCAATCGTATTACTACTTTTGATCGTGCTGCATATTCTGGCTCTGCACGAAGTTGGCTCAAATAACCCTGATGGTATTGAGACCAAATTGCCAAAAGGTTCAATGGGTGAAGGCTACGAATCACAGTTTAAATTCCATGAGTACTACACTAAGAAGTACGACATTATCGATTCGATCCCATTCCATCCTTATGGCACGGTGAAAGATTTAATTGGTGTTGCGGGATTCTTATTCTTGTTCTGCTATGTGTTGTTTTTCAATCCTGAGATGGGGGGATACTTCCTTGAGCCGCCCAACTTTGAAGCAGCTAACCCACTGAAAACACCAGAACATATTGCGCCTGTTTGGTACTTTACGCCGTTTTACGCCATCTTGCGTGCGGTTCCAGATAAGCTGCTAGGGGTTATCGCGATGGGGGCATCGATTGTTGTATTGTTCCTGTTACCTTGGCTGGATCGTTGTAAGGTTCGTTCTTACCGTTACCGTAGCAAATTCCATTTATTCAATATTGCTCAGTTCACTGTTAGCTTTATTGCCTTAGGGATTTTAGGCGCGCTACCTGCAACTCCAACCTACACACTGTTGGCTCAGATATTTAGCTTGTGTTACTTCATGTTCTTTGTGTTGCTGTTCTTCTACAGCAAAAACGAAGCCACTAAGCCATTACCAACAAGGGTGACATACAAATGAAAAAATGGATTGTAGTTTTGTTTGCTATGCTGCCTTCACTGGCGATGGCGGCTGGAGCAAATGTGCATTTAGATAAAGCCAATAACGATTTGACGGATCAGGCTTCGCTACAAAATGGTGCCAAGCTGTTTATGAATTACTGCTTTGGTTGCCATTCTACTCAGTATCAACGTTATGAACGGGTTGCCAATGATCTTGGCATCCCAGCTGATTTAATGAAGGAAAACCTGATTTTTGATCCTGAGACCAAAATTGGTCAATTGATGGAAAATGCGATTCCCGATAAATCGGCAGCGAAATGGTTTGGTGCGCCACCACCAGATTTGACACTGGTTGCTCGTGTGCGTGGAACTGATTGGTTGTATACCTATTTGCGCTCATTTTACGCGGATCCTTCACGTCCTTTTGGCGTGAATAACATTGTGTTTCCAAGCGTAGGTATGCCCCATGTTCTTGAAGAGCTTCAAGGTACTCCTGAGCCTATTTTTGAAACCAAAGTTGTCGATGGCAATGAGGTTCAACATGTGGTTGGCGTGAAGTCGCGTGGAAACGGTGAATTAAGTGAAGGGGAATATAACCAAGCAGTACGTGACTTGGTGAATTTCTTGGAATATTCAGGTGAGCCGATGAAGCTTGAGCGCCAAAACTTAGGCTGGTGGACAATGGGTTTCTTAGTGATCTTGACCATTGTCGTTGTCGCACTCAAGAAAGAGTATTGGCGTGATGTGCACTAATTGTGCTATTATGCTGCGCTAATTCCCGATTGTTAACTCATCAGTGGAGGCTCTAGCCTCCATTGATTTTTTGTACCCGCATCTGTACTGGAGGGCTCCATGGCTGTAGCTGCCAACAAACGTTCTGTGATGACTCTATTTTCAAGTGCATCTGACATGTATAGCCATCAGGTTCGCATTGTGCTAGCTGAAAAAGGCGTCAGTTTTGAAGTTGAGTTGGTTGATGAGAATAACCTTCCAGCGGAACTGATTGAGCTAAATCCTTATAAAACAGTTCCAACACTGGTTGATCGCGAGCTTGCTCTGTATGACTCAAAGATCATCATGGAATACTTAGATGAGCGTTTCCCTCATCCGCCACTTATGCCTGTTTACCCAGTTGCACGTGGTAACAGCCGTCTGATGATTTATCGTATCGAAAGAAACTGGTATTCATTGGCAGAAAAAGTAGTGAATGGTTCTCCTGAAGTTGCTGAAAATGCGCGTAATAAGCTACGCAATGATCTGTTAACTTTAGGGCCTGTGTTTGCTGAGTTTGAATACTTCATGAGTGAAGAGTTCAGCCTGATCGATTGCTATCTTGCTCCACTGTTATGGCGTTTGCCTGTGCTGGGCATTGATTTAATTGGCCCTGGCTCAAAAGAGCTGAAAGTGTATATGAACCGTGTATTTGAACGTGATTCATTCTTGGCTTCACTGACTGAAGCTGAACGCGAGATGCGTCTGGCTCGCTAATGGATGCCGGAATGGATATTGGTCAAATGACACCACGCCGACCATATTTGCTACGTGCATTTTATGATTGGTTACTGGAAAATGAATTAACGCCACACCTCGTCGTTGATGCCACTTTACCGGGCGTTAAGGTGCCACTTGAATACGTTCAAGATGGTCAAATTATTCTGAATGTTGCTCCACGAGCAGTGGGAAACCTAGAGTTGGGCAATGATGAAGTCACCTTTAATGCCCGTTTCGGTGGTCGTCCTCATTTGGTTATCGTGCCTATTTATGCTGTGCAGGCCATTTATGCCCGTGAAAATGGCGCAGGCACTATGTTTGAGCCGGAGCCTGCCTATCTAGATATGATGGATTTTCCTGAAGAGATTGATTCAGATGACTCCTTCATTGAACTGGAAAGCGATGTTACGGTTGAGCACACTGAAGAGACTCCACGCCCTAAAGGCAAACCGAGTTTACGTGTCGTGAAGTAAATAAATCTCATGAAATCAAAAAGGCAGCGGTCATCGCTGCCTTTTTCATATCCCACTCTCAAAATCGTTACTGAGCGTAATCAAACGCCTTCACAACCTGTTTCACACCTATGATATTTCTTGCGACATCAATGGCCATCTCTGCGTGTTCAGGAGAAACGTATCCAAACAGATAAACGACGCGATCCTCTGTCACCACTTTAATTTTAATGCCGTTGAGCTCAGATTTCGTTAAAAGCGCCGATTTTACCTTGGTAGTTATCCAGCTATCGTTGCTGATTTCACCAACGGAGAGTGGCGCTTTAATTTGCACTTGGTTATGCAGCTCTTTGACGCCTTTGAGTTGACGAGCCTGAGCAATAAATTGCTCTAAGATCGCTTCATTGCGTGACTGTCCCAATAAAACGACGGTTCCACGGTAAGCGACGGCAGAAATGCGCGCATCTTTGCGATAAGGTTCTTTATTGGCAAGGCCTGCAACTTCAAGTTCAACATTGTTATCTTGCCAGATCTCTTGCGTGCTGCGCGGATCGGTCACGATATTGGCTGTGGTTGCGGCACCCGCGATAAACAGTCCGGCACACCCTGTTAGAGTGGCGAGCAAACCGGAAACGATAAGAAGTCTAATGCTTTTCATATTTACTCTTCATGGGCTGGGAATAACACTTGATCAATCAAATCACATAGGCAGTGTAGCGTTACCATATGAACTTCATGAATGCGAGCGGTACGGTGTGATGGGATCCGAATTTCTACGTCATTTTCACCAAGCAGTCCGGCCATTTCACCGCCATCTTTGCCAGTGAGTGCAATGATCGTCATGTCGCGAGTTACGGCCGCTTCCATTGCTTTGATGATATTTTTACTGTTACCGCTGGTTGATATTGCAAGCAAGATATCACCGGGTTGGCCAAAAGCTCGAACCTGTTTTGAGAAGATTTCTTGATAGTGGTAGTCGTTAGCGACGGCGGTGAGCGTCGTGTTATCTGCAGTCAGAGCCATTCCCGGTAAGCTTGGGCGTTCGGTTTCAAAGCGATTTAAAAGGCAAGAAACAAATTGTTGTGCATTGACCGACGAGCCACCGTTACCGCAGCAGAGAATTTTATGACCGTTAAGTAAACTCGCCACCATGGCTTGTGCGGCATGCATAATGGCATCGGGTAACGCCTCTGCTGCGGCGATTTGAATTTGAATGCTTTCGGTAAAACTGTCTTTAATGCTATCGAGCATTGTTTATCCTTCAGTAATAGCGTTTTTTAACCAATCAATATGTTGCCCTTGTTGATGAATGGCAATCACATCAAAACGAAAATCCGCACTGTGACTATTCATCTTGTTGGCGAGCATCCAACAATTTGCGGCTTTGATCAAGCGAGCACGCTTGGTTCTTGTGACGGTTTCCGCGGCGTGACCATGTTGAGTGTTGTTTCGATAGCGTACTTCGACAAACACTAATGTGTTTCCATCACGCATGATTAAATCTAATTCGCCAAAACGGTAGTTCACATTTTGTGTGACTAGAGTAAGGCCTTGGCGGCGAAGATAGTCCGCCGCCATTTGTTCATAATGATTTCCTTGATGCCTAGAATTAACGAACACCATGCTCTGCCCAACTGATTTCACGCTGAACCACACATTGTTCATCAATACTCAACACACCCGTTTGTCCATCAATCGTATAGCCTTCGACGATTTTCATCTGTGGAAGTTCCACCATCAAACGGTAGGCATCCATCCCAAGAGCTTGCAAACGGCGCTCTGCATTTGAGCTTTCGGGCCAGATTTGGGTTAGCTGCTCTTTGATACTTGGCGCTGGCTGTATCAGCAGTGGAATATCACTGTAAGTCACGCCTGACAAATCTTCGTATTGGCGACCACCTGTGTTGCTGTTCGAGTTCGAGAACAGTTTGGGTGGGCGGGTATCTGGGTTGATAGCCACTTCAATAAATGGCTTGATCAAGGTGAGTTCTGAGCTGTTTGCGACAATATACACAGCATCGATATCACGGCGGCTACGAGGTTGGCTTTCTAAGCCCATACCAAGCAGAGATTCCATCTGCGCGATATTTTGCTGGCTATCCTGTAAGCCAAAAATGGAGTTGATATTGCGTTGTAATTGACGCTTGTCACCAAAAAGATTGACTGCCACTTTGTTTTTGCTGTAACGACGCCACTCTTCATTAAAGGCTTCAACCACACGTTCACCATAAGCGTTTTGTGGCGCGAGGATCAATGGGTAACGGTAGCCTTGAGTGAACAGATGTTTCGCCGCTTGTGCGACTTCTTGTTCGGGTGATAGTGCAAGATAGCAAGCGCCCGCAGCCGTATCAATTTGATCAGGGATGTTCAGTGCCAGAGTTGGGATCATTTGGCCACGGCTTTGTTGGAATTGCTGCAGTTTTTCGATATTACCTTTGATCAGTGGACCCACAACAAAATCAATTTGTTTGCTGGTCAGAATCGCATCAACAGATTCGAGCGTTTCTGCATTGGTATCGATGATCGTCAACGTCGCGTTTGTTTGGCGATCGGCATCGTTCATCATGGCAAACACAAATCCATCACGAATGAACTGGGCTTGTTTAGCAAACTTACCCGTCAAGGGTAACAGTAAAGCCGTGTTAGTCGGTTTGACGATCTCTAAAGCCAAAATATCGGTAATGGCTCTAGGGGTATAGATCGCCGCTGGGTGTTGTGGATTTTCAGCCAGCCACTTTTCTAAGGTGTTTTTCAATTGTGGCAGATCGCTACCCAGCGTTTTCATATAGATCGCAAGCTGTAGCCAGCCATCCAGTTGGACTTCATCAGGTTCAGCAGAAAGCTTGATAATCTTGCTGGCGGAGTAGTGATTGAGGTTTGCCCAGATTTGATCCGCTAATGCTTCTTTGTCCTTGTTGGATGAAAGGCCGTACAGCGCCACTAGCTCGCGAGTGGAGTCAAAAGAGCGATCCAGAGCAGTGAATATGTCTGCACGAAGCTGATGATATTGTTGCCATTGAGCTTGGGGTAACGACCAATTGGCCTGGAAACTCAGTTGCTCTAGAGCTTCTTGATATTGTTCGCCATTGGCTAGCAACTGTGCACGTAGCAGTTGCCACTGCGCCTGCTGAGTTGGGGTCAAAGGTTGTTTAGCCAAACGCATGATCAGAAGCTGTGCTTGATCGGGATTGTTTTCTTCTATGGCGGCTTTGAGAGCCATGATCAGCCAATCATTTTGCTGATTACCTTGGCTGGCATCGGCTCGCATCAAATACGTCTGCGCCGTTAAGAGTGGTTGAGCGGTAATATCGACCACATCCGGTGACGAAGGTTGAGTCGAACAGGCCGATAAAACGATTGATAATGCAATCGGAGTGAGTAAGCGTGGTACACTGCGTCGCTGATGGTGGTTCATAGCCATGAGTTCTTTCGTTAGTCCGTGTAAAATTGTCTCTATATTAATCGTTGATGTGATGGTAAACAAATGACAGATAATAAAACCGTGCCAAATGGTGCTCCAACTCTTTATATTGTCCCAACCCCGATTGGCAATCTGGGTGACATCACACAACGCGCTCTGGATGTATTAGCCAGTGTCGATATGATTGCCGCTGAAGATACGCGTCATACCGGAAAATTATTAGCTCACTTCAACATCTCGACCAAAACTTTTGCTTTGCACGATCATAATGAGCAGCAGAAAGCCCAAGTCTTAGTGGATAAACTGCTCTCTGGCCTATCGATTGCCTTAGTGTCCGATGCTGGCACGCCTCTGATCAGTGATCCAGGTTATCATTTAGTCACTCAATGTCGTCAAGCAGGCGTTAAAGTTGTGCCACTTCCAGGGCCATGTGCGGTGATCACAGCGCTGAGTGCATCAGGCCTGCCGTCTGATAGTTTTAGCTTTGAAGGTTTTTTGCCGGCAAAAAGCAAAGCACGTAAGGATAAACTGTTAGAGATCGCGAAAGTGATCCGTACCTGTATTTTTTATGAATCGCCACACCGGATCTGCGAGTCACTGCAAGATATGTTAGATGTACTTGGTGGCGAGCGTGAAGTGGTACTTGCCCGTGAACTCACCAAAACCTTCGAAACAATTCAAGGTATGCCTTTGGCTGAGTTGATTGAGTGGATCGCTGAAGATGATAACCGTAAGAAAGGTGAGATGGTGCTGCTGGTTCATGGATATCGGGATGCGGGCGACCAGCAACTGCCGGATGAGGCTCTACGTACGTTAACGATTCTGACTAAAGAGCTGCCATTGAAAAAAGCCGCCGCCTTAGTGGCTGAAATTCACCAACTGAAAAAGAATGCATTGTATAAATGGGGCTTGGAGAATTTAGGCGAATAATTTTCTCTTCTATCCATTTCCTACTTGAAGCTGTAGCGGTGTTGGCAGAATTTGCTCACCCCAATCACAGAGTGTATCTATGCTCGTGGGGATTCACTCATTTGCCGCCTACCTGCAACACCAAGTCGTTTAGGTATATTACCGCTGGAAGTGACACCCATCTGAAAACAAAAAAGGGCGCGGATGCGCCCTTAGTACTTTTGCGTCTTGCAACTGCCAGCCAAACTAGTTCTTATAGATACACAGCATGTTGAGGTAGCTATCGACCAGCTTGTACACCGCTTCTTGCTCACCTAAACGGTTCACTTGTAAGAAGATGGAATAAAAGATGCCGTGGAATAGGCTTGCCATGTTGTCGACATCGTGTTTCTCACACAATTCGCCACGCTCCATCGCTTTCATAAACATGTTTCTGACCAGCAGTTGGTTCGTGCGGTTGGTGGAAACAAACAGTGGCCAAACTTCGTCACGGGTTGAAGCGCTCCACTCAAACCAGACTTTGAGCCAGTGACAATCGGTCATCGCTAATTTCACCATCTCCTTGCTCAGGGTTTGCAGGTTGCTTTTCACATCCAAATCAAGATCGATGTGATCGGTCAAGAAATTGGAGTACTGACGAACCACAAAATTCAGCACATCGTCGACCAAGTCTTCACGAGTAGGGAAGTAGTTGAACACGGTTGCGACAGAAACTTGCGCAATCTCTGCAATATCAGCATGACCACCTCGACCAATGCCACGTTTAGCAAACACTTCCAACGCGATTTCCATCAGTTGTAGTTTGCGTTTTTGAGGCGATAGCCGAGTTCGAGGGCGTTTTTCGATTGATGCGTCCATAGGGGTATATCCTTGCCAATTGAGTTGTTGATTGAGCATTTTGCTCTAATGATTATTTTGTTATTTGCTACTTAAAGCCCTATGAGTGTAATGGTGCATATATGCAAGGTCAATCTTTGTTGGGTGAAAAATGTGCAGCCATGTTAATTATTTGTCGTTTCAGTTTGTTTTATTGAGTAAGCGGATAACAAAGCGAGGATGAGTAGGGAAACGATTAACAGGATTTGAGCGAAGTGGTACTATACGTGCCACCAAAGTCAGCGATGCTGACATCGCCCAACACAACGAGAATGGTATGAAACACACAGTTGAAGTCATGATTTCTGAGCAAGAAGTCGCCCAGCGCATTCGCGAATTAGGTCAACAGATCACTGAGCATTATCAGGGGAGTAGTGATTTAGTTTTGGTTGGATTGCTGCGTGGTTCCTTTGTTTTTATGGCGGATCTTGCTCGTCAAATTCATCTGACTCATCAAGTCGATTTTATGACCGCTTCTAGCTATGGCAATAGTATGCAAAGCTCACGTGATGTGCGCATTCTGAAAGATCTTGATGACGACATTAAAGGTAAAGATGTATTGCTGGTAGAAGATATTATCGATACTGGTAATACCTTAAACAAAGTGAAAGAGATTTTGGCGCTGCGTGAGCCTAAGTCGATCCGTATTTGTACTTTGCTCGATAAACCGACTCGTCGTGAAGTGGACGTTGAAGTGAACTGGGTCGGGTTTGAGATCCCTGATGAATTCGTCGTGGGCGTGGGTATTGACTACGCACAGAAATACCGTCATTTACCTTATATTGGCAAAGTGGTTCCTCTGGCTGAGTAAGTGCAAAGCAATGATTTGCCAAAATAGCTCACTAAAACGCCCACAAATTTGTGGGCGTTTTGATTTTTAGTGCAGGTGCAAGGAAAAACTAGCGACACAACAAACGATGATCTGGATTGAGGATCATCTCTAACGCTTTGTGATAGTTATCTTCAACGGCACTGCGTGAAGCACAGCGCACTCCGAGATATTCCAATCTGCCATCTTCAATACCGTACACAAAACCGTGCACTTCTACGGCTTGTCCACGTTCCCAAGCGTTTTGTAACACGGTTGAGTTCGCTAAGTTGTAGACTTGCTCGGCGACATTGATTTCAGCCAGCTTATCGGAGCGGTCTTCGGTCGGCATTTTATCGAGATATTCACGATGTTTAAGGTAGTAATCGCGAATATGCAGTAACCAGTTATTGATTAAGCCAAGTTGCGGGTTGTCGATGGCTGCGGTCACGCCGCCACACCCATAGTGCCCACAAACAATGATGTGTTTGACTTGCAGCACATCGACCGCGTATTGAACGACAGAAAGACAGTTGAGATCGGTATGAATAACTTGATTGGCGACGTTACGGTGGACAAATAATTCACCGGAGTAGAGGCCGGTGAGCCGCTCGGCTGGCACTCGGCTATCTGCACATCCTATCCACAAAAAATCTGGGTTTTGCCCTTTAGCGAGTTTGGCAAAATATTCCGGAGTTTCTGCTTTGATCGATTCAGACCATTTTGCGTTGTTCTCAAAAAGTTGTTTAATTTCTGGCATCTTACTTCCCTTAAATAATCACCAACAATATACACAATGTTACAAATTCAAGCTCATCTAATTTACTTTCTGCTCAACTCATCTGACGTGTTTTTACAACATTGGTCTTAAACTAGGATCATTCGATGACACCTTAAGGAATAGTGCGTGTTTCAGGCTAGATTTGCGGATCTTAATTTACGTGGTGACCTGTTTGGCGGGGTAACCACCGCCATCATTTCACTGCCATTAGCGTTAGCGTTTGGGGTCGCTTCCGGGGCTGGAGCGGAAGCGGGTTTGTGGGGCGCGATTTTAGTCGGCCTTTTTGCCGCGTTATTTGGAGGCTCCTCCACTCTGATTTCAGAGCCGACAGGGCCGATGACGGTGATCATGACGGCGATTTTAACCGCTATGGTGGCGCGCTACCCTGAATCGGGCGCGGCGATTGCCTTTACCGTTGTCATGATGGCCGGTGCATTTCAGATTCTGCTCGGTACCCTCAAGCTCGGTAAATACATTACGCTGATGCCATACAGCGTGGTTTCGGGCTTTATGTCCGGTATTGGGGTGATCCTGATTATCCTGCAACTCTCACCACTGCTTGGGCACCCTTCTCCTGGTGGCGGTGTGCTTGGTACCTTATCGGCGCTGCCCGATTTGCTCGCCAATTTAAAATTTAGCGAGCTGTTTTTGGGCTTACTCACCCTAGGAATTTTGTTTTTTTTACCACAAAAATACCGCAAACAAGTTCCTGCGCAGTTGGTCGCCTTGGTCGTCGTGACCCTGTTTTCGGTGATTTTCTTTGATACTGATGATATTCGCCGGATTGGTGAAATCCCTGCAGGTTTACCAAGTATCGTCGTCCCTACTTTCACCAGCGAAATGGTAGTGACTATGGTGATTGATGCCCTCGTACTCGGTACTCTGGGCTGTATCGATACGCTGTTAACGGCAGTCATTGGCGATTCTCTCACGCGTAAAGAGCACGATTCGGACCGCGAGCTGCAAGGGCAGGGGATTGCCAATATGGTCGCGGGATTATTTGGTGCTTTACCCGGTGCGGGAGCCACCATGGGCACAGTGACCAACATTCAAGTGGGCGCTCGTTCGCCATTGTCTGGAGTGACTCGCGCTTTAATGTTGGCGCTGGTGGTGTTAGTCGCTGGTGGGTTGACTGAGCCAATCCCCATGGCGGTATTGGCCGGTATCGCGGTGTATGTTGGGGTGAATATCCTCGACTGGGCATTTATTCAACGTGCGCACAAAATCAGTCTGCAAGGTATGGCCATCATGTATGGCGTTATGTTGCTGACCGTTTTTGTCGATCTGATTGTGGCGGTTGGTCTTGGCGTGTTCATCTCCAACATTCTGGTTATTGAACGTTTAAGCCGTGAGCAGGCACGCCAAGTCAAGGCGATCAGTGACGCGGATGACGATGATGTGCCACTGACGGAGAGTGAACGTAAGCTGCTGGATAAAGCCAATGGTAAGGTGCTGTTTTTCTACCTATCAGGGCCGATGATTTTCAGTGTCTCGAAAGCCATTACGCGCCAGCACAGCAGTGTCGATCAATATCAAGCGATGATCCTCGATTTGACCGATGTCCCTATGATTGATGTCACCGTTGGCTTGGCGTTAGAAAACGCGATTCGTGATGCGCAGGAAGCGCATTGTGAAGTCTATTTACTCTGTCCAAATGAAAAAACGCGTGCCGAGTTAGAAAAGTTTAAGGTCATTGATCTGGTTCCAGATCAGAACATGTTTAGCTTCCGTTATGAAGCGCTTAATGCGGCAGTCAAACAGGTCAATGAGTAAGCCTTCACGGATAGCGCTAGCCGAAATGCCGCAGTAATGCGGCATTTTTGTCTCTGACCTTTGAATGCAGAGCAAGCCTATATTAGCGATTTCTGTATTAATCATTGCCCTTAGCCAATATCCCCTTCCTACTTGAAGTTGCAGCGGTGTTGGCTACTTTCGCTCACCCCAATCACATAGTTTATCTATGCTCATGGGGATTATGAGATCCATCCTTGGCTCTCACCAAAGGCCAGCCGATGGCTGTGCAAATTTGTTCCAGACAAATTTGTCATTTACTTGCCGCCTAGCTGCAATTCCAAGTAGTTTTGGTACAAAGGGTTGAAAAAGCGCCATAAAAGCGCAACATCCTTGTTGTTATTGATAACAAGGTTCCGACCATGTACGCACTGGAAATAGAACAACTTAGAAAAACGTATGCCGGTGGCTTTGAAGCCCTCAAAGGCATTAGTCTACAAGTCAAAAAAGGCGATTTTTACGCTCTGCTGGGACCCAATGGTGCGGGGAAGTCGACCACCATTGGCATCATCTCATCGCTGGTCAATAAAACCTCCGGCAAAGTCACAGTATTTGGTTACGATCTCGATTCACAGCTTGAGCTTGCCAAACAGCAGCTTGGTTTAGTGCCGCAAGAGTTTAACTTCAACCCCTTTGAAACGGTCGAGCAGATTGTTTTGCAGCAAGCCGGTTACTATGGCGTACCGAAAGCGTTAGCCAAAGAGCGCGCGAAAAAGTACCTGACTCAGCTCGATTTGTGGGAAAAGCGCAGCGAACGAGCAAGAAACCTCTCTGGCGGCATGAAGCGCCGTTTGATGATTGCGCGTGCATTAATGCATGAGCCGCAACTGCTGATTCTTGATGAGCCAACCGCTGGCGTTGACATCGAACTGCGCCGTTCCATGTGGGAGTTTCTCAAGCAAATCAACGCGCAAGGGGTGACGATCATTCTCACCACTCACTATCTCGAAGAAGCGGAAATGCTCTGTCGCCACATTGGCATCATTCAACGCGGCGAGCTGATTGAAAACACCACCATGAAATCTCTGCTTAGTAAGTTGCACGTTGAGACGTTTGTTCTCGATGTGGATGGCAACGCACCCATTGCACCGCTGCAAGGAGTGGTTAAACAGCAGATGGTGGAAGGCTCGCTGGAGATTGAATTAGAAAAAAGCCAAGGGATCAACCATGTGTTTACCCAACTTACCGAACAAGGGGTGAAAGTGCTGTCGATGCGCAACAAAGTGAACCGTTTGGAAGAGCTGTTTGTCAGCATAGTCAACAGTGGTAAGCGAGGTTAATCAGCATGTATCAAATTTATTGGACGGCATTTTGTAGTCTGCTCGGCAAAGAAATTAACCGTTTTACCCGTATTTGGGTACAAACTTTGGTTCCACCCGCCATCACGATGACGCTGTACTTCATCATCTTTGGTAATTTGATTGGCTCTCGAATCGGCCAGATGAATGGTTTCAGCTACATGGAGTACATCGTGCCCGGCCTCATTATGATGTCGGTGATCACCAACTCTTATTCCAATGTGGCGTCCTCTTTCTTTAGCTCTAAGTTTCAAAAGAACATTGAAGAGCTGTTAGTCGCTCCTGTGCCAAACTATGTGATTATCGCGGGTTACGTGATGGGCGGTGTCGCGCGTGGTTTGTTGGTGGGGGCTATGGTGACGGCGGTTTCACTATTGTTTGTCGATTTGCAGGTCGATCATTGGGGCATCATTATTGCGACGGTATTTTTAACCTCGGTGGTGTTTTCACTCGGTGGATTGATTAACGCGGTGTTTGCCAAAACGTTTGATGATATCTCAATTGTCCCGACCTTCGTGCTGACGCCACTGACTTACCTTGGTGGGGTATTTTATTCGATTAGCTTGCTGCCGGAGTTTTGGCAAGGTGTCTCGAAGATCAATCCGATTGTCTACATGGTCAATGCGTTCCGCTACGGTTTCCTTGGCGTGTCGGATGTGGATATCACGACTTCGTTTGCAGTGTTAATGGCATTTGTGGTGGCGCTGTACTGTGTGGCGCATTATTTAGTGACCAAAGGCAAAGGGCTGCGCAGCTAATCAGGCAATCGATATAGAAAAGGTCAACCGAGGTTGACCTTTTTTGATCCAGAGACAAGAGGATTATTCTTCTTCGCTGCTGGCTTTGGTGTCGGTTTGCAGATCGAGAACTTGGTTATCAATCAAACGCACTTTACCGAGGAAAGCGGACATCAGGATCACGGCTTGCTTACTCTCACTGCTGATAGGTAGCAGAGTACGTGCATCACGGATGAAGATTTCATCTGGCTCTAAATCGGCCGCACGCAACTGATCCACCGCATCTTCAATGATTGATGGATAATCATCACGACCACCACGAATGGCGCTACTGATCCAGCGCATAGTGCGCGCCAAAACGGGCGCACGTTGGCGCTCATCCAGCGTCAGCAAATTATTACGTGAACTCATGGCAAGGCCATCTAACTCACGTACGGTCGCTACGCCGACAATCTCGATATCCATGCACAAGTCTTCCACCATTTGACGGATCACCGCCAATTGTTGGAAATCTTTTTCGCCAAAGCAAGCGACATCTGGCTGCACAATGTTAAACAGTTTAGTGACAATGGTCGCGACGCCACGGAAATGTCCCGGACGCGATGCGCCTTCGAGCATGTAAGAGAGCCCCGGCACTTCAACAAAGGTCTGCTTATCCAACCCTTGTGGGTACATGGTTTCGGGTGTCGGCGTTAAAACCAGATCAACCCCTTCGCCGTTGAGTTTGCTCAGGTCTTCTTCAAGCGTACGTGGGTAATTTTTCAAATCTTCTGCGCGATCAAACTGCATCGGATTGACGAAAATACTCACCACGACGACGTCAGCGAGCTCACGAGCTTTACGAACCAGGGTTAAATGGCCTTCATGTAAATTACCCATGGTCGGTACAAAAGCGACGCGGCGACCTTCGCGCTTGATCTGTTTGATCTGCTCGCGAAGAACGGCGATGTCAGCAAAAACTTGCATGTATGACTCCTTAGGCAATGGTGTGGGCGAGATCGGGAAACGCGCCACTGGCAACATCTTCGATATATTTGGCAACGGCTTGGCGAATATCGCCAGTCTCAGCCAAGAAATTTTTCGAGAATTTTGGCATGTAGTTCGCCGAAATTCCAAACATATCGTGCATCACCAAAATTTGGCCGTCAGTACCATTACCCGCGCCAATACCGATCACAGGAACATCCAAAATTTGAGTAATTCGGTTGGCGAGTTCGGCTGGAACGCACTCTAGCAGGACAATTTGTGCGCCCGCTTCTTGCAGAGCCAACGCATCACGTACCATGCGATCTGCTTTATCTTGTTCGCGGCCTTGAACTTTGTAGCCGCCGAAAATGTTGACCGACTGAGGCGTTAAGCCTAAGTGAGCACACACAGGCACTGCACGTTCAGTCAACATTTTTACGGTGTCGACTAACCAATCGCCACCTTCAATTTTCACCATATTCGCACCGGCGCGAACCAGTTTGGCCGCGTTTTCACACGCTTGTTCTGGTGTGGCGTAGCTCATAAAAGGCATATCAGCCATCAGCAGACAATTGGGGCTGCCTTTACGCACACAGCGGGTGTGATACGCAATGTCATCCACCGTCACGGGTAAGGTGTCGGCTTCTCCTTGTAACACCATGCCAAGTGAATCACCGACCAATAAGACGGGCATTTCTTGGCTCTCAAATAACTGAGCAAAACTCGCATCATAAGCGGTTGATGTAGCAAATTTGCGACCTTCCTGCTTCCATTTCATCAGGTCGTTTATGGTAATTTTTTTCATGTTTAGTCCTTACTCGACGTTGGCGAGTGCCAAATGCTGAGCCCATTGAGCGGTACTTGTTGCAATAACGCTTGGATTTCAGTCCCGTCTGGGAGGGTTAAATTTGGTGCGATTTCCGCGAGCGGGTAAAGCACGAATTCACGTACTTTCATTCCATAGTGAGGAATGGTGAGGCGCTCGGTCTCTATCACCTCATTGCCGTAAAGCACAATATCGAGATCGAGGGTTCTCGGTCCCCATCGTTCGCTTTTACGGACACGCCCCTGTTCTAGCTCAATGCGTTGTGTGCAATCGAGCAATTCCAGTGGCGTTAATTCGGTTTCGATGGCGGCAACAGCGTTGATGTAATCAGGCTGATTTTGCGGCCCCATCGGAGTGCTGCTATAGAGCGATGAAGCCGCGATAAGGCGCGACTTCGGTATGAGAGTAAGCTGTTGTATGGCCAGTTGTGCTTGGGCGACGGGATCGCCCAAATTACTGCCAATCGCAATGTAGGCAAGCATCATTCGCTGGATTTACTCTTGGATTTGTTGCGGGATGGTTTACGGCGGCGAGCACCAGATTTGCTGCTGCCCGTTGCATTACCGATATCACCCACCATGGCTTGGCGCATATTGCGTCCCGCGCTTTGGAAGGTTGCCCACCATTCCGCCAATTGTTTGGTTTCACCGCCTTCAATTTCGCCACGCATTTCGAGGAAATCAAAGCCTGCACGGAACTTGTTCAGTTCAAGTAGACGGAAGGCTCGTTTACCACTGCGACGGGGTAAGCGCTGCTGCAACTGCCAGATATCACGAATGGTGGTGGTATGGCGACGCGGGATCGCGATGCGTTTGACCACTTCATCCAAAATGCGGTTGCTGGCTTCGGTCATTGCATCAAATTCATTTAGGTTGAGCGATTCCATTAAGCGATCCGCGAGATCAATCATCGGATACCACAGCATGGCGGCAAACATAAAGGCTGGATTGATGCGCAGATCTTCTTCAACTCGAATGTCGGTCGCATCCAGCACCAAATCCAACATCTGCTCGGTTTTTGAACTGTGATCGGCGGTAAAATGCTCGGCGATGGTTGGAAAAAGCTGCTGGAACAGATTGTATTGACGCATTAAGTGGTAGGTTTCTAAACCATGACCTGCTTGCAGCATTTTGAGCGACTCTTCGTAGAGACGAGCCGCAGGAATGTCACGCAGCAATGGCGCAAGTTGCTCAATCGGCGCCGCGGTATCTTCTTCGATATCAAAATCGAGTTTGACCGCAAAACGCACTGCACGCAGCATGCGTACCGGATCTTCACGATAACGCGTTTCCGGATCGCCAATCAGGCGCACCAAACGATCTTCCAGATCTTCCATGCCGCCGGCATAGTCGTGGATGCTGTAGTCTGCAATGTTGTAATACATGGCATTGATGGTGAAATCGCGGCGCTCGGCATCTTCATCAATCGTGCCGTACACGTTATCACGCAGCAGCATACCCGCTTCGGATTGTGCAGCGATATTTTGGCTCTGGCTCGACTCTTGATGATGGCCACGGAAAGTGGCGACTTCGACGATGTCGCGTCCAAACATAATGTGCGCGAGACGGAAACGGCGGCCAATCAGACGGCAGTTGCGAAACAGTTGGCGCAATTGCTCTGGGGTTGCGTTGGTGGCCACATCAAAGTCTTTCGGCTTGCCACCCAGAAGTAAATCACGCACACCGCCGCCGACCAGAAAGGCCTCAAACCCCGCACCATGCAGACGATAGAGCACTTTCAGCGCATTTTCGCTGATCTGCTGACGCGAGATAGGGTGTTCCTGACGCGGAATGATGGTCAAAGCTAAGTCTGGATATGTGCGAGTGTTGCTCGGTTCAAAATCGTTATTATTCATGTGCTTCTGACAATGATTGCTGTTGCCGCTGTAAGCGCTACGCTGCTTAATTTGACGCTCAAACGGACGGAATTTGGCGCTAATAATAGCTTAAGCAGGACCATTTGAGAATCTTGGTGTGATCTCGATCGCTTCCGGTAGCTGGCTCACCTGCCAATGTTGACAGCCCCAAGACAGCATTTGCTCTGCGCTGGCATCGGAAAAATCCGCGGGCAGCGTAAAGCCTAAAAACTGCATCGCATGGGAAATGGTCTGCCGAGGCGCGGTTGAGTCAATGGCCGGAGCGTGATTCTGTTTCGAGAGTTTATTCCCGTTCCCATCCATCGCCAAAGGCAAATGTAAGTAGCTGACCGGCTTTTGTTTTAAAGTGTGATACAAGCTGATTTGCCGCCCTGTTGGTTCTATCAAATCTGCGCCGCGTACCACCTGAGTCACGCCTTGATCAATATCATCCAGTACCACAGCAAGATTGTAAGCAAACAGGCCATCTCGGCGTTTAATAATGAAATCTTCTTCTGCTAATGCTTTGGGTATGGTGATGGTGCCGTGTTTCAAATCAATGAATTGTTGCACCGGATTATCCATTCGTAGCCGAATCGAGCAGTCTTGCTGCCGCGCTGGCGGATGGATTTTGCAGTGGCCGTTATAAAAGCCGCCCATGGCTTTGATGGCTTTTCGGGTGCACTGGCAGTAGTAAGCTTGACCTGTGCTTAGCCAAGCATCGATTTGATCTTGGTATAAGGCGTGACGCTGGCTTTGGTAAACCACAGTGCCATCCCAGTGCAGGCGGTAGGCTTCTAATGTACGCAAAATGTGCGCGGCTGCTCCCGGCATTTCCCGGGGCGGATCGAGATCTTCAATACGGACCAGCCAAGTTCCTTGTTGTGCTTTGGCTTGGAAATAGCTTCCCAACGCCGCAATCAAAGAACCAAAATGTAATGGACCAGAAGGAGAGGGGGCGAAGCGACCAATATAGTTCATAGGGCGATTTACCTTTCAAATGCAAAGAAACAAGAAAAGGGAGCTTGTGCTCCCTTTTCCTTACTGTTCCATCTTAGCCAAGCATTTGCTTTTCTTTGATTTCAGCCAGTGTTTTGCAATCGATACAAAGATCGGCCGTTGGGCGCGCTTCTAAACGGCGAATACCGATTTCCACACCGCACGATTCACAGTAACCGAAATCCTCTTCTTTGATCTTGTCGAGGGTCTTTTCGATTTTCTTGATCAAACGGCGCTCGCGGTCACGGTTACGCAGTTCTAAGCTGAACTCTTCTTCTTGAGAAGCTCGGTCAACAGGGTCTGGGAAGTTGGCTGCTTCATCCTGCATGTGGTGAACGGTACGGTCCACTTCTTCTCTCAGTTGGTTGCGCCACGCTTCCAAAATCTTTGTAAAATGTGTGATTTGCCCAGGTGACATATACTCTTCACCCGGCTTCTCCTGATATGGCTCAACACCAGCAATGGCTAGGATGCCTAGCGTTTTCTTTTTAGACTCTGTCATACAGATCTCCTACTAACCCTAGTCAACTGCGAGAGCAGTTAAATTTAAGGCGGGTATCTATAGCAAAAAGAAGTGGGGGAGGCAAACAATCGAAGGTAAAGTTATCGTCAATGTGAAGACACCATCAATTTTTTGTCACTTGATGGGCAAATTTGACCTCAGATACCATTCGGATCTCGTGTTTTGAAAGTGACGCTTTGTAGCACAACACTTCCACTCCGGCTTCTTGTGCCGCTTTTAGTAACTGTGAATAGTTCGCGTCTATATGGAGAGCGGGAGCGACTTTTTCAATCCCTGAATGCAAAACGGCAAATAAAAGTATCGACCTGCTTCCATCTTTAGCGACTTCCGCCAGCTCACGCAGATGCTTCTGACCACGGGTTGTCACCGCATCAGGAAAGTAACCTTGCCCTTTATCACCTTGAATCTCATCCAAAAGAGTGACGCTTTTTACTTCTATAAAGCAGTGTGGTTGAGAATCTGACTTTAGCAAGATATCGATACGGCTATTTTCATGGCCGTACTTCACCTCGGTGCTGAGTGCGTCATAACCCCGCAGTTGTGGGATCTCTCCTGCCAAAATCGCTTCGACCACCAATGCGTTGGCTCGCGCAGTATTCACGCAAATCCAGTGACCTGCTTGGGTCTGCGTCAGTTCCCAACTGTGGGCGTATTTGCGTTTGGGATTATCCGATGTAGAAAACCACACCGTACTACCCGGCTCGGCGCAGCCAGTCATGGCGCCCGTGTTGGCACAGTGCATGGTGATCACCGAACCATCTTCCAGCGCGACATCGGCCAAAAAGCGTTTGTAACGTTTGAGTAAGGTTCCTTTTTGCAGAGGTGGGGAAAAGTGCATGTTTCTCTTCTTATTCATAGCCAATGGCGAAGGCATTTAAACATACCCTAGTGGCTTTGTCACAATCGCAATCCCCTTCCTATTGGAAGCGGTAGCCATGGTGTTTCAAGCTGTTAAAGGCCGATGCCATCGAGAGGTTAGCGGCAGGTGAGAAAGTCCCTCATTCCGCCTCTGGTGAAGCATTGAAGTTGAACATATAATGGCCGCCCGCCCGAGTCTGGGTATCTGTTTTTGGTAAGATTTCTTGCGTAAGTTTTTGAAAAATATAGCCCTATTTAAGGTTGTATTGCTGGCTGTTCTCGCGTTGTCAATTTGGTCTACCCGTATTCCCGATATGCCCTATCATCAAGTCACGCCTGAGTTGAGTCGGTCTGATTTCCATGTCATTGAATTTAATGATGAGGGTGAAATGCACCTGCCTGGGCAATACGAGATGTTGAAGGCGAGGTTAGCCAAAAACCCTGGAGCAGAACTGCTGATTTTTATTCACGGTTGGCACCATAATGCGGCTCCCACTGACGATAATTTTGTCGCTTTTCAACGTTTTCATCGCCAGATGGCGAAGACCAATCCTGACCTCATCGGGCTGTATATCGGTTGGCGGGGGATCAATATGATCCCTTGTGGTTGGATGGTTCAGACGATCCTGAAAGTCGAGTGGAAGCATTGGATTTTCCGACCATATTAACCAGCAAGCAGGTGGCGCGAAGAGTTGGCGAGCATGGGGTGAGAAAGCTGCTGAGTTCGCTGGATGAACTGCATCGTCAAGGAACGCTAGGGCGCTATATTTTAGTTGGGCACAGCTTGGGTGGTGTGGTTGCGCTGCACGCCCGCAAACAGGCGATGTTGGATAATCTGGCGGCAGGTCGCGGTGAAACCCATTTAACGGTGCTTTTAAACCCCGCAGCCTCTGCCAAAGAGTATCAGCCGCTGGATAAGTGGTTGAGTCCAGAAGGTTTTGGTCCATCCATGCTGGTGTTGCAGTCCAAAACCGATTTTGCGGTACGTGAGGCCTTTAACTGGATCAAAGATGGCGAGCGCGCCGTGGGTAACTCTTGGGCAATCACTCATGATGTGGACCCGTGCTCGGGGCGTGATTGTAATAAAGTGGTCAAAATCCCTCAGTGGCTGCTTGAGCACGATGCGAAACCGGGCTGCATGCACGTATTGCAAGGGGCGGGTTGGAAAATTCGCGCCAGATTGCACGCCCGCAAAACCGTACAAAGTTGCGAAGATGCCAACCGTCAGGCGGTGTGGGTACTTGCTGTGGCCGATGGTGTGATTGCTGGTCATAACGGCATTTTAACGGATGATCAGGCATTAGCTTTGAATGCTTGGATGAAGTCTAAGCTCACGGCAGCAACCGAAGTTGCTCCTGCTGAAGCCGTGGCGGAGCCCAGTGTTATCTCTCCCCATCTTAGTGATGAGCCTGTGCTGCCGAGCATGGAAAACATACCCACAGAGGTTGCAACTGAGCCGCTTTCAAGTGCGGTAGAGCTTGAGCCACAAGAGAGTGAGAGTGCTGTGCCTGCGATTTCTGAACCCACGCTTGAGGCGCCTTTGATTGCCCAACCGGAAGAGAGAGCACCACAGTAAGTTTTTTGTCTGCTGCGCCTCTTGATAGGAATGCACTTTGGGCACGGACTCCGTTTTATGTACAATGGCGCGGCCATTTAACCTTGTAGGAAGCGCCCTTGTCACCACTGCCCATTATTGAGGTGATGCCGAAGCTGTTGTCCGGTATCACCAACTCTCCACAACTCATCCTCAAAGCCGCGCCCGGTGCCGGTAAGTCCACCTACTTTCCGTTGCAGTTACTGCAAGCGGGAGGGTTCCACGGCAAAATCATTATGCTAGAGCCACGGCGTTTGGCTGCGCGTAACATTGCCCGCTATTTGGCGCAGCAACTGGGGGAAGAGGTTGGGCAGCGTGTAGGGTATCGGGTGCGCGGTGAAAACCGAGTCAGCCGTGCTACTCAGTTGGAGATTGTGACGGAAGGCATCATGACGCGCATGCTACAAAACGATCCGGAACTGGATGGCGTAGATGTGCTGATTTTCGATGAGTTTCATGAGCGCAGCATTCACGCTGATACTGCCTTGGCGTTGGCGCTCGAAGTGCAGTCTGCGCTGCGGGAAGATTTAAAAATCGTGGTGATGTCGGCCACACTCGATCAGCAGGCTTTGCAAAACTTACTGCCGCAAGCGAGTTATGTCGAATCACAAGGACGTGGTTTCCCGATAGAGATTCGCTATCAACCTCTGCGCTCTGATGAGCCGTTGGTGGCGGCGATGCAGCGACAAATTCGTCATCTTCTGCAGCACGAAACGGGCTCATTGCTGGCCTTTTTGCCCGGTGCCGCCAGCATCAACCAGTTAACCGAACAGTTAAGCGATTTGGCTAGCGAGGTTGAAATCTGCCCTTTGTATGGACAGATGGAGTTCGCCGCGCAGCAGCGCGCAATTGCTCCCACGGCGGCGGGGCGGCGCAAAGTGGTCTTGGCGACCAATATTGCTGAAACTTCGCTGACCATCGAAGGCATTCGCATAGTGCTTGATAGTGGGCTTGAGCGCAGTGCGCGTTTTGATCTCAAAACCGGCATTACTCGCCTTGAACAAGTGCGGATTGCTCAATCCTCTGCCGAGCAGCGGGCAGGGCGTGCCGGACGTTTAGAGCCGGGGATTTGCGTGCGCTTATACAGCGAAGCGCAGCTTAAGCAGCAACCTTGGGTGCCGGAGCCCGAAATGCTACATACTGACTTAGCGCCACTGGCATTAGAACTCGCGCAATGGGGCGCGCAGCCGAGCGATTTGGCTTGGTTGAATTTGCCACCGAGCAGTGCGTTTGCACAGGCGCAGCAACTGTTGCAGCGTCTTGGGCTTTTGGATGCACGCACGCAACTCACAGCGGCCGGTAAAGAGGCACATTTGCTGGGTGTTGAGCCGCGGATTGCTGCGATGCTGCTGAGCGCCGATCGCTTAGGTGAGTCGGCCTTGCAAAGCGCTTTAGCGTTGGCGGTGTTACTTGAAGAGCCTGAACGGCAAGTGATTGATGTACAACATAGCTTGCACCGCTGGCAGCAAGGTCGTCATCCCAAACAAAAACTGCTGATCCAACGCGCCCAATCTTTGGCGCACAAACTCGATACGGCATTTTCACTCTCCTCGGTTGATTCAACATGGCTGCCTTTAGTGGCGTGTTTGGCCTTTCCAGATCGAATTGCCCAGCAGCGCGGCCAACAAACAGGGCAATTTTTACTCGCCAATGGCCATGGCGCTTGGCTGGCGGTGGAAGAGCGTTTGTCCGCCGCCGATTATCTGGTCGCCTTGGATTTGATGCGCGGCCAAACTCAAGCGAGTCAAATATTCAGTGCCCTTGAGCTGGATATCCACGCGCTTGAACGCGTATTACCAGCGCTGATTTCTCGGGTTGAACAAGTGGATTGGGATGAAAAAGCCGGACGCTTGAGCGCGGAAGCGCAGTGGCGAATCGATCAATTGGTGCTTCGTCGTGAAAAGCTGCCAGAACCCGATAAACAAAAAATGACACAAGCTTTGCTGAGCTATGTACGGCGCAAAGGCTTAACAGTGTTACAGTGGAGTGAAGACGCGAGCGAGTGGCTTGCCCGTGCACGCTGCGCCGCCGAATGGCTGCCAGAAGAAGCGTGGCCAGCCTTGGACGATGAAACGCTACTGGCGCACCTCGAACTGTGGTTAGAGCCGTATTTAGCCGGCGTAACCGCAGTGAAAGGTTTGCAGAGTGTCTCCGTGTTGCAAGCGCTGAAGCACTATCTTGGCTGGGAGCTCAGTCAGCAGCTTGACGATTGGTTGCCAACCCATCATTTGCTACCAACGGGGAATCATAAAAAAATCCGTTATCAGTTAGGGATGGAGCCTACGCTCTCGGTGCGTATGCAGGAAGTGTTTGGCGAGCAAAGTTCGCCACGCGTTGCCAAAGGGACGCGCGCCGTGGTGATGGAACTGCTTTCCCCCGCGCAGCGACCGTTGCAAGTTACCCGCGATCTCGCCAGTTTTTGGGCGGGCGCGTACAAAGAAGTGCAAAAAGAGATGAAAGGCCGCTACCCGAAACACGTGTGGCCGGATGATCCTGCCAATCATGTGGCAACCAGTAAAACCAAACGACAATTGAACGCATGACGAGAAAAAGTAGTAACAGATCGCGTGGCCGTAAAGCGCGCAGTGGTAAAAGTGCCTCTTCCTCCAAGCTGCAAATCTGGCTGGGAAGGATTTGGAGTATCGGCTGGAAATTAGCACTGACGCTGGCCGCAGTGCTGGTTTTTATTGGTATCTATCTCGATTCGATGATCAAACAGCGCTTTGAAGGTCAGCTGTTTGATCTGCCGACCGTGGTCTATGCCCGTATTTTAACGCTTGAGCCCGGCAACGGCCTCAGTTTGCAAGAACTGCGCAATGAGCTCGATGTCCTCAATTACCGCAAAGTAGCACAGCCCCGTTTCCCCGGTGAATACGCCTCTTCTTCAAGTCGAATTGAGCTGATCCGCCGTCCGTTTGAATTCGCGGATGGCCCAGAGCCGGATCGCCGAGTGATGCTCACCTTTGATGGCAGTGGTTTGAACAAAATCGAATCATTAGAGCAAAAACGCGAGCTAGGCTACCTGCGTTTAGAGCCAAAACTGATGGGCATGCTGGAAAAAGATTCGCCGGAGCAGCGACTCTTTTTACGTCGCGATCAATTCCCCGAAGTGTTGGTTGATGCACTCTTAGTCACCGAAGATCGTGATTTTTATCAGCACGATGGCGTATCACCACTTGCGATTGGTCGCGCTATGGTGGTCAACCTTAAAGCGGGGCGCACGGTGCAAGGGGGCAGTACCTTGACCCAGCAGCTGGCTAAAAACATCTTCCTTTCTAGCGATCGCACCTTGTGGCGTAAGCTGCGCGAAGCCTATATGGCGCTGATCATCGATTATCGTTACAGCAAAGATCGCATTCTTGAAGCCTATCTTAACGAAGTTTATTTAGGGCAAAGTGGCGCAGATGCGATCCACGGTTTTGGTCTGGCTTCACGGCTCTATTTTGGTCAGCCGCTGCAAGAGCTACGGATTGATCAATTGGCATTGTTGGTTGGCATGGTTAAAGGGCCTTCTTATTACAACCCGATGCGTTATCCTGAGCGCGCTCGCGAGCGGCGCGATCTGGTACTGAAGCTGATGATGGAACACGATATTCTGACCGCGCAAGAGTATCAGCAAGCGGTAACGCGTCCGTTGGATGTGCAGAAATCGGCGCAAATATCGGGGCGTCAGCCGGCCTACTTCCAGCAAGTATCGATAGAGCTAAAAGAAAAACTGGGCGACCAATTTAAAGCGGATTCGGGATTACGGGTGTTCACCTCGCTCGACCCAGTGTCGCAGTCCAAACTCGAGCAAGCGATCCACGATCAGATCCCGCAATTGGCGAAAACCGCTGGCAAAGATTTGGAAGCGGCGGCGATTGCTGTGGATCGTCACAGTGGTGAAATTCGTGCCATGGTCGGTGGTAAGCGTACCGGTTACGACGGTTTTAACCGCGTGCTCAATGCCAGTCGACAAATCGGCTCTCTGGTTAAGCCTGCGGTTTATCTCACGGCGCTAACTCATCCTGATCAATACAATTTGGCAACGACACTGGAAGATAAACCGATCACTTTAAAAGGCAGTGAAGGCAGTGCGTGGACACCGAGAAACTACGACCGAAAATATCGTGGCGAAGTACCACTCTACCTAGCGCTTGCTCAATCACTGAATGTTCCGACCGTGGCTTTGGGGATGAAGCTTGGGATTGATCAAGTCTCAGCCACCTTGGGTAAACTCGGTGTGAATCGTGACGAAATTCGCCCAGTACCTTCCATGTTGCTCGGTTCGTTCTCGCTTACGCCGTATCAAGTCGCGCAGATGTACCAAACGCTGACCAATTCCGGCAAAAAAGCCCCACTTTCGGCGCTGCGTTCCGTACTCGATTTGGATGGCAACGTGTTGTATGAGTCGCTACCTAAAGTGTCGCAAGCGGTCGATCAGCAAGCGGCATGGCTCACCACTTACGCGATGAAACAAGGGGTGCAAGAAGGCACTGGACGTTACTTGAATGCGCAATTCAGCAGTGCTGCCTTGGCGGGTAAAACCGGTACTACTAACGATAACCGTGACAGTTGGTTTGTTGGGGTCGATGGCCGTGAAGTGACCACCATTTGGCTTGGCCGCGATGATAACCAGCCAACTAAACTCACTGGGGCGAGTGGGGCATTGCGTGTTTATGCGCAATATTTGAAATATCGTATTCCAGAGAAATTACAGTTACCTTGGCCGGAAGGTATTACCACTTTCGGCTTTGCGAAACAGGCACAAGGCGGTTTAACGCTCGATTGTGATAACGCGTTTAAACTGCCTATTTGGGACAATAAACAGCAATTAAAACAGCAGTGTGAAAACCGCCCGACCGAATGGATCAAAAAGCTGTTCGATTGGTAAGACGTTGGCTGGCGTGAAGTTGTCGTTATCTTGGAGACAACTTCACCGTGCTTACGTGACAATAGGCGTCTCTCTCCTTCCTACTTGAGGCTGCAGCAGTGTTGGCTAGGCTCGTTCATCCCAAGCATAGAGTCTGTGTATGTTCATAAGGATGAACTCATTTGTCGCCCACCTGTAACTCCAAATAGTTTGGGTATATATTGGTTTGATTCTTAAGGATTTCGAGGATAACTCACGTGATGAAATGGGCGGTATCATTCAGCGTAGTCGTAGGGATATTGTTTGCCCCATTGGCGTTGGCACAAGAAGCCAAGGCTCAAGTCGCCAAACGACCTAAAATCGCGTTAGTTCTGGCGGGCGGTGGCGCCAAAGGTGCCGCGCATATGGGCGTGTTAAGAGCGCTGGAGGAGCTGCACGTTCCCGTCGATATCATCACAGGAACCAGTATGGGCGCTTATGTCGGTGGTTTATATGCCACTGGCATGAGCGCAGAAGAGATCGAAGCACTGATATACAGCGTGGATTGGAACCGTGGGTATCGCGATCGTGTTGATCGTAGCCAGCGCCGAGTCCGTGACAAAGAGTATGAAGATCGCTACCAAATCACCACAGATCTTGGCCTACATTGGGGTGAAGTGCGCGCACCGAAAGGTGTGGTGCAAGGACAAAACATGCTGCGCATGTTGCGTGAAACCACAGGTAATCTTCCCACTTTCGATTCTTTTGACCAATTGGTGATCCCGTATCGCGCGGTAGCGACCGACATCATTCATCTACAAGAAGTGGTGCTTGATAAAGGTTTTTTGGTGGATGCCATGATGGCCAGTATGTCGGTACCTGGGGTGTTACCGCCTTATGAAATTGACGGTTTATGGCTGGTGGATGGTGGAGTCACTAACAACATGCCGGTTGATGCCGCGCGTGCGATGGGAGCGGATATTATTATCGCAGTCGACATCAGTACCGACTATAAAAGCCAAGATGATTTCACCAATCTTTTTACGGTCGCTGACCAACTTTCCAATTATTTGGTTCGCCGCAGTACCGAAAAACAGATCGATCATTTGACCTCGCGCGATCTGCTGCTGCGCCCCCCTGTGGGCAAAATGGAAACCACTGAATTTGACAAAATGCCGGCGGCTTTTGCGATGGGTTATCAAGAAGTGATGGATAATCAGGCTTTTTTCAAGAAAATTGCTCTGAGTTCAGCACAATATCAAGCGTATGTGGATGAGAAAGAAGAGCGGCGTAAAACCTTGCGCTATGGTGACGATATTAAAGTCGACGAGATTGCTCTGCAAAACAACACTCACTACAGCGATCTGCTATTACTGAACCGGCTCGATTTGGAACCGGCGCAAAAGCTCAGCACAGAAGAGATTGAAGCGAGCATAGAAGATCTTTATGCGTTAGATCGGTTCGAGCTGGTGCGCTATCAATACGAGCAGCAACAAGATACAGAACAGCTAGTGATCGACGTTCGTGAAAAATCGTGGGGACCGAATTACGTCAACTTCCGCTTCTTCTTGGAAGATGATTTTGAAACTGAAAGCCAGTATGCCTTGGGGGTTTCTACCAATTTCACCGACATTAACTCGCATGGTGCTGAGTTAGTGCTCAATATGGAAATGGGTACGGATAAACTGATAGAGGCAGAACTCTATTCGCCTTTCCTCTCCGGAGAGAAAATATTTACTACTGCCTCGATGCTCTACAGCAACGAAACACGCAATGCCCCTTTGACGGGGTTTGATGATACTTCGCTGAGTGCAACCGATAATTACTTACCTGTCACCTATTCAGAATGGGTTGCGGAAGTGGCGTTGGGATATCAAATTGAATTGTGGCGAGAAATAAAGCTTGGAACTCGTTACAGCCAAGGTACTGGTGAAGCATCTTCATTACCTTCGATTGGGGATTTTTCCTTCCAGCGTAGCGGTGTGTTTTTCGATTATCGACATGACACCTTGGATGACTTCAGCTTGCCCCAGCAAGGGATTTATTTTGACTTGGAATATCTGCTATCTAAGGACAGTTTTGATGGCAGCAATCCACTCTCTGGGGATGCGCTCTCCTCTGATACGGTATCGGAGCTTTCTGGGCGATTGATCGCTGCACACACCTTTTCACGCCATACTTTAGTCGCAAATGTGGATATGGGGGTGGTGAAAAGTAAACATTCATCCACCCCGATTGATCCGAAAAGCATCGGTGGTTTTCTCAATTTGTCGGGCATACCACGCAATAGCTTGATTGGTCAAAACAAGCTGTACGGGAATCTCGTTTACCGTTACCGCTGGTTTGATAATGATTTTGGCATGTTCACTTCCCCCGTCTACTTAGGGGCATCGATTGAATACGGTGGTGTCTGGTCTGATCCTGATTTGCGTTTGCAAGATGCTCCTTTGTATGGCGCAGGTTCGATCTTCGCTGGGGTCAATTCGCCGATTGGACCGATTATGTTTGGCTATGGTCGCACTGAACAGAATTATGACTCGATCTATTTCATTATTGGTACCACATTTAAATAGCGAGAACGTGAGACGAGTTTGTGTTGAGTGCTTTTCACTCAGTGAGAAAGCTAAAACTTTAGTCTCAAGTTGCTATGTTGGTCAAAATGATGAGATTTTAATTTATCGTTAAACTTGCTATTCTGACGCCCACAGTTTGGCCTCTATGGCGCTGTTTCTCAGTCAATTTGAGTGAAAACAAGGGCTAGGGAGAGCCAAGTTTCCAAGGATGTTCGCTCGTATTTTTATAATCAACTGGGTGAACCGCAATGAGAGGAAAAAGTCGTGCTTGAAGCCTACCGTAAACACGTCGCAGAGCGTGCCGCTGAAGGAGTTGTACCTAAACCCCTAGACGCAGAGCAAGTCGCTGGACTTGTCGAACTTCTGAAAAATCCCCCACAAGGTGAAGAAGCTTTTATTCTTGACCTACTTGAAAATCGTATTCCTCCGGGCGTCGATGAAGCGGCTTACGTGAAAGCGGGTTTCTTGACTGCTGTTACGAGAGGCGAGGTCGCATCTCCGTTGGTGAGTCGTGAAAAAGCGGCCGAGCTACTCGGTACCATGCAAGGCGGCTACAACATCGAACCGCTGATTGAATTACTGGACGATAGCGCGCTGGCTCCGATTGCCGCGAAAGCGCTGTCTCATACACTATTGATGTTTGATAACTTCTACGATGTGGAAGAAAAAGCCAAAGCGGGCAACCCATTTGCCAAACAAGTACTGCAATCTTGGGCAGATGCGGAGTGGTTCCTATCTAAGCCTGCATTGCCTGAAAAAGTGACCTTAACCGTATTTAAAGTGACTGGTGAGACCAACACGGACGATCTCTCTCCAGCGCCTGATGCATGGTCACGTCCTGATATTCCTGTACACGCATTAGCCATGCTGAAAAACGCGCGTGATGGCATTGAGCCTGATGTAGCGGGCAAAGTTGGCCCAATCAAACAGATTGAAGTACTTAAAGCCAAAGGTCACCAACTGGTTTATGTGGGTGATGTTGTCGGTACCGGTTCATCACGTAAATCGGCAACCAACTCAGTGCTGTGGTTTATGGGGGACGATATTCCTAATGTGCCTAACAAGCGTACAGGTGGTTATGTCCTTGGTGGTAAAATCGCCCCGATCTTCTTTAATACCATGGAAGATGCTGGTGCGCTGCCGATTGAAGTGGATGTCTCTAAGCTCAATATGGGCGATGTGATCGACGTTTACCCATTTGAAGGCAAAGTGTGTAACCACGCGACGGGCGAAGTGCTTGCGACTTTCAAACTGAAGACCGATGTCCTGTACGATGAAGTGCGTGCGGGTGGCCGTATTCCGCTGATCGTTGGACGTGGCCTGACGGATAAAGCGCGTCACGCATTAGGTTTGGAAGCGTCAAAAGAGTTTCGTCGTCCTGTGGCGGTTGCGGATAGCGGTAAAGGCTACACGCTGGCTCAGAAAATGGTGGGTAAAGCGTGTGGTGTACAAGGTGTACGTCCTGACACTTACTGTGAACCTAAGATGACGACCGTCGGTTCGCAAGATACTACAGGCCCAATGACGCGTGATGAACTGAAAGATTTGGCGTGTTTGGGTTTCTCTGCTGATTTAGTCATGCAGTCTTTCTGTCACACCTCGGCTTATCCAAAGCCAGTCGATGTGCAGACCCACCACACGTTACCTGATTTCATCATGAACCGTGGGGGGGTTTCACTACGTCCGGGTGATGGTGTTATCCACTCATGGTTAAACCGCATGCTACTGCCAGATACAGTCGGTACTGGCGGTGATTCGCATACTCGCTTCCCTCTTGGGATCTCATTCCCAGCAGGCTCTGGTCTGGTCGCGTTTGCTGCGGCAACTGGCGTGATGCCTTTGGATATGCCTGAATCTATTCTGGTGCGCTTTAAGGGTAAGATGCAGCCGGGGATCACGTTGCGTGATCTGGTGCATGCCATCCCTTATTACGGCATCAAGCAAGGTCTGCTCACGGTAGAAAAAGCGGGTAAGATCAACGAATTCTCAGGTCGTATCCTAGAGATCGAAGGAGTTGAACACCTAACGGTTGAGCAGGCGTTCGAGTTGTCTGATGCATCGGCAGAACGTTCAGCAGCAGGCTGTACGGTTAAGCTTTCACAAGCATCGATTGAAGAGTACCTCAACTCGAACATCGTGATGCTGAAGTGGATGATTGCCGAAGGTTATGGCGATCGCCGTACCATTGAGCGTCGCATTCAAGCGATGGAAGCGTGGTTAGCCAACCCAACGCTGATGGAAGCGGACAAAGATGCCGAATACGCGCATGTGATTGAAATTGATCTTGCTGAGATCAAAGAACCTATCTTGTGTGCGCCGAACGATCCGGACGATGCACGCCTGCTCTCTGAGTGTGCAGGTGAGGCCATCAATGAAGTGTTCATCGGCTCTTGTATGACCAACATCGGACACTTCCGTGCGGCGGGTAAATTGCTTGAAAAATTCAATGGTCAATTGAATACTCGTTTGTGGGTCGCTCCGCCAACCAAGATGGATCGTGACCAACTGATTGAAGAGGGTTACTACGGTATTTTTGGTCGTGCTGGTGTGCGTATCGAAACGCCGGGATGTTCGTTGTGTATGGGTAACCAAGCACGCGTAGCGGACAAAGCAACCGTAATGTCGACTTCAACGCGTAACTTCCCGAACCGTTTGGGCACAGGGGCTAACGTTTATCTCTCTTCCGCTGAATTAGCGGCTGTAGGGGCAATTTTGGGTCGAATCCCAAGCGTGGCTGAGTACATGGAGTATGCGAAGCAGATTGATGCGGCAGCAGCGGATACCTACCGTTACCTCAATTTCCACCGCATGGGGCAATACACCAGTAAAGCTGATTCGGTCATTTTCCAAGAACCTGCATAAGATGAGTGATTGAATCCTCTTTTAAAGCCGCGCTTGTCGCGGCTTTATTGTGGGTATTTTTCCATTCGGTTTAATTCAGCGGCCATCACTTGTCTAAGTATCGCGAAGGGGTTTGCGATATACTCGCGCCATTGTGGAGCGGTGGAGTGTTCACCATGGAATTTGAATTTATTAAAAATACCCTGCTCGGTGAGTATGCGGTGCGATGCAATATGGAGCACCAAATCGTCGGGCGATGGCTACAAGAAGAGATTGGCCAAGACCTAGCCAAACTCAATCACGTATTAGTGCTGATCGATAAGGCAGAACAATCACCAGCCCAAGAGTTTTTATGGACGGGACGTGAAATCTCATTACTGGTGCAAGGCGATGAAATCACAGTGCAAGAGAATGCGCTGGCTTATGAGAGTGAGCATGAATTAGAAACCGATTTTGCTCTCTATGACAGCGAAAGCATTGCCGCCTGTGGGCGAGAAGACTTTTTGGCCTTACTGACGCAGTGGCAAAGCTTTATTCAAAACCAGGGTAGGTTCTAATCCATCCTGCTCATACGTTGTGCGTTATTGTTGGGAAAAGGCTGCACCGAATCGGTGCGGCCTTTTGTTTTTTTACTCAACAAATGTTTATATGTCCATAAAAATCATTAAGTTAAAAAGTTGGCACGCCCCTTGGATAATGAAGAGTAAATGGACGACTGCTTCAGAGAGGAAGAGATGAAACTGATTAACGCAATCATTAAACCATTCAAGTTGGATGATGTTCGCGAAGCGCTGGCGGATGTTGGGATTGAGGGGATGACGGTGTCTGAAGTGAAAGGCTTTGGACGTCAGAAAGGACACACTGAACTGTACCGCGGTGCTGAGTATCAGGTCGATTTTCTCCCTAAAGTCAAAATTGAAATTGCGACTCAAAGCGACAATGTCGATCGCGTAGTTGAAGCGATCATTAAGGCGGCACACACCGGAAAAATCGGTGATGGCAAAATTTTTGTGTATGACCTAAGCCAAGCGGTGCGTATCCGTACTGGTGAAATGGATTCAGAAGCCCTTTAAATTCAAGGATGAGATTTGATTATGGAACTATCAATCACGGTTACTGAGCTGCGTTACGCACTCGATACATTTTTCTTCCTGATCTCAGGAGCGCTCGTCATGTGGATGGCGGCAGGTTTCGCTATGTTGGAAGCGGGTTTGGTTCGCTCCAAGAACACCACCGAAATTTTGACGAAAAACTTTGTTCTGTATGCGATTGCTTGTACCACCTATTTGATCGTTGGCTACAACATCATGTATGTCGATAACACAGAAGGTGGCTGGTTACCTTCGTTTGGTGCGCTGATTGGCTCACAGGCCGATGGCGCTGACCACTCGCTCGAATCGGACTTCTTCTTCCAAGTGGTGTTTGTGGCGACCGCGATGTCTGTCGTCTCTGGTGCCGTCGCAGAACGGATGAAACTCTGGGCATTTTTGATTTTCTCCGCAGTATTGACCGCGTTCATCTACCCCGTTGAAGGTTACTGGACTTGGGGCGGTGGCTTCCTTTCAGCGGCAGGATTTAGTGATTTCGCAGGTTCCGGTATTGTGCATTTAGCGGGAGCTTCAGCGGCATTAGCAGGCGTTCTTCTGCTTGGGGCTCGTAAAGGCAAATACGGCAAAAACGGCGAAATTTATCCAATTCCCGGTTCCAACATGCCATTGGCCACACTCGGTACGTTTATTCTGTGGTTCGGCTGGTTTGGCTTTAACGGCGGCTCACAGTTGATGGTGTCGGATTTTGAAAATGCGACGTCCGTGGGCAAAATTTTCCTCAATACCAATGCGGCCGCGGCGGCAGGGGCTATCGCGGCACTCTTCGTGTGTAAAACCACATGGGGAAAAGCGGATCTGACCATGGTACTCAACGGCGCATTAGCGGGCTTAGTGGCGATTACGGCTGATCCTCTCTCTCCTTCACCGCTGTATTCGGTAGCGATTGGCGCAGTGTCTGGCTCTCTGGTGGTGTTTAGTATCATCGGCCTCGATAAGCTGAAAATTGATGATCCGGTTGGTGCGATTTCAGTTCATGGCGTGTGTGGTTTCTTCGGTCTGATGGTGGTGCCACTGAGCAATGCTGAAGCTACCTTTGGTGCACAATTGCTCGGTGCGGCGGTGATCTTCGCATGGGTGTTTGGTGTAAGTCTGGTGGTTTGGGGCGTGCTTAAAGCGACGATGGGGATCCGCGTCTCTGAAGAAGAAGAGATGGAAGGGATGGACATGCACGATTGTGGTGTCGGAGCTTATCCTGAATTCGTGACTGTTAAGTAATATTTAGTTACCAAGTTCACTTTAGAGAACCTGCCCTTTGGGCAGGTTTTTTTATCTCTTCTGATTGTTTTCTTAATAATCATTCTTATAATGTAGTGAAACTGATAAACGTTATCATTAGTAGTTATAAGGGATTTTAGGATGAAAAAGCTGCTCACGCTGTCTGCGATTGCTTGTGGTGTACTCGCTCCTTCTGCAATGGCCGCTGAAGAAGTGAATGTCTACTCTTACCGCCAGCCATTTTTGATTGAACCAATGTTCCAAGAGTTCACCAAAGAAACTGGCATCAAAGTTAACGTGAAATTTGCTAAGGAAGGCATTGCTGAAAAACTTGCCCAAGAAGGCGAATACAGCCCAGCCGATGTGATCTTAACCGCGGAATTCAGCCGTCTGTTTGAGTTGACCGAAAAAGGTTTGACTCAGCCGCTGGATAGCAAACTGATTGAAGAGAACATTCCTGCTCAATACCGCGACAGTGGTGATGAGTGGTTTGCTCTCACGCAGCGTACTCGCAGTGTGTATTCTTCACGTGACCGCCTAGGTAAGCTCGGTGATGGTTTTGACTATATGGATCTGGCAAAACCTGAATTCAAAGGCAAAATCTGTACTCGTAGTGGTAAGCACCCTTACAACGTTGCGTTAGTCGCTTCTATCATCGCAAACCACGGTGAGGCGGAAGCCAAAGCTTGGCTAGAAGGCGTTAAAGCGAACCTAGCACGCAAACCACAAGGTAACGATCGTGACCAAGTTCGTGCGATCAAAGAAGGCTTGTGTGATGTGTCGCTAGGTAACAGTTACTACCTAGGCGCAATGGTTAATGACGAGAAGCAAAAATCTTGGGCTGAAGCGGTATACATCAACTTCCCTGGTCAAAATGCACAAGGTACGCACGTTAACGTGAGCGGTATGGCGATGGCTAAATACTCACCAAACCGTGAAAACGCTCAGAAACTGATGGAGTTTTTGACTGGCGCGACTGCGCAACAGATGTATGCCGAAGTGAACTACGAATACCCAGTTAAACCGGGTGTACAACGTTCTGCATTGGTGGAGTCTTGGGGCGAGTTTAAAGCCGACAGTCTGCCACTGGAAAAAGTAGCAGATAACAATGCTGCGGCGATCAAATTGATCGATGAAGTCAAATTTGACCTGTAAGTAAAATCAGGGGTATAACGTACCCCTATTTTATTTGAGGGAAACAGTATCTGCTTGCTGTTCAAGCCTTATACTGATAGGCGATGAAAGAAAAATATTTTGCCTGGAAAGCCAGCAGCCTAGTGTTAACCACTCTGCTGGTTTTACCGATCTTAGCGATCTTCTATACCGCATTCGGCAACAGTGATGAGGTCTTTGCTCATCTTCTGGCGACTGTGATGCCCACCTATATTTTCAATACTGTGGTATTAACCTGTTCGGTATTGCTCTTGGCTTTGCTGTTTGGAGTACCTTCAGCTTGGCTGATTGCCATGTGCAAACTGCCCGGTGAGCGTTGGCTGCAATGGGCGCTGGTCCTGCCCTTGGCGATGCCTGCTTATATTATTGGTTATCTGTTTACCCATTGGTTTGATTTCGCAGGTCCCATCCAAATCGCTTTGCGCGATTGGACCGGTTGGCAAGCGGGCAGCTACTGGTTTCCCGATATTCGCAGCCTAGGCGGTGCGAGTGTGGTGCTGGCGCTGGTACTTTATCCTTATGTCTATCTTTTGTGTCGCGCAGCGTTTATGGAGCAAAACGTCACTTTGCTTCAGTCTGCGCGCTTACTGAAATGTTCACCATGGCAAAGTTTTCGACGCATTTCTCTGCCATTAGCACGACCTGCGATTGCGGTAGGTTTGTCTTTGGTGGCCATGGAAACCATTGGTGATTTCGGCACGGTAAGCCTGTTTGCGGTGAATACCTTAACCACAGCGGTTTACGATACTTGGCTCGGTTATTCCAATCTCAATGCAGCTGCAAAAATCTCGGCTATTATGCTGGTGATGGTGCTGCTGCTGCTCAGTAGCGAGCGCTACAGCCGTCGCCGACAAAAACTGTATCAAACCCAATTTAATAGCCATGAAGAGTATCGTTATACCTTAAAAGGGTGGCGCTTATGGGGGGCTTTAATCTGGTGCTGGGGTTTGGTGGCGGTGGCGTTTATTCTGCCACTACTGCAATTGGTGAGTTACGCGTGGACCTATTTTGCCCAGAGCTGGACCACCCAATTTAAAGAGTACGCGATCAACAGTTTCACCGTCTCGATCAGTGCTGCTGTCGTAGCGGTATTGGTGGCTTTAGTGGCTAACTTTTATGCTCGTTTACAAAATAATCGCGCCAGTGTTGCGCTGATGCGCCTCTCTTCGATGGGCTATGCGGTGCCGGGAACCGTTCTGGCGATTGGTATTTTAGTGCCTGTGCTCGCACTGGATCATCTGATCAACGATATCGCTAAAATGATGGAGTGGGGACGTCCTGGGCTTGTTTTCTCCGGCAGTTTATTTGCGATTGTGTTCGCGCTGGTGGTGCGTTTCTCGGCGGTAGCCATTGGCAGTATCGAAAGCAGCCTCAGTAAAGTGTCACCTTCGTTGGATATGGCGGCGCGCACGATGGGCTGTCATGCTAATCAAATGCTCAAGCGTGTACACTTGCCGCTGATCCGCCGCGGCGCATTAATCGCAGGCTTGTTGGTGTTTATCGAATCGATGAAGGAATTGAACGCGGCGATTTTGCTGCGTCCGTTTAACTTTGAAACTCTCGCTACTTACGTCTATAACTACGCTTCAGATGAGCGCTTAGAGTTGGCGGCGCTACCCGCCATTTTACTGGTGTTGGTCGGGCTTATTCCTCTTGTTATGGTTAACCGTTCTTTGGAGCAAAAGCACTAATGAGCTGCGCACTGCTGATTGAAAATCTCACTTGCCAATACGATGCACAAACCGTATTGAAATCTCTCTCTTTGCAAGTCAATCCGGGCGAAATTGTCTGTCTGCTTGGCGCAAGTGGTTGTGGTAAAACCACCTTGCTGAAAGCGATTGCCGGCTTGCTGCCTTTGGCTTCCGGTCAGCTTAGCCTTAACTGTGTCACCTTGGATGACGGTAAACGCTGGTTGCCCCCTGAGCAGCGCAATATCGGAATGATTTTCCAAGATTACGCATTGTTTCCCCATCTTACCGTAGCGCAAAACGTTGGTTTTGGGTTAGATGCGATGCCCGCGAAGCAAAAGCAGGCCAAAATTGCCGAGATGCTGGCTCTGGTTCATCTTGATGCTTTCGCAGAGCGTTATCCGCACCAACTTTCGGGTGGTCAGCAGCAGCGTGTCGCCATTGCTCGTGCCTTAGCGTATAAGCCAGATCTGTTACTGCTTGATGAGCCGTTTTCCAATATCGATACTCAAGTGCGCCATGAGCTGATCATTGAGATTCGCAAGATCTTTAAACAGCAGGGGGTGACGGCGATTTTCGTTACTCACTCGCGAGAAGAAGCGTTTGCCTTCGCCGATAAAATGGCGGTGATGAATCGAGGTGTGATTGAGCAGTACGGCACCGCCGCAGAGCTTTACTATCAACCCTCGAGTCAGTTCGTGGCTGATTTTCTCGGCGGGGGCAGCTACTTAAACGCCAAGCGGATCAGTGAAACTCAGTACCAAACTGCTCTTGGGGTTGTGGAAGCCATTGCGCGCCAACCCATCGCGGTAGATACGGAATGCAAGTTGCTGCTACGTCCACAACAGGTGCAAATTCGCGCGGAAGAGGAAAGCAGTGTGACGGTGACGGAGCAGCAGTTTATGGGCGATCATTGCCGTTATCTGATTGATGCGCACGGCACTCAGCTTATCGCGACCTCTTCGCAACCGCTGGAGTTAGGGCAGGCAGTCTCGGTCAATATTGATACCCAAGGCGTGCTCGCTTTCGCCTAATGCTCCCGCCAAGCGTCTTGGATTGCCAAACTATGTTACCTGCATAAAAAAGCCCGACGTCGAGCGTCGGGCAAGTGTTCTTCTCCGCTGAGGGGACTTAACCTCAGGGGATGATTTGACAAGGCGATGATTACAACGCCAAGAAATCTTTCATCTGTTGAAGAACACGCTCCGCAGTATCTTTGTCGGCCATTTCGGCGAAAATACGTAATAAAGGCTCAGTGCCGGAGAAGCGGGCAATCACCCAGCCACCGTTCTTGAAGTAGACTTTAGCGCCATCTTCATAGCTGACTTTGTCGATCTCAAACTCAAACGCAGGCAGTTTTTTCTCAATGTAGACTTTGTTGTAGATCTCATCACGCTGGGCAGGTTTAAATTTGCAATCGCCTTCCGCAGTGTAGGCATAGCCGTAACGATCGTAGATCTCGGTTAACAGCTCAGAGAGTTTCTTGCCCGTCACGCTGATCATTTCCACCAAGAGGCTTGAGGCGAACACGCCATCTTTGCCCTTGATGTGACCACGAATCGTGAGGCCGCCAGAGCTCTCCCCGCCAATCAGAGAGTCGTCCGCTTCCATTTGTGAAGAGATGTGTTTAAAGCCCACAGGCACTTCAAAGCACCGCTCACCATGATCGGCGGCAATCTTATCCAACAGATGTGTGGTTGCGATGTTACGTACCACAGAACCTTTCCAGCCTTTGTACTCCAGCAGGTAGTAGTAAAGCAGGATCAGCACTTCGTTCGGGTGAATAAAGTTGCCTTTTTCATCGATGATGCCAAGGCGGTCCGCATCGCCATCGGTGCCGATACCGATGTCATAACCTTCGTGTTTCACCAGATGCTTCAAGCGATACAAGGTGGCAGCGCTAGGCGAAGGCATCAAGCCACCGAAATCAGGGTTTTTGCCGTCGTTGATCACGTCCACGTCGCAGCGGCCATTGATCAGTACCGTTTGCAGCGCGTTTTTCGCCACCCCGAACATCGGGTCGATCAACACTCGCAGATTGGCTTTCTTGATCGCTTCAATATCGATGAAGTTGATGATGCTGTCGACGAACTCGTTCATCGGGTTGATGATGTCGATCAGTTTGTCGTTGACGGCTTGATCAAAGTCGATCGATTTCACGTCTTGTAAAGTCAGTGTGGCAATTTGCTGCTCGATCTTTTGAGTGATCACTTCATCTGCGTCACGGCCACCACGAATAAACACTTTGATGCCGTTGTAGTCGGCTGGGTTGTGCGATGCGGTAATACAGGCTGAGTAAGCACAATCCATCTCTTTGGCTTTAAACATCACCACAGGTGTCGGCACAAACTTGTCGATAAAGCTCACCACAACGCCATTCGCGGCTAACACTTCGGCAAACCAGCGTCCCGCTTTGTCTGACAGAAAACGGCGGTCGTAACCAATTACGAAGCCTTCGTTTGCGGCTTGCTCATGATGGATGATGTTGGCTAACGCTTGAGCCACCAAGCGCACATTATCTTTAGTGAATTCTTCACCAATAAACGCACGCCAGCCGCCAGTACCAAATTTAATCATTTTCTCCCCCTATCCCTTTTCTACTGACGCTGCAAGAGTCTTGGCTGCAACGACAAGTGGTCTGGGCATATAAAACGCTTAGGTATTAGCAAACGGGCACTCAGCGAGTGCCCGAAAATGGATTAACCTAGAACAACCACGACTTGGTTAACGCTGCCTGCGGCTTGCACAGGAACGGCACCTTCAATCGCTTGACCATTCAGGGTGATGGATTTCACGCCTTTTGAAACGCCTTGCGGGTTTTCCACTTTGATCTGATAAGTCGCATCACGCCATTCGCGAGTCACTTCAAAACCCGGCCATGACGTTGGGATACAAGGATCGATCTCCAGTGCATCGAAGCCCGCTTTGATACCCAAGATATAGTTGGTGGTCGCATGGTATGCCCAGCCAGAAGTACCGGTTAACCATGGGTGGTTAGCGCGGCCGTGATCTTGGTGGTCACGCCCCATGATGAACTGTACGTAAGAATAAGGTTCAGCAATACGGGTTTCGATGATGTCGTTTTGGTTGTATGGGTTGAGTGCGTCATACAGCTCCATCGCACGATCACCACGGCCCAGTTTCGCTTCGGCTACCCATGCCCATGGGTTTGGATGCGAGAAGATCGCGCCGTTCTCTTTCACGCCTTGGTAAACGCGAGTCACGAAACCGATGTCATCATTTGGCGTGGCAAATGATGGAGCGTTCAGGTGTAGACCGTATTTGGAGAACAGGTATTTGTAGACCGCATCCATCGCTTTGATACCGCGTTCATGGCTAACCGTGCCAGACAACACTGCAAGCGAGTTAGACTCTAAATGCACTTTGCCTTCCACTTGTTCGAAGGTTCCGATCTTGTCGCCATTTTTGGTCAGGCCACGGATGTACCATTCGCCTTGTTCATCCCACAAGTGAGTTTCACACGCTTCGCGTACACCATCGGCCATCGCTTGGTACTTGTCGGTTGCCGCTTCATCATTGCGATAGCGTGACAGTTCAAGGAAAGATTCCAACGCCCAGAAGTGTAGGAAAGAGACCATAGAGGACTCACCACCACCGAGGTTCAAACAGTCGTTCCAGTCGGCACGCAGGCCCTTACAGATACCGGTTTGACCCACATATTCTGCAGAGAAATCTAGCGCTGCCATCATGTGCTCATATACGGTTGCGTTGCCGCCATCCGCGTAAGGGATCACCTCGTCGATAAAGGCGAAGTCACCGGTCTCTTTCACATAGTTGAGGATGGTTGGCACAATCCACAGGTGATCGTCAGAACAGGTATCTTTAATGCCGTGGATCTTGTCTTCATCCGACGGTGTGGGGACAACTGTGGGTGATTTAGACGGTTTAACATCCGCTTTTTCTGGATCGAACCAGTCAGGATCAAACAGGTGCAGACCGTAACCGGCTTTCACTTGACCACGCAGTAGGTCAACGAGGCGCTTACGAGTCATCGCTGGGTTAGTGTGCGGTACGGAGATCGCATCTTGCGCAGTATCACGGTAGCCAAGACCTGTACGGCCGCCGACTTCAATGAAAGAGGCGAAACGGGACCACACCACACACGTTTCCGCTTGGTACAGAGTCCAAGCGTTGATCATGGTATCGAGACCTTGGTTGGGTGATTTCACTTGGAATTTCGCACAACGCTCATCCCAGTGTGCTTTGATACCTGCAAAGGCCGAATCCACTTTGCTCAGGTCTTGGTATTTTTCACGCAGTTTTGCGCCGTTGCCTTTGCCTACACCTAAGATCACCGCAAAGCGCACCTTCTCGCCCGGTTGCAGCACGAATTGCTTATGCAGTGCACCACAATGGTTGTAACAGGTTTGCGCACTGTTCGAGCACTTACCTTGCGCCACGGCGATTGGGTTGGCTTCATCACGATACATGCCAAGGAATTGGTCACGTTGGCCATCGTAGCTGTCGGCATCGAAAGTTGCAGTCAGGTAGTAGAAACCGAGGAAATCATCGGTGTTGTAGTACAGGTCATACTCAATCACGCCATCTTTGAACGCTGTTCCCGCTGAGTAGAGCGACATCTGATGGTTTTGGTTGTCTGACTTGATGTGGCTGAAAGAGAACTCAACATAGTTGAACGCACTGATGGTGCGCACTTCGTTGGAGGTATTTTCGATCACAACATCCCAAACTTCGGCATCTTCGCCTTTAGGAACAAACAGAGTTTTGGTGGCGTGAATGCCGTTGTACTCACACTTGAATTTTGAGTAGGACAAGCCGTGGCGAACTTCGTATTTCGCTTGTTCAAGGCTTTTCGCAACTGGTTGCCAAGAGATTGACCAGAAATCGCCTGTCGCATCATCGCGTAGGTAAACATAGTGCCCGGGACGATCTTGGGTAAAGTTTGGACGAAACTTGGTCACGCGGTTGTACTCAGGTGAGTGATAGAAGGAGTAACCCCCTGCGTTGTGTGAAATCACCGTACAGAATTTTTCAGTACCGAGATAGTTAGTCCAAGGTGCGGGTACGTCAGGGCGAGTGATGACGTATTCGCGATTATCATTATCGAAATAGCCGTATTTCATTGTGCTTTCCTTTTAAACCAGCTGCCCTATGGCAGCTAAAAATTTTGCTAGTGAAAACCAGCGTGAGTTCCGTCACGCCGTCGTTACGATTTCCGGAAGAATTACTTTCAAGGCAGAATTACTTCCAAGGCGCGCGATAAGGTATTTTCTGCTTATCCAGCAGTGGTAAATGGCCTTTCAAACGCGCTAGATAATCCAACCAGTCACGCTGGGATTTCTCTGTCCAACCGCCTTCTGCTAATGCCGTGAGACGTGGATAGAGCATGTATTCCATGCGTTCTGAGTTATTGATCAATTCACACCACAAGGCGCATTGAATACCTAAAATGCGTTTACGCAGTGGGTCATTGGCCGGAACGTCGGCTAACGGTTCATAACCGTAAGCGCGTTCTAGCGGAGTAACACCCGCCCAATCCACGCCCGGTTCTTCAGGAGCGTAGTCTTGAACGATATCGAGATAGGTAAATTGTCCCGGCTGCAAAATCACGTCAAAGCCTTGTTTGGCGCAATCCAAGGCGGCTTTTTCCGATAGCCAAGAGTAAATCACCGTATCTTTACTCACTTTGTCGCCGTGATGAGCTTCTTCCCAGCCGACCATACGCTTACCTAAGCTCTTGAGTTTTTTCTCGGCGTAACGCAGTAAGTGGCCTTGCAGCTCTTTCGGGTCGGTATAGCCTTGCTCTTGCATTAAGGCTTGGCATTTCGGGCTATCTACCCACACACCGTGTGGAACTTCATCTGCACCGATATGAATAAATTGGCTTGGAAACAGCGCAGCCACTTCTTCCAATACGATGTCGAGGAATTGATAAGTGCCCGGCAGTGCAGGGGAGAGCACGTTGTCGTTGTAGTACTGAATACTGCGATATTGCGAGCAATCTTCCTCATCGACCAGCCATTCCGGCAGCGCTTTAATCGCGGCGCGGCTGTGCCCTGGTACGTCAATTTCAGGGATGACAGTAATGCCACGATCGCTGGCGTACTCAATCACTGCACGGATCTCCTCTTGGGTATAGAAACCGCCATGACGCTCGGTGAGTAAGCTGTACTGAGGTTCCAGCACTTCATCCATGCCACGCCATGCACCAATGTCTGTCAGTTGCGGCAGGCGTTTAATCTCAATACGCCAACCTTCATCATCAGTCAGATGCCAGTGGAACACGTTAAATTTGTAGTGTGCCAGTTGATTGATCACTCGTTTGACCTGCTCAAGCGAGTGAAAATGGCGGGCGCAATCGAGCATCATGCCGCGATACTTAAAGCGCGGTGCATCGACAATTTTGATCAGAGGAAAACGCAATGAGCCTTGATGCGCTTGCGCCAGTTGCAGCAACGTCGCGCTGGCATGCATAAAGCCACTATGGCTGCCTGCTTCAATCTTGATCCCTTGCGCTTCGATATTGAGTTGATAATGGCCCTCATCGAGCGTGGGATTACTGCGGTAGACGATATCGCTATGGCCAACCGTATTCAGTTTGAACCCATGCAGTGCATGTAATTCTTGCTCTAACCAGCGTGCAGCACGCGCGGCCGAGTCCGATTGCAGCGAGATCTGGCTGGAGTGGTTGACCACAAACTCACCTTGGAAACGTTGCAGTGAGTTAGGTTTGGGGATGAGGCAGAGCTCAGCCGCGGTCACTTCAGGGATCTGGCTACGCTCGCGAAATGGTGACGCGAGAACGATAGGGTTAACCGCAACGTTAATTCGTTCGACAGGCTGTTTATCATTGAGTTGGACAAACGCGTGTTTTACCCCATCGGTGTAGAAATGGTAAGGCGCGGTTTTGATGATGAACTCACAATAAAAGTGGCCATTGGCTGGCAACACTTTTTCCGTTGGAACAATCGAACATAAGCTACCGACTTGGGTCAGTTGACCGTTGGTCACACTCATGGGTTGGATGTAACGATCAATCACAAAATACAGCGACCAATCATGCAGATCTTGATCGCTCAAATTGTGCAGGGTTAAACCAAAACGGCAATCCGGTTTTTGTTCCGAGAGCACCGCAAATTCAATTCGATAACTCATAAACCATCCTTATACAGGTTGTGCTCAGGCTTACCGGCAAACATTAATGCGCCTTCGATAGCATCCGATTGCGGTTTGACAATCCACTGCTGTACCGGTGGGGAGAGCCAATCTTGGATACGCTCAGCAATGCTGCCCATTAAACAGATGCGTTCTGCGCCTTTGTGGTGTAAGGCGATCAGGAACATTTCAATGTCTGCGGCGGTCTGTTTGAGTAATTCAATCGCGAGAGGATCGCCGCAATAGGCATGGCTGAAAATCTGAGGTGAAAATTGCCCATAATCGCGAGGCAGGGCGGTTTTAGACCAAGCAACAATGGCATCAATATCATGGTTAAAGTGGTTCATCACCACATCACACAGCGGGGTATGGGGACGGATGCCATCTTGTGCGAGCAGCACTTGTTGAATCAGGCGTAAGCCCATGACGGCGCCGCTGCCTTGATCGGATATTGGGAACTCACGACCGCCAACCACGTACTGTTTGCCACCTTTTAGCAAAATGCCGCACGATCCGGTTCCAGCGATCATGATCGCGCCCTCTTCACCAAGATGCGCGCCAAGACAAGCGCCATAAGCATCGGTGTTAAGCGTGATGGAAGCGAAAGGGTGCGCTTGCTGCATAAAAGCGTGCCACGCCTCTTTTTGCTCCGCACCAGCCAAAGCAAGACCTACATGCATACGAGGGAAGTCGTCTGGTGATAATCCGCCTTGCTCTGCCGCTTGGGTGATTGCATCGACTACAGAACGCAACGCCACCTCAACACCGAGCATGATGTTGGCGCTGCCACTTTTGGCTTCGCCAACCCATTCACCTTGCTGATTACGAATGCGAGCACGGCAGGATGTACCGCCGCCATCAATGCCTACGTAGTAGTTCATTGGTTCTCCTCCCCGTGAGCGGTAAAGTGAGCAAATTGGCTGATGATGGCAAGCAGATACCAAGCGCCATGCGGGATCCATTGTTCTCCCCAACGCCAGTTTTGCAGCATGTCATCTTTTTGCCCTGCAGGGTTAAACGCGATATCTCTTGGGTCATCAAAGCCCGCGGTTATGCCGTTACACACACCGCCTTTGGCATTGAAAAAGCCTAAATGAGGTAAGTAATCGGGATTATTGTGCCCATGTCCATCGAGCATGCACATGTTGTAAGGATTGAGCCCAATAATCCAGTTCAGGGCATTTTGTGACCACTGTTCAAGTGGCTTAGCGATGGCGGTACTCAAATGAGGCTGAGCAAGATAAGCCATGCTCGCCAGCGAGGCGAGACGGGCATTTTCACCTTGCCACCAGTAACCACTTTCGTTGTCTTGGGCGATAAAGAAACTGGTGCGTTTGGCGCTTTCCACCCCTTTGACATACTGACGCGGGTACCCAAACGGGTTGGAGACTTGTTGAGTTATCGCTAACTCGAATTGACAGGCTTGCTCGACCACTCTTTGGAGTTGAGCGTAGTTAGCCGTATCCGTTTCAATATTCAGATACTCGCAAAGTGCAATGACAGGCAGACCAGCATCACTGGCGTGGAAGTATGGGCGCTCACCGTTGCTGGTGGCAGACCAGTAGTGCGCAATTTGTTCATCGCTGCATTGACGCTTGGCTAAACGCTGTGCCCACTCACGAGCTTGAGCCAGATATTGGTCATTCTCTGTCGTGCGGTAAAGTTCGCAACACGCCAAGAGTGCGCAGTACTCATCAATGATGTTTTCAACCCCATCATTGAGGTAGGCGAGGTTATGCTCTTTGAGGTGCCAGTAGCCTTTTTCTGCCGCCTGTAAATAGTCAGTTTGTGTGAACTCGCCGTGCGTATCCAAACGCGCGGCTGCGGCAAGTGCAGCAATCGCCATGCCACCACCTTGGCGAAAACCCGCTTGATAATCATCGGATTTATGGCCTTGTTGGGTCGCGTAGGCACAAATCTCCCGTTGTTGGGTGTCTTTGCTCCATTTGTCAAAGACGGTCATATAAAAAAATCCCTCGGAGTTTTGCATACGGCGTAGAAAATCAGCACCAAACAACGCTTCATCCTTGAGGCGAGTGCGAGAAAACGATGCAAAACCCGAGTGATGTTGTAAAACCGCTAACCCTTTGAGCATGTTCCAGACCACCAAAGGTGTTTGTTGTGGGTTCAAATAGTTAGCGTAAGAAAGGTGACTGAGATACTTGCTAACGTCACCTGAAGCGTCGTACCAGCCACCGTGCACATCGGCAGTGGTTGATGTGCCCAGCAGCGGTACTTGCTTGTCTTGTTGATCAAACTGCCCAGAGCAGCGTTGCGATTTAAAGTAGTGCAGCACATCAGAAAATGTGCGTTGCATTAATACGCCTCGCGCAATAGTAAAAGTGGCAGAATGCGTGTGTTCCAGGCGCAGATAATAGTCGCCTGGCGTCGTGAAATCGGAAAAATCGATACGATGAAATTGTCCCTGATGCCAGTTGTCGATCTTGCCGTGCCACTCAATAGCGAGCTTGGCAACGGTTTGGTGACTACGAGCGCAAACCAAAAGCACACAATCGTCCATGAGTTGTGTTTGTCCACACAGTAACACCGCCTGTTTAGGGCCTTGGGTTTCATAGCCAATGTGGTTGGTCAGTAACAGCATTCATTTTCTCCGCAGTATGGATTGAGCAAGCTCCCTACGAGAGGGAGCTGCTGGTTTTATTTTTCAAACAGATAACAACGAACAAAGTGGTTGTCAGACAACTGAGTGACTTCTGGCAAGGCTTCGCGACATTTCGCGGAAGCGTGCAAACAGCGTCCTGCAAATGGGCAGCCGACAGAGTTAGGTGTCCACAGTGGGATCTCGCCTTTGTTGCCTTCCAATTTTTCGTGGATCGACTTTTTCGGATCGGGTACCGCAGAGACTAACAGCTTGGTGTAAGGGTGCTGAGGATCGTGAATGATCTCATCGGTATCACCCCATTCCACCATGTGTCCTACGTACATAACGGCTAAATCTTCAGCGATGTAGCGAGCGGTCGCGATGTCGTGCGTGATGTACAGCAGTGACATTTGACGCTCAAACTTCATCTCTTCCATCAGGTTGAGTACGCCTGCACGGATTGACACATCGAGCATTGAAGTGGGTTCATCAGCCAGAACAACCTCAGCACCAACAGCAATGTTACGTGCTAAGTTAACGCGCTGACGCTGACCACCAGAAAGTTGGTGCGGATATTTCGCGGCCGTAGCTTTCGGTGGGATGAGACCTACTTGCTCAAGCAGTTCGTAAACACGCTCTTCCAATTCTTTTTTGTTGCCCGGCGTAACCTTTTTGTGGATCAGCAGCGGGCGAGCAATGTGGTGGAAAATGGTATGGGTTGGGTTGAGTGAGCCAAATGGATCTTGCCATACCATCTGTACGCCTTCGCGGTAATGCATCAGGTCGTCACGAGAAACGATCTCCTGAATATCACGGCCTTTGTACTCGATAACCCCAGAGGTCGGCGCGTACATTTTGGCGATCATCTTGGCGGTGGTGGATTTGCCTGAGCCAGACTCACCCACCACAGATAAACCGCGGCTTTTGTACATTTTGAATGATACGTCGTTGATGGCACGCATCATGGGTTGTTTGAGTGCGTTACTGTTGATGGCAAAATCTTTAACCAGATTTTTTCCCTCAACCAGTAATTCGCCATGTGGTTTGCTCATAATTGTCTCCAGAAATTCTTTGCTACTGCTTTGCCGTGCGCCTTAGCGTTTTATAGTGGCGTTCGATTGCGTATAGAGATGGCAGTTAGAAAAGCGGCCATGCTCGATTTGGCGCAGTACGGTCGGTACCTTAGTGCAAGCTTCATGAACTCGGTCGCAGCGAGCTTGGAAACGGCAACCTTGAGGAATGTCCAACAGGTTGAGCGGGTTTCCAGGGATACCTGTGAGTTTTGTTTTTGGTCCAGTTAATGGTGGAAAAGAGCTTCCCAACCCTTTGGTATAAGGGTGGTAAGGGGTTTCCAGAATCTGTTTTGAAGGTGCCACTTCAATCAATTCACCGGAGTACATGATGCCGATACGGTCTGAGAACTCGACCATCAGTGACAAGTCATGAGTAATGAACAGAATAGAGAAACCAAACTCTTCTTTGAGTGCGTAGATCTTCTGCAGAATTTCACGCTGAACGACAACATCTAGTGCGGTCGTGGGTTCATCCATAATGATCATTTTTGGATTGAGCGCGAGCGCAATCGCAATCACCAAGCGTTGACGCATACCACCCGAGAACTGGTGCGGATAATCGTTAAGACGGCTTGGGTGAATATCCACAATTTCTAACAGCCCTTCCGCACGACGTTTAGCTTGTTCACGCGTCATATTGGTATGGCGCATGATCACATCGCAAAACTGCTCTTCCATAGTTAGAACTGGGTTCAGCGCGTTCATTGCACTTTGAAACACCATCGACATTTCTTTCCAACGGAACGCTTGCATGCGCTCATCACTGTATTGCAGGATGTCTTCACCGTTGAAAATCACCTCGCCACCGGTGATGAATGCGGGCGGCTTATGAAGACGCATCAGCGAGAAGGCAACGGTTGATTTACCACAACCGGATTCACCCGCAAGGCCAAACACCTCGCCGGGGGCTAAATCAAAGCTCACATTGTTACAGGCACGGACGTCACCAGCATCGGTAATGTAGTCCACGCATAAGTTGCGGATTGAGATTAATGGCGTAGTCATGATTATTTATCTCCGCTCCAAAGTGCATTTTGTGGTGGTACGTTCGGTTGGCGCGCTTTTTGGTCTTGCTTGGCCAGATTCTTCCAGCGTTTCATACCTTTGTGTGAACGCAGTTGTGGGTTAGCAATTTCGTCAACCGCAAAGTTCAGCAGAGCAAGGCCTGTAACCAGCAGAGTTAAAGATAAACAAGGTGCCAGCAGTTCCCACCAAGCGCCGATCAGCATCGAAGATGAGGTTTGTACGTTGTAGAGCATGATGCCCCAACTGATGGTGTTAGGATCGCCCAAGCCTAGGAAGGAGATCGTCGCTTCCATCATGATCGCGTACATCACCGAACCGATAAAACTTGCGCCGACAATTGAAATCAGGTTTGGCAGAATCTCAACAAAGATGATGCGCCATGAGGATTCACCCAGCACTTCTGCAGCTTTCACAAACTCTTTCTCACGCAGTGCCATGGTTTGCGAGCGAACCACCCGCGCACCCCAGGCCCAGGAGGTACAACCAATAATCAGTGCTATGGTGAGAGGTCCCGCTTCCCCAATAAAGGCGGCTAATACGAACAGCAGTGGGTATTGCGGAATGACCAGCATGATGTTCATTGCGGCGGTGAGGAAATCGTCGATTTTCCCGCCAAAATAACCCGCAGAGACACCGATGACGGTGGCTAAGAAACAGACCGTGATACCAGCGCCGAAGCCCACAGCTAAGGATACGCGAGCACCATAAGCCACTTGTGACCACACATCACGACCCATACGTGTGGTGCCTAGTATGTGGTCAGCTTTTTTCGACATCGCTAGAGTGCGGCGATCTGTCGCTAGGTTTTCGGCAATCCAGCCATCAGGATTCGCTTTAGCCGCTTTTACGACAAAAGCGGGGTATTCGTGCGGATTACCCGTACGTTTATCTGGCTCATGCGAGGTAAGAAGTGGTGCTGCGACCGCGAGCAGAAAGAATAGACTTAAGATGGTGACACCAATCATCGCCATACGGTTGCCGCGTAAGAGTTTCCAAAGTGCTTTCATGATTATTTACCTCCCTTGCGTAAGCGAGGGTCTAGAACAACGTATAACATGTCCGCCAGCAGGTTAAAGAACAGCATGAACAGCGTCATGATCAGAAGCTGGCCTTGCAGAACTTGGTAGTCACGTGCGGTAATCGCGTTGAACAATACAGTGCCTAAACCTGGGTAGTTGAAGATGATTTCGATAATCAGCTGACCACCAATCGCCATACCGAGCGACATAGAAAGTGCGGTCACACTTGGCAGTAGGGCGTTACGTGCTGCGTAGTTAAATACCACGCGGTTTTCGCTCAGGCCTTTGCCTTTTGCCATGGTGATGTAATCTTCAGCTAGCAGGTTAATCATGTTGTTACGCATGTTGACCAAGAAACCACCGATTTGCACGATAGAAGCACAAACCAGAGGAAGGAAGGCGTGATAGGCTACATCTTTGATGAATGCCCAACTCGTCCAATCTGGAGTGGTACCTGCTGTGTATGCGTAGCCAGTCGGGAACCAACTTAAACCGATGGCGAAGGTGAACATGGCGAGCATGGCAATAACCACTTGTGGTACAGCCTGAATCACCAGCATTCCCGGTGTAATAAAAGTGTCGTAACGGCTGCCCCGTTTCCATGCGGCAAAAATACCGAGCACAGAGCCTATGGAGAAAGAGATGATAACCGCCGTACCCGCCAGGAACAGTGACCAACCAAATGCACCACCAAGCAGCTCGTTCACACTTAAAGGGTAGAATTTGATTGAAGTACCCAACTCCCAAGTAAGAATGCTTTTGATGTACGTCAGATACTGCACATACCAAGGACCTTCTACAAAGCCAAGAAGCTGCTTCATGGCTTCGATACGCTCTGGAGTAACTTGTGCGGTTGCGTTGGCAAACATCATGGTGACGGGATCACCAGGCATGGCACGCGGAATAATAAAGTTTAATGTTGCTGCGACCAGCAACGCGGCAAAATAGAACGACAATCGTCTTAAAAAGTAACCCATAACTTACACCTTACTCACCCAGTTTTGTCCTGTCTCTGGTTTCAGGTCTCGCCCCTAGCGAATTTGAGAGCGAGAAATCCCCTGACAACGAGCGCCATATGTTTGCTTAACAACATGAGGGGATTTAGATAGGCGGCGCACAGCGTGCGCCGCAAGAAATGAACGTGTATTACTTAACTGGTTTCAGATCCAGTACGTGTAGTAGACGCTCTGGGATACCAGCCCAAACGCTTGGACGGCCCTTCGGATTTTCTTCGCTCCACCAGCCAGTGAAACGAGTGGTGTTGTACTGATACATCCATGCACCAGACATTACAGGGATAGTGACTTGGTTTTCAGCAATGATCTTCTGAATACCGTGAGCGATCGCTAACTGCTCGTTCTTGTCCGCTGTTTTGTAGAAGCTGTCTAGCAAACCATCTAACTTCTTGTCTGTGAAGTAGTGCATCGCGAAGCGTGGCATACCATCACCAGATTGTAGTGCTGAGTTGTAGCCGCTGTTCCAGTAAGTGAATGGGTCAGCGCCGTGGAAGTAGTTGGTGTACGCAACGTCGTAAGTACCTTCTAGCATCGCTTGGTTATAAACCGCGAATTCAGGAGTACGTGCTTTCGCTTTGATACCCACTTCTTGTAGCTGCTCAACCGCCAGTTGAACTGTGTTGTTGAAGTCAGTCCAGCCGTTTGGAGATTGGATCAGCAGTTCAAAAGATTTGCCTGATGGAGTTTCAACGAAACCGTCACCGTTCACATCTTTGAAGCCCGCTTTTGCCAGTAGCTTCTTAGAGCCTTCAACGTCATAGGTGTTGAAGCCTTTGTACTTTTTGTGGGTCGCTTCATCAGACCATGCTTCGAATGCGTAGCCTAGACCTGATGCGAAGTCGTTCACTGTACCGCTGCCGTAGAAGGCGATGTCAATGATGGTTTGACGATCCAGAGCCATAGAGAATGCACGACGGAACTCTACGTTATCCAATGCTTCTTTTTTCGCTGCATCTGGGTTTTTGAAGTTCACCATGAACGCCTGAGTACCTGCTGCTGGATACCAGTAGTGGTGGTTAGGATTCGCTGCGGCGTAAGTGCGGTCGATATCTGGAACAAATGAAGAAGTCCAGTCGAGCTCAGAGTTAACGATTTTGCCCAGTAGTTGGTCGTTGTTTGCGATTTGTGGAACACGCAGACAGTCAACTTCTAGGTTTGACGCATCCCAGTAATTCGGGTTACGACACTGGATGTACAGTTGTGGTGTGAAAGTGTCGATCACAGTGAAAGGACCAGTACCTACTGGGTTTTCGTTAGTGAAGGTCGTTGGATCTTTCACTTCTTTCCATACGTGCTCAGCAACGATAGGAATCAGAGAGATTTCATAAGGTACGTTTGAGTTTGCTTCAGACAAACGGAAACGCACTTTATATTCGTCAACTTTCTCAACGCTGGTAACCCACTTGTTGATACCACGTTGATCAAGTTCTGGTTTCGCTTTCAGCAGGCCGAAAGAGTAAACCACGTCGTCAGCTGTGAATGCTTCACCATCAGACCACTTAACACCTTTGCGGATATCGAAAGTCACGCTCATTAGGTCGTCAGCCATTTTGTAGCTTTCAGCTAGACGGAAAACAGGCGTATTACCTTTCATTTCATTGAATACAACCAGAGGTTCATAGATAAAATCGGTGGTTGTACGTAGGTTAGTCGCTAGGTACGGGTTGAAGTTACGTACCATTGTAGGGTAGAAATCTGGCACGATGGTGAGCTCACTACGTGCAAACGCTGGAGCTGAGACACTGGTTGCTGCTGCGATTACTGCGGCGGCTAGTGCTGTCTTTTTAATATTGGCAAGCATAGCTGTTCCTTACTAGTTGCTTTCATTTCACTAATGGATGGAATGTCATCAATTGATAAACACTCTCCAAGACCTACCTCATCACTTTACCCCGTCGGAGGAAAGGGAGTTATGAGTGGCCTGTAGGCCTTTGGCAGGAGTAAGAAGACACCTTGCCAAGAAATTTATCAATTCCAATTCCCGTTAAAAACGTCAAAACTTGGGTGGCCTACGTTATTAACGTCAAAATACCTTCTGGTGTGTGATTTTTATACAAAAAACGCTCAGTGATTCACCTCGCAAAACGTGTGATGTTAAGTTCACTTTGTTAGTGCTTACTTACTTTGTTTTCCTTTTTATATAATGATTTTTTTGCCTGTTTTCTATTAGCGAGATCTTGCTCACTAGCCTGATTTTACGTTAATTTAATCAATTAAATTAAATCTGGCGAATTGTTGTGACCCCCTTCGCAATCTCAAACAAAGGCTGACTGAATCAGGAATTTGCTGTCCTTTCTTACCGTTTTATCCCTACTTTTTGAATACAAGAAGAGGGGAGTAATATGCTTTTTTTATCTCTTGAATCAAGTCTGAGTGTGTCACTCTGGTGCTCAATATGAAGGGACGTATTCTTCTGCGATTGGAAGCTGCAGCGGTGTTGGCTTCGTTTTTTCACCCCAATCACATAGTTTGTCTATGCTCATGGGGATAAACTCACTTGTCACCTACCTGCAATTCCAAGTCGCTTGGGTATGCAACTTCAATACGTTGAATAACCGCGCTGGGAAAGCGTTTTGTTATGGTAATAAAAAACCACCATGCGGTGGTTTTTATGACTAGCTGGTGGATTGCTTTACTCACTGGTCAGGAGTTTTTGTAATTTATCGCGCTGCATTTCGATGTGAGTGCGTTCAGGACCTGCTTCTTTGCAATGCTCAAGAATGTAGTCGAGCGAGTTCAGTACGGTTCGCCAACGCGGTGTTTTAGGCAGTGTCTCAATTCGTAAGTATTTGTCTAGGGTACGAGTTTGTAGCGTGCTGCGGTCAAGATAAACGCGCCATAAGCCACTTTGCTCTGCAAAAGTAAACTTGCTCTGTCCTGAGACTCGCTCCCAATAGTTCAAGGCACTGGTCATGGCTTCGACTAACACGGCACGCATCAAATCTTGTTTCGATTGATACTCGCCAGAAGCTTTATCAGCAAGACGAGTAAACTCACCACCCAGTTCCTTGAGTTTTTGCAGTTTGTCTTTATCGCCTTCGAAAGCATAGCTAGACAGGGCTTCTACCGCGGTTTCTAGGTTATGAATCCGTGCGGCATTGACGCTGCCGCCGACATTAAAAATGTACATCGCTTGTAAGCCAGAACCTTGCGGCAAGCGCAGGACATCTGCAGAGAGATGCTGGCGAACATCATCGACGTAAACATCGATATTGCCGCAGTAATGCTCTTGTTCAATATTCAGGAATTTAGGTGCAATCAACTCTTCGGCGTTGGAGCGTTTGAGCTGCTCAGGGGTACGTCTAAATAAACGTGCTGCCGCTTCATTAGCAAAACGTACTTTATTGCCTTCTTTGACGCACAAAATCGCTTCTGGCGCAGATTCTAACTGTTCCAATAAGCGGCCTTGGGTTTCCAGTAGGCTCGCTTCTACCATAGCTCGATGCTTCAACTCTTTTTGTAGCTGGGCATTCTCAATTCGGCGCAGTTCCGCTTTGCTAGCCGTGAGGTGAGCGACAATGCGCGCGGCCAGCTCTTGCTTGTTGAATGGTTTGGATAAGTAGTCATTGGCTCCGGCTTCAAACCCTCGCACTCGGTCATCAGACTGGTTGAGTGCCGTCAGCATAATAATAGGGAGTTCAGCGTGGTCGTATGTTTGTCGAAGTTTTTCACACACTTGATAACCGCTCATTCCTGGCATCATGATGTCGAGTAACACCAATTCAGGTTTTTCACGTTTAATCGCTTCAAGCACTTGATGCCCATCTTGCGCGGTATGCACACGGTAACCTTCAAGACGTAAGAAGCTGTCCAACACACGCAGGTTGACAGGTTCATCATCGGCCACCAGCAGAAGTGGGCCATGTTCATTTTCGGGTAAGGTGCTTTGTTCTGGCAGCTCGGTATCTAACACCTCAGGTGCTTGAAAGTGAGGGAGTTCGGTCAAGCGAGCTTGAGCAATCTCTTCTTCACTAGCGAGAGGCAGCGTAAAGCTGAAGGTTGTACCAACCATCGGCTGGCTACTCACGTAGAGTGTTCCGTGCATCAACTCAATTAATTGACGGCTGATTGAAAGCCCGAGCCCTGCGCCTTGGCGATAACGACTGGTGTCATGACCTGCTTGAATCAATGGCTCAAAAATATGCTCTAGTTGCTCTGCCGGAATGCCTTGTCCTGTATCCACCACTTGCACCCGCACTTTATCGTCAATATAAGTCGCGGAAATAACAATTTTGCCTTCGGAAGTGTACTTAATGGCATTACCGATCAAGTTATATAGGACTTGCTCTAAGCGTTGAGGATCCGCTGAAACCCAGACAGGTTGCTCTGAGACCTGATTAATAATGCGCAGCGTTTTCTTGCCGAGTAAATGGTGAGAAAGCTCTAAGACCAAGCGCGTGGCGCTCGATAAATCGACGGCACACCTTTGAATATCCAGCGCGCCATAGCGCATTTTGTGGTAATCGAGTAAGTCATCAACCAGAGTTGCTAATCGCTGCCCACTGCTGATGATGATGTCGAGTTGATACTTGTGTGCCGCTGAAATATGACCATTCGCTCCAGAGATCAGCGCTTCGGCAATGCCAATCATGCCATGCAATGGAGTGCGTAATTCATGTGATGTAGTGGCGAGGAACTCATCTTTCAGCTTATTCGCTAGCTGCAACTCATCGTTTTGTTTACGAATGATCAGTAAGTTGTTCTCTAACTCTTTGTTTTGCGATTTGATCAGCGATATTTTTTCGCGAATGGAACGCTGCATGCGCTCAAAACTAACCGCCAATCGGCCAATTTCATCTTTGCGTTCGGTATTGATCATGGCTTCATCAAGATCGCCTGCCGAAACACGTTCGGCTGCCCATGTCAGCTTCAAAAGCGGTGAGGTAATGAAATTGGAAAGGTAATGTGAGGCAATGACTACTAAGACGATGGCCGTCAACATCGCAAAAACAAACAGTTTTTCTAACTGACGAACGCGAGCAAACGCTTCTTTCTCAGGCAGTTCAACCACCAGTGCCCAATGGATATTTTTCAAATTGATCGGTGCATAGGCCGCGATGATCTGTTCACCATCAGTATTGGTATAAGTGCCTACGGCGCGTTTGCCCGATAAGGCTAAATCGACCACTTCTTTACTCTTTTCAACCGCAATTTCGGCGGAAGTTAAAGTTCTTGAGCGGTGATCTTGTCCCACCAAAATGGTTTGCATGGAGGGGTTGCTACTGCCTTCTGCGATGAGTTTTGTGATCGCATTACTTGGCAAGCGGAACATAGCGTAGCTATGTAAATAGCCTTGTTGAATAATCGGTGCGCCAAGCCAAGCGTATTGTTTGCCATCTTCTTGCACAAAATCAGAAATCACGACAGGAGTAAAATCTTCGTTGGTTTTGCGCTGTTCATTGACCGTTTGTTCTAAACGCTTGAAGGTATGGCCTAGATTGGAGTCTTGGTATTTGCCCGTTAATAAGTTAGTGCCAAAATTGTCATATTTATAAATCGAATAAACGACGTTGCCATCAATATCGACCAATAAGATGTCATCAAAGTCCGAACGTTTAAGCAGTTCTAAATAAGCCCAGTGATAGCGTTTATGCAGCAGTCGGTAGCGTTCACTGCCCACGTAGCTGCTTGATTGGGGGAGTACCGAGGTTTTTATTTGATCACCAGAGCCGGTGATATAGCGCTGCTGAGCATGCTCACGAGCCGCTTCAATACTGACGTCTAAACGCTGGAAAGCATTCACCAGACCATAAAAACGCCCGCCACTGGCATAAGCCAGCTCGGAACGGACAAAGCCCATCACTTCCGACTCTTTGGCCATCATGTAGTCAATAACTTGTTGCTGTTTATTATCCCGAACAGAAACAAGATAAGAAGTACTCTGCTGTTCCAGATCTTTACTGTGTGAATGCAGGAAAAACAGTGCAGTAATGGTCAATGGAATAATGCTGAGAGCCAAAAATGCTGCCATCAGCGTATTTTGCAGGCGTTTGAATTTTTGTTTTCGATAGAACCTAAACATAATTAAGGTGTTACTTTCGGTGAAACTCTGCGGCGAGCGCCAAGCACGAGTGTGTGATAGACAAGGAAAACCTAAAGTAACGAAATTAACGAGTTTTTTTACTTTGACAAGTAAGTCCAAGCTAAAGCGTGTGCATAGACGCAAAAATGTGAGGAGTATGCCGCTTTTGGGATTGATTTACGTTAAAAGCGGCAAAATGTAACGAGTTATTTTTTTGCGTGATAGATGGCAAATTTATTGGTTTTGGCGGCGATATCACAATGACCAAACGCTTGCTCAAGAATTGGTGGATACTTCAAAAAGCTGTTCGCTACCACCCAGATCGATCCTCCAGAAGCAAGATGATCGATGGATTCGGCGAGAAGACGCTCTGTGGCGCTATAGCTGGTATCCAGCCCCGAATGGAATGGCGGGTTGGTCACAATATAATCGTAGTGATGCTCGGTATCGGAAAACATATCGGATGGATAAACTTTGCCGTGCAATTGGTTAGCCACTAGGGTTTCTTGGCTAGAACGAATCGCCAGAGCACTGATGTCTGTCATCTCTAATGCAATGTTCGGGTTGAGTTTTGCCATCACACAGCCCAAAACTCCGGCACCACAGCCAATATCGATTACCTTGCCATTCAGGGGCGGTAAGGTATCGAGCAGTAAGCGACTTCCCAAATCAAACTCGCCATGGCTAAAAACCCCCGGCAAGCTTCGGATAGTCAGCTCATGATCTTGATAGCTTACTGCGTAGGATTTAAACCATTGCTCAATATCAAAAACGGCTGGAGCATGGACACATTGTCCCCAATAAAATGAGCAGCGGCGTGCAGAGTCGTATTTGTGGATTGAGCCATAAGCGGCGAACATTTTTTCAATGCTCTTCACTCCAGAGCGGTTTTCTCCGACCACCACAATTTCAGTGCCTGTACCGAGTTTTGCCAGCAGCATCGCGAGTAAATATTCTGCCTCTTGTTTAGCTTTAGGCCAGTAAAGCAAAATTAGGTCGGCATTGAGATCCGCAGTTAACTGCTCGCCAAAGTAGCAAGTAATCTCAGGATAAGCTTTGAGCTGTGAGTAGTAGCCGTAGTGCGTGGTAAACACCGAAACGGAAGCGCAATGTTGACGAAGTTCGATAGGAAAACGATCTTCAACTTCGCCCGCGACCAGTACATGCTTATCAGCAAAATAGTCGAGTTGGCGAAGGGCGATTTCACTCGGGGCAGTATAAGGTTGCATGACACGCTCTACTCAAGAAAAGGGGGCAGATTTTCGCATACTCTGCCCCTTGAATGAAACCCTAACTTGGTGTTAGCTCCTATCTTGCTGATCTAAAAAGCTGTGAAATTCTTCTTCGTAGATATTAAACAGCACTATTGTGATAGCAAAAATCAGCGGGCCATAAATTAAGCCAATTAAACCAAACAACTGAATACCGCCGAGCAGGGAGAAGAAAATCATCAAGGTATTCATCCCTGCGCTGCCTTGCATTAAGAAGGGGCGGAGTAAGTTATCAATAGATCCCACAACCGCAATACTCCAAATAGTAAGGAAAATTGCCCAAGTGGTATCACCCGTTAAAAATAGGTAGAGCGTCGCTGGGATCCAAATTAACGCGGTCCCTACTACGGGGATAAAGGAAGCAAAGCCCATCATGGTTCCCCAAAAGAGTCCCGGGAAACCAGCTAGCCACATGCCTAAACCACCAGCCACACCTTGTGCAATAGCGGTTAAAAAAGAACCCATCACCGCAGATTTAGAAACATTTTCAATCTCTCTCAAAAGTCGATCTTCTTGGCTGCGAGAGAGTGGCAGAATATGACGAATCGCACTGATGATCTTGTCGTGATCGCGCAGTAGGAAGAACAGTACAAACAGCATCAGGAAAAAATGCATCACGAAGCTGGTGGCATCCCCGAGAATTTTGGCACTGATGCTGACTAAATTAGTGCCAAAGGTTGTAGCAAATTGAGCAACACGCTGGGCGATTTGCTGTGGGCTAATCTCTTCAAAAGGAAGATATTGATTCGCGAGGCTAAGCGCTTTTACAACCCAAGGATGACTCAATAGCTCCTGAATTCCCCCATGGGTCACCCAAGAATAAAGGTTTTGAGAGAACTTGGATCCTTGTTGTACGATGGCTCCGAAGATAAGCAACAACGGAATTACCACGATGAAGGTCAGCACCACACAGGATAAAAAGGCAGAGATGTTATGGTGTGAAGGAAGCTTTTTATCAAGCCAATCATGGATAGGGAACATCAATAACGAGATGATGAAGGCCATGACAATCGAGTTGATATAAGGCTCGACTAACCAGTAACACGCGAGTGCAGAAGCCAGCAGCGCCACAACTAATACGCGATGACTGGATGCTAATTTGATTTTTTCTGACACAGGAGTTGTCCACCTAAAGGAATTGGAAGCGTTATAATGACGCCAATTCAGCTGCTTAGCAATCCGGAGGTCGAGATGGGCTGTTGTGATAAAAATGAATGTTGTGACAAGAAAGCGAAACGTAGACCGATTCCGTGGTTTGGCGTAGTGATTTGCGCTCTCGTGCTACTGAGTGTCTATTATTGGCAATAAATCTTCATTGAATGAAAAAGGCAGCCTCGGCTGCCTTTGAAAAGTGAGATCACGCAGTTTGTTAAGCTTTCGCTTCCAATGCCAAAATCGCAAAGCTGCGATCCGCGGCTTCCAAGGTTGCTTCAATTTCTTTTGAACCGTGCGCCAGCGAGGTAAAACTTGCTTCAAAGGCAGAGGGGGCGAGATAAACTCCGTGTTGCAGCATCAAGTGGAAGAAACGTTTGAAACGCTCTACATCGCAACGGGCGACATCTTCATAGCAAGTCACTTTCTCTTGTTCGGTAAAGAAGAAACCGAACATACCGCCAACTTGGTGTACCAAAAGTGGAATACCATGTTGATCGGCCAGAGATTTAAAGCCGTCAGCCAGTTGCTTGGTTTTGGCGGCTAAGCGCTTTTCATTGCCTTCTTCACGAAGTAGAGTCAGACATGCATAACCCGCCGCCATTGCAATCGGGTTGCCTGATAAGGTGCCTGCTTGGTAAACCGGACCTGTTGGCGCAATGTATTGCATTATTTCACGGCGACCACCAAAAGCGCCGACTGGCATGCCGCCTCCGATCACTTTACCAAGTGTCGTCAAATCAGGTTTGATGTTGTAGTGCGCTTGAGCTCCGCCCAATGCGACACGAAAACCGGTCATCACTTCATCGAAAATCAGCAGTGCGCCTTCTTGGTCACAAATTTCACGCAGTCCCTCATGGAAACCTTCCACTGGTGGGATGCAGTTCATATTGCCAGCCACGGGTTCAACGATAATGCAGGCGATTTCACCTTGATTGGCCGCAAACAGCTCACGCACTGAGTCTAGATCGTTAAAACGAGCAGTTAAGGTGTGCTTGGCAAAATCAGTAGGAACGCCGGGTGAACTTGGTTGGCCTAGAGTCAAAGCCCCAGATCCCGCTTTAACTAGTAAGCTGTCAGCATGACCATGGTAACAGCCTTCAAACTTGATGATTTTGTCACGGCCTGTATAACCACGCGCAAGACGAATCGCACTCATCGTCGCTTCAGTGCCCGAGTTCACCATCCGCAATTGTTCCATTGAAGGAACGAGCTCAGAGACCAACTCTGCCATGGTAATTTCCATCTCGGTAGGTGCACCGAAACTTAAACCGCGTTGTGCTGCTTGAATCACCGCTTCACGAATTACCGCATGGTTGTGGCCGAGAATCATTGGTCCCCATGATCCCACGTAGTCAATGTATGCTTTACCATCGGCATCAAAAATCAGCGCGCCATCGGCACGATCAATGAAAATCGGTGAACCACCCACTCCGTTAAAGGCTCGAACAGGAGAGTTAACTCCACCCGGAATCGTGGTTTGCGCCTTTTGATACAACTCGGCTGATTTGGTCATGCTAGTTTCCTCTTATGATGAATCGGACCAATTTTGGGGCGCATTGTACGCCTATGCTCCAGTGGGTGAAATGTTTTCGCTACATTTTGATCGATTTTCCCTGTCTGCATCCGCAAAATAGCGAGCAAGAAAGCGAATTTATCCGCCAAGTTGCTTCGGATTAAGGCTAATACTTGAACGGCCAACTCAGGTATTAGATAATCGCCGCCATTATCATTATTAGATCGGCAGCACATCGGATTTTGCAGTGTTGTTGTATTTTCCACGACTGAGAGAGGTCATCGTGAGCGAAGTTAATGTTCCATTATCCTTTTCTGATGCGGCAGCAAAACGTGTTAAAGCGTTGATCGCAGAAGAAGAAAACCCATCGTTAATGTTGCGTGTTTACATCACTGGTGGTGGTTGTAGCGGCTTCCAATATGGCTTTACTTTCGATGAAACCGTCAACGAAGGTGACACCAAAATTGAGAATAGCGGCGTCATTTTGGTGGTTGATCCTATGAGTCTGCAATATTTGATCGGCGGTGTGGTCGACTATACCGAAGGTCTTGAAGGCTCAAGATTCTTCGTGAATAACCCGAATGCAACGACAACGTGCGGTTGTGGCGCGTCATTTAGCGTCTAATCCTGAGATTTTTCAGGAAAATAAGGCCAGTCGATAAACGATTGGCCGACGCTGCGTGTTAGGATGTCACGTAGCGATTACAATAAGGAATAGTTATGTTTCCGCTCAAAACATCTTCACGTCAAGCGCGCGACTTCTTTCTTCATCAACCTTGGTTGATTTCTCTTGCGTTCATTATTTTGCTAGCACTCTGGTTAGGCTTAGGCGATTCCAATGCCGAAGAGCCGCAAACGGCGACTGAAATAGAAGTCCCTCTAGCTAAAGTCGGTTATCAAACCTTTAGCGCAACTCAAACGGATAAAGTTATCGAGCTGTACGGACGAACTGCGCCGGATCGGCAGGCTAAAATTGGTGCTGAAATCGCTGGGCGGATCGCCGAGGTGAAGATTGCGAAAGGGCAAGTGGTTACAAAAAATCAGATAATCGCCTTGATTGATAAGGGCGACCTTAATGCCCAATTAGAACGAGTGAAAGCGCAACTCAGAGTACGGCAACAAGAGTTTAATGCGGCTAGTGCACTGAAAAATAAAGGTTTACAAGGTGAAGTGGCTTTTACCAATGCAGCTGCAGCACTCACAGACGCACAATCCTCGCTCAGTACTGTGCAACGTTTACTGGATAATACCCAAGTTCGCGCCCCCTTTGATGGTGTCGTGGAGACTTTACCTATCGAAAAAGGCGATTTTGTTGGGATTGGTGATCCGGTTGCCTCCATTATCGATCTGCACAAATTGGTGATAGAAGCGGATGTCAGTGAGCGACACATTCAACATGTGCAGCTTGAACAAGCGGCGCGGATCCGCTTTATCGATGGCACGCAAACACAAGGTAAAGTCCGCTATATTTCAAGGCTCTCATCGCCTGCAACCAATACCTTTGCCATTGAAGTTGAGGTCGATAACCCACAACAAGCCATTCCTGCAGGGGTAAGCGCAGAAGTTGAGTTGAGCCTAATTTCTCAAGCCGCGATCAAAATCACCCCCGCCATGCTCGCGCTCGATGAAGAGGGCAACCTTGGCGTGAAAACGTTGCAAGGTGAACACGTCAAGTTTGTGCCAATCCAACTGGTGAAAGCAGAACAAGATGGCGTCTGGTTAACCGGACTTGGCGAGCAAGTGGATATTATTACCCGTGGACAAGGATTTGTTCGCGATGGAGATAAGGTTCTCGCCACTCAACTCAGCGCAACCCACTAGGAGCCGTACCATGTTCACTCTGATTGATGCGGCGTTGTCTCGTACGCGCACCATGTTGACCTTACTGGTGTTCATTTTGGTTGCGGGTGTGGCGACTTACCTGACCATTCCCAAAGAGTCGAGCCCCGATGTCACCATTCCTATCATCTACGTTTCGGTGAGCCACCAAGGTATTTCTCCCAGTGATGCGGAAAGATTGATTGTTCGTCCTCTTGAGCAGGAAATGCGCTCAATTGAAGGGGTGAAAGAGATGACGGCCACCGCATCAGAAGGGCATGCTTCTGTTGTGCTGGAATTCAATGTAGGCGTCGATTTAGCCAAAGCGATGGCCGATGTGCGTGATGCGGTCGATTTGGCCAAACCCAAATTACCGGCGGACAGTGATGAGCCGACGGTGAATGAAGTGACGCTGGCGGCGGAACAGCCTGTTTTATCTGTTGTGCTCTACGGTACAGTACCGGAGCGAACGGCAGTTCTGATAGCCCGTCAATTACGCGATAAATTGGAAAGCTTTCGCCAGATCTTATCTGTTGATATCGCAGGGGATCGTGAAGAAATTGTGGAAATCATCGTCGATCCACTGCTTATGGAGAGCTATGGACTGGATCAAAGCGACATCTACAATCTGATTGCACTCAATAACCGAGTGGTCGCCGCCGGATTTGTCGATACCGGTTATGGCCGCTTTTCGGTCAAAGTGCCTTCCGTGTTTGAATCACTGAAGGATGTACTAGAGCTGCCGATTAAAGTCGAAGGTAAGCAAGTGATTACGTTCGGTGATGTGGCTACAGTACGCAAATCTTTCCGTGATCCTGAGAGCTTCGCTCGCTTAGATGGTAAACCCGCCATTGTTTTGGATATCAAAAAACGTTCTGGTGAGAACATTATTGAAACGGTTGAGCTAGTCAAAGCGGTGTTAGGCGAAGCTCAAGCTCGTGATGATTGGCCTAATAATTTATTGGTGAAAACGATTTGGGATGAGTCGGAAGATGTCAAACTCATGCTCAATGATCTACAAAACAATATTCTGTCCGCCATCATTCTCGTAGTGGTGGTGATCATTGCGATTTTGGGTGTACGCACTTCGCTATTGGTTGGGGTTTCGATTCCTGGATCTTTTTTGACTGGGTTATTGGTACTGGCCGTTTTCGGTCTGACGGTCAATATCGTTGTGCTGTTTGCTCTCATCATGGCTGTTGGCATGCTGGTGGATGGCGCAATCGTGGTGACTGAATTTGCGGATCGACGTATGCAAGAGGGAATGCATCGAAGTGAAGCCTATCGCGATGCGGCGAAACGTATGGCTTGGCCAATCACCGCCTCTACCGCGACCACGTTGGCCGCTTTTGCCCCACTGCTGTTTTGGCCAGATGTCACTGGCGAATTCATGAAATACCTTCCGCTGACTTTAATGGCGACGCTCACTGCCTCTTTAGTGATGGCGCTGCTCTTTGTTCCGGTATTGGGAAGTTTGTTTGGTCGTCCGCAGAAAGTGACCCAAGCCAATCAAGCGCAGATGGTGGCGCTGCACAATGGTGATTTTTCACAAGCGACGGGGATCACCAAAGCCTATTACCACACGCTTGCCATAGCGATTCGCCACCCGATCAAAATTTTGTGCGGTGCGCTGCTGATGTCTGCGGCGATTGCGTTTGCTTATGGCAAAGCAGGGTTAGGTGCAGAGTTTTTTCCTGAAGTGGATCCGCCTTTTTTCTCGGTTAAAGTACGCTCTTATGGCGATCTGTCGCTGAATGAAAAAGATCGCATCATGAGTGATATTGAGCAGGTGATGTTAGGCCACGATGAGTTTGAAAGTGTCTATACCCGTACGGGGGGCGATGATGAAATCGGCGTCGTACAGATAACCCCCGTTGATTGGCAATATCGTCGCAGTGTTAAAGCGATTATTGAGGAACTGGAGCAAGTCACCGATACCTTCCCTGGGGTTGAAATCGAATACAAATTTCCAGACGCAGGTCCTCCGGTTGAGCATGATCTGGAGATTGAAATTTCAGCTCGCGTTGCTGACGACCTCGGTAAAGCGGTTCAGCAAGTCAGGTTGTGGGCCGAATCTAATCAGGCATTAACCAATTTAAGTGATAACGGTAGTAAGCCGGGTATTGATTGGAAAATTGATATTCGACGTGATGATGCATCACGTTTTGCGGCAGATGCCACTTTGGTAGGCAATACCGTACAGTTTGTGACAAATGGCCTCAAAATTGGCGATTATCTTCCCGATGACAGCGACGAAGAAGTCGATATTTTGGTGCGTTATCCGAGTGAATATCGTGATATTGGACGTTTTGACCAACTACGCGTAAAAACCACGCAAGGTTTAGTGCCACTCACTAATTTTGCGCAAATTATTCCAGAGCAGAAGCAGGATACGATTCATAGGGTGGATGGGCGACGGGTGATCAGCGTGATGGCTGATCTCAAGGAAGGGTACAACCTAGCGCTAGAACTCCCTGCCATTGAACAGGCACTACGTGAGCTCAATTTACCGAGTAGTGTGGAGTTTCGTATCCGTGGTCAAAACGAGGAGCAAGAGCATTCAGCAGCATTCCTCGAAAAGGCATTTATGGTCGCACTCGCGGCGATGGCGATCATTTTGATCACCCAGTTCAATAGTTTCTACCAAGCTTTCCTGATTTTGACCGCGGTGATTTTCTCTACCGTAGGGGTTTTTGCTGGATTACTGATTTTCCAAAAACCGTTTGGCATCATCATGTCTGGCATCGGGGTGATTGCCCTAGCGGGGATTGTGGTGAACAACAATATCGTGTTGATTGATACCTATAATCAATTACTTAATCGAGGCTTGAGCCGAGAAGAAGCGATACTACGCACGGGGGTGCAGCGTTTGCGTCCTGTGCTGCTGACTACGGTGACGACCATTTTAGGTTTGCTACCTATGGTGCTTGAGATGAATATCGACATCATCAATCAAAAAATAGAGTTTGGCGCGCCGAGTACCCAGTGGTGGTCACAACTGGCAACTGCGGTGGCCGGAGGATTGGCTTTTGCCACGGTGCTGACCTTAGTGCTTACCCCTTGTTTGCTCATGTTAGGGCGGCGTAAAGCAGTGCTGAGTGAAGACGCAGCGCCTCAAGATGAGCAAAGTTAAACATACCATAGTGAAATAGTGAATGTTGATAAAAGTTAGGCCAGCAATTGCTGGCCTAACTTTTTATTCCACCACGAGGCGGTTATTGATTGGCATACAATAACTGGCTGTAGCGTTCGAGTTTTTCCATTCGTTGCTTCGCATTCGCAATAAAGGTTTCTTTCGCCTTGCCAGTCAGTGATTGTGCTTGTGGCAATTCAACCGTACGTGGGTTTTTGTGAATGCCATTAACCAAGAATTCATAGTGCAAGTGAGGGCCGGTAACTCGCCCTGTCCCTCCCAAAGTACCAATACTCTGGCCTTGTTTGACTCGTTGCCCCGTTTTGACTAGACGGCGCTGTAAATGTAGGTATTTGGTAATGTAGGTATTGCTATGGCGAATGTAGACATAATTACCATTAAACTGGTTATAGCTGGATTTCTCTACCACACCATCACCCGCAGCCCAGATAGGTGTTCCTACCGGTGCCACGTAATCAGTACCGCGGTGAGCTTTTATTTGGCCGGTCACTGGATGGAGTCGGCGAGGATTAAAGTTAGAAGAGACACGACGAAAATCGAGCGGCGAACGCAAGAAGGCCTTTTTCATCGCTCGGCCATTTTGATCGTAATAGTTGCCTGTATTGTCATCCAAAATCGCAGTAAAGGTTGAACCTTGGTTGATAAAAGTGGCTGCAATAATATTACCGCGACCAATCACTGAGCCCTCGACGATTTTTTCTTGGTAGAGCAATTTGAATTGATCCCCTTCGCGAATATCGAGCGCGAAGTCGATATCCCAGCCAAACATATTGGCTAATTCGATAATCTGGTTTGCAGTCAATCCTGCGGCGACCCCCGCATTCCAGAAATTAGAGGTAATTTTGGCTTCGGCGTAATTGAGCTGGAAGGTGACCTCTTTCTTATCAAACTCAGAGGTAAAACCAGAATCTGAACGGGTTACCACAAAGGTTTCATAAGGGCTAATGGTGCGTTTTAGTTGAACTAATTGATTATCTTGGTCAAAGCCAAATTTCAGCTCGTCTTTAGGCATTAACTTCGAAAGCTGACTGTTGATGTCACTATTACTTGAGGTCAATTCGTAGAGCACTCGTGATGAGAGTCCCGCTCGTTGGAAGAGCAGGGCGGCACTTTCACCGTTGGCCACTTGGTAGGTCTCCCAGCGCAACATGACAGAGGGAGGAGCGATCACATCTTCCTCTGGTGTGGTAATCAGTTGGTTATCGAGAGTGACGGGATAGTGACGTCCTACTTCTAACTGAGCATCAGGGTTACGTAAATCTTCAGAATCGGGCAGAAAAAAAATGGCGAAGACAATGATGGCGCTAAACGCGGTGATTAACACTCGATGCAGCCAAGGAAGACGATTGAAAAGAGAAAGCATGTTCAGTTCAAATTCATTTAATTATTAACAAAATCGCTGTCGGGTAGTCTAACTGGTTTCAAAATGCATCGCTATTCAAGTAATATGTCCCACTATCATATTTTTGCCAAATCTGTGGGAGTGAACAAGAATGGCGAGTATTGAAGCCGCTTTAGCCGAGATTAAACGTGGTGTTGAAGAGCTGATCCCCGAAGAAGAGCTCATTGCCAAGCTTAAAGAAAATCGTCCGCTGCGAATTAAGTTGGGGGCTGATCCAACGGCTCCGGATATCCATCTAGGCCACACGGTAATCCTCAATAAGCTTCGTACTTTCCAGGATTTAGGTCATGACGTGACATTTTTGATTGGTGACTTTACCGGAATGGTGGGTGACCCAACAGGAAAAAACACGACACGCCCACCTTTGACGCGTGAAGATGTGTTGCGCAACGCAGAAACTTACAAGCAGCAAGTGTTTAAGATCCTCGATCCTGCCAAAACCAAGATCCAATTTAACTCAGAGTGGTTGTCACAACTGGGAGCGGAAGGGATGATCCGTCTGGCTTCAAACCAGACCGTCGCTCGTATGTTAGAACGTGATGACTTTAAAAAGCGTTACAACAATGGTCAGCCGATTGCGATTCACGAGTTTATGTACCCATTGCTGCAAGGCTACGATTCCGTTGCGATGGAGACGGATGTTGAGCTAGGTGGTACTGACCAGAAGTTCAACTTGCTGATGGGGCGTGAGCTACAAAAAGCCAACGGCCAAAAACCACAAGTGGTATTGATGATGCCTCTGCTGGTGGGATTGGATGGCGAGAAGAAAATGTCCAAATCAGCGCATAACTATATTGGTGTGAGCGAAGCGCCGAGCGAAATGTTCGGTAAAATCATGTCAATTTCTGACGATTTGATGTGGAGCTACTATGAACTGCTCTCTTTCCGTCCGTTAGACGAAGTGGCCCAATTCAAAGCAGAGGTTGCTCATGGTGCTAACCCGCGTGATATCAAGATTTTGCTAGCAAAAGAGATCATCACTCGTTTCCATTCTCAAGCCGATGCTGATGCAGCAGAACAAGAGTTCATCAACCGTTTCCAAAAAGGGGCAATGCCTGAGGAAATGCCAGAGTTTGAATTCGAGGCTGGAATCGCTATCTCGAACCTACTCAAAGAGGCGGGACTTGTGGCTTCTACTTCTGATGCACTGCGCATGATTAAACAAGGTGCGGTGAAGCTTGATGGAGAGAAATTAGAGGATGCGAAGCTGGTTCCTGCTTGCGGTACATCGGTTTACCAAGTGGGTAAACGTAAGTTCGCTCGAGTGACCATCAAGTAATGGCTTTCAAACCCGAGCTAAAAATAAATAAAAAGCGCCAAACGGCGCTTTTTATTTTTCAGGTAGAATCCTAGTTTGGCTTGGATGCCAAACGATTAAACTGAATAAGCTCTTGATAGAGCTGAGTTTCAAACTGGATGATCGGTGGTTCAACCGCTACCTCAGGATTGGGTTTCGGAGGGAAATAGTCGGTGACGAATTGAACAAACAGAGTCTTAGGGCGCTGATTTTCGTCCATCACAAAGCCCGCCATATTGTAAGTGCCATAAAGTGAACCACTTTTCGCTTTAATTTGGCCACTGATTTGCGGCGCAAGCATACTGCGTCGATATTGCAACGTGCCCGATTCTCCCGCCGAAGGCAGCATCGCAATTAAACCAAGCTCAGTTTCATGCTGATAAAGGTAGCGAAGAGTTTCCAGCATCACTTGTGGACGCATCCGGTTATTACGTGAAAGGCCAGAGCCATCGGCGAGCTGAGTATCTTCTAATGAAATGCCCGTGCGAGAGTAAAAAATCTGTTTAATGGCTTGTGTTCCGTTGGTAAAGCTACCGGGTTGAGAGTAAAAACGGTGGCCCAAGGCTTTGGTCAAGGTATCGGCGATCAGGTTGTCGGACTCTTGCAACATGGTTTTCAGTAACACAGGCAGCGGCTGGGACTGATGAGAAGCGATTTTCTGCGCTTGTTTGGTATTGGCTTTACCGACTTTAATCTCCCCTTTGAGCTCGATGTTTAGCTGGCTGAGGAGACGATAGACCACTCGCTGGGTATATATCCCGGTATCTTGCACCGCAAATTTTAGTGGTAAGGGTTTGTCTCGTAGGACTAAACAGCCATCCAGCTTATAGTGATTCTCAGGCGTTGCCGTCAGTTCTAAATCACACAGTAAACTCTCTTGTTCGCTCTGTGTCACGCTGATGGCTTGCGACTGAACATGCACAGGGTAGTGCTCTGGTACATAAACGCGTGTTTTACCTTGTGGTTCGGTATAAATAGACGCCTGAATACAGTTACCATCAAGGTTGATGGCACTGGCTGGGGCGCTATAGCAGACGCCCAAAATATCCCATGGCCAACCCACCGCACGTTCATATCCACTAAATACACTATTATCCAGCCACAAATCACCCTCAATTCTGCCGCCACTCTGAGATTTAATCGCTTTGAGCAGAATCGTTAAATCCTTGGTAGTCAGGGTGGGGTCACCTGAAAAGCGAATGATCCAATCTGATCCTGAACGCATTAAATCGGTATGAAAGCGAAATTCATCACCCAGTTCTAATTTCGCGGCAAGCGCCGTCAAAATCTTCTGCGTACTGGCTGGGGGATAGTAAAGATGAGTATTGAGTTCGAGAGAGGTCTGCTGTGATGCGGCATCTTCAATCAATAGACTATAGCGTGCCCCTTGAGGGAGCTTAGTCGCCGCGGCACTTAACTGTGTTTGTGCGTAAATAGGAAACGCTATCAGAAAAAGGCTGATGGATAGTAACCAAATTGGCATGGTGCGAGAAGGCATAACAATACATCCACAAGAAACGTTGTTGCAGTATATACCCAAACACTTTGGAGTTGCAGGTAGCCTACACCGCAGTAGTTATAGCTTGATAGAAAAACGCCTGCTATTTAGCAGGCGTTTGGCGTGTGACCTTTTAGTCAACAATTAGAAGTCGTAACGTAGGCCGATAGCCAGTTCGTCTTCTGCATCGATCTTAGTTGCTACACCGTTAGTGCCAACTTTACCCATTACATCACCTGCATCAATCATGTTGAAGTTGTAAGAGATATAAGTGCGGAAGTTAGGCTTGAAGTAGTAAGTTGCGTCGATTGCAACGTTGTTTGCTGAAGTTTCGTCGTTAGTTTCTGCGTTGTTGTACGTAGTAGTGAACGCCGCTTGACCCAATTTGTACGCTGCTGCTAGCTCGTAACCAGTGTAATCACCGTTAGTTGCTGCTTTTTCGCCATCAGTGAACAGACCTGCGAAGTACAGGTTTTCCATGCGGTAAGATGCTGCCAGCATGTATTCATTTTGCTCGTCTTGATCTGCGTAACCAGCACCTACGTTAAAACCAGTGTCACCGAATGCGTAGATTGCAGATAGAGAGTAACCGTCTTTGCCGTTGTCAACGTATTGACCTGAATTAGTACCAGTTCCTTCTACACGGTCAGCAAAACGGTAGCTTGCTTTTACGCCTAGGTCACCAAATTGGCCTTTGTAAGCCAACATATTGTCTGTACGGTCAGCTACAGCGATTTTGTCTGCTGCTGAGTTACCGTGGTAAGACATGATATCTGTGAAGTCAGTGATTACGCCCAGTGCACCATCGTTTTTACCGTAAGTGACTTCACCGTAAGTACCGCCGATACCTGCATATGTGTAACGGTTATCTAATTCTGAACCGTCAGTGTTATCAGCAGTGGTAAATTCACCTTCGTAGAAGCCAACGCCGTACAGACTGTCATTGATTTCTGCTTTGCCTAGGAAGTTTAAACGTACACGAGATTTATCTTCAGCCTTGCCATCTTTCAGAGATAGGCGTGCTTCAGCACGGCCACCGATTTCTAGAGAAGTACCTTTTGCGCTGTAAACGGTTGAACCTGCTTTGTCACCGCTTTGGTTGATTCCGTCAGCGTAAGCGCCAGTAGCCACTGCAGCAGCTGATACAGCAAGAGCAATCAGAGTCTTGTTCATCTTATTAAGTCCTAATTTATTGTCCATAAATTTGATTTTGGTGCGACGTAAGCCACGTCAGTCGAAATAACTGACGCATCAAGCTTCATTGGTTATGGTGTATCGAAACCACAAAGCATAAGAAATTCGATGGTTCAGTCATTTTCGTGGCTACTTTTTTACTCCCAAAGTTCCGCTATCAGTTAGTAAAATGATATAAATCCAGCTTATGAACACTGTTTTATTGTTAGTAAAAAAATATCAACGAATTGTTTTTTAATGTTTTTTTGATTTTTTGTAAGTGTTTTTTTTTAATTTAATTTGGTGTGTTTTTTATTTTTTTTTATCGAGTTTGAGTAAAGCATGAACAATCTAATTGTGCTAAAGATCACATATAAACGGCGAAAATAGAGGTTCAACTAAATTCGCCTCGCAAATCTTGAATTTGGATGATTTAGCCCTTAACTTTGTTTACACTTTTGAGTAATCCAAATGGTTCAACCCTAACCCGACCCGATTTAGGATGTTGGGAAACTTTATTATTGTCCAAAGAAAAACTTTGGCGCAGAGGTAGATGATGGAAAAAGTTCCAATGACAGCACGCGGTGAAAAACTCCTGCGTGAAGAACTCGATAGACTGTTAAAACTCAGACCCAAAATTACAGAAGCGATTGCCGAAGCTCGTGAGCTTGGCGATTTGAAAGAGAATGCGGAATACCATGCTGCACGTGAAGAGCAGGGGATCTGTGAAGCGCAAATTCGTGATATCGAATACAAGCTGTCTGTGGCGCAAGTGATTGATGTCACCAAGATGGAAAACAGTGGCAAAGTCATTTTTGGTGCTACGGTGACGGTGATTGATGTCAACAGCGACGAAGAGAAGACTTACCAAATCGTTGGTGATGATGAAGCGGATATCAAATCAGGTCGTATTTCAGTCAATTCGCCGATTGCTCGTGGTTTGATTGGTAAATTTGAAGGCGATGAAGTCTCGATTGCGACTCCAGGGGGCAATAAGGTCTTTGAAATTGATCGCGTGGAATATCTATAGCTTCGCCAATTAGCCAATCATTTTAGGAAAAAGTAAAAAAGGTCGCAGTCGCGACCTTTTTTCATCCATTGGCTGATTATTTGCGTGGCAATTCGATTTTGCGTTGCTGAGACTGGCGATAAAGTACTAGGACTTTACCAATTACCTGTACTTTCTCGGCACCAGTTTCGCGAACAATTGCGTCAACGATCAATTGCTTAGTTTCACGATCTTCAGAAACGACTTTCACTTTAATCAGTTCATGGTGATCGAGCGCAATTTCGATTTCCGCCAGCACAGCTTCTGTGAGTCCGTTAGCGCCCATCAACACAACAGGTTTTAAGTTGTGTGCCAAGCCTTTCAGATGCTGCTTTTGTTTGTTGCTTAGGTTCATTACGCGGCCAAATTTATTTAATATTAGGGTTGAAAACCGTCATTTTAACGCCATCTATGCTAGAAGACTATATTTTCTACCAGACTTTCTTGGATAGTGGTGACTTAGTTAGGAACAAAATGAGTAAACAGAAACACTCGGCCAGCTCAACTCGCTGGTTAAAAGAGCATTTTGACGACAAATATGTTAACGAAGCAAAGAAGAAAGGCTATCGTTCACGTGCTATCTTCAAAATAGAAGAGATCCAAAACAAAGATAAACTACTAAAAGCTGGTATGACAGTTGTCGATCTTGGCGCTGCACCTGGTGGATGGTCACAATTTGCGGCCAAAGTAGTTGGCGAGGGTGGGCGTGTTATTGCGTGTGACCTTTTACCTATGGAGTCGATTGCGGGGGTGTCTTTCTTGCAAGGTGACTTCCGTGAGGAAGCGGTGCTCAATGCATTGCTAGATAGAATCCAGCCAGATATGGTTGATGTGGTGATGTCTGATATGGCACCTAATATGGCGGGTAACTTGTCCGTCGATCAGCCACGCGCCATGTATCTTGTCGAATTGGCACTGGATATGTGTCGACAAGTTCTGGCTCCCAATGGTAGTTTTGTGGTGAAAGTGTTTCAAGGAGAAGGCTTTGACGATTATGTCAAAGCAGTAAGAGACCTATTTAAAGTGGTTAAAATCCGTAAACCGGACTCCTCTCGATCACGTTCACGAGAAGTTTTTATCGTAGCGACTGGTTACAAAGGTTAACTATTTCACTATTTGGTGCCTAAGTAGACCCTATAGCCGCTAGCTACAAACTGTAGTACCCTACCTTTTAATTACAATTAGTTATCGCGAGGCTTACACCTTGAGTGACATGGCAAAAAATTTAATCCTGTGGCTTGTGATTGCTGTCGTTTTGATGTCTGTATTCCAGAGCTTCGGCCCCGGTGAGAATAACGGCAGAGCAGTCGACTACACCACATTTGTAAAGGAAGTTGGTCAAGGCCAGATTCAGGAAGCTCAATTCAACAACGGTGAAATTACTTTCATGCGTCGTGGAGGCGGCAGCCGTTATGTAACTTACATGCCGGTTTATGATCAAAAGCTCCTCGATGACTTGATCAATCAAGACGTGAAAGTACAAGGTACGCCTCCTGAAGAGCAAAGCTTGCTGGGTACCATTTTCATCTCTTGGTTCCCAATGATTCTATTGATTGGGGTTTGGATCTTCTTCATGCGTCAAATGCAAGGTGGCGGTGGCAAAGGTGCCATGTCATTTGGTAAGAGCAAAGCGCGTATGATGAGTGAAGACCAGATAAAAACCACTTTCAGCGACGTTGCGGGTTGTGATGAAGCAAAAGAAGATGTGAAAGAACTGGTGGATTACCTGCGCGATCCGAGCCGCTTCCAAAAGCTGGGTGGTAAGATCCCAACGGGTGTACTCATGGTTGGTCCTCCTGGTACAGGTAAAACCTTGCTTGCCAAAGCGATTGCTGGTGAAGCTAAAGTGCCATTCTTTACTATCTCTGGTTCGGATTTCGTCGAAATGTTTGTCGGTGTCGGTGCATCTCGTGTGCGTGACATGTTTGAACAAGCGAAGAAAGCCTCTCCATGTATTATTTTCATTGATGAAATTGATGCAGTGGGCCGTCAGCGTGGCGCGGGTGTTGGTGGTGGTCATGATGAACGTGAGCAGACACTAAACCAAATGCTGGTTGAGATGGATGGTTTTGAAGGCAATGAAGGCATTATTGTCATCGCGGCAACCAACCGTCCTGACGTGTTGGACCCTGCATTGCTGCGTCCGGGACGTTTTGACCGTCAAGTCGTGGTAGGCCTGCCAGATGTGCGTGGCCGTGAGCAAATTCTTAAAGTGCATATGCGCAAAGTGCCTCTGGCGAATGATGTAGAACCATCATTGATTGCGCGTGGTACTCCTGGATTCTCTGGTGCGGATTTAGCGAACTTAGTTAACGAAGCGGCGTTGTTTGCTGCTCGTGGCAACAAGCGCAACGTCTCTATGGTTGAGTTTGAACTGGCAAAAGACAAAATCATGATGGGTGCAGAGCGCCGTTCAATGGTGATGTCTGAAGAGATCAAAGAGTCTACCGCTTACCATGAGGCTGGCCATGCGGTAGTGGGTCGCCTTGTACCTGAGCATGATCCGGTTTACAAAGTGTCGATCATTCCTCGCGGTCGTGCATTGGGTGTCACCATGTACTTGCCTGAGCAAGATCGCGTGAGTATGTCTAAGCAGCATCTGGAATCGATGATCTCTAGCTTGTACGGCGGTCGTCTTGCTGAAGAGTTGATTTACGGCAAAGAGAAAGTTTCAACAGGCGCATCAAACGATATCGAACGCGCTACGGAAATTGCTCGTAAGATGGTGACCCAATGGGGCTTCTCTGAAAAGCTAGGTCCGATGTTGTATGCGGAAGATGAAGGCGAAGTGTTCCTTGGGCGCAGTGTGACACAGACGAAGCACATGTCTGATGACACCGCGAAGCTGATTGATGACGAAGTGCGTCAAATCATTGATCGTAACTACGAACGAGCTCGCCAAATCATTATGGATAATATGGATATCATGCATGCGATGAAAGATGCATTGATGAAGTATGAAACTATCGATGCAGGTCAAATTGATGACTTGATGGCGCGTAAGCCTGTGATTCGTGAACCAGCAGGTTGGGGTGATCAATCGAAAACGCCGTCTGAACCTGAAGTAAAAGCTGAGTCTGAAGCTAAAGCGGAAGAATCTACAGCAGAGACTGCTTCATCCGATGTCGCGACAGCAAGCGAGAAAAAAGACGCTGAATAACATCACTTTTAACTTTAAACCCCGACTTGTTCGGGGTTTTGTGTTTGCAGGGAATATATTTTTAGAATGCTGAAAATCAGTCATGCCGATAAGCAGCTTGAGCTGCATTCACCCGTTGTGATGGGGATTTTAAATACCACACCAGATTCCTTTTCTGATGGTGGTCGTTACGTTGACCTTGATATCGCGTTGGCAAGAGCACAGCAAATGATCGACCTTGGCGTCGCGATTATTGATATTGGTGGTGAGTCAACTCGACCAGGCGCTCCTGATGTGGCTTTAGAAGAGGAATTACAGCGCGTCATCCCACTTATCAAAGCGATTCGAAAACAGAATGCTGAGGTATGGATTTCGATTGATACCAGCAAATCGGAAGTGATGCGCCAAGCATTAGCCGCGGGAGCCGATCTGATTAATGATGTGCGTGCTTTGCAAGAGCCGGGAGCTCTTGAAGTAGCAGCGCAGGCTCAAGTCCCGGTTTGTATTATGCATATGCAAGGTCAGCCGCGGACGATGCAAGCTAACCCACACTACGACAATATTATTGAAGAGGTTTGTCAGTTTTTAGCTGAGCGAATTACACAATGCGAAGCTGCGGGTATTAAGCGTGAGAATATCATCTTAGACCCCGGTTTTGGTTTTGGAAAATCGGTGCAACACAATTATCATTTGCTCGCCCATTTAGAACAGTTTCATCGTTTTGGATTGCCTGTTTTAGCTGGAATGTCACGTAAATCAATGATTTTTAAAACACTGAATAAGCAGCCTGCTGAATGTGTGGCTGCAAGTGTGGCGTGCGCCACTCTAGCTGCGCAAAAAGGCGTGCAAATTATCCGTGTTCACGATGTAGAGCAGACCATAGATGCACTCAAAATGGTGCAGATGACGCATAACAATTTGTAAAAACAAATAATGTAAAGGAAACACAAATGTCTGATAAAAGACGTTATTTTGGCACTGATGGCGTTCGTGGTAAAGTTGGCCAGTACCCAATTACGCCTGATTTTGTACTTAAGCTTGGCTGGGCGGCTGGACGTGTACTGGCAAAACAAGGCACGAAAAAAGTCATTATTGGTAAAGATACCCGTATTTCTGGCTATATGTTGGAGTCTGCACTGGAAGCTGGGCTTGCCGCGGCAGGATTAAAAGCGACCTTCACCGGACCTATGCCAACGCCAGCGGTGGCCTATCTTACCCAAACTTTCCGAGCAGAAGCGGGGATTGTTATTTCTGCATCGCACAACCCTTACTACGATAACGGCATCAAATTTTTCTCATATGAAGGAACCAAACTGCCGGATGACATTGAGTTAGCGATTGAAGCTGAGCTCGATAAAGACATTGAATGTGTTGAATCCGCTGAGTTAGGTAAAGCTTCACGCATGGTGGATGCGGCGGGTCGCTATATTGAGTTTTGTAAAAGCACTTTCCCTTCCAAACTCAGTCTGTCTGGGGTGAAGCTTGTTGTGGATTGCGCCAATGGTGCCACCTACCATATTGCTCCGAATGTTTTCCGTGAGTTGGGAGCGGAAGTCATTGCTATGGGCGTTGAGCCTAATGGTTTAAATATCAATGACCAAGTCGGTGCAACCGACGTTCGCGCACTGCAAAAACGCGTTGTTGAAGAGCAGGCTCATCTTGGTCTTGCTTTCGATGGTGACGGTGACCGCATCATCATGGTTGACCACCTAGGTAATAAAGTAGATGGTGACCAAATCGCTTACATTATTGCCCGCGATGCACTGCGCCGTGGCGAGCTCAAAGGCGGGGTTGTTGGGACATTGATGACGAACCTTGGCATGGAAAATGGCCTAAAACAGTTAGGTATTCCATTTGTACGCGCTGCGGTCGGTGATCGCTATGTTATGGAAAAACTGCTCGAAAAAGGCTGGAAGATTGGTGCAGAAAACTCAGGTCACGTCATCTTACTCGATAAAGTGACTACGGGTGATGCGATTGTCGCTGGCTTGCAAGTGCTTGCTTCAGTGGTGAATAGTGAAATGACTTTACATGAGTTAGCTCGAGGTATGACCCTCTACCCGCAAGTGTTGGAGAATGTCCGCTTTACGGGAGATAACAATCCACTTGAGGCTGAAACAGTGAAAATGGCAGTTGCTGAGGTTGAAGCCGAGTTAGGTTCGAAAGGCCGTGTATTGCTGCGCAAATCGGGAACGGAACCTCTGATCCGCGTCATGGTGGAAGGAGAGGACGATGCGCTAGTTAAACAGTCTGCACTGAAAATTGCTCAAGCAGTAAAAGATAACTGCTGATTTGAGCGGTGATTTCTACGATTCCTAGCTGATTGATTTCGCGCTAGGAATTGTGGAAATGCTCGTAAAATCGCTGTTGTGCGAGTTTTTTGAGCGATCAAATCGGAAAGTGATTTTTTTTAGAAAATACTTCTTGTCAGCTTTGGAACCATTCGTTAGTATTGCGTCCGCTTTCGGAGAGAAAGGTCGCTGGCCTTGTTCGGGTCACATGATACGAACGGCGCTAGCTCAGCAAATAGAAACATAGGTGGAAGTAATGTTTACAGTTCTACTTGTGATTTACCTGTTGGCAGCGGTCGCTATCATTGGCCTAGTGTTGATTCAACAAGGTAAAGGCGCAGACATGGGAGCCTCATTCGGTGCTGGCGCTTCAAACACAGTGTTTGGTGCTGGTGGCTCAGGTAATTTCCTAACCCGAATGACTGCAATTTTTGCAACAGTATTTTTTGTTATCAGTCTTGTGCTTGGCAATATGTCAACACACAAAACCGAATCACAATGGGTTGATCCTTCACAAGGTCAAGTGATTCAGCAAACTGGTGATACAGTGAGTGAAGCGCCTGCTAAAAGCAGTGACGAAATTCCTCAATAAATAGATATGCCGAGATGGTGAAATTGGTAGACACACTAGCATGAGGTGCTAGCGCCTTAGGTGTGAGGGTTCGAGTCCCTCTCTCGGCACCATATTTACAAACTTGTAAATGATCTTGTTGAGCGTATAATGCTCGCAAGTCGGACGCGGGGTGGAGCAGCTTGGTAGCTCGTCGGGCTCATAACCCGAAGGTCGTTGGTTCAAATCCAGCCCCCGCAACCAATCTCTTTATTTGATTAGAGAGACAAGTTTGGCAGTGTTAACCTCACTGCAGTTGAGAAGCGATTCTCAATTTTCAGGGTCCAGCATTAAAAAACCCCGACTTAATCGGGGTTTTTTATTATCTAAATTTCCTTTTTTAGGGTTTTTAGGTAGTTGCTAGGTATTTAAATTGGGCTCTAAGCCCTTTTTTTGTTTCTGGAGTGGTTTAGATGACTGGTTTAGAAAGACAACTTACTGAAATGCTTGAAGCTCCGGTGGTTGCTGCAGGTTACGAGTTGGTTGGATTAGAGTTCGTCCGTGCAGGGCAACATTCCACACTACGTATCTTTATTGATCACGAAAACGGTATCACAGTGGAAGACTGCGCAGAAGTGAGTCGCCAAGTGAGTGCGGTTTTGGATGTTGAAGACCCTATTTCGGTCGTTTACAACCTGGAAGTGTCTTCGCCTGGTCTAGAAAGACCGCTCTTTAAAGCAGCACATTACGAGCAGTTTATTGGTCACGAGGTCAGCATCGTTTTGAAGATGGCTGTCGCTAACCGTCGCAAGTGGAAAGGGTTCATCCAATCCATTGATGGTGAGACTGTCGCCGTGATGGTTGACGGGCAACAAGAACACTTTGCCCTAAGCAACATTTCAAAAGCTAACCTGATCCCTAAATTTTAAGTCTTTGAGGCTAGAACAATGAGTAAAGAAATTTTAGCGGTAGTTGAGGCGGTTTCTAACGAGAAAGCGGTACCTCGTGAGCGTATTTTTGAAGCGCTGGAAACTGCGTTAGCGACTTCAACCAAAAAGAAGTATGAAATTGAGATCGATGTGCGCGTAGCCATCGATCGCAAAACAGGTGCGTTTGAAACCTATCGTCGCTGGTTAGTGGTTGACCATGTAGAGCATCCAACCAAAGAGATCTCATTTGAAGCCGCAAGCTATGATGATGAATCTGTACAGATGGGTGACTACATTGAAGATCAGATCGAATCGGTGACGTTCGACCGTATTACCACGCAAACGGCTAAGCAAGTGATCGTACAAAAAGTACGTGAAGCTGAGCGTGCGCAGATCGTGGAACAATTCATCGATAACGAAGGTGAGTTGGTGACAGGTGTGGTGAAGAAAGTGAACCGTGAAACCGTGATCCTCGATCTGGGTAACAACGCAGAAGCGGTTATCCTACGCGAAGATCAACTGCCACGTGAAAACTTCCGTCCTGGTGATCGTGTTCGTGGTCTGTTGTACAAAGTGGCACCAGAAGCGCGTGGCTTCCAACTCTTCATTACCCGTTCAAAACCTGAAATGCTCACCGAGCTATTTCGTGTAGAAGTTCCAGAAATTGGTGAAGAGCTGATTGAACTGAAAGCGGCTGCGCGTGACCCTGGTTCACGTGCCAAGATCGCGGTAAAAACCAATGACAAGCGTATCGATCCTGTCGGTGCGTGTGTAGGTATGCGTGGTGCACGTGTACAAGCGGTTTCCGGTGAACTGGGTGGTGAGCGTATTGATATCGTGCTGTGGGACGATAACCCAGCGCAATTCGTCATTAATGCCATGGCACCCGCCGATGTGGCATCCATCATTATGGATGAAGATGCACACTCAATGGATATTGCGGTTGAAGCCGATAACCTTGCGCAAGCGATCGGCCGTAACGGTCAAAACGTACGTTTGGCTTCTCAACTGACCGGTTGGGAACTGAATGTGATGACGGTTGCGGATCTGCAGAAGAAACACCAAGAAGAGTCAATGGCATCCATCGAGAACTTCATGAAGTACCTCGATATTGAGCAAGATTTTGCTGAATTGTTGGTGGAAGAAGGCTTCTCTACGCTAGAAGAGATCGCTTACGTACCAATGAATGAGCTGCTTGATGTTGATGGTATGGATGAAGATCTGGCAGATGAGCTGCGTAGTCGTGCGAAAGAAGCGCTGACCACGATTGCTCTGGCAAAAGAAGAGTCGTTCGAAGGGCTTGAGCCAGCAGAAGATCTGCTTGCACTTGCAGGACTGGGACGCGAAATGGCATTCAAACTGGCAGCGAAAGGTATTGCGACACTGGAAGATCTGGCTGACCAAGGTGTGGATGATTTAGAAGGTATTGAAGGTCTGACCGAACAGCGTGCGGGTGAGCTCATTATGGCTGCCCGTAACATTTGTTGGTTTGGTGAAGACGCATAATTTTCAGCAAGGGGAGGAAGCGGCATGACACAAATTACCGTTAAAGCACTGAGTGAAGAAATTGGAACACCAGTAGACCGCTTATTAGAGCAACTTGCTGATGCAGGAATGAACAAGGCTGTTGCGGATCACGTATCTGAGGACGAGAAGCAGAAACTGCTGGCTCATTTGCGTAAAGAGCACGGCGATGCGACAGGCTCTGAGCCAATGCGTTTGACACTCCAGCGTAAAACCCGTAGCACACTGAGCGTGAATGCCGGTGGCGGTAAAAGTAAGAATGTTCAGGTTGAAGTGCGCAAAAAACGTACGTATGTTAAGCGCAGTTCTGTTGAAGATGATGCGACTCGTGAAGCGGAAGAAGCCGCAATGCGCGCCGCAGAAGAGCAAGCACAGCGTGAAGCTGAAGAAGCAGCGAAACGTGCGGCTGAAGAAAAAGCCAAACGTGAAGCAGAAGAGTCAGTAAAACGTGAAGCAGAAGCCAAACGTGTGGCTGAAGAGAAGGCGAAGCGCGAAGCGCAAGCTGCCGCTCAACCACGTTCTGACGAAGAAAAATTGAAGCAAGAAGCAGCGCGCAAAGAAGCCGAGGCGCTAAAACGTCGCCAGGAAGAAGAAGCAAGACGTAAGGCCGAAGAGGAAAGTCGCCGTCAACTTGAAAAAGTACGCGAATTGGCTGAAAAAAAATGGTGAGCGTTGGTCTGCTGAAAAAGAGACTGTAGGTGATATGCAAGAAAACACTGATTACCATGTAACGACTTCGCAATATGCACGCGAAGCGGAAGATGAGGCAGACCTCCACGAGGAAGGTGCTCGTCGTCGCTCCACAAAAGCGAATAAGAGAAAAATGTCTTCTCGCGATGACAACCAAGAACGTGACGCTCGCCCTCGTGGTGGCAAAGCGGGTCGTAAAGGCCGCATCAACAAGCCAATGTCTATGCAGCACGGTTTTGATAAAACCGCTGTGGTAGCAAAAGCGGATGTTGTGGTTGGTGAAACTATCGTTGTTTCTGAACTGGCACAAAAAATGTCAGTGAAAGCGACTGAAGTCATCAAAGTGATGATGAAAATGGGCGCAATGGCGACCATTAACCAAGTGAACGATCAAGAAACTGCTCAACTGGTAGCAGAAGAAATGGGTCACAAAGTGGTTCTGCGTAAGGAAAATGAGCTGGAAGAAGCGATTCTGTCGGATCGTGATGACAAGTTCGAAGAAGTTTCCCGTGCGCCAGTCGTGACCATTATGGGTCACGTTGACCACGGTAAAACCTCAACGCTGGACTATATCCGTCGTACCCACGTTGCTTCTGGTGAAGCGGGTGGTATTACTCAGCACATCGGTGCTTACCACGTTGAAACACCAAACGGCATGATCACCTTCCTCGATACTCCTGGACACGCGGCGTTTACCGCTATGCGTGCTCGTGGTGCACAAGCAACGGATATCGTGGTACTGGTTGTTGCAGCGGACGATGGCGTAATGCCACAAACCGTTGAGGCTATCCAACACGCGAAAGCGGCGGGTGTACCTCTGATTGTTGCTGTGAACAAGATCGATAAAGACACTGCTAACCCAGATAACGTTAAAACTGAACTATCGCAGTACAATGTTATGCCTGAAGAGTGGGGCGGTGACAACATGTTCGTTCACATCTCTGCGAAACAAGGTACTAACATCGACGGTCTATTGGAAGCCATTCTGCTTCAAGCCGAAGTTCTCGAACTGAAAGCAGTAAAAGAAGGTATGGCGTCTGGTGTGGTGATTGAATCACGTCTGGATAAAGGTCGTGGTCCTGTAGCTACTGTACTTGTTCAATCTGGTACTCTGCGTAAGGGCGATATTGTTCTGTGTGGTCAAGAATATGGCCGCGTTCGTGCGATGCGTGATGAAGTTGGTAACGAAGTTGAAGAAGCGGGCCCATCAATCCCTGTTGAAATCCTCGGCCTGTCAGGTGTTCCTGCGGCGGGTGATGAAGCGACAGTGGTTCGTGATGAGCGTAAAGCGCGTGAAGTGGCTAACTACCGTGCAGGTAAGTTCCGCGAAGTGAAACTGGCGCGTCAGCAGAAGTCTAAGCTGGAGAACATGTTCTCTAACATGACTGCAGGTGATGTGGCTGAGCTGAACATTGTACTGAAAGCAGACGTACAAGGTTCAGTTGAAGCGATTGCGGACTCGTTGACCAGACTTTCGACAGAAGAAGTGAAAGTCAATATCGTCGGCTCTGGTGTCGGTGGTATTACTGAAACGGATGCGGTTCTGGCGGCTGCTTCTAACGCTATCGTGGTTGGCTTTAACGTACGTGCTGATGCGTCAGCTCGCCGTATGATTGAAGCTGAAAACATCGATCTGCGTTACTACTCCATCATTTACCAATTGATCGATGAAGTGAAACAGGCGATGAGCGGTATGCTGTCTCCTGAGTTCAAACAAGAGATCATCGGTCTGGCGGAAGTTCGTGACGTATTTAAGTCACCGAAACTGGGTGCGATTGCAGGCTGTATGGTCACTGAAGGTGTGATCAAACGTAATGCTCCAATCCGCGTTCTGCGTGATAACGTAGTTATCTATGAAGGCGAACTGGAATCGCTACGTCGCTTCAAAGATGACGTTGCAGAAGTGAAGAATGGTTACGAGTGTGGTATCGGCGTTAAGAACTATAATGATGTTCGCGTCGGTGACCAGATCGAAGTATTCGAAACGATCGAAATCCAACGTACCATCGACTAATCAACTACTGTTGCATTAATCAAGGCAATATAGGTTGTTGAATACACCATGGGGGGCTGGCCAAGACCATCCCCCCATTCTTTCTATCAGTGAGAAACGATATGCCGAAAGAATTTAGCCGTACACAACGTGTGGCACAGCAATTACAAAAAGAACTGGCGATGATCCTGCAACGTGAAGTGCGTGATTCTCGCTTAGGTATGGTGACTATCTCTGATGTAGAAGTATCACGTGATTTGGCTTACGCCAAAGTCTTCGTGACCTTCTTGTGCATCGGTGAGCAAACCCCAGAGTCTTGCTTAGAAGCATTGCGTGAGCACGAAGTGCAGATCCGCATGATGCTAGGCAAACAAATTCGTTTACGTTTGACGCCAGAAGTTCGCTTCTACTACGACAACACCTTGGTTGAAGGTATGCGCATGTCAAACCTTGTTACCGAAGTGGTCAATAGCGATAAGCGCCGCAAGCATGAAGCGGGTCGTGATGAGGACGAAGCGTAATGGCTCGTCGACGTAAAGGTCGGGTTATCCACGGTGTGATTCTGTTGGATAAGCCGACAGGTATCTCTTCCAACGACGCTTTGCAAAAGGTTAAACGCCTCTATGGCGCTGAAAAAGCGGGACATACTGGCGCGCTTGATCCTCTGGCGACGGGCATGTTGCCAATCTGCCTTGGTGAAGCCACTAAGTTTTCCCAATTTTTGCTCGATTCTGATAAACGTTATCGAGTTATCGCCAAATTGGGTGAACGTACCGACACCTCAGATTCTGATGGTCAAGTGGTACAAACGCGTCCTGTTCACGTGGATCTCGATACGCTGCAGGCCTGTATCGCCAAGTTTCGCGGTGAAACTGATCAAGTTCCATCCATGTTTTCAGCGTTGAAATACCAAGGTCGTCCACTCTACGAATACGCCCGTCAGGGCATTGAAGTGCCGCGTGAAGCGCGCAAAATCACTGTGTATGAAATTGAGCTGCATCGCTTTGAAGGTGATGAAGTGGAGATGGAAGTACACTGCTCGAAAGGCACTTATATTCGAACCATAGTTGATGATCTGGGTGAAATGCTGGGTTGTGGAGCACATGTGACCATGCTGCGCCGTGTCGGTGTCGCTAACTATCCGTATGAGCGAATGGTGACGCTAGAGCAACTCAACGCTCTGGTTGAACAAGCCCATCGTGACGAAAAAGCGGTGGCGGACGTTCTCGATCCGCTATTACTGCCGATGGATACTGCCGTGGAAGCTTTACCCGAAGTCAATGTGATCCCAGAACTGATGACACTTATTCAGCATGGGCAAGCAGTACAGGTTTCGGGTGCACCATCCGACGGTATGGTGCGCATTACTGGCGGTGAGCAGAAGCTATTCCTTGGCGTTGGCGAGATTGACGATAACGGTAAGGTCGCGCCGAAACGCTTAGTCGTTTACTGCGAATAAACCCGCTGGATGGCTCGTTTGATGGCGAGACATTCCGCTTGTGCGAGTCAGGATTATTCCCTATAATTCGCGCTTCTCGTGTCGGCTGAATCAGAGATTGGCTGACACAAACTTAAACCTCAAACTCTTTAGGAGAGAATTATGTCTCTGAATGCAGAAACTAAAGCAGCAATCGTTGCTGAATACGCACGTTGTGAAAATGACACTGGTTCACCAGAAGTACAAGTAGCACTGCTGACTGCTTCTATCAACCACCTGCAAGGTCACTTCCAAGCACATAAAGGCGATCACCATAGCCGTCGTGGTCTGCTACGTATGGTTTCAAGCCGTCGTAAACTGCTGGACTACCTGAAAGGTAAAGATCTGTCTCGTTACCAAGATCTGATCAAACGTCTAGGCCTGCGTCGTTAATTCGTCGCTGCAAAGCACAGTTTGTACAAAAAGGGGCGTAAGCCCCTTTTTTGCAGGCTAAATTTGCACTCTAAATTAGCTATCCTTCCTCTAAGTAGTTTATACTATCCGCCGTTCAGTCTACGTGGCTGAACAAGTTTGTGCTCATGGCATTACAGTCACCGTAGTCGACCAAAAGGTCGCGGCTATTAAAAACAGATTGCTCTTACAAATAGATCGCTCTTAAAAACAGATCGCCATTAAAACCGATTGTTTCTCGAACGTATTCCCAAGTTGTCAGTCTATTTTTACTAGTCGCGATTAGTAGTGCTCTGAGTATTGATGATTTGATTTCAGGCTTGTCCTGAGAATAAGGAATATTCATGTTCGAAAAACCAGTAGTAAAAACGTTTCAGTACGGTAACCACACCGTTACTCTCGAAACGGGCGTAATGGCTCGCCAAGCAACGGCAGCAGTAATGGCTACCATGGATGACACTGCGGTGTTTGTCTCTGTAGTCGGTAAGAAAGAAGCGGTAGTGGGCCAAGATTTCTTCCCATTGACCGTAAACTACCAAGAGCGTACTTACGCGGCAGGTAAAATCCCTGGTGGTTTCTTTAAGCGCGAAGGTCGTCCTTCTGAAGGCGAAACGCTGACTGCTCGTCTGATTGACCGCCCAATTCGTCCGCTGTTCCCTGATGGTTTCACTAACGAAGTGCAAGTGATCGCGACTGTGGTTTCAGTAAACCCAGACGTGCAACCTGACATCATCTCTATGATCGGTACTTCTGCAGCACTGGCGATTTCTGGACTCCCATTCAATGGTCCAATCGGTGCGGCTCGCGTAGGTCACATTGATGGTCAGTTGGTTCTGAACCCAAGTGAAAAAGAGCTGAAACAGTCTCGTTTGGATCTGGTGGTTGCGGGTACTGACAACGCAGTACTGATGGTGGAATCAGAAGCACAAATTCTGACTGAAGAAGAGATGCTGGCTGCCGTTGTGTTTGGTCACGATCAACAACAAGCCGTGATCAAAGCAATCAATGAATTCGCAGCGGAAGTGGCAACACCTGCATGGGAATGGGTTGCACCAGCCGAGAACACTGAGCTGAAAGCGAAAGTCGCTGCTCTGGCAGAAACACGTTTGGTGGAAGCGTACCAAATCACTGAGAAAATGGCGCGCTATGATCGTATCCATGAAATCAGTGCAGAAGTGACGGCGGCTCTGCTGGCTGAAAACGAAGCTTTAGATACCAAAGAAATTCACACCATTTTCCACGATCTGGAAAAAACCGTTGTTCGTCGCAGCATCATCGCGGGTAACCCGCGTATTGATGGCCGTGAAAAAGACATGGTTCGTGCTTTGGACGTTCGTACTGGCGTTCTGCCACGTACTCACGGCTCTGCTCTGTTCACGCGTGGCGAAACTCAGGCTCTGGTTACGGCAACGCTGGGTACTCAACGTGATGCACAAATCATCGATGAGCTGACTGGCGAGAAGAAAGATCACTTCCTACTGCACTACAACTTCCCTCCATACTGTGTGGGTGAAACGGGTTTTGTGGGTTCTCCTAAGCGTCGCGAAATCGGTCACGGCCGTTTAGCGAAGCGTGGTATTGCCGCGGTTATGCCATCTGCAGAAGAGTTCCCATACACAGTACGTGTCGTTTCTGAAATCACTGAATCTAACGGTTCATCTTCAATGGCTTCTGTGTGTGGTTCATCTCTTGCTCTGATGGATGCCGGTGTTCCAATCAAGGCTTCTGTTGCGGGTATCGCAATGGGTCTGGTGAAAGAAGAAAATGATTTCGTGGTTCTATCTGACATCTTAGGTGATGAAGACCACCTTGGCGATATGGACTTTAAAGTTGCGGGTACCGCGACAGGTGTCACTGCACTGCAGATGGACATCAAGATCGAAGGCATCACCAAAGAGATCATGCAAATCGCTCTGAACCAAGCGAAAGGCGCTCGTCTACACATTCTGTCTGTGATGGATCAAGCGATCTCTGCAGCGCGTAGCGATATCTCTGAATTTGCGCCACGTATCCACACGATGAAGATCAGCGTTGAGAAGATCAAAGATGTGATCGGTAAAGGTGGTGCGGTGATTCGTCAGTTGACGGAAGAAACGGGTACCACCATCGAGATCGAAGATGATGGCACGATCAAGATTGCTGCGACTGACGGCGATCAAGCGAAAGAAGCGATCCGCCGTATTCAAGAGATCACCGCTGAAGTTGAAGTGGGCGTGATCTACACTGGTAAAGTAGCTCGTTTGGCAGACTTTGGTGCGTTTGTCACGATTCTTCCTGGTAAAGATGGTCTAGTACACATCTCTCAAATCGCTGACAAGCGCGTAGAGAAAGTGTCAGACTACCTGACTGAAGGCCAAGAAGTTCAAGTTAAAGTGCTGGAAATCGACCGCCAAGGCCGTGTACGTCTAAGCATGAAAGAAGCGGTTGAAACTTCTGATGCAGCAGCAGAAGTGGCACCACAAGCGGAATAATTTTCCGTTGCTGGAGCAAAAACAACACGGCTTTTACTTTTCATAATAAAAGCGTGCTATAAAGGGAGCGTTATTCGCTCCCTTTTTTATGCGAAATCCCACAGGAGTATGATGAGTGAAATGGTTTCGATTCCCGATAGCGGTGATAGGATTGGTTCTGCTGTCAGGGTGTGCCACGCAGAATGAATCTGCAACCCAATGGCTTTACCCGCCAATGGCGGTACCGCTGCAAGCGTCGATTCAACAAGAAGTGCAAATCGCCCGCTTGAGCCAATTATTACAGCGTACGGATCTTGAGCCTGAGATACGCGCTAAAATGCTGTTCGAACGTGGCAATTATTACGACAGTGTCGGTTTACGTGATTTGGCTCGGCTCGATTTTACTCAATCGCTCTCGATTAACCCTGCGCAGCCCGATGTATTTAACTTGCTAGGGGTGTATTACACCGAAGCGGGCGAGTTTGATGCCGCGTATGAATCCTTCGATTCGACGTTAGAATTGGATCCTAGTAACGAGTATGCCGTGCGCAATCGCGCCATCGCGCTTTACTATGGCGAGCGTCCACAACTGGCACTCGAAGAGATCAGTAAGCACTATCAGCAAGACCCACAAGATCCATTCCGGGCGCTGTGGCTGTACATCATAGAAAGCGATATTGATCCGACAAAAGCGCGTACAGAATTGCTTGAACGCTATCAGCAGCACGATGAACAGTGGGGCTGGGTGCTGGTAGGACTGATGCTGGATCAACTCTCAGAAGAGGTCGCATTCAAAGCCATTATTGCAGGCTCTCGAGAAAATGAGCTGTTAGCACAGCGTCTCACTGAGGCTTATTTCTACCTTGGTAAGCGTTATCAAATGCAAGGAGAACTGGCGCATGCTCTCTCTTTGTATAAGCTCGCGATTTCCTTCAATGTGTATGAATATGTGGAGCATCGCTATGCTTTTCTTGAGCTAGGGCGTATCTATCAACAAGCCCGTGAAGAGCAGTTAGCGCGCGCGAAAGCCGAAGCAATGACACAATAGTTTCACCTCTCTCTGATAAAAAAGTCGCATCTTGCGGCTTTTTTTTGTCGCTAGGACTCTGGCAGAATAGTTAGCCTTGCTAACTATGTGTTATCGAATATGCTCGATGTTAATTTAGAAAAAATGGAACGCTTTGCCGCCAAAGTTTGGCGTAAATATGGCAAAGAAGATCCTCTTGCTCAGCTCAGTTTTAACGAATATGACTACCTGAAAGTGATTCAAAGCGCCCCTCAAGCGATCCGTTTAACCGATTTAGCACAGGCGTTAGAAGTGAGTAAGCCTTCTGCCTCTAACATGCTGAAGAAGCTTGAACGGCGAGGTTTAGTGAAACGCGTTCAGTGCCAATCGGATGCGCGTTCTCAATTGTTTGAGCTGACGGAACAAGCGGAGTTGCATCTGGCGAGTGAAGCTAAGGTTTATCAGATTTTGGCAGAACAAGTGGCGCAGAATTTATCTTCTGAAGAAGCGATGATACTGGACTTGTTATTGGGTAAAGCCCTGCGCTAGTCGGAGTTTTAGTAGATAGGCTAACTAAATAGATATGTTTGTATGATGAATCGATCGATTTACCGACAGTTTGTTCGCTACACCATTCCTACGGTGGCTGCGATGCTGGTTAATGGTCTGTATCAAGTTGTGGATGGCATCTTCATTGGCCATTATGTGGGCGCTGAGGGATTAGCTGGCATTAACGTGGCTTGGCCTGTGATCGGCACCATCCTTGGGATTGGTATGCTGGTTGGGGTGGGAACTGGAGCTCTAGCTTCAATCAAACAAGGGGAAGGCCATCCTGACAGTGCTAAGCGTATTCTGGCCACTGGATTGATGAGTTTGTTGCTACTTGCCCCTATCGTGGCAGTGATTTTGTGGTTTATGGCGGATGACTTCTTGCGTTGGCAAGGCGCTGAAGGAAGGGTGTTTGAATTAGGCCTCCAGTATTTGCAAGTGTTACTGGTTGGCTGTTTGTTCACCTTAGGCTCGATTGCGATGCCGTTTTTGCTACGTAACGATCACAGCCCCAATTTGGCTACATTATTAATGGTGATTGGTGCACTGGCCAATATCGCACTTGATTACCTTTTTATCGCTTGGCTGCAATGGGAGCTTACCGGTGCGGCGATCGCCACCACTCTTGCGCAGGTGGTGGTCATGTTATTAGGCTTGGCGTATTTCTTTTCTGCCCGAGCCAATATGCGTTTAACCCGTCGTTGCTTAAGGTTGGAGTGGCACTCGTTACCCAAGATCTTCGCGATTGGCGTCTCAAGCTTTTTTATGTATGCCTACGGTTCCACCATGGTTGCGCTGCACAACACCTTGATGATCGAGTACGGCAATGCCGTCATGGTCGGCGCTTATGCGGTGATGGGTTACATAGTGACGATCTACTACCTGACTGTTGAAGGTATTGCGAATGGTATGCAGCCGCTGGCCAGCTACCATTTTGGGGCGCGTAATTACGATCACATCCGTAAGTTATTGCGCTTGGCGATGGGGATTGCCGTACTGGGAGGGATGGCGTTTGTACTGGTGCTCAACCTCTTCCCTGAGCAGGCGATTGCGATATTTAACTCCAGCGACAGCGAATTGATCGCCGGAGCGCAAATGGGCATTAAGCTGCATCTGTTTGCGATGTATCTTGATGGTTTCTTAGTGGTGAGCGCGGCGTATTACCAATCCACAAATCGCGGTGGCAAAGCCATGTTTATTACCGTGGGGAATATGTCGATCATGTTGCCCTTCCTGTTTATTTTGCCGCAGTTTTTTGGGCTGACAGGGGTATGGATCGCTTTACCCATCTCCAATATTGTGCTGAGTACAGTGGTCGGCATTATGCTCTGGCGCGATGTGAACAAAATGGGGAAACCTACCCAAGTTTCCTATGCATGAAAAGGCAAAGGAAAAGGCAAATAAAAAGGGTTGCCGATGAGCAACCCTTTGGTAAACCTTAGCTATTTTTAACGGCCAAACCGGCTAATTGATGCCAGTAACCGTTGCACTGATGGCTGGTAATCGGCTGCGGCTTCAGCCCTTGTTCATTGGCTTTGAATTGCTCAAGATGTTGGAACGTCTCAACGCCGAGTGGGCTTAAACGCACCACATCGACCAATCCGGCCATACTCGGTAAATCATTGACCAAGTTGTAGCAGTAGCCCGATTGGGTTTGAATACCATTGAGGTTAAATACCGATTGCCCCTCTTGGCTCGCGACTTGAATGCCCGTCGGGTAGCGAATACAGCAGGTCTCACATTCGTCTTTAGCGCGGTTTTCGGCGCGAGCGGTAAAGCAGCGCGCCGAATAAGCCAGTGGTAAATAGCCGTGGCTAAACACTTCTACTTCAAATTGTCCGCGAATATTGAGCTCATCACACTGTTGCAAGGTGTTGATTAGCCAGTCTCGTGAGAGCTCAACTGGCATACACCAACGGATCATGCCTTGTTTTAAAAACAGCTTGAGAGTGTGTGCGTTATAGGTATTGACGGCCGGCCCGACGATAAAAGGAAGGCCTTTTTCGTGCGCCATCTGAATAGCGGAAACATCATTGGCTTCAATCGCGAAGTCACCGTTATCGATGTACTTCTTCATTACATTGATTTCACTTGGCGCTTCAAGCAGTGCCATGGTGGAAAGCACCACTTGTTTGCCAGCAGCTGAGAGGGATTTGGCAATCTCAAACCAGTGTTGTGGTTTCATTTCACGGCGCTTCGAGCAGACAGTTTCACCAAGATAAATCACATCCGCCATGCTGGCGGCGGCTTGAGTATAGAAACTTTCAACGTCCTGTTTTGGCCAGAAATAGAGTAGTGGACCTAAAGCATATTTCATGATCGTTGCCCTTATTGCCATTGACGGTGATAGGCACCGAGTGTGGTTTGGGTACCTTCTGAGACATTGGCCAGTGCCGCATTCCATTTGGGTTCGACATGGTATTGCGCAGGATTGGCTAAGTAGCGATCAATCGCGGCACGCCAAGTGCAGGTGACTTGTTCGACATACGCAGGGCTTCGTTGACGCCCCTCAATTTTTACCGAAGCCACATTGGCGGCAAACAGCTCTGGCAGCAGTGACAAGGTATTTAAACTGGTTGGCTCTTCAAGGGCGTGATAGCACTTTCGTTCACCTTCAATATCCGTGATGAAGCGCCCTTTACACAGGGTTGGATAACCTGCATTTTCCCCCGCCGCATACTTATCAATCAAAATTTCGTTCAAGCGAGATTCAAGCCCTGATTCTGTCTCTTGCCAGCGTACATATTTAGCGGGAGAGCAAGCTCCAACCGTATTAGGCGACTCACCCGTCATGTAAGAGGAGAGATAACAGCGGCCTTCCGACATGATGCATAAGCTGCCAAAGGCGAACACTTCCAGCTCGACACCTTGTGGAATATTACGCGAAAGCTGCTTCACCTGATGAATGGAAAGCACGCGCGGCAGAACGACACGTTTGATGTTGAAGTTCTGATGATAAAATTCAACGGCTTTCACGTTAGTCGCAGAGGCTTGTACCGACAAATGCAATTCAATGTGTGGATAATGACGCGCTGCATACTCCAGCACGGCAATATCGGCAATAATCAAGGCATCAACCCCGAGATCGGCCGCTTGATCTACCGCATTAGTCCAGCGCTCGAAGCCATTAGGGTGGGCGAAGGTATTGAGTGCAATATGAATTTTTTTATGGTGGTCGTGTACGTAATCCACCGCTTTTTCGAGCTTTTTGCCGCTAAAATTAAGGCCGGCAAAGTGGCGAGCGTTGGTATCATCTTTGAAACCGATATAAACCGCATCGGCACCACAATCAATCGCTGTTTTCAGGGCCGGCAAATTTCCGGCCGGACAGAGAAGTTCCATAGCGTAAGGCTCTGAATTCAGGGAATAGTGAACGCATTTTAGGAAGGATTGAGTCTCCCCGATTTGATGTAAGGCAGGTTTCCACCAATCAGAGTTAAATTAACCCCTTAGAGGGATTTGCGATGGCGGCGATTTTGCGCAAACAACTCTTCCACTTCGTGCTTAGGTTGTGGGCGATAAAAATGGAAGCCTTGGATGGAGTGGCAATTTAGGTTGGAGAGTAAAGTGGCTTGTTGCTGAGTTTCTACCCCTTCTGCAACCACGGTCAGGTTCAGTGAGCGCCCCAGATTAATGATGTTTTCAATCACCGTGAGCTGTTTGGGTAGAGTGTCGATATTACTGATAAACGCGCGGTCGATTTTGAGCTCATCGATCGGGAAGCGAGCTAAGTAAGCCAGCGACGAGTAACCTGTACCGAAGTCATCAATCGACAAGGTGAAGCCGAGTTTTTTGATGGCATTGAGCATTTGCTGGGTATGTTCACTATCGCTCATCACCGCACTTTCGGTCAGTTCAAATGTGATGTTGTTGGGATCTAGCCCAGTTGTTCGCAGTAGTTTTTCTAAATAATCAATCAGTTGAGGATTACCAAACTGCTCGGGGGAGATGTTGATCGCCACACGCCCGGGCAAAATGCCTTGCAGCTTCCAGCGTTTGACGGTCGCGAAGACTTCACGCATAACCACGCGACCCAAATGTTCGATTAAGCCAGCTTTTTCCGCAACGGGAATGAAAGCACCTGGGCTGATATAGCCTTCAACGGGATGTTTCCAGCGTACCAAGGCTTCTGCGCCATTGATGCTAAAATCACGCGCATTGACTTTCGGTTGGTACCACACTTCTAGACCGTTTTGTTGTAGCGCTTTTTGCAGTTCAATTTCCAACCAAAGGCGCATCCGCGCTTCTTTGTTCATCTGATCATTGAATTTGATCAGGCGATTACGGCCGCGCTCTTTAGCCTCATACATCGCGGTATCGGCATTTTGCAGCAATACGCGAGCATCATTGCCGTCTCCGGGATAACGCACGCTGCCAATCGAACAAGCTAAACGCTTACTGAAATGGTGCAGGTCAAAAGGTTGATTAATCAAAGAGATAATGCGATCTGCCAACATTTCTGCAGAGCGGTTGTGTTCTGGTTCCGGCAAGATCAAACCAAACTCATCACCGCCCAAATGGCCAAGTACGGCTTGCTGTGGCAGTAAGCGTTTTAAACGCGCAGCCACCTCTTTAATCACTTTGTCACCGATGTGATGGCCGAGAGAGTCATTGATGTTTTTGAAGTTATCAATGTCCAGATAGAGCATAACCAAAGGCGTCTCATTTTGGATGCACTGCTCTAAGCGCTTGGTAAACCCGTGTCGGTTATACAGCCCAGTGAGGTTATCGATATGCGCATCGGCTTGAGTGGTCGCAGAGAACTGTTTTGGCGCTTCATCGGCATCTTGCAATAAGATCAACTGCGACTGATTACCGAGTAAAGAGGTGCAACCTGCGTGTAGCTGGATTTTCCGTTCAAACCCACACCTTGGCCCAGTCAAGCAAACCAAGGGTTTTTCTGTCAGCAGCGAAGCCAACTGTGATGAAAAAACGGTTTTGGTTTTTTCATCAATAAACAGTCTGGAGAGGTTTTCTCCGAGCAGTTTTTGTGCGTCGTCAAAACCAAGTAAACGTGCAGCGGAAGGGTTGGCAGAAATAATGCAGTCATTTTCTACCATCATTAAACCATCAGGTAGCAGTGTCGTGAGGAGTGCGTATTTGCTTTCCGATTCTTCCAGAGAGCGCACTAAAATCTGCTTTTCTGAGGTATCAATCGCGTGGAATACAAGGTATTGCACCCGATCGTTAATCATGATGGGGGAGAGAGAAAAGTGTAAGCTGGTTTCGAGGTCGATTTCGCTAAGGGTCAGCTCGGACTCAATATGCTCGTTGTTAAACGCACGTTCGTAAAACGGTTTGAGATGGCGATAAAAATGTTCGCCTAGAACCTGACTATCGCTCATCCCGACCATCTCTTCGCTAGAGAGACCGGCGATATCACAATAGCGCTCGTTGACCATCACGTATTGGTGTTGATCATTGAGGATTGCAAAAAAGAACGGACTGTGTGACGTAATTTTTGCAAACCAATGCTTGAGCTGAGATGAGGTTTGAGCAGGCATTTAAAATACTACCAACTGTCCGTGCGCGACGACGTTTATATTATCCCCTTTAACAGCGTATGCTGTTGGGGTATAGCGTTACCAATTCGGTAACATGATTAACTATAACTGTGATTTCCACAGTAGAAAAGGATCTTGGCCTGAAGTTATTTTTTGATACATAACAGGAATCCAGGTGCTGACATCCAGTATGATGGGCGCAGATTGACTAACAAGGTAACGGATAACGCTCGTGTTAAACAAGATTCGCACTCAACTGGTTCAGAACGCTGCTTCAATTTTGCGATCTCCAATCCACTTATTGCCCCAAAACGTTCAAAAAAAAAGCCTTGCTTGATGCAATGGGTTTAGTATTCCGCGAAGCCTTACAGGACGGGGACTTTGAATTCCTCGAAGATAAATGGCTGAAAGTCGAAGTAAAAGATATGGAATTGCGCTGGTTTATCAGTTACCAAAACGACAAATTAGTCGTTGCAGATAAACCCGTCGGCGAAGATGTCAGCTTTAGCGGAAATCTGAATGATTTGGTCTTAATTGCCGGACGTAAAGAAGATCCTGATACACTGTTCTTCCAGCGTCGACTCTCCATTGAAGGGGATACCGAACTCGGTTTGGAGGTGAAAAACCTGATGGATAGCGTGGATCTACAACAATTGCCGAAAGCATTACAGATTTTACTTCACCAACTGGCCGATTTTGTGCATAAAGGGATGCAAACACCGAATTCATCCCACGAGGTTATTAATGCTTATTCGAACTGAAGCGCCTGCTGATATTTTGGTGGTCGATCAACTGTTGAAAAACGTCTTTGCTACTGAGGCTGAGGCGGATTTAGTGATGGCGTTGCGCGAAAATGGGCAGCGCACTTTGTCACTGGTGGCTTGTGATGATGAAGGTGAGATTATTGGGCATGTGATGTTCAGTCCTGTCACGTTAGAAGGCGAGGATCTCAACTGGCAAGGCCTTGCACCACTCGCAGTAAAAGAAGAATACCGCCGCCGAGGTATTGGTGCAGAGTTAGTCAAAGAAGGGTTAAGCTCGCTTGGGGAGCTTGGCTATCCCGCTTGTGTGGTGCTTGGCGATCCGGCTTACTACTCACGCTTTGGTTTTGAAGATGCCGCGCGTTATTCGCTGCGTTGTGCTTGGGATGTTCCGCAGGGAGCATTTCAAGTTGTGGCAATGTGGGAGCGAGAGTTAGATGGTCGGCGCGGACTGATTGAGTACAGCCCTGAGTTTGCGGCTTTATAAATCCTGCTCATGATGAAAAGGAGCCTTTCTGCTCCTTTTTCTCTCTAGCCCTTGAGTCGTCAATCACCTGTTTGTTAGCATTGCCGCTCAGATAGGCTGCGAGTAACACCATGCTTTCTTCTTCACACTATTTGTCCGCGATGGACATTCAACAATGGGAATTGATCCATCCAGAGCGTTTGGTCGGATTTCAGCCGCGCACACAAACGCTGGATCACGATTGCCGACTCTTGTTGGTGGTCAATCAACCGCCACAAGGCGCGGAAATCCTGTTGCTGGAGAGAATTCTCAAAAGCTTTAAGCTTGAACTGTCGATGGTTCGCTACATCGCACCCATTCAGCTCAGTCAACTTGCCTATACCGGGCTCGAGTGGATCTGGTTTGCGGGCTGCGATCCTTTATCTCATCAGGCTCAAAAACAGCTGCATTCGCCGCGGTTGAGTGACATTGATGGCAATACTCAATACCGCCGCGCGTTGTGGCAGCAAATTTGCGCTCATCAAGGAACCGCATCATGACGACTGTTTTTACTGCAATGCAACCGACCCATCTGGATGCTGTCTGGCGCATTGAATGTGCGGCGCATTCCCATCCTTGGGCGGAGTCCTTAGTGCGTGATTTAAATAGCCGTGGAGCATGTCATCAAGTCATGTTGGTGGATCAACAGGTTGTGGGGTATTTCTATGCCCAGAATATTGTTGGCGAAGTGACCTTATTGAATATTGCGATTGATCCGGCGCAGCAAGGCAAAGGCTATGGCAAGCAGCTTTTACAGCACTTTATTTCGCAGTGTGAACAGCAAAAAGCAGAAAGCGCATGGCTAGAAGTGCGTGAAAGTAATCAGCGAGCTTTTCATCTGTATCAGCAAGCGGGCTTTAATGAAATCGATCGCCGTATCAACTATTACCCTGCCGCAAAGGGTAAGAGTGAAGATGCGATCATCATGAGCTACCTATTTTTGTAAACTGTTTGTTGCAACGGGTAAGGTTTGAACTTTGCGATAACTGCTGCTGACAAAGCGCTGCGCAATCTCTTCAGCTCGCAGCGGTTTATCAAACAGGTAGCCTTGGAATTGGTTACACCCCAGTTTTTTGAGTGCGGCCAGCTCTGAGGTGTCTTCCACTCCTTCGGCAATCACTTCTAAGTTCAGTTTTCTGGCAATCGCCAAGATGGTGTCGACGATCGCTTGATCGTTATCATCTAGGTGCAGTTGATTGACAAAAGAGCGGTCAATTTTCAGCACATCGACCGCGAGATGCTTGAGGTAACGCAGCGAAGAGTAGCCGGTTCCAAAATCATCAATCGAAATACTAATTTGGCTCTCCTTCAGCTTGGCCATTTTTTCTATGGCGCTCTCAACGTTTTCCAGCAATAAGCTCTCGGTTATCTCTAATTCTATCGGTTCACCAGTGATCCCTGCTTGGCGTAAAGCGTGGTTCACCTGCTCAATAAAGGATTCTTGAGCAAACTGTAATGGGCTGATATTGATCGCCAAACGGCGAAAATGGGGCGGTAAAATGCCTTGTTTCTTCCATTGGGCATACTGATAACAAGCTTGCTCAATGATCCAATTACCGATCGGTAGAATCTGCCCAGTCTCTTCTGCTATCGGCATGAAAACACCAGGAGGCAGCAGCCCGCGTTTCGGATGGTTCCAGCGGATCAGCGCTTCGACACCAATAATGTTGTGCTGCTCGTCGACTTGAGGTTGGTAGTAAAGCTCAAGTTGGTGTTGGTTGAGCGCTTCATGCAAGCCTTTCTCGATTTCAAGGAAAGATTCCACTTGAGCCTGCATTTCCGGCTCATAGAACATGAACTTGTTACGCCCACTGGCTTTGGCTCGATACAGTGCGGTATCCGCTTGGCGTAACACATCGATATTGCTGCTCCCCACCGAAGGGAAAACCGAAATCCCAATACTCACGGTGCAGTAAAACTGGTGATCATCTACGGTATAAGGATTGGAAATCAGTGTGAGTAATTGTTTGGCGACCTCCTCGGCTCTTGCGGGCGAGAGATAAGGGATCAGCACTGCGAATTCGTCGCCCCCTACGCGTGCTGAAAGGTAGTCGTTTTTAGTCCATGCCTCCATGCGCAGCGCCACGGCTTTGATCAACTGGTCACCGATGGTATGGCCGAGTGAGTCATTAATGGTTTTAAAGCGATCCAAGTCGAGATAGAACAACACGCCTGTGCTATGCGAGTTTTGCGCAGTTGCAATCGCATCACTCAATTTTTGCAGCAACAGGCTGCGATTGGCGAGCCCAGTTAGGCTGTCGTAATAAGCCAATTGATTGAGTTTGGATTCCGCCAACTCTTTGCCTTTCCACATAGATTGAAACGTCGACGCGAGTTCGCTGAGCTCGTCATCTTGAGTAAGGCGAAGAGGCAGCGGCGAGCGCTTTGTATCATTGAGTGAATTGACCCACGCAATCAACATAGTGATCGGGCGAGAGAGTTTCTGGTAGAAAAACAGCAGTAAAATCGTGGTCAATAGCGTATTACGCAATAGGTCGAAGAGCAGAATGCGAGTGGTTTTGGCAATAAATACTTTGGCTATCGATGAGCCGTCGATATAAAAACTCAGTTTGCCGACCACCACATTAGAGTTAGGCTGATGCAGTTCGGCATTAAAAACGGAAACCTCTGGGGTCAAGTAACTCGCCAATGCACTTACTAACTGACTCTGCTCACTGACCGCTTTTTCTTTACGGGTCATCACATCGCCAAAGTCATCTACAATCTCTACTTTGAAGATGCCGGGGTCGAGCATCAAAGTGGTGGCGACCTGCTCAGCGAGTAGATTATTGAGATGATAAGCGGCCTGACTGGCATTTTCATAACTCTGCACCAATTTAAAATTATAGTGCTCCTGCACCTTGCTCTGCTCTTGGTGCAGATCGGACAAGGTGTGGTAAAAACTAAAACAGAGCCCCAACAGTACAGAGACTAAAAACACGCTTTTGGCTTGCTTAAAGGCCAAAGAATGAATCTTGCGAAATTTGGTCATAGGCCCGACTTCATTTTTTCTACTCTCTACAGTTATAGTTCAATTCTATTGATAAATTAATTAAAACTGCCACAAGAAAATATGAATGCCATCATTAAAGACAGTGAAGTTGCTCCCTGCGCCAAGATAGGGGAGAATACCGCGCAAATTTGAACCGAAACGCTCGCTAGCTTATGTTGGGCTGATTGAGCACAAAGAGAACTTGTTGATGTCAACTACACCCTATTTCGGCGAAGTATCAAAACGCCGCACTTTCGCGATCATCTCGCACCCTGACGCGGGTAAAACCACGATTACTGAAAAAGTCCTGCTGTTCGGACGTGCGATCCAAGTGGCCGGTACGGTAAAAGGCCGTGGCTCAAACCAGCACGCGAAATCCGACTGGATGGAAATGGAAAAAGAGCGTGGTATTTCGGTGACCACCTCTGTCATGCAGTTCCCGTACGGCGATTGTCTGGTTAACCTTTTGGATACTCCGGGACACGAAGATTTCTCGGAAGATACTTACCGCACTCTGACCGCGGTTGACTCTTGCTTGATGGTGATTGATGCCGCGAAAGGGGTTGAGGATCGTACCCGTAAATTGATGGAAGTCACCCGTCTGCGTGATACGCCGATCGTTACCTTCATGAACAAGCTGGATCGCGAAATCCGTGATCCTATGGAATTGCTGGATGAAGTGGAGAATGAGCTGAAAATTGCTTGTTCGCCGATCACATGGCCTATCGGTTGTGGTAAAGAGTTTAAAGGCGTGTACCACATCCATCGTGATGAAACGATTCTGTACTCAACGGGTCAAGGCCACACTATTCAAGACGAGCGCATTATCAAAGGCTTGGATAACCCTGAACTGGATCAAGCGGTCGGTGCTGATTTAGCGGCGCAGCTGCGTGAAGAGTTAGAATTGGTACTCGGCGCGTCACATGAATTTGATCGTGAACTCTTCCTGCAAGGCGAACTGACACCGGTTTTCTTTGGTACGGCACTGGGTAACTTTGGGGTTGACCATATGCTTGATGGCCTGACCCAATGGGCTCCATCACCTATGCCTCGCCAAGCGGCAGAGCGGGTAGTGGACGCGAGCGAAGAGAAGTTCACTGGCTTCGTGTTTAAAATTCAAGCCAACATGGATCCAAAGCACCGTGACCGGATTGCTTTCGTACGTATTGTTTCTGGTACTTACAAGCAAGGCATGAAGATGAATCACGTGCGTCTTGGTAAGCAAATCAACATTTCGGATGCGGTAACCTTCATGGCGGGCGACCGTGCGCGTGCAGAAGAAGCCTTTGCGGGTGATATTATCGGCCTACATAACCATGGCACGATCCAGATTGGCGATACCTTTACCCAAGGCGAAACGCTGAAATTTACCGGTATTCCGAACTTCGCACCTGAACTGTTCCGCCGTATTCGTCTGCGTGACCCACTCAAGCAAAAGCAACTGCTAAAAGGCTTAGTGCAGCTTTCGGAAGAGGGTGCAGTACAGGTTTTCCGTCCACTCCAAAACAACGACCTCATCGTTGGTGCGGTGGGGGTACTGCAGTTTGATGTGGTGGTATCGCGTCTGAAATCTGAATACAACGTTGAAGCCATCTATGAAGGCGTTAACGTTGCGACTGCGCGTTGGGTTGAGTGTGACGATGTGAAGAAGTTTGAAGAGTTTAAGCGCAAAAACCAGAGTAATCTTGCGCTGGACGGGGGCGATAATCTTGCGTATATCGCACCCACCATGGTGAATTTGAACTTGGCGCAGGAGCGTTCACCTGAGGTGATATTCCGCGCGACTCGTGAGCACTAAGGATTAAGATCAACGCGCGCTCGATTTGGCGCGCGCTTTATCGAGACCTATAAAAAAGCCGATGAGCAATCATCGGCTTTTTCGTAACAGGATTGCCTATTTTAGGCTTTGGTTGCAGCTTTCTTCTTAGTCGCTTTTGGCTTGTTGGTGGCTTTCTTTTTCACCGCGCCTTTCTCTGTCGTTTTCTTGCTGTCTTTTTTCTTTTTCTTAAACACAGGCTTTTTGTGTTTAGGGCGTAGGCCATCAATAAAACGCTCTTTGACTTCTTCTTTGATGTAACGCTCAACACGCGCCATCATCGGTTGGTCGTGCGCTTCAACCAGTGAAATGGCGATGCCTTTTTTTCCTGCTCGTCCAGTACGGCCGATACGGTGTAGGTAAACGTCAGCACTGCGTGGCAAGTCAAAGTTGATCACATGGCTGATGTCTGGCACATCGATACCTCGTGCAGCCACGTCGGTGGCGAGCAGGATATTCACATCACCTTCACGAAAACGGGTGATCGCATTGTTACGGCGATCTTGCGGCATTTCACCTTGAATCCAAGCACACGGGATCTGGGCTTTTTCCAGTTCAGCACGCAGGTCTGCGAGACGCTCACGAGTTTTTAAGAACACGATTGAACGTTCGGCTTGCTCGGTCAGGATCTTTTTCAGCAGCTCCACTTTATGCGGCATGTCATCAGCGCGGTGGTACCACTGCGAAATTTTCTTACGTTCACGACGGGGGGGCTCGGCATCAACATGGGCGGGATCTTTTAACAGATCGGCAGTAAAGCCTTCCACACCGCGGCCTTCTAAAGTCGCAGAGAAGAGCAGTGTCTGTTTACGCCAACGACACTCGGTCGAAAGGCGGTCAACGGTTGGGCCAAAACCCATGTCCAACATGCGGTCCGCTTCATCGAGGATCAGCCACTCAATCGCACGACAATCAAAGCGCTCGGCGTCAATGTATTCCAGCAGACGTCCTGGTGTGGCGACCACGATATCTTGGGTGGTGGCCAGAATATCGGCGTGCTCTTGGTACTGAACACCACCAGTAATGGTAAAAATGTTCAGACGAGTATTTTTGGCCAGTGCCTGTGCTTGTTCAGCCACTTGCATCGCCAGTTCACGAGTCGGAGTGAGGATCAAAATCCGCGCAGGCCCCGCTTTACGGCGTGGGAAATCGAGCAAATATTGCAGCGCTGGGATCACGAAAGCTGCCGTTTTACCCGTGCCTGTTGGGGCTGAGGCTAAGACATCGCGACCATCCAGTGCTTGCGGGATTGCTTCAGCCTGAACTTGGGTTGGGCGGCTAAAGCCCATTTCTTCGATCGCTTCAAGCAAAATTGGATCGAGTTCGAGGTCGGCAAAGGTTTTAATCACAAATAATTACTCCACAAGCGTTGAAAGGCTCTGTCTTAAAACAGGGCGCACATTATAGATGGATCACGCTTTAGATCACATCTTTAATTACGACATCTTCAGATAAAAATCGCGAGTTAACTGACAAAACGCCTCACTGTAACCCTGCTGCTCACGGATCACCAGTCTTGTCTCTACTGGTAAACAAGGGGATAGGTGCAGCTCAAATAATAGACGATGCACAGGTTTGTCCGTGGTTGGTTGAACCTGACAATAGCGCCCCACAAAGAGCCCAGCTTGTTTGGCTAGGGCGATGAAATCTTCACCTTCCGCTTTAGGCAGAATAAAACTCGCTACGCCATCGGGTTCAAGGAGCTTAGGTAAGCGCTCAATCAAGGCTTGGTGCTGCAAGCTGATGGTGTGGCGTGCCGTCGCTCTGACTTGGTGTTGAGCGGTTTCTCCGCTATTGAAATAAGGTGGATTACAAATGATCGCGGCAAAGCGTCTGCAGGGCTGCCAGTGCAGAATATCGGAATGTTGGCATTCGATGCGTTCAGCCCAAGGGCTCTGCTGCCGATTATGCTCTGCCGCTTGATACGCACTTTGCTCAATATCCAAAGCGGTGATGTGGGCATGAGGGAAGCGCTGCGCGCACATTAAACTCAAAAGCCCTGTGCCACAGCCAATATCTAAAATCGTCGTTGGAGAGAGGGTAAATGCCCAGCTACCGAGTAAAACACCATCGGTACTGATTGGCATGCCGCATGTGCCTTCTTCTATAGAGAATTGTTTAAAGTGAAAGCTTTTATTGATTAATTTATTGGTTTTCATCGTAATTCTGTGCCAAATGAGAGTTAAGCGAAAAGCTCTAGCCTGCAGATGATTGCTAATATTTTATTCTGTTGATTGGTGAAAAAATGTGCTGCTTATGCAGTCTGTAATTCTAGTTTTTTACATTCATCTAGCATATGACACTGCGTTATTGTTGTTAATATAAATTATTGTGGCGTTTTTTGCTTTGCAGTTGCGAAATACAAGCGTATTCGTCATTATTCGGCTTCCACCGCTTAGCTTGATATCGATTTAAGCAGTGAGATGCATACACAACATTCATTACATTTATAAATAAGGGTTATCTGTGAAGCAGACGTTAAAACTAGCAGATATTTTAGCTTTGGGCTTTATGCTGTTCGCCTTCTTTTTAGGCGCAGGCAATATCATTTTTCCACCTCTCGCTGGCCAATTGGCGGGTGAGAACATTACTCCTGCCATGTTCGGCTTTTTGCTGACCGCTGTGGGTCTACCTCTTATCACTATCATCGCGATTGCTGTTGCTGGTGGTAGTTGGGAACACCTCACCAAAGATCTGCCTGTAAAAGCTTCTGTGCTGATGGCTGCACTGATCCTGATCGTCATTGGTCCTGCGTTTGCGGCTCCTCGTACCGGTCTGGTGGCTTACGAAATGGCAGTAAAACCATTTTTTGTAGAGAGTGCTCAATCTTATCTCACGCTTTTCTCTGTTCTGTTTTTTGCTGTTGCGATGTTCTTCTCATGGTCGCAAGGCAAACTGGTTGATTTGATTGGTAAGTTGCTGACACCAGCGCTCTTTATTGGTCTGATTATCCTTGCGCTGGGCGTATTTATGAACCCACAAGGTGAGATGATTGCTGCGCAAGGTGAATACCTAAGCCAACCTCTGACTAAAGGTTTCTTGGAAGGCTATAACACTATGGATACTTTTGCGTCACTGATGTTTGGTATCTTGATTGTGGATGCACTGCGTAGCAAAGGGATTACCGATCGTGCGGCGACTACCCGTTATCTGATCACTTCTGCTGTGATTGCGGCAGTTGGTTTGGCGCTGGTTTACGGCTCGCTATTCTATCTTGGTGCAACCAGTTCAAGTGTGGCGGCCGGTGCTAACAATGGTGGCGCGATTTTAAGCCAGTACGTACAAGCTCTTTTTGGTAGCTATGGTCAGTTGGTTCTTTCAGTTATCGTTATGTTGGCTTGTTTGACCACTGCGGTTGGCTTGATTTCAGCGTGTTCTGATTTCTTCAGCAAGCACACCTCTCTATCTTACAAACAGTGGGTAGTGGTTAATGGTGTGGCTTGTGGCGTTGTGGCGAACGTTGGTTTGGCGCAGCTCATCACACTTTCTATTCCAGTATTGTTTGCTCTCTACCCAGTGGCAATTGCACTGGTAGCATTGACTTTCGTGCGCCACAAGCTTCCAAACCCACGTGTTGCATACCGTGTAGTACTGTCTGTTTCACTGCTGGTGGCTTTACTGGATGCTGCGAAAGTAGCGGGCTTTGATGTCTCTGCATTCGATTTCCTGCCCTTCTTTGAATACGGCATGGGCTGGTTATTGCCAACCTTTGCTACGCTGATCTGCATGTTCTTCATCTCTTCAGCATCATCACAAGTTCTAGGAGAAGAGTTAGCATAAGCCTCTTCTATATCGGATTAAGCGGGAGCCTTGGCTTCCGCTTTTTTATACGGATCTTTTACAATTTATTCCGCTCCCAGCTGCGGATAAAGTATTTTTTCCTGTATCTTCATCACATTTTTAAGTAGAATTCCGCGGTTAATTTCTATTCATAACCCGTAAGCCAACATGTTTGAAATCAATCCTATTAAAAACCGCCTGCAGGATGTGTCTGAACGCACAAATATCCTGAGGGGGTATCTTTGACTATGACGCCAAGAAAGAGCGTCTTGAAGAAGTCAATGCTGAATTAGAGCAACCTGATGTCTGGACTCAGCCTGAGCGTGCTCAAGCCCTGGGTAAAGAGCGTTCTGCATTAGAAGCGGTTGTGAATACTATCGATCAACTGGATCGTGGTGTCGACGATGTCGAAGGTTTGCTTGAACTGGCCATCGAAGCGGAAGATCAAGAAACGTTTGATGAAATTGGTCCTGAATTGGATGAATTAGAAGTTAAACTTGAACAGCTCGAATTCCGCCGCATGTTCTCTGGTGATCACGATTCTTCCGATTGCTACCTAGACCTACAAGCTGGTTCTGGCGGTACAGAAGCGCAAGATTGGACTTCGATGCTGTTGCGCATGTACTTGCGCTGGGCAGACGCCAAAGGCTTTAAAACCGAAGTGATTGAAGTGTCTGAAGGCGACGTAGCAGGATTGAAATCTGCGACGGTGCGCATCATTGGTGATTACGCTTATGGTTGGCTACGTACCGAAACCGGTGTACACCGTTTAGTGCGTAAATCACCATTCGATTCAGGCGGCCGCCGTCATACATCGTTTGCTTCGGCATTCATCTACCCTGAAGTAGATGAAAACATAGATGTCGAAATTAACCCTGCCGATCTGCGTATAGACGTGTATCGTGCTTCTGGTGCCGGTGGTCAGCACGTTAACACCACCGAATCGGCGGTGCGTATCACCCACGTACCGACCAATACGGTCGTGCAGTGTCAAAACGATCGCTCACAGCACAAAAACAAAGATCAAGCGATGAAGCAACTTCGCGCCAAACTGTTTGAATTGGAACTGCAAAAGCAGAACGCCGAGAAACAGGCTAACGAAGATGCTAAATCCGACATTGGTTGGGGTAGCCAAATTCGTTCTTACGTGTTGGATGACTCACGAATCAAGGATTTACGTACAGGTATTGAAAACCGCAACACGCAAGCGGTACTCGATGGTGACTTAGACAAATTTATCGAAGCTAGCCTGAAATCAGGCCTGTAAGCTTTTTACCGACAAACAAGGTACATGCAAATGACTGATGCTGTTCAAAACGAGATTAATCAAGAGCAAATCGCGCAAGAAGAAAACAAACTGATTGCAGAGCGTCGCAGCAAGTTGGATCACATCCGCAAGAACTGTAAAGCAAACGGACACCCAAACTCGTTCCGTCGCGATAGCCTAGCGGGTGATCTGCAGAAGAAGTTCGGTGAAAAGAGTAAGGAAGAACTGGAAGCGCTCAATCATGTGGTGTCTATCGCTGGTCGTGTGATGGCAAAACGTGGTCCATTCTTGGTGATTCAAGAAACCTCTGGCCGCATTCAGGCTTATGCATCGAAAGAAGTACAACAAGAGCTGAAAGACAAATACCAAGGTTTGGATATCGGTGACATCATCGGTGTACAAGGTGCCCTGCATAAATCCGGTAAAGGCGATTTGTACGTCAACATGGATCAATTCCAACTGCTGACCAAGGCACTGCGCCCGCTGCCAGAGAAATTCCACGGTCTGACTGACCAAGAAATGCGTTACCGCCAGCGTTACGTTGACCTGATCGTCAACGAAAATTCTCGCAATGCTTTCATTGTACGTTCTAAAGTGATGTCAGCAATTCGTAACTTCATGATCTCAAAAAAGTTCATGGAAGTTGAAACGCCGATGATGCACGTGATCCCTGGTGGTGCGAGTGCGCGCCCATTCATCACGCACCACAACGCGCTCGACATGCCGATGTACCTGCGTATCGCGCCTGAGCTGTACCTGAAGCGTCTGGTTGTCGGTGGTTTTGATCGTGTATTCGAAATCAACCGTAACTTCCGTAACGAAGGTCTTTCTCCACGTCACAACCCAGAATTCACCATGATGGAATTCTATATGGCGTACGCGGACTACAAAGATCTGATGGATCTGACGGAAGAGCTGCTCAGCTCTGTGGCGTTAGAAGTTCTCGGTTCAACCTCCATGCCTTACGGTGAGCATACCGTTGAATTTGGTGGTAAATACGCGCGTATGAGCATGTTTGATGCGATCAAGCACTACAACCCAAATCACGCGCAGATCCAAGCTCTGACCGAAGAAGACATTCAAAACCGTGACCTCATGGTTTCTATCGCGAAATCCGTTCACGTTGATGTGGAGCCTTTCTGGACCTGTGGTCAGCTTCTCGAAGAGATCTTTGGTGAAACGGCTGAGCCGAAACTGATGCAGCCAACTTTCATCACGGGATACCCAGCAGATATCTCTCCACTGGCACGTCGTAGCGATGACAACCCGTTCTTCACTGACCGCTTTGAGTTCTTCATCGGTGGCCGTGAAGTGGCAAACGGCTTCTCAGAGCTGAACGATGCTGAAGACCAAGATGCGCGTTTCAAAGCCCAAGTGGAAGCGAAAGAGTCTGGTGATGATGAAGCCATGTTCTATGATGCCGACTACATTACCGCTTTAGAGCACGGCTTACCGCCAACAGCGGGTCAAGGTATTGGTATTGATCGTCTGGTTATGCTCCTGACCAATACACACACTATCCGTGATGTGATTTTGTTCCCAGCGATGCGCCCTCAGCAATAATCACTGTAGATTGATAAAAAAGCCGCTCAATAGAGCGGCTTTTTTATTTCATCAAGAAATAAATATGCCAAACCAGCGGAATGTAAGCCATTATTTTTTCTGAATTATGACCTTCTCCCATAAGTTGATTAGAAAATTTGGCATTTGTTGTCTAGTCTTATCTATGAGACAGATTCTCGTGCAAAGTCTCGCTAATGTAACGTCCGTAACCATGTAGTAGGTGCGAATAGAATAATCCGCATCGTAACAATAAAAATAAGGAATATAGGTTCATGAGCACTCAATTCCGTATGGATTCAGTACCTGGCTCTCTTGTTGTGGTGGGAGGTACCTATGAACCCTGGCTGGCTGTGTTGGAAAAAGTGGGTTGGCGCTGTACTCAAGTAGCAGATTTGCGCAAAGCGGACGCGTTATTTGTCGAGACTGGGCCATGTATTGGTATTGTGGATTTAAGCCATGATGAATTTAGCCTTAACGGGATTGCGAATTTGGTGAGTAGCCATAAGCAAGTCCGTTGGCTGGCATTCATTCGCGAAGCGCAGCTCAGTTCAGATACCATTTGCCAATTTATCGTAAACTTCTGTATCGATTTTTTTACCGCGCCGATCCCTGATGCTCAGTTGTTGAGCACCATTGGTCACCAACTTGGTATGCTGAAGTTGGAAAAGAAAGTTTGGCCACATTTTGGTTCGGCCGGCAACATGGGCTTGATAGGGGAATCCATGCCTATGAAGCGCTTGCGCGACCAGATCAAACGCATTGGTCCTACCGATGTCAGTATTTTGATCTATGGCGAAAGCGGAACCGGGAAAGAAACGGTAGCGAAGGCGATTCACAAAACATCATCGCGCGCGCAAAAGCCGTTCATCTCGGTCAATTGTCGGGCTATGTCAGAAAAACGCCTTGAAAGCGAACTGTTTGGCCTTGGTGAAACCGAGGAAGACCAACAACCCTTTTTGCTGCAAGCGGATGGCGGCACACTACTGCTAAACGATATTTTGACCTTGCCCAAAAGCCAACAACTGAACCTACTGCGTTTCTTACAAGAAGGGACTGTTGAGACACGCCAAGGGGTTCGTACGGTGGATGTGCGTATTTTGGCCGCCAACTCGTCAGACATAGAAAAAGCACTGATCGATGGTGATTTTAACGAAGAGTTGTACCACTACATCAACGTATTGCGGATTAATGTACCTAGCCTGAAAGAGCGCGCATCGGATATCGTGCTACTGGCTAAACACTTTCTGCAAGAATACTCCAAAGAGTACAACGCCCAGGCGCGCAGCTTCTCCGAAGATGCCGTACGTGGGTTAACTCGCTACCATTGGCCGGGTAATGTGCGTGAGCTGATGAACCAGATCAAGCGTGTGGTATTAATGTCAGATACTGTGGTGCTGGATGAATCTCAGCTCGATCTTCCCAAGCGCAGCGATGGCCGCCGCAGCCTGAAAAGCATTCGGGAACGCTCCGAGCGTGATGCACTGCTGCTGGTGTTGGAGTCGCACTCTGGGCAAGTTTCAACGGCAGCCAAAGAGCTGGGAGTATCGCGTGCAACCATGTATCGCTTACTGAATAAACACAACTTGATCACCGATGAAAACTTCTAAGTTTTGCTGATTTACCTTGTACTCATGTTCAGCCACTTGGTTAAGTGGCTGAATTTTTTGTAGTAAAGACTGATTTTTGATCGTCTTTCTGCGGCTGATTTCAGTACTATGGCTTATTTCGAGGATCAATGTTTGGATGCATATAGCGCCTTGTGTTTATTCCTTGGCTGAATATGTTATTCATAAACGCGATAAAAACTCTGACTTAGCGAAAAACGCTGTTTTTTCGAGCATGTGTAATAAAATGTTGAATATTGTTACCTGAGTTGTTTAGAATTTAACCGTAAGTTTCACTTACTCATATCACCTTTCTTTTGGATTAATTGACTTTGCTTGGAGGCGCATCATGGCACATTTCGTATCTGCATCATTGCTTTGCGCTTCTGATCTTGATTCAACCCAAACCGCACACCGAGATTTTCCCGTGCGCGCAATGGGCAATGATTTGAGCAAAGATCACTGAATTAATCCGTAACCTCTTATTAGGCTGCGGAAAATGGCAGCTGAGTAGGAGTGTCTTCTGACTTTTCCCTTTCGATCGTCATTTTCCCCAGCAAAACCACTGGAGAAAATATCATGCGTCAATCTATTTACTTACAATTAGCTGTGTTACTGGTTCGTGCTGAGTTGCGCCGTGAGGAGCGAGTGTGGAAGCGTAAAGTGCGCAGAAGTAGTTATCATCTACCTTGGAATAATCCGCATTTGTTGTGTGATATTGGCTTGGAAACGGATGGTCGTCCAATCGGCTTGAGTTTGCCGGATGCTGTTGTCGCGGAACGCCGTGTGAGACATATTCGCCGAGTGTTAGCTGCGCGAATACCGACGTAATGCTAAGGGGCTGGTCTGTGCACCAGCCCCCACATCACTAAGGACAGGGATTGGAATAAGTAGTTCCAATCTCCTGAATTTTTTGCAGAAGTTCTGCATTTAATGAAATATCCAAACTATCCAAATTCGATTTTAACTGCTCCATCGTTGTGGCTCCGATAATATTCGAGGCCACAAATGGGCGCTGATTAACAAACGCCAGTGCCATTTGCGCAGGATCGAGCCCAAATTGCTGGGCTAATGCGATATAAGCTTCTGTTGCAAGGATGCCTTGTTCTGTAAAGTAGCGTGAGAAGCGTTGATGCAGCGTGCAACGCGCACCCGCAGGACGAGCGCCATTGAGATATTTACCACTTAAAGCACCAAAGGCGAGTGGCGAGTAAGCGAGTAGCTTAACGCCCTCCAGATGACTTATTTCGGCAAGTCCTACCTCAAAACTGCGGTTGAGCAGATTATAAGGGTTCTGGATCGAGACAATTCTTGGCAGTTCATGTTTTTCTGCAAGACGCAGGTAGCTCATCACTCCCCACGGCGTTTCGTTGGAGACACCGATATAACGCACTTTACCCAAGCGCACCAAATCATTGAGCGCTTCCAGTGTTTCAATCAGCGTTACTTCTTCTTGTTTGTCTGGATAAGGGTAGTTGAGCTGACCGAAAGTATTGGTTTGGCGCTGCGGCCAGTGAAGTTGATACAGGTCGATATAATCCGTTTGCAGACGACGTAGGCTATCATCGACCGCTTGATGGATATTGCGATGATCGAGCGCCATTTTGTCGCGAATGTAAGGCAGATTGCGTGGACCTGCGACTTTGGTGGCGAGCACGATTTTTTCTCGCTTACCGGATTTAGTCAGCCAATTGCCAATAAACTCTTCGGTTTTACCTTGTGTTTGTGCCGTTGGCGGAACCGGATACATCTCCGCCGTATCGATAAAATTCACTCCACGCTCGAGAGCATAATCGAGCTGTTGAAAGGCATCAGCTTGCGAATTCTGTTCACCAAAAGTCATGGTACCTAAACAGATCTTGCTGATTTCGAGGCTGGAATGAGGCAGCTTGGTATATTGCATAACACTTCCTTGTCTTAGAGCCAAAGAACGAATGATATTCCCTTTTCTTGGAAGTTGAAGCCTAGTGGCGGTGACTTCGTTACATTCGGGATAAGAAAAATCACAGAGGTTTACACTGTCTCCACAAAAGGAACCGAGTCATGAGAGAGACTGTTTTTTCACTATAAGCGAGTCACGACACTGCGAAAACAAAAAGATCGTCGCGACAACAACTAGGCGTAATAGCGCTGCAGAATTTGCGCAGTAAATTGGGTACGCAGATAAAAGCCACGTGGCAGAGTTTTGATTGGGCGTCCGTTGGCCCCATAGGCTTCAGTGAGCGCTCGACCGTTGGCGGCTTTAGGGCGCAGTTGCAGCACTTCACCGTGTTTAGCAGTAATTTGTGCCACCTTACCCAGCACAATCCATTCCATTAGCTCTTCCCAGTCCGCTTTGAGCTGCGCTTCTTCTTCGGGAGAAGGGCTCCACAGCAAAGGAGAGCCCACACAGCGCTCTGCGAGCGGGATCTCGCGCTCACCTTGTACCGGGATCCAGAGCACCTTAGAGAGCTTATTGCGCACATGGCTTTGCTCCCAAGTTAAGCCATGAACCCCAGTGAGTGGGGCGACGCAAACGAAAGTGGTCTCCAACGGTTTGCCGGTGTAACTGATGGGAATGCTCTTTAATTCAATCCCGAGATGTTCAAAATCTTGTTGTGGACGACTGCCTGCTGTCGCCCCTAAGTGCCATTCCAGTAACTGGCCTACCCAGCCTTTGTCTTTACGCAGATCTGGCGGTACGGTCATGCCTGCTTCATCGGCGAGTTCAGCAAAACTCAGCCCTGCAATTTGTTGGGCTCGCGTGAGTAATTCTTGTTGAGTCGTCGGTGCTGGTTTCATAAAGGCTTTCGGTTTGGATAATCACAGTGGTGATTGTACTGATTTTGCTTGCGCTTGCCATGGATGAACGATTTTTGATGCTTGAAATGAGATTAAGAGGTCTATTGATGGGGTTATCCACAGCTTTATTTTGTTGGCTTGAGAGTCGGCTAAGGTATGGATCAATAAACAGTACCCAGAGAGGGCCTACTGAGATTGGATTGATGCTTCTCTCGACGATTGAGCACCCGCAAAGGTGTAAGGATGACGAATTGATGGATCTTTAACCTTCTGGTGAGGATCTTCATGTGGTCTGATAGGTTAAGTTTTTGATTATGGAATGATTTGATTTAACCTTTTGTTTTTCAGTTATTTTTTGTTGTTTTTCTTTCTGGTTGTTAGATTGGTCATTGTTGATAAATGCCTTTTTTTACACAGCCCCCAAGTTTCTTCACACGGTTATTCACAGAAAACGTGAATAAATGCGCGGTATGTCTCATAAAATTGTTGATAACTTAGATCTGGCACAGAACTTATCCTTTTTTATCCCATTTACTAATAAATATCGGGCTAATCACAATAGTAAGTTTGCTCCGCTTGGGGATATGTGGAAAAATCAACGCAATTAAAGAATTTACTAGAGGTTTGCCAGTGATCGATGGCGATGGTTACCGGCTAAATGTCGGGATTGTGATTTGTAACAACCATGGTCAGGTTTTCTGGGCGAAACGATACGGGCAACATTCATGGCAGTTCCCTCAGGGGGGAATCGATGATGGAGAATCTCCAGAGCAAGCCATGTTCCGTGAGCTATACGAAGAGGTTGGGTTAACCAAAAAAGACGTCAAAGTGATTGCAACCAGTCGTCATTGGCTGCGTTATAAGTTACCAAAGCGTTTGGTACGTTGGGATTCTCAACCTGTCTGTATCGGACAAAAACAGAAATGGTTCTTGCTGCGTTTGGAATGTGATGAGTCGAAAATCAACATGCAACGCGGCAGTTCTCCTGAGTTTGATGGTTGGCGCTGGGTAAGCTACTGGTATCCGGTTAGGCAAGTGGTGTCGTTTAAGCGTGATGTTTATCGCCGCGCAATGAAAGAGTTCGCCTCATTAGCGATGCCATTTAAAGAACGGAAAGTGAAGGGCAAACGCAACACTCACAGAGGTTAAGCATGCTTTCTCAGCTAAGGGATATAGTAGAACAAGTTTCAAAAGTCGAAGACGTCTATCAGGCGTTGGATATTTTTGTAAAGCAGACCTGTGAGGCGATGAGCACAGAGTGTTGTACTGTCTATTTAGCGAATGAAGAGATGCACCGTCTGGAATTGATGGCCACACAAGGTCTGAAGTTCAAGGGCGATAAGATCCATATTGATTTTGATGAAGGCTTGGTCGGGTTGGTTAAACGTTCTGCCGAACCGATTAACTTAGCCGAAGCCTCAAAACATCCGAGCTTTAAATATTTTAAGCAGTTGGGTGAAGAGGTTTATCACTCCTTCCTCGGTACACCGATCATCTATCGCAAACAGGTGCTTGGTGTGCTGGTGGTGCAGCAAAAATCTCCCCGTTTATTTAGCGAGATGGAAGTCTCCTTTTTAGTTACCCTTGCAGCGCAGCTCGCGGTGCTGGTGGCGCATGCTCAAACGCAAGGTCACTGGCGTTTATCCAAAAAGCAGCAGGCCATTACGGGTGTTGCCGCCTCTTCTGGGGTCGCGATTGGTGAGTTTTGGTGGGATGATACCCAGCCAGATCTGTCCGAAGTGCTACCCGCCTCAGCTCTGGATCCTGATTTTGAGCAAGAGCGCATTGCCTTGGCGGTAGAGAGTGCGCTGGCCGATTTTCGTCGGATGCGTAAAAAGCTCGATGGGGATATCAACAAAGAAGCGTTAGCCATTTTTGATCTGTTCACTCACTTATTGAACGATCCTATGTTGCGGAAAGATCTCAAAGCGCAGATCCAAAAAGGGGATCGTGCCGATTGGGCGCTGCGCCAAGTGGTCGAAAGTTATTCGAACCGTTTTGCGCGCATGTCGGATGTTTATCTGCGAGAGCGAGCGCAAGACATTCGTGAGTTAGGACAACGTTTACTGTTTTTCTTGCTCAATACCGAAACCAATCAGCCAAAAATCGATAAGCCGGTTATCTTGGTAGTGCGAGAGCTGACCGCGAGCGTGTTAGCCGCACTGCCCAAAGATAAGCTGCTGGCTGTCGTCTCTCTTGAAGGCGCGGCCAACTCCCATGCGGCTATTTTGTCGCGCGCGTTAGGCATTCCTGCGGTGATGGGGGTATCGATTAACCTGCGCGATCTGAATGGCAAAAAAGGCATTGTCGATGGCTACAGCGGTAAGTTATTCATTTCGCCTTCGAAAACCATTCTGAATGAGTATCGTGCCTTAGCGAATGAAGAGCGTGAGCTGTCGCGCATGGTCAATGAGGCGATTCGTGAGCCCGCATGTACTCTTGATGGCGCACGAATCGAATTGTTACTGAATGCCGGTTTGAGTGCCGATACCAGTATTGCCGTCAATCAAGGGGTGGATGGCGTTGGGTTGTATCGCACAGAAATCTCTTTCTTACTGCAGCACCGATTTCCCTCAGAAGAGGAGCAGACTCAGCAATATCGGCATGTGCTGAACACTTACCCTCATCAACGTGTTGTTATGCGTACGCTCGATATCGGTGGTGATAAGCCTTTACCTTACTTGCCGATTGAAGAAGACAACCCATTTCTCGGTTGGCGTGGCATCCGTTTTACCTTAGATCATCCTGACATTTTTATTATCCAACTGCGCGCCATGCTCAGAGCAAGTGCGGAGTCGGGGAATTTATCCATCTTGCTGCCGATGATTTCCGGTGCCAAAGAGCTGGATGATGCGCTGAAATTTATCTATCAAGCCTATCAAGAAGTTTCGCAACAAGATCCACGCGTGGTGATGCCGCAAATCGGGATCATGCTCGAAGTACCTTCGATGCTGTATCTGCTGCCACTGATTGCCGATAAAATTGATTTCGTCTCTGTCGGTACAAACGATTTGACCCAATATCTGCTTGCCGTGGATCGTAACAATGCGCGTGTGGCGGATGTGTATGAATCTATGCATCCTGCGGTGGTGATGGCACTGAAGCAGATCCAACAGACTTGTGCGACCCATCAAATACCCGTGTGTGTCTGTGGTGAGTTAGCCGGAGATCCGATTGGTGCTTTGCTGTTGATAGGGTTAGGCTACACCACCTTAAGTATGAACACGTCTAACGTCGCTAAAGTGAAATATCTGGTGCGACACTCTGAACTGGCGGAATTAACCCAGCTCGCTGAGCAGGCATTAACCCAACCTTATGGACGAGAAATCTACAATATGATGCTCGCCTATATCGAAAAACACGGTTTTGCAGGTTTTGTCCGTGCAGGCAAAAAATAGGAACCAAATGTGAATATTGAACTCTTAGCTATACTGCTGCTGTTAGGGGCAGTGGTGGGTGTGCTTGCTGGCTTATTGGGCATTGGTGGCGGCTTACTAGTGGTCCCCGCTCTACTGTTTTTACTGCCTTATGCTGGCATCTCGACCGAGATTGTGATGCAGCTTGCGCTGGCCACATCGTTAGCGACGATCATACTCACATCAGGCTCATCGGCACTAAACCATCTAAAGCTGGGTAATGTCGATGTTTTTGTCGTGAAATGGTTAATGCCGGGTGTGGTGGTCGGTGGGTTTTTAGGCTCAGTGGTTGCAGAATGGATCCCAAGCCAATATTTACCCAAAGTGTTCGGGGTCATTGTGCTCTGTTTGAGTGTGCAGATGTACCGTTCGATACGTGCATTACAAAATCATCCAATGCCAAGTGCATGGATTACCACCTTGTGCGGTACCGGAATTGGGGTGATCTCAAGTTTGGCCGGTATTGGCGGCGGTTCTTTATCGGTGCCTTTTTTGAATCGACATGGCATTGAAATGAAAAAGGCGATAGGTTCTTCATCGGTCTGTGGTTTTGCGATTGCGATATCGGGCATGATTGGTTTTATTTTGCACGGTTATCAAGTGGAGAACTTGCCACAATACAGCCTTGGTTATGTTTATTTACCTGCATTGTTAGCGATTGCTACAACATCGATGCTTACCACGCGAATTGGCGCTAAACTTGCCACCCAAATGCCAACAGCAAGGCTTAAGCGATTCTTTGCCATTTTTTTAATGTGCGTCGCTGTGACCATGTTGTTCCAGTAATACTCATTGTTTATAGAGAAGGTTTGTTATGCCTCAGGGTTATCTGCAGTTTCCCAATATTGACCCCGTATTGTTTTCGATCGGCCCTCTAGCGGTGCGCTGGTATGGCTTGATGTATTTGGTGGGTTTCCTTTTTGCTATGTGGTTGGCCAATCGCCGAGCGGATCGCGCGGGCAGTGGTTGGACGCGTGAGCAAGTCTCTGACTTGTTATTCGCCGGCTTTTTAGGTGTAGTGATCGGTGGCCGAGTTGGTTATGTGATCTTCTACAATTTTGAACTGTTCCTCGCTGACCCTCTTTATTTATTCAAAGTTTGGACTGGCGGTATGTCCTTCCATGGCGGCTTATTGGGTGTGATCACCGCCATGTTCTGGTATGCGCGTAAAAACCAACGCACCTTCTTTGGTGTGGCCGATTTTGTTGCCCCCTTGGTGCCATTCGGTTTGGGGATGGGACGTATCGGTAACTTTATGAATAGTGAACTTTGGGGACGAGTAACGGATGTGCCTTGGGCTTTTGTATTCCCTAATGGTGGCCCACTGCCGCGTCATCCTTCACAGCTTTATGAATTCGCCTTAGAAGGCGTGGTTCTATTCTTTATTCTCAATTGGTTTATTGGTAAACCTCGTCCGCTAGGCAGCGTATCCGGACTGTTTTTAGCTGGATACGGTACATTCCGCTTCCTTGTGGAATACGTCCGTGAGCCAGATGCTCAGTTGGGTCTGTTTGGTGGCTTCATTTCAATGGGGCAAATCCTCTCGTTACCTATGGTGATCATCGGTATTTTGATGATGGTTTGGTCTTACAAGCGCGGTTTGTATCAAGACCGTGTAGCAGCAAAATAGGGTAGTTAGGTGAAACAGTATTTAGATCTTTGTCAGCGCATCGTCGATCAAGGTGTTTGGGTTGAAAATGAACGAACGGGCAAGCGTTGTTTGACCGTGATTAATGCCGATTTGACCTACGATGTGGGCAACAATCAGTTTCCTCTAGTGACTACACGCAAGAGTTTTTGGAAAGCTGCCGTGGCCGAGTTGCTCGGCTATATTCGTGGTTACGATAATGCGGCGGATTTTCGCCAATTAGGTACCAAAACCTGGGATGCTAATGCCAATTTAAACCAAGCATGGCTCAACAATCCTTACCGTAAAGGTGAGGATGACATGGGACGCGTGTATGGCGTTCAGGGTAGAGCTTGGGCTAAGCCTGATGGTGGTCATATTGACCAGTTGAAAAAGATTGTCGATGATTTGAGTCGTGGCGTTGATGACCGAGGTGAAATCCTTAACTTCTACAATCCGGGTGAATTTCATATGGGGTGTTTGCGCCCTTGCATGTACAGTCATCATTTTTCATTGCTGGGGGATACCTTGTATCTCAACAGTACTCAGCGTTCATGTGATGTGCCCTTGGGTTTGAATTTCAACATGGTGCAGGTTTATGTGTTCCTTGCGCTGATGGCACAGATCACAGGGAAAAAGCCGGGCTTGGCGTATCACAAGATCGTCAATGCGCACATTTACGAAGATCAACTCGAATTGATGCGCGATGTGCAGCTAAAACGTGAGCCATTCCCTGCGCCTCAGTTCCATATCAATCCAAAGATTAAAACACTGCATGATTTGGAAACTTGGGTCACTTTGGATGATTTTGACGTCACCGGATATCAGTTCCACGATCCTATTCAATATCCATTTTCAGTCTAACTCGGCTTTCTGGCGGTACGTTTGATTGGTTATATAAAAAAAGCTCCCGAATGTCGGGAGCTTTTTTATGTGCGGATGTTGCATTAACGCTTAAGCTGTCAGGGCAAGAATGCTGCCGGGGATCACGACAAATACACCCAGCAAGTAACTCACGACAACCATTTTGCTCTTACAAGCCCAAGTTGAGATGAGCTCTGCACCTTTAATCGGCAGTTCGCGTAAGAAAGGAATACCGTAAATCAAGACAGTGGCCATCAAGTTAAAGCTTAAGTGCACCAGCGCAATTTGCAGAGCAAACACGGCAAACTCACCGGAGACTGCCGTTGCGGCCAGCAGAGCGGTAATACAAGTACCAATGTTCGCACCTAAGGTAAATGGGTAGATTTCACGCACTTTCAGCACGCCAGAACCCACGAGTGGAACCATTAGACTGGTTGTGGTCGAAGATGACTGAACCAATACAGTCACAATAGTACCCGAAGCAATACCGTGTAGCGGGCCACGGCCAATCGCGTTTTGTAGCGTTTCACGCGCGCGACCAACCATCAGGCTTTTCATCAGTTTGCCCATCACCGTAATGGCGACGAAAATGGTCGCAATACCTAATACGATAAGCGCTACACCACCGAAAGTATTACCCAATACCGAGAGCTGGTTTTCAAGACCTGTGATGACAGGTTTGGTGATCGGTTTGATGAAGTCAAAACCTTTCATGCTCATATCGCCAGTCGCAAGCAGAGGCGAAACTAGCCAGTGTGAGACTTTCTCTAAAATACCAAACATCATCTCTAGAGGTAGGAAGATCAACACTGCGAGAAGGTTGAAAAAATCGTGGATGGTGGCGCTGGCGAAAGCGCGGCGGAACTCTTCTTTACAGCGCATATGGCCAAGGCTGACGAGAGTATTGGTTACTGTAGTACCAATATTGGCACCCATGACCATAGGGATCGCGGTTTCAACCGGTAAACCACCGGCAACGAGACCAACAATAATAGAGGTCACCGTGCTTGAGGATTGAATCAGTGCCGTTGCCACTAAACCAATCATTAATCCTGCAATAGGGTGTGAAGCAAATTCGAATAGAACTTTGGCTTGATCGCCGGTCGCCCATTTAAAACCGCTGCCGACCATTGCGACTGCAAGAAGTAGTAAATACAGCATGAAAGCCAAGTTTGCCCAACGTAGGCCTTTCGTGGTCAGCGAAATCGGCGCTGCAGGGGAAGTTGCTTGGTTTATCATTATTTTCTCCGTGGACCGTTGTTAAGGGTTCGGTCGATTGTTGAATTCGAGGCTGATGGTAGAGAGGAAATATTTCACTAATATGACATTTCGGTGTAACTGATGAGTTATTCATCAATATTGCAGCGGACTTAAAAAATGGGTAATAAGAGTTTTGCTATCTTACTGTTTTGTAAAGAGTGTCTAGCCGATGTCACTTGACGATTGGGTTGTAACAAAGTGTGTAATGAGCTTATCGATGTGTTTGAAGCTCTATCGGTTTATGACAGTTCGTGTTTTTGTTTATGAAAAATTCTAACTAAACGGTTTATTGTTTCGGTTTATCCGAACTTATTGTTGTAAAAGATCGCATCTGTTATAAGGAAAGCGGGATTTCTAGCGGGTAGTCGATTTCATGTCTCATCTTAACTATAACCACCTCTACTATTTTTGGATGGTGTGTAAACAAGGCTCGGTAACCAAAGCGGCCGATGCTTTGTTTTTAACGCCCCAAACCGTGACGGGGCAGATCAAAGCTTTGGAAGATCGACTTGATGGTAAGTTGACGAAACGTAATGGCCGCAGTATTGAGCCGACTGAATTGGGGCAGTTGGTCTTTAAATACGCTGATCGTATGTTTGGCTTGAGCTATGAAATGTTGGATATCGTTAACTATAGCCAGCGTTCAAACTTGCTGTTTGATGTGGGGGTGGCAGACGCCTTATCCAAAAGATTGGTGAGCAAAATATTACTGACGTCAGTGCCTGGCGATAATCGGATCCATCTGCGCTGCTTTGAATCAACCCATGAGATGTTATTAGAACAGTTAGCGCAGCATAAGTTGGATATGATCTTGTCCGATTGTCCAGTGGACTCGAGCCAAAGTCCCGGCTTATTTAGTAAAAAACTCGGTGAAAGCCGCATGAGTTTTTTCAGCTTTGGTGAGGTGGATTTTGCTCCATTCCCCGCTGTGTTGCAGAGTAAAAAACTGTTAGTGCCAGGAAGTCGAACCGCAATGGGACGTAAAGTGCGGCAGTGGTTTGATCGTCAAGGGTTACAACCGCATATTCTCGGTGAATTTGACGACTCTGCTTTAATGAAAGCGTTTGCCATCTATCACAGTGATGCCGTGTTTATGGCTCCCTCTTTTTATGTCTCAGAAGTGGATGCGGAATCATCATTGAAACTCATCGGACATGTGGATGAGATTAAAGAGGAGTATTATGTCATCTTCGCTGAACGCATGATCCAGCACCCAGCAGTAAAAAATGTCTGTGATGCTGATTTTACTAACTTATTTTTGTGAATAATTATCACTGTTAAGTCTTTGATCACTACCCAATGATAAGTGAAAACAATAAACTAGCGTTCTTGATTAGTTTTTTATCATTATCAGCGAGTTTTCTCCGCTTTCACCATTTCGACCCATCATGATCACTCAACCGAATTACGACATCGGTGATTAGAACGACAGAGAAAAGTGAATGAATGGGTTGGAATTAAAATGCCGTATTTAAAGGGGGCACCAATGAATCTCCAAGAGATGGAAAAAAATTCTGCCAAAGCGGTAGTTTTGCTCAAAGCGATGGCCAATGAGCGGCGACTGCAAATTTTATGTATGTTACTGGACAATGAACTGTCGGTAGGCGAATTGAGCAGCCGTTTGGAACTTAGCCAATCTGCTCTGTCTCAACATCTAGCGTGGCTACGTCGTGATGGTTTAGTGAATACACGTAAAGAAGCACAAACCGTGTTTTATACGCTGAGCAGTGCCGAAGTGAAGGCGATGATTGAACTGTTGCACCGTCTTTATTGTCAGGCGAATCAGTAGGGTGGTCGAAAAAAGGTATAAAAAAACCGGCGTAGGCCGGTTTTTTGTTGCTGAAGATCAAACTCTATTACAGAGCGTTGATCGCAGCAAAGAAGCGAGACTTGTGACGAGCTGCTTTATTCTTGTGAATAAGGCCTTTAGTCGCCATGCGGTCTAGGATTGGTGTAACTACAGCGAATGCAGCAGTTGCAGCTTCTTTGTCGCCAGCAGCGATTGCAGCAACAGTTTTCTTCATGTAAGTGCGCATCATAGAACGACGGCTAGCGTTGTGCTGGCGACGTTTCTCAGCTTGGATAGCGCGCTTCTTAGCAGATTTGTTATTTGCCAAGGGTCTAACTCCCAAAAACTTAGTTCGGTGACATTTTAAGGGCGGGAAATATCCCCGATTTGCTCTTTAATGTCAAATGATTTGTGCAAAAACCCAACTGGACCAAACAAACTTGGTATCGAAGAGCCTTCACGGTTAAGATGGCGGGGATTCTATCAGCATTTTTTTACCAATGCTAATACTTATCTGATCTCACTATGACATTCTTATCCTTTCGAATCAGATAATGTGGTTTTGACTCTTTGTTCGAGGTTACCGTGAGTAAACGCTTACTCAAGTCTGGCATTATTGTAAGTGCTATGACTTTGATTTCTCGTGTTTTAGGTTTAGTGCGCGATGTGGTTGTGGCCAATTTGATGGGCGCAGGCGCAAGTGCTGACGTATTCTTTTTTGCCAACCGAATTCCCAACTTTTTACGCCGATTATTTGCAGAAGGGGCCTTCTCTCAAGCATTTGTCCCAGTATTAACTGAATATCACGCCTCGGGTGATATCAATAAAACTCGAGATTTAATTGCGCGAGCGTCGGGAACTCTCGGTGTTTTAGTGACCATAGTGACGCTAATTGGCGTGCTCGGCTCTGGCGCAGTCACCGCATTATTTGGCGCAGGTTGGTTCCTAGACTGGTTGAATGGGGGCCCTGCTGCAGGAAAGTTTGAGTTAGCGAGCCTGCTGCTTAAGATTACTTTTCCCTATTTGTGGTTTATCACCTTTGTTGCCTTGTCTGGGGCAATTTTAAACACCTTAGGTAAGTTTGCCGTCTCCTCTTTCACGCCAGTTTTCTTGAACGTGATGATGATTTTGTGTGCTTGGTACCTCTCGCCAAATCTAGAACAGCCGGAAGTGGGCTTAGCAATAGGCGTATTTTTAGGTGGTTTAGTCCAGTTTTTATTTCAACTGCCATTTTTGATCAAGGCTGGAGTGCTGGTTAGGCCTAAATGGGGCTGGAAAGATCCTGGGGTGGTGAAAATTCGCACACTGATGATTCCTGCGCTGTTTGGAGTATCGGTCAGTCAAATCAACTTGTTATTTGACTCCTTCGTGGCCAGTTTTCTGCAAACTGGTTCGATCAGTTGGCTCTATTATTCGGATCGCCTGCTGGAGTTTCCCCTCGGCTTATTTGGAATTGCCATCGCGACGGTGATTTTGCCTGCCTTATCGCGTAAACATGTAGATGCGCACAGTGATGGCTTTGCCCACACCATGGATTGGGGCATTCGCATGGTCACGTTTCTCGGCATTCCTGCCATGCTGGGTTTGATTGTACTGGCAAAACCTATGCTGATGGTGCTGTTTATGCGCGGGGAATTTACTCCAAGCGATGTAGAGCAAGCGTCCTATTCGTTACTCGCTTACTCATCTGGCCTACTCAGCTTTATGTTGATCAAAGTGTTAGCGCCGGGATATTACTCACGTCAAGACACGAAAACCCCCGTACGTTACGGAATTATCGCTATGGTCAGCAATATTGTGCTTAACGCGATCTTTGCGTGGTTTTACGGCTATGTTGGCTTGGCGGTCGCGACTTCCATGTCCGCTTTCCTCAATATGGCACTGCTTTATCGTGGTTTGCACTTACAAGGTGTTTATCATCTCACTCGCAAAACCGTCTGGTTTGTTGCGCGACTTGTGATGGCGGGAGCGGTAATGACTGGTGCGCTTTTGTGGCAGTTAGACACTATGGCTACATGGCTGAGCTGGGGAATCAGTCAGCGCGCATTGACGCTGACAGGCTTGATTGGCCTTGGCGTGGCATCTTATCTGGCTATTTTGCTGTTACTGGGTGTTCGTCTCAAAGATCTAAAAGCGGCGACAGAGTAGCGAGCTTTAGGTATAATCCGCCAGTTTCGCACCATGAGAATCAAAATATAGGTTTTAAGCATCTTCCGATGGAATTAATACGCGGTATTCATAACATTCAATCTCGCCATCACGGCTGTGTATTGACGATTGGCAACTTTGACGGTGTTCATCTTGGTCATCAACAAGTGCTCAGTCAGGTGGTGCAGCGTGCCCAGCAGATGGGTTTGCCTTCGGTAGTGATGACGTTTGAACCTCAGCCCTTAGAGCTGTTTGCCAAACAACAAGCGCCCGCGCGTTTAACACGTCTGCGCGATAAGTTTGTGCAACTGAGCAAACTCGGGGTTGATCGCCTGTTGTGCGTTAATTTCAACCATCATTTTGCCCAATTGGATGCCCACACGTTTATTCGTGACTTGTTGGTGACCCGTTTGGGTGTTAAGTTTCTGGTGGTTGGTGATGATTTCTGCTTCGGTAAAGAGCGCCAAGGTAACTTTGCGCTGCTACAACAGGCAGGGCAAGCCCTAGGTTTTGAGGTGGTGAGCACCCAAAGCTTCTGTTTGCAACAACTGCGCGTGAGTAGTACCGCGATTCGTGAAGCGTTAGCGGCTGACCAATTGAGCAGTGCCTCGGCTATGTTGGGGCGCCATTACAGTATCAGCGGTCGTGTCTCGCATGGTCAAAAACTCGGGCGAACGATCGGCTTTCCCACCGCCAACATTCCACTGAAACGTTGTGTTTCTCCAGTTTCGGGAGTGTATGTGGTTGAAGCCTATGGTTTGGGCCCAACGCCAGTCGGTGGGGTTGCCAATATCGGTAATCGTCCGACGGTCGATGGTATTCGCCAGCAGCTAGAAGTGCACTTTTTTGACTTTCAAGGCAACCTGTACGGAAAGCAGTTGGAAGTCGCGCTGTTACATAAATTACGTGATGAGCGCAAATTCGCCTCTTTTGAGGCACTAAAGCAACAAATTGAATTGGATGCTGAAGCAGCAAGGGTGTGGCTGCGTCAGCTTAAGGGTTGCTCGGTTGATTCCACCCAGCAACAACATGTCTAACTTCGCCCAATATAACGGAATTAAGAATCGATGAGTGAGTATAAAGATACCCTGAACCTTCCTGAAACAGGGTTTCCAATGCGCGGCGATCTGGCCAAACGCGAGCCAGAAATGCTGCAACGTTGGTATCAAGAAGACCTGTACGGTGCGATCCGTCAGGCTAAAAAAGGCAAAAAATCTTTCGTATTACACGATGGCCCTCCTTACGCCAACGGTGATATTCATATTGGCCACGCTCTGAACAAGATTCTTAAAGACGTCATTATTAAATCGAAAACCCTGTCAGGTTTTGATGCGCCTTATATTCCGGGTTGGGATTGCCACGGTCTGCCGATCGAATTGATGGTAGAGAAGAAAGTGGGCAAGCCGGGGCAAAAAGTCACCGCGGCCGAATTTCGTGAAAAGTGTCGCGAATACGCGGCAGGCCAAGTGGAAGGCCAAAAAGAGAGCTTTAAGCGTCTTGGCATTCTGGGCGAGTGGGATAAGCCTTATCGCACTATGGATTTTGTCACTGAAGCGAACATTATCCGTGCGCTTGGCAAAATTGCCGACAATGGGCACTTGCTGAAAGGTTTTAAACCGGTTCACTGGTGTACCGACTGTGGTTCAGCACTGGCTGAAGCGGAAGTCGAGTACAAAAACAAAGTTTCTCCTTCGATTGATGTTCGTTTTAAAGCCGCTGATGAAGCCGCTGTGCTGGCTAAGTTTGGTCTGGCTGCTGGCCATGAAGGCAAAGGCGATGTGTCGATTGTGATTTGGACAACCACACCTTGGACACTGCCGGCTAACCGCGCGGTATGTCTGCGTGCAGATTTAGAATACGTACTGATCCAAGTTGAAGGTGAGCAACCAGAGCGCATTATCGTCGCCTCTGAGCTGGCGAAATCGGTGATGGATCGCGCGGGCATTGAGCACTTCCATAACCTTGGTTTCGCAAGTGGTGCCGATCTGGAGCTGACTCAGTTCCAACATCCATTCTACTCCTTCACTGTGCCAGCCATTTTAGGCGATCACGTAACGACCGATTCTGGTACCGGTGTGGTACATACTGCGCCGGGTCATGGTCAAGAAGACTTTGCCGTTGGTCAACAGTACGGTTTGGAAGTGGCAAACCCTGTAGGTTCAAACGGCGTATATCTGCCAGACACTGAGCTGTTTGCGGGTCAACACGTATTTAAAGCCAACGATTCTGTGTTGGAAGTGCTGAAAGAAAAAGGTGCGTTGTTGCATCATCACGCGTATGAGCACAGCTACCCACACTGCTGGCGTCATAAAACGCCGATCATCTTCCGTGCGACGCCGCAATGGTTTGTATCCATGGAACAAGCGGGTCTACGTGAACAAGCTCTGACGGCAATCAAAGGCGTACATTGGATGCCGGATTGGGGTCAAAGCCGTATTGAAGGTATGGTGGCAGGTCGCCCTGAGTGGTGTATCTCTCGTCAACGTACTTGGGGCGTGCCAATTGCACTGTTCGTGCACAAAGAAACCGCTGAACTGCATCCAAACAGCGCTGATCTGATTGAGAAAGTGGCGCAACTGGTTGAGCAAAAAGGCATTCAAGCATGGTGGGATCTCGATACTGCGGAACTGCTTGGCGCTGAAGATGCGGCCAACTATGAAAAAGTGCTGGATACGCTAGATGTATGGTTTGACTCAGGGGTGACTCACTCTGCGGTTGTGGATGCACGTCAAGAATTCAACGGCGCAGAAGCGGACATGTACTTAGAGGGTTCTGACCAACACCGCGGCTGGTTCCAATCATCCCTCATCTCTTCTGTGGCGATGAAAGGCAAAGCGCCTTACAAAGAAGTATTGACGCACGGTTTCGTGGTTGATGGCCAAGGCCGAAAGATGTCGAAGTCGATCGGTAACGTGGTTGCTCCACAAGATGTGACCAACAAGCTGGGTGCGGATATTCTGCGTCTATGGGTGGCGTCAACCGATTACACAGGCGAAGTCGCCGTATCGGATGAGATCCTTAAGCGTTCTGCGGATGCGTACCGTCGTATTCGTAACACCGCACGTTTCTTCTTGGCGAACCTGAACGGCTTCAACCCAACCACAGATATTATTCCTGTTGAAGACATGGTGGCGTTGGATCGTTGGGCTGTTGGTCGCGCACTGGCTGCTCAGCAAGAAATCATCCAAGCGTATCAGGATTACAACCTGCACGCGGTGGTACAGCGTTTGATGAACTTCTGTTCAATCGAGATGGGCTCTTTCTATCTGGATGTGATTAAAGACCGTCAATACACAGCCAAACGTGGTGGTCATGCACAGCGTAGCTGTCAAACCGCTCTGTTCTTCATTGTGGAAGCTCTGGTTCGTTGGATGGCGCCTATCATGTCATTCACCGCTGATGAAATTTGGAACGCAATGCCAGCGCAGCAAGCTGACGGCAGCGCACGTGACAAGTTCGTGTTTACCACGGAATGGTTTGATGGCCTGTTTGGTTTGGCAGAAGGCGAAGAGCTAAATAACGCATTCTGGAATGATATTCAGAAAGTGCGTGGCTCAGTCAACAAACTGCTGGAAAACGCTCGTAACGAAAAACTGATCGGCGGTTCACTGCAAGCAGAATTGGTGCTGTTTGCTGATGATGCACTGGCGAGTAAGCTAGCGAAACTGGGCGATGAGCTGCGTTTCGTGCTGCTGACTTCAAAAGCCGTGGTGAAACCACTGGCTGAGAAGAGCGAGGCTGCACAGGCGACCGATATCGATGGCTTGTTTGTTCAAGTGAACAAAACTGAAGCTGAGAAGTGCGATCGCTGTTGGCACCACACCCCTGATGTAGGCACGATTGCAGGTCACACCACCATTTGTGGTCGCTGCGTGTCTAACGTTGAAGGTGAAGGCGAAGTACGCAAATTTGCGTAATTCAGGCTAACCATCATGTCGAATTCGTCTCTGACTCTTAAACAATCTGGATTGCGCTGGCTGTGGCTGGCGCTTCTGGTGTTCATTGCTGACATCACGATCAAGTTAATTGTGATGGATAACATGGGCTATGGTTGGGCAAACCGTATTGAGGTGCTGCCTTTCTTTAACCTGCTGTATGTGCATAACTATGGCGCGGCTTTTAGCTTTCTGAGCGATCAGGAAGGGTGGCAGCGCTGGCTATTTACGGGGATTGCCTTTGTGGTCACTGGCATGCTTGCTTACTGGATGCGTCGTCTTCCGGCGAGTGATAAGTGGAACAATATTGCTTATGCGCTGATCATTGGCGGTGCAGTGGGCAATGTGTTTGATCGCATCGTGCATGGTTTTGTGGTCGATTATCTCGATTTTTACTGGGGAACCTACCACTGGCCAGCGTTCAATTTGGCCGACAGTACGATCTGTATCGGTGCAGTGATGATTATTCTCGATGGTTTTCGCGCTAAGAAAAGTGCACCAAGTCAGTCTTAGTGCTCTGCATTGCGCCGTAAAGCAAAGACACTGCGGCAAATAACCACAAGCGCCGTCCGTTGATTCGGAGGGCGCTTTTTACTATAAAGGCTGGCATCAGCGCCCGTCCGTCTCCGCTAAAGTGAAGCGGCGTTCGTTAAACAATAACAAGGTAGTGATAACGTGAACCCTATTGCCTCTAACTCTGCAGTTACCCTGCATTTTACGATCAAGCTCAAGGATGGCTCTGTTGCTGACAGTACCCATAATCAAGGAAAACCTGCCAAGCTAGTGATGGGCGACGGTAGCCTGAGCCCCAATTTCGAGCAGTGTTTACTTGGAATGTTGCCGGGCGAGAAAAAATCGGTCGCTTTAGCGGCGCAAGATGCGTTTGGGGCGCCCAATCCAGATCATGTCCATTACATGGATCGCAGTAAGTTTCTTGGTGGCGATCTGCAGTTAGAGGTCGGAACTATTATGGCTTTCAGTGGCCCTGACGGAATGGAAATTCCCGGAATCATCACGGAGATCGCCGGTGACTCAGTTACTGTCGATTTCAATCACCCATTGGCAGGGCAAGACATCACCTTTGATGTTGAGATCTTGTCTGTTGAGTGAGTTTCCTTACAATAGCCAACCATAACGACTAGCAATGAGCAAACCAATGAAAATACTGTTAGCCAACCCTCGCGGTTTCTGCGCGGGTGTGGATCGCGCGATCAGCATTGTTGAGCGTGCGCTGGAGCTTTATCAGCCGCCGATTTATGTGCGTCATGAAGTGGTGCACAACCGCTTTGTGGTCGAGGGGTTAAAGCAGCGTGGAGCCCGCTTTGTTGAGGAATTAAATGAAGTTCCCGACGATAACATTGTGATTTTTTCGGCTCATGGTGTGTCGCAAGCGGTTCGCCAAGAAGCGAAAGAGCGTTCACTGACGGTATTTGATGCGACTTGTCCACTGGTGACTAAAGTACATATGGAAGTCGCGCGTGCCAGTCGTAAACATATGGAAGTGGTGTTGATTGGTCATGCCGGCCATCCTGAAGTGGAAGGCACGATGGGTCAGTATGCCAGTGATACAGGCGGCATGTATCTGGTCGAAAAACCGGAAGATGTCGTATCACTGCAAGCTAAGGTGAAAGATCCAAGTAACCTACACTACGTGAGCCAAACAACGTTGTCAGTCGATGAAACGGCGGATGTGATTGATGAACTGCGCCGTGTATTTCCGAAGATCCAAGGCCCGCGTAAAGATGACATCTGTTATGCCACCCAAAACCGGCAAGATGCGGTGCGTATCTTGGCTGAGCAAGTCGATGTGATGGTGGTGGTGGGCTCGAAAAACTCATCGAATTCGACTCGATTAAAGGAGTTGGCTGAGAAGTTGGGCACTCCCGGTTACTTGATTGACTGCCCACAGGATATCGACCCTGAGTGGTTCGTTGATGCGCAGTTAATTGGGGTGACTGCGGGCGCTTCTGCACCTGAAGAGTTGGTAAACCAAATCTTGGATCGCATCAAAGAGCTAGGCGCAACGTCGGTAGAAGAGGTGCTTGGCCGCGAAGAGAACATGTTCTTTGAAGTGCCTAAAGAGCTGCAAATTAAGCAAGTTGACTAATCATTTCGCCATCCATCTTGTGAATCTAAGATGGATGGCTTCTTTGCCATTTCTTTGCAAAGGAATATCGCACAAAAAATGGCTCCCAGATTGGGAGCCATTTTCGTTTTCAATCAGGTGATTGAAGCGTCGAGATTAAGCGGTTTTCGTTACGCCTTGCGGTTTCTCTTCATCGGCAAGATCGGTTTCGCCTTTGCCTTTTGACACTTTCGCGACATAAGCCAGAGCGCCCAGAGCAGCCAGTACACCTGCAATGGTTGAAATCTGCATTGGTAAGCCAAAACCTAACGTGCTGCTGTTAAGGATGAAGCTGATACACACGGTAGTCATAAACAGCGCAGGTACAGTACAGATCCAGTGCAGTTTGTTGTGGCGCATCAGGTAAGCGGTGGCTGTCCACAGCATCATGACTGCGGTCGCTTGGTTTGCAAAACCGAAGTAACGCCAGATGATACCGAAATCGACTTGAGTCAGCACTGCACCGATAACGAACAGAGGTACAGCCATCAGTAGGCGGTTACGCAGTGTTTTTTGCTCCATGTTGAAGTATTCAGCCAAGATCAGACGGCTTGAACGGAACGCGGTATCACCCGAAGTGATAGGCAGGATCACCACGCCAAGGAAAGCAATCACACCACCAAACACACCCAGCAGGCCGAAAGAAGCACCGTAAACCACGTTACCTGGGCCACCGTTTTTCACCGCTTCAGACAGCGCTTCCAGCGAGCCGAAGAAAGAGAGAGCAATGGTACACCAGATAAGAGCAATGATGCCTTCACCAATCATCGCGCCGTAAAACACGAAGCGACCGTTCTTCTCATTTTCCATACAGCGTGCCATCAGCGGAGACTGAGTCGCGTGGAAGCCAGAGATAGCACCACAAGCGATGGTGATGAACAGAGCTGGCCACAGAGGCATGTCATTCGGGTTGAGGTTTTTCACCATATCGCTGATTTCAAATCCGCCCAGCACTTGGTGCTCAGAAGAGAACGCAATCGCCGTCATCAAACCAACCGACATGAAAATCAGTAGCGCACCAAACAGTGGGTAGAAACGGCCGATGATTTTATCAACAGGAACGATAGTCGCCAGAATGTAGTAAGCGAAGATGATCACGACCATGGTGGTCATGCTGACGGTTAAGTCAGTTTGTTGGTTAATCAGGTTAGTGATCATGCCAGCAGGGGCTGAAACGAACACCACACCAACCAGAAGCAGCAACACAATGGCAAAAATGTTCATAAAGTGTTTTGCGCCATTGCCTAAGTAACGACCCGTGATGGATGGAACTGAAGCACCACCGTTACGGATAGAAAGCATACCTGAGAAGTAGTCGTGTACTGCACCCGCGAAGATGCAGCCCACCACGATCCACAACATAGCTGCAGGGCCGTACAGCGCACCCATGATTGGACCAAAGATAGGACCAACACCGGCGATGTTCAGCAGTTGTACGAGATAAACTTTTGGGGTGGACATCGGTACATAGTCGACGCCGTCCGTTTTTGTATGGGCAGGGGTTTGACGCTTTTCGTTGATGCCAAATACTTTCTCTACGAAAGCTCCGTAAATAAAGTAACCGCCAACGAGGGCTGCGACACAGGTAAGAAACCACAACATAGCGTTTGTCCTTTTGTTAATGAATTAAGCTCACTGTGGATAGTAATTTATCAATAAGCGAGCTTCACTGGCTTTCCGAGTCAGTGGTCGTGTGGTGAGTTAAGCGGCGTTTAGTTTGATTGAGTGGTTTAGAGTGAGAGTAAACGGTTGAGTATAAATTTGAGTGGCAGCACACCCGATTCAATGGCATGCTCGTTTCACCAACAAGATGCGTTCGGCTAACTCAAGGTAAAACATGAAAAAATGGATAGTAATGAGCTTTATAGCGCTGCTTGTAGGTTGTGCTGCGAGTGAGTCACAGTTAGTACAAGAGGGTAATTGGTATCAAATCGGTTATCAAGATGCCGTGACTGGGCATACTCAGCGGAGCTATAAAAGCTTAATGGCGCTCGGCTCAGTCAAACTTGGCGATTATGAACAAGGCTACCAAAAGGGATTAGATCAATATTGTAACCCCGATGTTGCTTATCAAATTGGCTTGAGCGGCCAATATTATGAAGGAATTTGTGAAGGTACGGAGCAGGCGCAGCGATTTCGTATGGAGTGGCAACGCGGTTGGAATGAATACAATCAATAACTGATAAGAAGAGGTGCAATGATGCACGAAGAGTCTATTGCTCTGACTATCGCTGCGGTTGGCGTAGTCGGTTTAGGATGTCAGTGGTTAGCGTGGCGACTGCGCCTGCCTGCTATCTTATTTTTGCTGTTGGCGGGGATTTTGGCTGGCCCTGTGTTTGGGGTGTTAAATCCCGAACGGTTATTGGGAGATTTGCTGTTCCCTCTTGTTTCACTTGCCGTGGCGGTGATTTTGTTTGAAGGCAGTCTGACTCTAAACTTCAAAGAGATCCGCGGCGTCAGTAATACAGTGTGGAGCATTGTCACGGTTGGCGCACTCGTCTCATGGGGGATCACAAGTACGGCCGCACATTGGCTACTTGGCTTTGAATGGCCGTTAGCGCTGATGTTTGGCAGCTTAACTGTAGTGACCGGTCCAACCGTGATTGTGCCTTTGCTGCGCACAGTACGCCCAACCGCACGCTTAGCGAATATTCTGCGTTGGGAGGGGATTTTAATCGATCCACTTGGCGCACTGTTTGTGGTGATGGTGTATGAGTTCATCGTATCCAGCAGTCGTGCCCATAGCTTAGAAGTGTTTGGCCTGATTTTACTCGTCGGTTTTGCGATTGGCATTGCCTCCGGAGCAGCGGTAGCGGCGGTGTTGCGTCGAAGCTTGTTGCCGGAATATTTACAACCATTTGCGGTGCTAAGTGTCGTACTCGGTGTGTTTGCTGCGTCCAATGCCTTGGAGTCCGAATCTGGCTTACTGACAGTGACTGTCATGGGGATGTGGCTGGCGAATGCTAAAGGGGTCAATATCCAACACATTTTGCACTTTAAAGAGCATCTGACGATTTTGCTGATCACGGGGCTGTTTATTCTGCTTGCGGCGCGGATTGAGGTGGCGGATTTCCAAGCCTTAGGTTGGAGTGCCTTAGGACTGTTTGTGGTGATGCAACTTCTGGCTCGCCCTGCGTCTATCTTCATTTCAACTTTGCGCAGCACGCTCAATGTTCGTGAAAAAGCCTTTTTAGCTTGGGTGGCTCCGCGCGGGATTGTGGCCGCTTCGATCTCTTCTCTGTTTGCCATCAAATTGATGGAGTTTGGTATTGCCGATGCCAAGCTATTAGTGCCGCTGACCTTTATGGTGATCATTGGCACCGTCGTGCTGCAAAGTGCGACTGCTCGACCAATGGCGTTGGCATTGAAGGTGTCTGAACCTGCGCCGAAAGGCTTTTTGATCATTGGTGCGAATGATGTGGCGCGTCAGGTTGGCTTAGCGATCGCTAAGTATGATTGTCGAGTCGTGGTGACGGATTCCAACTGGGACTACATTCGCCAAGCTCGAATGGCAGGTCTGGAGCACTATTACGGTAACCCAATATCTAGCCATGCCGAGGATTACCTCAATTTGATTGGGATTGGGCATGTGTTGGCACTCAGCCCTGATAAACACTTCAACATCATGGCCTGTATGCAGTTTTTATCGGATTTTGGTGATAAGCGTGTATTTTGCCTTAATGACAACGCGTCCAATAACGTCAGTGAAAAGCATCTAGTGGCTCAGGAATACCATGGCTTGCCATTTTTAGGTGGTGAAGTGAGTTACAAAAAACTGGCGAGTTTAGTCGGCCAAGGTGCGGAAGTGAAGCACACCAAATTGAGCGAAAACTTCACTTATCAGGATTATCAGCAAACCCACAAAGAGAGTTTTGTTTTGCCGCTGTTTTTAGTCGACAGCCGTGGGCGGGTGCAGATGTGTCAGGATGTGGCGAGTTTTGCGCCGAAAGAGGGCGAAATTGTCGTGTCTCTGATCAAAAGTCACGAGAGCCTCTAGGGCTCTCGTTTTGCTCTGGCTAATTACTCTTCGTGCTCTTCCATGGCGCGGCGTAAGAAGCCGTCCGACTGCGAGAGTTTCGCGGTCGCTTGCTCATAGTTCATGCCGGTCAGATGCATCAAAATCGCCAGTTTCGCGTTGTTGTGGCTCTCTTTGAGTAGTGCTTCGGCTTCTTCGCGTTGGCAATCGGTCGCTTGCATGACAATTCGCACCGCTCGGGCAATCAGCTTGCGGTTGGTGGCTCGGACATCGACCATCAGATTTTGATAGCTTTTACCAAGACGGATCATGCTCGCAGTCGTGAGCATATTGAGCACCAACTTCTGCGCTGTACCGGATTTAAGTCGGGTTGACCCGGTTAGCGCTTCCGGCCCAACGACGGGAGAAATGGCAATCTGGGCGATTTCGGCAATCGGAGAATCAGGGTTGCACGAGAGTGCGATGGTGGTCGCGCCTAGATCATTAGCGTACTCTAACGCGCCAATCACATAAGGTGTGCGGCCACTCGCCGCAATCCCGACTAGCACATCTTTGCTGCTAAAGTCGATTTGCTGTAAATCATGTGCGCCGAGAGTGGCGTTATCTTCCGCCCCTTCTTGTGCGGTAAACATTGCCTCTTTGCCTCCGGCAATCAGGCCAATCACCATTTGATCGCTCACTCCGAAAGTGGGTGGGCATTCTGAGGCATCCAGCACACCCAGACGACCGCTGGTACCTGCCCCTAAGTAGATCAAGCGGCCACCTTGTTTGAAGGCGGCAGTGATTTTATCAACCGCTTGGGCAATCTGCGGCAATACCGCTTCCACCGCCAGTGGCACTTGTTTGTCTTGTTGATTAAGCCGCTCGACAATCTCTTGCGACGAGAGCAAATCAATATCCATCGTATCGGGGTTACGACCTTCGGAAACCAGATGAGAAAGCGCGGCGATAAGTGCATCGTTGGTCATAAAAATTCCTGTAGCGATTAATCGGGGTAGTAAATCACGCCAAGACTCGTAAGACGTGATGCGCCCGTCACGGCGGGCAAATTACTGGGTAAACCGTGTATACGCTGTTGTGCCAGCCAAGCGAAAGCCATGGCTTCCATATTATCGCCATCCACGCCCATTTGGGTGGTCGGGGCAACTTGCCAGCTTGGCAGCAAGGCTTGTAAGCGTTCCATGAGTAAAGGATTTTGCGCACCGCCGCCACACACTAAAAGCTGCGGTTGTGGCCCTTCGGCGAACGGTGTGACTTGCTCAACAATGGTTTGCGCGGTGAATTCACACAAGGTGCGTTGCACATCGGTGGCATCAACCGAAAACGTGGCGAGCTGCGTTTCTAACCAAGGCAGATTAAACAGCTCGCGGCCTGTGCTTTTGGGGGCTGGCAGAGCAAAGTAATGGTCTTGTTTTAAATGGCTAAGTAATGCGGCATTCACGCTGCCTTGTTTGGCCCACAGGGCATCTTTATCGTAAGGCTGGTTATGTTCTTTTTGGCACCAGCTATCCATCAGCATATTACCGGGGCCGGTGTCATAGCCCACCACTTCACCATTGGGCTTGAGCACCGAAATATTGGCAATCCCCCCGATATTGAGCACGACCACGGTCGATTGCTCAGCATGAAAAATCGTGCGATGAAACGCGGGAACTAACGGTGCGCCTTGCCCACCGAGCGCGACATCTTTGCGCCGAAAATCGGCGACAGTCGTAATGCCTGTGCGCGCCGCGATAATGTTGGCATCGCCAATTTGCATCGTAAAAGGTTTGGTGCCGGTAGGCTGATGGAACACGGTTTGTCCATGACAGCCGATCGCACGGATGTGCTCGGCGCGATAGCCACTGTGCTGCAAAAGTGCCAGCACAGCATCACTGAACAAATGACCCAGATCGTGCTCCAATTCACCCATCGCAATCAAGGTGGTTGGCTGGCCAATGCAGACATTGAGCAGCCGCTGCTTGAGGTCGGCAGGCATAGGGTAGTCGTGGTGAGCCAGCAGTTCGATGTTATCGTCTTGCAGCGCCACTAAAGCGGTATCCACACCATCCAAACTGGTTCCCGACATCACACCGATATAGAGTTCGCGTTCTGCCATTTGGTTATCCCTCTGTCATATTCAAACAAAGGCATTGTAATTGAAAAATAAACTGAATAACCTCGTGGCTTGTGACAATTTTGCCAATTTTTTCAAGGAGCAAGCATGGGACCGCTTTGGTTGGATGTGGCCGGTTACGAACTGAGTGCCGAAGATCGTGAAATTCTGCAGCACCCGACAGTGGGTGGTGTGATTCTGTTTGGTCGCAACTATCACGATAACCAGCAATTGCTGGCGCTTAATAAAGCGATCCGCCAAGCGGCGAAAAGACCGATTTTGATTGGTGTCGATCAAGAAGGTGGCCGTGTGCAGCGTTTCCGTGAAGGCTTTTCTCGCATTCCCCCTGCGCAGTATTACGCGCGTGCTCAGAATAGCGTTGATCTCGCTGAACAAGGCGGTTGGTTGATGGCGGCAGAGCTGATTGCACACGATGTCGATTTAAGTTTTGCGCCCGTGCTTGATATGGGCTTTGCCTGTAAAGCGATTGGCAACCGCGCTTTTGGTGAAGATGTTCAAACTGTACTTAAGCACAGCAGTGCTTTTCTGCGCGGCATGAAAGCCGTCGGCATGGCGACCACCGGTAAACATTTCCCTGGTCATGGCGCGGTGATTGCCGACTCGCATTTAGAAACCCCTTACGATGAACGGGAGACGATTGCGCAAGACATGGCGATTTTCCGTGCGCAAATTGAGGCGGGAGTGCTGGATGCTATGATGCCAGCCCATGTGGTGTATCCGCATTATGATGCCCAACCTGCGAGCGGTTCGAGCTACTGGTTAAAGCATGTGTTACGTGAAGAACTCGGCTTTAAAGGCATCGTGTTCTCTGATGATTTGAGTATGGAAGGCGCTGCCGTGATGGGCGGGCCAGTTGAGCGATCTCATCAAGCCTTGGTCGCGGGTTGTGACATGATTTTGATGTGTAACAAGCGTGAAGCGGCAGTCGAAGTGCTGGATAACCTTCCGATCATGGAAGTGCCGCAAGCTGAAGCACTGCTGAAAAAACAGCAACTTAGCTACAGTGAGCTGAAGCGCTCAGAGCGTTGGCAGCAAGCGTCAGCCAATATGCAGCGCTTAATCGAGCAGTTCTCCGAATAGTTTTGCTCATAGAAGTGGGGCTGGGATCAATAAAATCCCAGCATCTCTTTCAGCTCTTTAAGATAACGGCGGCTGACTGGAACCTTGTGACCCGTATGGGTAATCATTTCCGCTAGCCCGTTTTCTAACAGTTTAATTTCGCGGATCGCTTTCAAATTCACCAAGTACTGGCGATGACAGCGCACTAACGCGGTTTTCTCTTCCAACACCTTCAAGGTCAATTGACTGGTCGCTTTTTGCTGCGCAGTCTGCACATTGACGCCACTGATGTCACTGTAGGCAAATTCCACTTCATGAATCGGCAGTAGCACAATTCGGTTTAAACCCGTGCAAGGGAGCTGATCTAGGCTCGGTTGCGTCAGTGGTGAGTAGTCACTTTTCTTATGTTGGCGCAGCAAACGCTGCACGGTTTTGGCTAAACGTTCGGTATCCACGGGTTTGAGTAGGTAATCAAACGCGTTATCTTCAAACGCTTGCAGCGCATATTGATCGTAGGCGGTAACAAACACCACCTCAGGCATGGTCTCTGGGTCAAGCATACTCAGCAGCTCAATGCCCGAAATTTGCGGCATCTGAATATCCAAAAACACCACATCCGGCTTGAGTTGATTGACTTTTTTCAACCCTTCAATTGCATTGCTGGCTTGGCCTATGACTTCAATCTGGCCGCTTTCCGTCAAGAGTTCCGCGAGTTCTTCGCGGGCAAAGCGTTCATCGTCAATGACTAATGCAGTTAACATGTTAATCCCTTAGTAAGTGCCTTGCTGTGGAATGACAAAGCTCATTCGCGTGTACTCTTGCGGCGCTACTTCAATCTGTAGCCCTGATTGTGTACCAAATTTATTGGTGAGACGTTTCTGAACAATTTGCATCCCTAAACCATCGTAATCTTCACTCGGTGGTTGATAGAGCCCGGCGTTGTCTTCCACCACGACGCGCATTCCCCCTTCAACCATTTCACTGTAAATGCGCACTTTGCCAGCTTCGAGTAGGTTAGAGGTGCCGTGTTTGATGGCATTTTCCACCAAAGGCTGCAAAGTGAAGCTGGGGACATTACGTTCTAGCAGGGCATCATCAATCTCAATTTCCACATCGAGCCTGTCACTAAAGCGCGCTTTTTCAATAGTGAGGTAAGCGTTCACGTGGGCAAGCTCTTCACGCAAAGTGACGGTTTCGACGTTCTGTTTGAGGTTACTGCGGAAAAATTGCGACAGATGCAAAATCAGCTCGCGGGCTTTATCTGGCTCACGGCGGATCACCGCACTGATGGTGTTGAGTGCGTTAAACAGAAAATGCGGATTAACCTGCGCTTGCAGGAGTTTGATTTCCGCTCGCGAGAGCAGGATTTGTTTTTGCTGATATTCGCCATACAAAATTTGGCTGGATAGCAGTTGGGCGATGCCCTGTGCCATTGACATATTGATGGTGGAAAAGAGCTTACGTTTTGGCTCGTAGAGCTTGATGGTGCCGATCACTCGATCGCCAGCTCGCAACGGAATGATTAACGCAGACCCCAGTTTGCAGGTCGGAGACAAAGAACATTGATAAGGATGCTCTTTGCCATCGAGATAGATGATGGCGTTGCGATTAATCGCATCGAGCGTGCTTTGCGAGCTGATCGGTGTATTCGGTTTATGGTGATCATCGCCAATCCCGACAAAGGCGAGAATCTTTTCGCGATCGGTGATCGAGACCGCGCCGACATTGGTCTGTTCATACACGATTCGGGCAATTTTGTTGGCATTTTCTGGGTTAAAACCGGCAGCAAGGATACCAACAGAACGCTCGGCAATATTCAGAGCGCGGCGTGAAAACGTCGCGGAATACTCTTCAAAAATGGTTTTGCGATCGAGCAAGATGCTCATAAACAGTGCGGCACCGACTGAGTTAGCAATGATCATTGGCGCGGCGATGGTGGAAACCAGCGCGTAAGACTGCTCAAACGGTTTAGCCACGACCAAGATGATCAGCATCTGCACAATTTCGGCAAATAAGGTCACCGCAAAGACAATACTTGGGCTAAACAGTAATTTCCCTTTGCCTTTGCGCAGCAAATAGGTGTGTAGCAAGCCGCCAATTAAACCTTCAGCGGTGGTGGAAATTGCGCAGGCGAGATCGGTAAATCCTCCTAAGGTATAGCGGTGTAAGCCTCCGGTGAGGCCAACCGCAAAACCAATCACAGGTCCACCAAACAGACCCCCCATTACAGCGCCGATGGCACGTGTATTGGCAATCGCATCATTGATCTGTAGGCCAAAGTAGGTGCCCATAATGCAAAACAGCGAAAATAGAACATAAACACTGATTTTGTGGTCAAACCGACCAGAAATGTTAAGTAAAGGAATGAAGATCGGCGTTTTACTCAACATATAGGCGAGAACAAGGTAAACACACATCTGTTGCAGTAATGAGAGGATGAGATCCATAACCAGTCCATCGTCTGAGCGGAAAAACGGCTTATTTTAAGATACTCAAAGCGAACAAAACACGCTTTATTCCCCAGTTTGTGTGCCAAGTGTCATTAAATGAGATGTGTAATTTTTAATTTACATTAAATGTTGGTTTAAATTTACACTTGCATTGTTTTTAAAGCCTGCTAACGTGTTTTCTGTTTAAGTTTCCAGCTCACCTTGTTAGGTGTGTAAATAATAAATTACAGGTGATGAGATGAAAAAAAGTGAATTGAGCGATGTAAATATCAGTGACGAACAGATATTGATCACCCCTGATGCCTTAAAAGCCAAGATTCCGCTCAGTGACAAGGCGCGTAAATTTATTCGTGAGTCGCGTCAGACGGTGGCGGACATTATCCACAAACGCGATCCTCGTTTGCTGATCGTCTGTGGTCCTTGCTCAATTCATGATGTGGATGCGGCGAAAGAGTACGCCAAAAAACTCAAAGCACTCTCGGCGCAGCTGAGCGACCAGCTCTACATCGTAATGCGCGTGTACTTTGAAAAACCGCGTACTACGGTCGGTTGGAAAGGGCTGATTAACGATCCGCATCTTGATGGCAGTTTTGATATCGAACACGGTCTGCATGTTGGGCGTCAACTCTTGGTCGATTTGGCCGAAATGGAAATCCCACTGGCAACCGAAGCGTTGGACCCGATTAGCCCACAATACTTGGCAGATACTTTTAGTTGGGCGGCGATTGGTGCGCGCACCACGGAATCACAAACTCACCGCGAGATGGCAAGTGGCCTTTCCATGCCAATTGGCTTTAAAAATGGCACGGATGGTAACTTGGCAACGGCAATTAATGCGATGCAGGCCGCCTCCTCCAGCCACCGCTTTATGGGAATTAACCGCGAAGGACAAGTGGCACTGCTCACGACACAAGGCAACCCGAATGGGCATGTGATTTTGCGTGGTGGCAAACAGACCAACTACGATTCGGTTTCTGTCGCGGAATGTGAAGAAGAGATGCAAAAAGCGCGTTTGGAACCCTCTTTGATGGTGGATTGCAGCCATGCGAACTCACGTAAAGACTACCGCCGTCAGCCATTGGTGGCAGAAGATGTGATTCATCAAATCCGTGAAGGCAATCGCTCGATCATTGGCCTGATGATTGAAAGCCATCTCAATGAAGGAAATCAGTCTTCGGATCTGCCTCGTGAAAAGATGCAATACGGAGTCTCGATCACTGACGGCTGTATAAATTGGTCAACGACTGAGGCATTATTACGTCGTGCGCATCAGGAACTTATTCCCTTTTTGCACAATCGTTTGCAAGGATAACAAGGATAGAACATGGCCGTAGAGTTGAATCAGTTACGCGACCAAATCGATGAAGTCGATAAGCAGATGGTGGAGTTATTGGCTCGCCGTCTGGCATTGGTGGAGCAGGTCGGGCAAGTGAAAAGTCGATATGGGTTACCGATTTATGCCCCCGATCGTGAAGCGGCAATGCTCGCTTCACGTCGAGCGGAAGCGGAAAGCAAAGGTGTTCCGCCCCAACTGATTGAAGATATTTTGCGCCGAACTATGCGTGAATCCTACGCCAGTGAAAAGGACTCCGGCTTTAAATGCCTTAATCCTGAGTTACGTTCCGTGGTGATCATCGGTGGTAACGGTCAGCTTGGGCGACTATTTGGCCGTATGTTTAAACTCTCTGGCTATCAAGTCAAAGTGCTGGGTAGCCAAGATTGGGACAAAGCAGATGAACTGCTCAGTGATGCTGGCTTAGTGGTGGTCACGGTACCTATCCATTTGACGCTTGGTGTCATTGAAAAGCTGCGCCAGTTGCCGGACGATTGCATTTTGTGCGATCTCACCTCAATCAAAGCCAAGCCGCTTGCCGCCATGCTACAAGTGCACGAAGGTCCAGTGGTTGGGCTGCACCCTATGTTTGGCCCAGACGTTCCCAGCTTGGCGAAGCAGGTGATTGTTTACTGTGATGGTCGAGGCAATGAACACTACCAATGGCTCTTGCAACAGTTTGCTATTTGGGGCGCAAGTTTATGCCAGATTGATGCGGCTGAACATGATCGTGGTATGACACTGATCCAAGCACTGCGCCACTTCACTTCCTTTGCTTATGGCTTGCATCTGACCAAAGAGAACCCGAACTTGGCACAACTGCTGAAACTCAGTTCACCGATTTACCGTTTAGAGCTTGCCATGGTCGGACGGCTATTTGGGCAAGATCCCCATCTGTACGGCGATATTATTCTCTCATCACCAGAAAATATTGAGATGATACAGCGTTTTCATCGCTGCTTAAGCGAGGCAGTTGAGTTGGTGAGTGCGAGCGATAAGGCGAGTTTTGTGGCTCAATTTGAACGAGTTAGCCAGTGGTTTGGTGATTATTCACAGCAGTTTATGCATGAGAGCCAAAACTTACTCAAACAAGCGAATGATGCGATCCACAGAGGTTAACGCATCATTCGCCTCTCACCGTCACTCTCACTGTCAATAACATCCCAAGTCCATTTGGGCTTGGGATTACTCATGCAGTCCTAAATCAGAAAGATGCTCTAAGTCTCGATGCAGTAAGCTGTCATCGCCCACATTCAACTCCACTAAGCGGCGTAGATGCGCAATGCTTTCAATATCAATATGGCTGATCGCCATTCGAATGATCCGCTCTTGGATGCTGATGACTTTTGCGCTGAGTGATATGGTTACATCGCTTTCTGGTAGGCTAAAAACCACATCCACTAAAGCGTGAGTATCTAAATCCGGCTCATCTTCTGACCAGAGCAGCAAACCGTGCAGCGATAGATCCTGAATGCAAGTCGACAGTTGTTTATCGCCTTGGCTTAGGGTGGCTGGCGCTTGATACAGGATGCGTGAAAAGCGACGTTTTTCGATCATGGCGTTCTCTCTGACAAAGACGACGTATAGATAGGACAAGCATAGCAAAGGGTACATTAAATCACCGGATGTATGCTGAAATAAGCTTACTCAATCACAAACTCGGTTTATGTCGAGCAAAAGAAAAGGCCGCATGGCGACCTTTTCTGAATGTGATACCTGACGGTATTTTATTTGGTAATGCGCTTGTACTTAATACGGTGAGGCTCTGCTGCTTGCGCGCCCAGAGTCTGTTTCAGCCACTCCATGTACTCGGTGTAGTTACCTTCGTAGAAGTTCACTTTACCTTCATCACGATAATCTAGGATGTGGGTGGCAATACGGTCTAGGAACCAACGGTCATGCGAGATCACCATGGCACAGCCGGGGAATTCTAGCAGCGCTTCTTCCAGAGCACGCAGCGTTTCGACGTCCAGATCGTTGGTAGGTTCGTCGAGTAACAGCACGTTGCCGCCCGCTTTAAGCAGTTTGGCCAAGTGGACACGGTTACGCTCACCACCAGACAGCTCGCCAATCACTTTTTGCTGATCGACGCCTTTGAAGTTAAAGCGTGAACAGTAAGCACGAGCTGGGATTTCAAAGTTGTTGATGCGAATGATATCCGCACCTTCAGAAATCTCTTGGAATACGGTGTGCTTGTCGTTCATGCTGTCACGGAACTGATCCACCGATGCCAGTTTCACGGTATCACCCAGTTCGATCGTGCCTGAATCTGGCTGTTCAACACCGCTCAGCATTTTGAATAGGGTTGATTTACCCGCACCGTTCGGGCCGATGATGCCGACAATAGCACCTTTTGGCATGCTGAAAGAAAGATCATCAATCAGAACACGACCATCGAATGATTTGGTGAGGTTTTTCACTTCAATCACTTTGTCACCTAGGCGCTCACCAGGCGGGATGAACAGCTCGTTGGTTTCGTTACGTTTTTGGTGCTCAGTATTTTGCAGCTCTTCAAAACGTGCCATACGCGCTTTCGATTTAGCCTGACGACCTTTTGGATTCTGACGAACCCATTCCAGCTCTTTCTCAATGGTTTTTTGGCGCGCTTTCTCTTGAGACGCTTCTTGCTTCAGACGAGCATCTTTTTGCTCTAGCCATGAAGTGTAGTTACCTTGCCATGGAATACCTTCACCACGGTCAAGTTCCAGAATCCAGCCTGCCGCGTTATCGAGGAAGTAACGGTCATGGGTAATCGCGACCACAGTCCCTGCGTAATCGACTAAGAAACGCTCCAGCCAAGCGACTGATTCGGCATCCAAGTGGTTGGTGGGTTCGTCGAGCAGCAGCATGTCTGGATTTTCCAGCAGCAGACGACAGATCGCCACACGACGACGCTCACCACCAGAGAGGTATTTCACCTGCGCATCCCACTCCGGTAGGCGCAGTGCATCGGCGGCACGCTCTAGAGCATTATCTAGGTTGTGGCCATTTTTCGCTTGGATCAGCGCTTCCAGTTCACCCTGTTCTTTAGCCAGAGCATCAAAGTCTGCATCAGGCTCAGCGTACGCGGCATAAACTTCATCAAGACGCTTAAGCGCGTAAGCCACATCCGCAACGGCTTCTTCGACAACTTCACGTACGGTTTTACTCTCATCCAACTTAGGCTCTTGGGGCAGATAACCCACTTTCAAACCGGGTTGTGGACGAGCTTCACCGTCGATGTCTTTGTCAATGCCTGCCATGATACGCAGCAGGGTCGATTTACCCGCACCGTTAAGGCCCAGAACACCAATTTTGGCACCCGGGAAGAAACTCAAGGAGATATCTTTCAGAATTTGACGCTTGGGTGGCACAATCTTGCTCACCCGAGACATGGTATATACGTATTCAGCCATTGCCGATCGTTCCTAATCTTTCAAACGGAATAAAGTCGCCATTCTATACCAAAGCAAGACTTTTTGTTACTAGAGCACCCGCATTTCAGCCTGTGTAAAAAATTCTTAATCGCTTTCTTATCTAATGAGAGTGGAGCGCGAACTCTTTGCACTCAACCAATACAATTACCCTTGATTCACCAAGGTGTTAATGATGAATAAGTCGATTAATATTCAAAGATTTTATTTCATCGTTCGCGATAGTGGGAAATTCAATAAAATGTTGCATTATTTGCGTTAAGTTTACTTCACTTGCCTTTACATTTATGGCGAGATTACGCGTAATAATTTGTTATCACACTGATTTTAAGGATGAGATCTCATGACGCGCCTGAGGGTATTTAAGCCGCGTAGCCTTGTTTCGATCTTGATGTTCACCACGGTATGGGCAGTGGGCTCTGCTAGCGCGAGTGCTTTGGATTTAGAGGCGCAGAGAGCTCAATACGATAAAGCACAGCGTTGGCTGGATGAAAAGAATATTCAACAATATCAACGTATTCGTAAGCAGATCGATAGCTACCCCTTGACCCCTTATCTTGATTATCGCGCTTTTCTTATCGATCTCGGCAGTAAGCCGCCGATCGCAGTACGCCATTTTATCGATAGTCATAAAGAGTACCCTTTTTCAGCTCGGATCGCCGCACCCTATTTAGACGCTTTAGCGCGCAGCAAAAAATGGTCGGCATTGCTGCAATTTCAAACTCAACTGCCCAATGGCGAAACTTACCAATGCCATTACTACAACGCCAAACTGCAAACCGGAAAGCGTAATGAGGCGTTTGAAGGTGCGAAAAAGATGTGGCTTAACGGTGCCAGTATCGCCGATGCTTGTGATCCGTTATTTGCCGAGTGGGATCGCGTTGGGGGCTTGAGTGACGATTGGGTTTTAAAACGGGCTTTACTCGCTTTTGAAGGTCGTAACCGTAACCTCATCGTCTATCTACAGAAGAAGCTGGATGGCAAAAAATCACAAGCGAAAGCGCAAGGCATGCTTGAGCTATTTGATAAACCTGAGCGAGTGTTAGCTTACAGCCGTAAAGCATCGCAAGATCCGATTAATCAAAAGTTAGCAGAGTTGGCGTTACAAAAGTGGGCAAGATCAGAGCCTCAAGAAGCGCAAGCTGTCTTCAATGATGTCGCGAAAGCCCAAGGCTGGAATCAAGAGCAGAAAGGGCGAGTAGCTCGTTTTATTGCAATCCGTTTGATGGATACTGAAGAGGCTGCGATTGCTAAATGGCGTGATGAGGTGACTCGCACTAGCCAAGATGTGCGTTTGATTGAAGCGCGTATTCGACTAGCACTGCGTGAGAATGATTGGCGTGGTTTGAGTCAATGGATTGCGGTGTTACCAGAGCAAGAGCGTAAAACTCTGCGTTGGCAATATTGGCAAGGTCGCAGTGAAATCGCGCTGGGTAAGAAAAAAGAAGGTACCGAGCGCTTAAAAGCTTTGCTTGGACAACGCAGTTTTTACAGCGTAGCGGCAGCCAAAATTTTGCAGCAATCGGTCAATTATCCTACCAGTACAGTAACGCTGGATATGAAGCAGATTAAAGCTCATAAAAAAGCGCTGGCCAGAATTGATGAACTGATTGCCTTGGATAAAGTGCCGGCGGCAAAAAGTGAATGGCGTTGGTTGCTTGATCGAGTTTCTCAGAAAGAAAAAGAGATGTTGGCAGCGTATGCCGCAGATTCAGGTTGGTATCAGATGACCATTGCGGCGACCATTTCCGCCAGCCTTTGGGATAATAATCAACTGCGTTTCCCTGTCGTACATCAAAACTTGTTTACCTTGCATGGTCGAAAAAATGGTGTAGATCCGATCACATTAATGTCTTTAGCCAGACAAGAAAGTGCGCTTAACCCAGATGCGCAATCACCCGTTGGCGCACGGGGCTTAATGCAGATTATGCCGGATACTGCGCGCTACACGGCAAGGAAATACCAATTGATCTACTCCAATCCTGACGAACTCTATCAAGTGGGTAAGAATATTGAGATCGGTAGCCGTTATCTCAGCAGTTTGCTTGAGCGTTATGACCAGAACCGAATCTTGGCTTTTGCTGCCTACAATGCAGGACCAAGTCGGGTCGATAGCTGGTTGAAACGTAGCCAAGGTAAGCTGGATGCGTATGGCTTTATTGAGGCAATCCCCTTTGCTGAAACCCGCGGTTATGTGCAGAACATTTTGATGTTTGAAACCTACTATCGGGATTTGATGGGCGTGCAAGGCCGCTTCTTGAATGAGCATGAGTTAAATACAAAGTATTGATTCCTCAACTTGCTGCACTACAATAAGCCGGTGTATCACTTAACGAGTACAACTATGGTACAGCAACCTTCTTTTAGTGAGTGGCAGCAAGTGTTGGATCTGGTTAAGCAAGCCGTGCAGCAAGAGCAGCACGAAATGCTACTGACCATGTTGATGACGCCGGATGAGCGTGAAGCATTAGTGGCTCGAGTGAATATTGTGCATGAGCTGCTGCAAGGTGAGCTCTCTCAGCGCCAAATAAGCCAAATGCTTGGGGTTGGGATTGCAACCATCACGCGTGGTTCGAATGAGCTCAAGTCACGGAGTGAGGATGAGAAAGCGGCATTAGCTCAACTGCTTATGCCGCCTCCATCCTCAGAAGCCTAATGACATCACTGGCTAAGCCGAGTGTTTATTGAGGAACTCGATGAGTTGAAGTGAATGAGAGCTTCAACTCATACTCACTAAGCTGACGGATAATGTTCTGGATTAATAAAGGGGATCAGAGCGAGAATTAAGGCCTGATGATAAACTGTGCTGCGGGTGAGATGGTGGCGGGTTAAAAGGCCAATGGCTCCGCCTTTTTGTTTAATATTCTCAGTTCCAAATACTTCATCCATCACATCGCCGAGCTCTTTAGCTTGGCGTAAACGCTCTAATACCAGCGGTGGCAACATCAAACAGGCACTGCGTGATTCTCCGCGTTGCTGGTCTGATTCCACAATCATCCACGCAAAGGTTTTGTTCTCTTCGATGCCCGCTTCCAATCCGACATAATACTCTGCACCAGGGTGGCGCTGTTTGGCATTTCGGACTCGGTTGAGGGCTCCTTGCTTGGTTTCCTCGTCACTCATGGGTTGATCGGCGACTTCGCTCGGTACTGATACGCCAATAAATTCCCATTCTTGATCTGGAAATACGGTGCTAAAGGCACTTCTAACGGCATTCACTTTGGCTGGGTTCTGTGAAGCAATAATGATCTTGCGCATAACTCTTCTTTTTATGATTGGAGGCATGAAGCCATGGGGAGATCTCGCTTAGGCTCATTGGATAACCAAAGTAGAAGCCTTGCATGTAATCGCACTCATAATCGGCCAACCATTGATGCATAGTTTCACTCTCAATGCCTTCAGCGGTCACTTTCATGGATTGAGAGTGGCAGAGATCAATCAGTGGACGAATAACATTTTGTTTGTTGGTGGCGATGAGTGTATCCAAAAAATGGCGATCAAACTTAATCTTTTGTACTGGATACTGCACCAACTGAGTAATAGAGGTATAGCCTGAGCCAAAATCATCAATCGTTAACCCATAGCCAAGACGCGAGAGTTCGTGCAGCAATGGGAAGCTTTGCGAATCTGCGGCAAACGTTTCGGTGATTTCAAAATCGATCCATGCAGGGGAGACGCCAAACTGCTCAGCCTGTCGATGGATAAATTGAGCCAATTTCAGCGAATTGAGTTCAGCCGAAGAGAGGTTGATCGACACTTGGATCGGCTCTTTCACTATGGCTTGTAGAGTCGATATCTCTTGAAAAGCTTTTGAAATGACCCAGCGGTCGATCGTGCCAAACAATCCAGTTTGCTCTGCGATTGGAATGAACTCTTCCGGCGACACTTCACCGAGCAATTCAGATTGCCAGCGCAGCAATACTTCGAAGCCCACTAAGCGTTTCCCTGAGCAAGTAAAGTAAGGTTGATAAGCCAAATTGAACTCTTGATCAAATAACCCTAAGCGCAGTGCTCGTTCAATATTATTGCGCCGCTGTACTATTTGATCTAACGCTTGCGAATAGTAAGCGACTTGGTTTTTGCCCGCATTTTTCGCTTGATACATGGCGGTATCGGCATTGAGCAGCAATTTCTCAATGTGTTCGCCATCTTTAGGGAAGGTTGCAATACCAATGCTGGCAGTAATGGGAAAATGGCTAAGTGGTGAGTTGTCTTTATTTTGGATCGGTGCCAACAAGCGTTGAGCAAAGATCTTCGCACAATCATTAAACCGTTTGGGGGAGACGAGCAAAATAGCAAACTCATCACCAGATAAACGGGCCGCAATACTGTAGGTGTTATGGCTGGCCTCAAAATTTTTACATAACTGGCGAACGTGGGTCGCGAAGCTGACCAGTAGGGAATCACCGATTTGGTGACCATACTTATCATTAACGTACTTGAAGTTATCTAAGTCGATATACATGACCCAGATATGCTGAGTATCGTAACAACGTGATAGCAGCAGATCGGCTTGAACTTGAAATTGATAGCGGTTAGCCAGCTTGGTGAGGTGATCGTTTTCCGCAAGTGCTTTCGTGCGTTGATAGGTTGAATGAAGTTCGCTGTACATGGCGTAAAAACGCGAGGAAAGCCGCCCAATTTCATCGTCAGTATTGAGTTTTTCAATGTTCTTACGTTGGTTGTTTTCCACCTCTTCAAGCTGTTTATCCAAATGCAGGATCGGATTGATCACATGGCGATAGAGAAGGAGCAGTAGCATGAGTACCGTCACCAGTGCCGAAACGCCAAAAGAGAGTAAAAGTTCGCGCTGAATGGAGTGAAGCTGGGCGTTAATCAGTTTCGGTGCAGGGTCGAGTATGGCGTAAAAGCCCGGTTGTAATTCAACCGATTGCAATAAGCCCGTGCGGTAACTTGGAGGTGAGTGCGTAAAAAATATCGGGCTCTGGTTATCAAATTCAATTTTTTTACGCAGTTGGCTGAACTGCTCAAGCACCACATACACCACCACAAAAAACACGTCTTGGCGGTTATAACTGAGCGGCGTTGAGAGTGTCTGAGTATCCAGCATATCGTAGCGAACCAAAATATCTTCACCCGCTGAGTTGACGGTGTAGCTGATATCAGAGTTTTTGTGTGTGGATGCAAAACGCTGTTTGATGTACGCCATCACCTTAGGGTCAAGCTCGGCAAATGGATCGGAGCTATTTTCTGCATAATAAAGCAGCTCTTCATGGCCATTGAGGATCGATAACGATACGAGCTGTTTTTCATTCGGCTGCAAAATTTGCAGGGTTTCACGTAAGTTATCCACCAGTTCTAGTTCGCGGTAAGGATTTTTTTCTAAAGAGAAGTAGTGGCGGATGATGTCACTTTTGGCCAGCGTGAAGGCATAACTGCTGACGAGCGACTGAGCTTGTCGATAGTGGCTGGCTAACTTTTCAATATTCAACTGCAGGTAACTGTCGGTTCTTTTTAGCAGCGCATTTTTCTGACTGGTATAAATGATGTAGCTTGATGCGGCTGCACTGAGCAGGATCACAGGTGCAATCAGTAACAGAATTCTATGGTTTAGCTTCATATTGGTAAGTCACACTGCTGATGATTTTGGCACGCAGACTGAGGTTTTTCGCCGAGAGTTCGCTGTCGATTATCCCTTCCGCCAATCGCTGCTCTGGGAGATAAATCGAGAGATCTTCTCGGTGCTCTACAGGGAGCAAAGCGCGTGCTTTGTAGTTTGGGCTTGCAGCTCGAATATATTCGGCATTGATTGCGGCAATGTCAGGTTTCATCAAGAAATCCAAAAATGCTTTGGCCTGCACTGTGTTGGGAGAAACGCTATTTACGGCCATACAATCAACCCACAAATAAGGGCGGCCTTCTGGAACGCTAAAGTCCCAGTCTTGAGTATTGAAGAAGCGGTTCAGTGAATAGTGATCGCCACTGTAAGAGACCGCCATATGTAGATTGTCGGTTTGAGGGTGGCTGCGTACATAGCTCAATACATACTCATAGGTCAGGATATGGGGATTGGCGGCGTCTAAAAGACGATACGCTTGTCTTAGTGTGTCGATAGAATCGGTAATGGGAGAGGCGTTGAGCATGTACAGTGCAGGCAGTAGTGTTTCGACACTGTCTTTAAGCATACCCACTCGTCCACGATGCGCCGGAGCGATATCGACGACCTCACTCCACTGCGTTGGAGGTTTATCAAACAAGCTTTTGCGATAGGCAATGCCGACTGAGCCCCAGAAATAAGGTACCGCATGGGTGCCACAAGCTTGTAGCCACATAGGGTCATTATTCGCACGATTGGGAAGGGCGGTCAGATCCTCAAAAACATTTTGCCTTGAGAAAATGAACGCGGAGACGTTATCCAACACCATGATATCAAAGGGCAGTTGTACGCTTTTGAGCATTAATAAACTGCGTTCATCATCATTATCGAAATGGTAGAGATTAACGGAGACGCCGGTTTTTTTATGCCATGCCTCAACTACGCTTGGTGCAATCGTATCTTCCCAAAGGTAGACATTCAGTTCCAAAGCGCTGGCTTGATAACAGACAGTATTCAATACCATCAGCGACAGAAAGCGTTTGATCATTTGTGAATACGATACCCATTCGTTACAAAAATTGGTCACGATCCGACAAATAACCTAATAGCGTAAAAGCCAATATTTTGGCTACGCTGACAGCCTGGATCACCTAACTCTATGTATAATTTGGTCGCATTATAATCAGGGCGGGTGAAGCTGTCAGCTTAAAAGGTTCAATTTATTGACGCTAAATGAATTTCACCTGAGTGGGTTTGACGTTTTCACTAGGGTAGCAGCCAAGCACTTTAAGGTGTCGAGTCAGTTGAGTGAGTTCTGTCAACGCTTGCTGCATCTCATCGGAGTCAATGTGCGCTTCTAAATCTACGTAGAACATTTCTTCCCACGGATTACCCATAATCGGACGCGATTCCAGCTTAGTCATATTAATGCCGTAACGTTGCAGCACGAGTAAGGTCGAAACCAGCGAGCCCGCCTCTTGTGAAGTTGACATAATCAAGGTGGTTTTGGCTGGAATTTGTGGTGAAACGTCGACGGGTTTACGAGCCACCACGATAAAGCGAGTGTGATTTTCGGTTTGGTTGGCAATATTACCTTGAATCGGTTGCAGTCCGTACAGTTTTCCGCTGGCTGAGTTGCCAATCGCTGCTACATCCGCACGATTGAGCTCTTGCACTTTTTTCATGGCATCTGCAGTACTGGCGCAACTTTCTAACTTGACCCCTTTTAAGCGACTAAGAAATTCGCTGCACTGCTGGTGAGGTTGTGGATGGGAATAGAGGACTTTCAGCGCCTCCAAACGAATCTCTTGCGTGGCCACCAAGCAATGCTCTATTGGCTGCGTTAACTCACCCACTATGTACAGTGTGGTGTGCTGCAGCAAATCGTAAACTTCGTTGATGGAGCCTGAGCTGGTGTTTTCAATCGGTAGCACACCATAATCCGCGTGGCCGGATTCCACGGTTCTTGCCACCTCTTTAAAATGGTCGCAGTTGAGCTCAATCAGCTCTGTATTTTTGCGGCTGAAATACTCGCGAGTCGCCAGATGTGAATAAGAGCCTTTAGCGCCTAAAAAGGCGACTCTAGCCAATGGTTTACGACTTTGTGGATTCGCAAGGTTTTGCAGATAGGATTGCTGAAGCAAAACCGAATCTTCAATGATGGTGTGGAAAATTTTGGTGATGTATTGAGGATCGAGCTGATATTTCTCTTTGCCAGCATTGATGAGTTTTACCAGTAGCTGCTGTTCACGAGCCGGATCACGTACAGGTTTCGCGGTTTCGACTTTGCTTTTGGCGACCTCAATACTCATTTTGCGTCGTTCTGACAACAGGTTTAGCAGTTGATCGTCGAGTTCGTTTAGCCGTAAGCGAATATCGTCGAGTGAGTATTGTTTGTCTGTCATAAAGTTATCCTTATAAAAAAAGCCCCCTTAAGAGGAGGCTTTCTGTTCGTTTTTGACTTGTCTTTGAACAACGAGCGAGCCTCCAAACATTATTGGAGAAAAAAGAAGTCAAAAAAGTACAGGAAATGAGGTGTCATCAATGCATATTTATCCAAGTAAGTCACCACACAATAAGCAAGCCCCTAGAGAGCGTCAAGCAAAAAAATAGCGCCCTAAGGCGCTATCTCCCATCATTCTATTTATTCCACTTCTTCGCTCAGTTCCGTTTTATCCGCTCGGCGAGCTTCTGGTTTGTGGCGTAGTTTATTCAATTGTCGTTCGAGTTTTTGCTCTACCTCGTTAATGGCGGCATACAAATCTTCGTGAATTGCAGATGCGACTAACTGACCGCGTGGAATGCTAACGACTGCTTCAAATTTTTTCTGTTTGTTGGGCTCTTCGCTGAAGCTGGCTTGGCAGCCAATAATGTCGACTTGCCATTTTTCTAATTTTTTGAGTTTACCCTCGATATGATTGCGGATTGCAGAGGTGACTTCGATGTTTTTACCAGTGATGTTGATTTTCATAATGCTTTTTCCTCTGTGTCATCCCTTATGGGTTGAGTTCAGATTAGCGCGCTATCGCGGAAATAATGTGATTTATATCACCTTATCTTGAGGGTTTTTCTTGATGTGAAATAAACGTGATCTATCGCAAAGCTTGTGCTGAAGAGGTAAAGAAAAAGCTTGTTATCTCTTATAAAACCGCTAGATTCAGGTAAGTAGAGACTAAAAATTTCCGATTTTTTAGCGCTTTGTTTCGACCTAAAAAAGCTTAATGGATAAAAAGTCACCATGTTGCTTTTGTGATAAAAGTCACTTTTGTGATGTGGCGTCTAAGAGAAACATCGCTACGCCAAATCAATAACAAATCAAAACAAAAAGAGCCACAATTGCTGTGGCTCTTTTTGTTGGTGAGTTCTAGCGCCTTATAAAGGGTTAAGCTGCATTAACTGCTTAGTTCGCTCTACCGCGTCGGTTAAACCAAGCTGCTGATAAGCCTCGAGTTGGATTTCTAAGGATTTACGTGCCGCTTCGGTATCTGGATAGGTTTTTTGTAACTCTTGAGTGCGATTAATCGCCGCAATCCATGCTTCACGGCGCAGGTAGAAATCTGCGGTCGCTAAATCGTATTCCGCTAAACGGTTCTTGAGCGCAAACATTCGACGCTGCGCATCTTCTGCGTATGGGCTGTTTGGGTAACGCTGGAGTAGCTTCTTAAAATCCGCAAAGGCTGCTTTCACGGGTTCAGGATCGCGGTCACGGCGATCGATATTAAACAAGTCATGCATGAAGTTGCGATCTTGCGCCATGTGCGTTAAACCGCGCATGTAGAGTACCCAATCCATTTTTTCATGGGTTGGATTAAGGCGTGTAAAACGTTCGATGGTCGCGAGGCCAAGGGCCAGATCATCATTTTTGTAGTAGGCATAAATCAGATCGAGCTGTACTTGCTCTGAATAAGCACCAAATGGATAGCGTGAATCGAGTGCCTCTAGTTTTTCGATAGCGGTTAACCACGTTCCGCTTTGTAGAGCGGTTTGCGCTTCAGAGTACAGCTGTGATGGCGGTACATCTGGCACCACATCTGGGCTGCTAGAGCAACCAAATAACAGGGATAACGCGAGTAGGCCTGATAAAGTCTGGTATTTCATGTCAGGGTGGAGTTCCTTGCAAATCTTGCTTTTCAATAGGTGCGTAAACCGCGCGCAAATCGTTTCGTTACTTTCTTGGCAGTAACAGATACAATGTCGGCGTATTTTTCCATACTAGTGACTATTAGTCTCACGGTTTTTTTAAAAAGTTCGATATGGCTCATCAGATTGAATTAACTCAAACAGTAAAAGATAGCCAGCTTGGTCAACGTCTTGATCAAGCTGTGGCTGAATTATTTACCGACTTTTCCCGCTCACGTTTAAAAGAGTGGTTGTTGGAAGGCAAGATTGCCGTGAATGGTGATGTCATCACCAAACCGCGTACCAAAGTGATGGGTGGCGAGGTGATTACCGTTCAGGCAGAACTGGAAGACGAACAGCGCTGGGAAGCGCAGGATTTGCCACTGAACATTGTGTATGAAGATGACGACATTATCGTTATTAACAAACCGCGTGACTTTGTGGTTCACCCCGGTGCCGGTCAGGCGGATAAAACCGTGCTTAACGCATTGCTGTTCCATTATCCGCCGATTGCTGAAGTGCCACGTGCAGGCATCGTCCATCGTCTCGATAAAGATACGACGGGTTTGATGGTGGTCGCGAAAACGGTTCCCGCGCAAACACGCTTGGTACGTGCACTACAAAAGCGCGACGTGACTCGTGAGTACGAAGCGATTGTGATTGGCACAATGACCGCGGGTGGCATGATTGATAAGCCGATTGGCCGTCACTCGACCAAACGTACTTTAATGTCGGTCTCCCCGATGGGCAAACATGCCGTGACCCATTACCGTGTGGCAGAGCATTTCCGTGAACATACGCGTTTGCGTCTACGTTTGGAAACTGGTCGTACCCACCAAATTCGTGTGCACATGGCTTATTTGCAACACCCACTCTTGGGTGATACGGCTTATGGTGGTCGTGCACGCATTCCGAAAGGTGCGACGGAAGAGCTGACAGAAATGATTCGTGACTTCGATCGCCAAGCACTGCACGCGGTGATGTTGAAATTTGAACACCCGGTTACCGGTGAAGAGCTCGAATTCCATGCACCAGTGCCTGATGATATGGTTGAGATGACGCTTGCACTGCGTGAAGATGCGAAGCTAAACCGCACTGAAGAGTATTAATCATGATTCTCCCCAACTGGAATGCCCCCAAACAAGTCAAAGCGTTTAGTTCGACTCGCCACGGTGGTTTTTCACAAGGCACTTATCAAGGGTTAAACCTTGGTATGCATGTTGGGGACGATCCTGTACTTGTACTGCGTAATCGGCAATCGCTGGTGGAAACATCAGCGATGCCAAGCTCACCCATTTGGCTAAACCAGACCCATTCCACAGTGGTACTCGATGTTGATGCTCCGACTGAGCAAGTGTTGGATGCCGATGGCCTTATCACTTCAACGCCGAATGTGGTGTGCTCGGCAATGACGGCGGATTGCCTGCCAGTATTAATGACCAATCGTACTGGTACCCAAGTCGCGGCTGTACATGCCGGTTGGCGTGGTTTGGTGAATGGCATCGTTGAACAAACAGCAGCAAGAATGTCTGGCGATGTCATGGTGTGGCTTGGCCCTGCGATTGGTGCGCAGGCATTTGAAGTGGGGGAAGATGTTTTCGCCGCTTTTGTTGCTCACCATCCTCAAGCCGAATACGCTTTCACTCCTCGTGCACAACAAGGGAAATGGCTGGCGGATATGAGCCAATTAGTCAAACTGCGTTTGCAAGAACTTGGGATTGAACAAGTCTTTGATAGTGGCTTGTGCACTTATCAGGATGCTGAGCGTTTTTATTCCTACCGCCGCGATGGAGTAACAGGACGCCAAGCCGCTTTTATTTGGCTTGAAGAGTAAGCTTTCATCCATACCCATATCAAACAACAAGAAAGTTTCCTCAACTTCCCTTGAAAATCTGGTTTGTGATAACCATCTTTCCTAACGTATTCAATTTATCTCAGATGAGGTTAGGAAGGTTGGTATGCGTCTTGACAGATTTACGAGCAAATTTCAGATCGCGATTTCCGATGCCCAGTCATTAGCGCTCGGCCGTGATCATCAATATATCGAACCTGTGCACCTGATGGTGGCTCTGCTGGATCAAAACGGCAGCCCGATCCGCCCATTACTCACCATGCTTAATGTGGATGTGATGCAACTGCGCTCCAAACTTGGCGAAATGCTCGATCGTTTACCCAAAGTCAGTGGTATTGGTGGTGATGTACAGCTCTCTTCGGCGCTTGGCTCGCTGTTTAATCTGTGTGATAAGGTTGCGCAAAAGCGTCAAGATGCCTACATCTCCTCTGAAATTTATCTCCTCGCCGCTTTGGAAGATAAAGGCCCACTTGGAACCTTGCTCAAAGAGTTCGGGCTGACCGAGAAAAAAGTCTCTGATGCAATTGAAAAAATTCGTGGAGGCCAGAAGGTCAATGACCCGAATGCGGAAGAGCTGCGTCAAGCGTTGGAAAAATTCACCATCGATCTCACTGAACGCGCTGAGCAGGGCAAACTCGATCCTGTGATCGGTCGTGATGATGAAATTCGCCGCACCATTCAAGTGCTGCAGCGTCGTACCAAAAATAACCCAGTGATCATCGGTGAACCCGGTGTGGGTAAAACTGCGATTGTGGAAGGCTTGGCGCAGCGCATCATTAATAATGAAGTACCAGAAGGCCTGCGTGGACGCCGCGTATTGTCTTTAGATATGGGCGCGCTGGTGGCTGGGGCGAAATACCGCGGCGAATTTGAAGAGCGCTTGAAATCAGTACTCAATGAGCTAGCGAAAGAAGAAGGCAATATCATCCTCTTTATTGATGAGCTGCACACCATGGTTGGTGCGGGGAAAGGTGAAGGCTCGATGGATGCCGGCAACATGCTCAAACCCGCTTTGGCGCGTGGAGAATTGCACTGTGTCGGCGCAACGACCTTAGATGAGTACCGCCAATACATCGAAAAAGATCCAGCGCTAGAGCGCCGCTTCCAAAAAGTGTTGGTGGATGAGCCCACGGTGGAAGATACCATCGCCATCTTGCGAGGATTGAAAGAGCGTTATGAGCTGCATCACCATGTCGAAATCACTGATCCGGCGATTGTGGCGGCAGCGAGCTTATCGCATCGCTATATTTCCGATCGTCAATTACCCGATAAAGCGATCGATTTGATCGATGAAGCGGCTTCAAGCATTCGGATGCAGATTGACTCCAAACCAGAAGCTCTGGATAAGCTTGAGCGCAAAATCATCCAACTGAAAATTGAGCAGCAAGCTCTCTCTAATGAGCACGATGAAGCCAGTGAAAAACGCTTGGCGATCCTAAATGAAGAGCTGCAAGAGAAAGAGCGTGATTACGCGGAGTTGGAAGAAGTGTGGAAAGCTGAAAAGGCGGCACTCTCTGGTACGCAACATATTAAAGCGGCACTTGAACAAGCGCGGATGGATCTGGAAGTCGCTCGTCGTGCGGGGGATTTGAACCGTATGTCAGAGCTGCAATATGGTCGCATTCCAGAGCTAGAAAAGCAGCTCGATCTAGCCGCACAAGCCGAAATGCAGGAAATGACTCTGCTGCGTAATAAAGTGACGGATGCAGAAATTGCCGAAGTGCTTTCTAAGCAAACTGGCATTCCAGTATCAAAAATGCTCGAAGCCGAGAAAGAAAAGCTACTGCGCATGGAAGAAGTGCTGCATAAACGCGTGATTGGCCAAAAAGAAGCGGTAGAAGTGGTCGCGAATGCGATTCGACGCAGTCGCGCTGGGCTTTCTGATCCAAATCGTCCGATTGGCTCTTTCTTATTCTTGGGGCCAACAGGGGTCGGTAAAACCGAGCTGTGTAAAACCTTGGCTAACTTCCTGTTTGACAGTGAAGATGCCATGGTACGTGTGGATATGTCGGAATTTATGGAGAAACACTCAGTGGCTCGTTTAGTCGGTGCGCCTCCAGGTTATGTCGGCTATGAAGAAGGTGGCTACTTAACGGAAGCTGTACGCCGTAAACCTTACTCGGTGATTTTGCTCGATGAAGTGGAAAAGGCGCACCCGGATGTCTTCAATATTCTGCTGCAAGTCTTGGATGATGGCCGCTTGACGGACGGGCAAGGGCGCACGGTTGATTTTCGAAATACCGTGGTGATCATGACCTCCAACTTGGGTTCAAGCCGTATCCAAGAAAATTTTGCAAGGTTGGATTATCAAGGTATCAAAGAACAAGTGATGGACGTAGTCAGCAAACACTTCCGTCCTGAGTTCTTGAACCGAGTGGATGAAAGTGTGGTATTCCATCCATTAGGACAAGAGCATATTAAGTCGATCGCCTCTATTCAGTTGGCCCGCCTACGTCAACGTTTGGCAGAGCGAGATTACCAACTAGAGGTTGATGATGAGGCGCTGGATCTGATTGCTCATGTCGGCTTCGATCCGGTTTACGGTGCTCGTCCACTGAAACGCGCGATTCAACAAAATGTGGAAAACCCACTGGCCAAATCGATTCTGGCTGGTAAGTTCCTGCCTGGTTCACCTATTTTACTATCGGTAAAAGACGGGAATATTTTCGCAAGCCAGTAGCAGATACCTTATCTATAACAAGCAAAAGAGCCACTTTGAGTGGCTCTTTTGCTTGTTAATTGAACGATGAAGTGCGTTTTTTAGTGGTTTTGTTGTTAATTTGTTCTCTTGAGCTAATAAAGCATAGAAAAAGCATTTTATTGCTTGCCAGAACGCAAAACCTCCCTATAATGCGCCCTCACTGACACGGCAGACGCCACAAGGCCTCAGAGCTAGTCAGTAAGGCAAAAAGCTTCGGTAAAGAAAATTAAAAAAGAGTTTGACTCTGACAATTATCTCGCTAGAATGCACAGCCTCTTCGGTAAGAAAGCCGAAGCAAAACGCTCTTTAACAATATAAACCAATCAATCTGTGTGGGCACTCGTTGATGATAATCAAAAAAGAATTATCAATGAACTGAGTGACCATTTGAATGAGCAATCATTCAGCACAGTCAATTCACTATCGAAAGATAGTATCAGTATTCATTGAGCCGAAGCGAAAGCTTCAAAAAACTTTTAATTGAAGAGTTTGATCATGGCTCAGATTGAACGCTGGCGGCAGGCCTAACACATGCAAGTCGAGCGGCAGCACAGAGGAACTTGTTCCTTGGGTGGCGAGCGGCGGACGGGTGAGTAATGCCTGGGAAATTGCCCGGTAGAGGGGGATAACCATTGGAAACGATGGCTAATACCGCATAACCTCGTAAGAGCAAAGCAGGGGACCTTCGGGCCTTGCGCTACCGGATATGCCCAGGTGGGATTAGCTAGTTGGTGAGGTAAGGGCTCACCAAGGCGACGATCCCTAGCTGGTCTGAGAGGATGATCAGCCACACTGGAACTGAGACACGGTCCAGACTCCTACGGGAGGCAGCAGTGGGGAATATTGCACAATGGGCGCAAGCCTGATGCAGCCATGCCGCGTGTATGAAGAAGGCCTTCGGGTTGTAAAGTACTTTCAGTAGGGAGGAAGGTGGTTAAGCTAATACCTTAATCATTTGACGTTACCTACAGAAGAAGCACCGGCTAACTCCGTGCCAGCAGCCGCGGTAATACGGAGGGTGCAAGCGTTAATCGGAATTACTGGGCGTAAAGCGCATGCAGGTGGTTTGTTAAGTCAGATGTGAAAGCCCTGGGCTCAACCTAGGAATCGCATTTGAAACTGACAAGCTAGAGTACTGTAGAGGGGGGTAGAATTTCAGGTGTAGCGGTGAAATGCGTAGAGATCTGAAGGAATACCGGTGGCGAAGGCGGCCCCCTGGACAGATACTGACACTCAGATGCGAAAGCGTGGGGAGCAAACAGGATTAGATACCCTGGTAGTCCACGCCGTAAACGATGTCTACTTGGAGGTTGTGACCTAGAGTCGTGGCTTTCGGAGCTAACGCGTTAAGTAGACCGCCTGGGGAGTACGGTCGCAAGATTAAAACTCAAATGAATTGACGGGGGCCCGCACAAGCGGTGGAGCATGTGGTTTAATTCGATGCAACGCGAAGAACCTTACCTACTCTTGACATCCAGAGAATCTAGCGGAGACGCTGGAGTGCCTTCGGGAGCTCTGAGACAGGTGCTGCATGGCTGTCGTCAGCTCGTGTTGTGAAATGTTGGGTTAAGTCCCGCAACGAGCGCAACCCTTATCCTTGTTTGCCAGCACGTAATGGTGGGAACTCCAGGGAGACTGCCGGTGATAAACCGGAGGAAGGTGGGGACGACGTCAAGTCATCATGGCCCTTACGAGTAGGGCTACACACGTGCTACAATGGCGTATACAGAGGGCAGCGATACCGCGAGGTGGAGCGAATCTCACAAAGTACGTCGTAGTCCGGATTGGAGTCTGCAACTCGACTCCATGAAGTCGGAATCGCTAGTAATCGCAAATCAGAATGTTGCGGTGAATACGTTCCCGGGCCTTGTACACACCGCCCGTCACACCATGGGAGTGGGCTGCAAAAGAAGCAGGTAGTTTAACCTTCGGGAGGACGCTTGCCACTTTGTGGTTCATGACTGGGGTGAAGTCGTAACAAGGTAGCGCTAGGGGAACCTGGCGCTGGATCACCTCCTTACACGATGGTTATCGTGATGAGTGTCCACACAGATTGATTCGGTTTAGATTTGAGCATTAAGTGGGTCTGTAGCTCAGGTGGTTAGAGCGTACGCCTGATAAGCGTAAGGTCGGTGGTTCGAGTCCACTCAGACCCACCACTAACGATGGGGTTATAGCTCAGCTGGGAGAGCGCCTGCCTTGCACGCAGGAGGTCTGCGGTTCGATCCCGCATAACTCCACCATCTTTAAGCGTTTTCGCTGAGAATGTTTAAAAATGGTTTTCATTAGAAAATCTTGCTCTTTAACAATTTGGAAAGCTGACAAAACAACAAATTATTGTTGTTTGTAAAGTTCTCAATGTTTATCGAAAGATAAACACCAACAACACATTCAAGTGTGCTTGGTATCGAATAAGACTTCGGTCTTGTTCAAAATTTGAGTCCGGCAAAATCTGTCTCGCACTCATGTAAATTAAACGCGAGACAACTTAGGTTGTTTAAACAACAACCCGAAACTCCTTCGGGTTGTATGGTTAAGTGACTAAGCGTACACGGTGGATGCCTGGGCAGTCAGAGGCGATGAAGGACGTACTAACTTGCGATAAGCGCAGATAAGGCAGTAAGAGCCGTTTGAGTCTGCGATTTCCGAATGGGGAAACCCAACTGCATAAGCAGTTACTGTTAACTGAATCCATAGGTTAACAGAGCAAACCGGGGGAACTGAAACATCTAAGTACCCCGAGGAGAAGAAATCAACCGAGATTCCGGTAGTAGCGGCGAGCGAACCTGGATTAGCCCTTAAGCGCTCGGTGAAGTAGGTGAACAAGCTGGAAAGCTTGGCGATACAGGGTGATAGCCCCGTAACCGACGCTTCATCGAGCGTGAAATCGAGTAGGGCGGGACACGTGATATCCTGTCTGAATATGGGGGGACCATCCTCCAAGGCTAAATACTCCTGACTGACCGATAGTGAACCAGTACCGTGAGGGAAAGGCGAAAAGAACCCCTGTGAGGGGAGTGAAATAGAACCTGAAACCGTGTACGTACAAGCAGTAGGAGCACCTTCGTGGTGTGACTGCGTACCTTTTGTATAATGGGTCAGCGACTTATATTCAGTGGCAAGGTTAACCGTATAGGGGAGCCGTAGCGAAAGCGAGTCTTAACTGGGCGCTCAGTCTCTGGATATAGACCCGAAACCGGGTGATCTAGCCATGGGCAGGTTGAAGGTTGAGTAACATCAACTGGAGGACCGAACCGACTAATGTTGAAAAATTAGCGGATGACTTGTGGCTAGGGGTGAAAGGCCAATCAAACTCGGAGATAGCTGGTTCTCCCCGAAAGCTATTTAGGTAGCGCCTCGGACGAATACTACTGGGGGTAGAGCACTGTTAAGGCTAGGGGGTCATCCCGACTTACCAACCCTTTGCAAACTCCGAATACCAGTAAGTACTATCCGGGAGACACACGGCGGGTGCTAACGTCCGTCGTGGAGAGGGAAACAACCCAGACCGCCAGCTAAGGTCCCAAAGTATTGCTAAGTGGGAAACGATGTGGGAAGGCTCAGACAGCTAGGATGTTGGCTTAGAAGCAGCCATCATTTAAAGAAAGCGTAATAGCTCACTAGTCGAGTCGGCCTGCGCGGAAGATGTAACGGGGCTAAGCAATACACCGAAGCTGCGGCAATATCTTTTAGATATTGGGTAGGGGAGCGTTCTGTAAGCCGTTGAAGGTGAATCGTAAGGTTTGCTGGAGGTATCAGAAGTGCGAATGCTGACATGAGTAACGACAAGGGGGGTGAAAAACCTCCCCGCCGGAAGACCAAGGGTTCCTGTCCAACGTTAATCGGGGCAGGGTGAGTCGACCCCTAAGGTGAGGCCGAAAGGCGTAATCGATGGGAAACGGGTTAATATTCCCGTACTTCTGACTATTGCGATGGGGGGACGGAGAAGGCTAGGTGGGCCAGGCGACGGTTGTCCTGGTTCAAGTGCGTAGGCTTGAGAGTTAGGTAAATCCGGCTCTCTTTAAGGCTGAGACACGACGTCGAGCTGCTACGGCAGTGAAGTCATTGATGCCATGCTTCCAGGAAAAGCCTCTAAGCTTCAGATAGTCAGGAATCGTACCCCAAACCGACACAGGTGGTCGGGTAGAGAATACCAAGGCGCTTGAGAGAACTCGGGTGAAGGAACTAGGCAAAATGGTACCGTAACTTCGGGAGAAGGTACGCTCTTGATGGTGAAGTCCCTCGCGGATGGAGCTGACGAGAGTCGCAGATACCAGGTGGCTGCAACTGTTTATTAAAAACACAGCACTGTGCAAAATCGCAAGATGACGTATACGGTGTGACGCCTGCCCGGTGCCGGAAGGTTAATTGATGGGGTTAGCGTAAGCGAAGCTCTTGATCGAAGCCCCGGTAAACGGCGGCCGTAACTATAACGGTCCTAAGGTAGCGAAATTCCTTGTCGGGTAAGTTCCGACCTGCACGAATGGCGTAATGATGGCCACGCTGTCTCCACCCGAGACTCAGTGAAATTGAAATCGCTGTGAAGATGCAGTGTACCCGCGGCTAGACGGAAAGACCCCGTGAACCTTTACTACAGCTTGGCACTGAACATTGAACCTACATGTGTAGGATAGGTGGGAGGCTATGAAGACGTGACGCCAGTTGCGTTGGAGCCGTCCTTGAAATACCACCCTTGTATGTTTGATGTTCTAACTTAGACCCATTATCTGGGTTGAGGACAGTGCCTGGTGGGTAGTTTGACTGGGGCGGTCTCCTCCCAAAGAGTAACGGAGGAGCACGAAGGTGGGCTAATCACGGTTGGACATCGTGAGGTTAGTGCAATGGCATAAGCCCGCTTAACTGCGAGAATGACGGTTCGAGCAGGTGCGAAAGCAGGTCATAGTGATCCGGTGGTTCTGTATGGAAGGGCCATCGCTCAACGGATAAAAGGTACTCCGGGGATAACAGGCTGATACCGCCCAAGAGTTCATATCGACGGCGGTGTTTGGCACCTCGATGTCGGCTCATCACATCCTGGGGCTGAAGTCGGTCCCAAGGGTATGGCTGTTCGCCATTTAAAGTGGTACGCGAGCTGGGTTTAGAACGTCGTGAGACAGTTCGGTCCCTATCTGCCGTGGGCGTTGGAAGATTGAAGGGGGCTGCTCCTAGTACGAGAGGACCGGAGTGGACGAACCTCTGGTGTTCGGGTTGTGTCGCCAGACGCATTGCCCGGTAGCTAAGTTCGGAATTGATAAGCGCTGAAAGCATCTAAGCGCGAAGCGAGCCCTGAGATGAGTCTTCCCTGACGGTTTAACCGTCCTAAAGGGTTGTTCGAGACTAGAACGTTGATAGGCAGGGTGTGTAAGCGTTGTGAGGCGTTGAGCTAACCTGTACTAATTGCCCGTGAGGCTTAACCATACAACACCCAAGGGGTTTTGTAGTGGACTCAAAGTTAAGCGCATAAGAATGTGTTGAGAGAACGAAGACAGCTTTCCAGATTATTCTCTAGAAATAGAGAGAAAGAATTTGCTTGGCGACCATAGCGTTTTGGACCCACCTGATTCCATCCCGAACTCAGAAGTGAAACGAAACAGCGTCGATGGTAGTGTAGGGTCTCCCCATGTGAGAGTAGAACATCGCCAGGCTTTAACTTGTTGTTTTTAGATGTTTAAGAAAAATCTAAAGGCAAAAAAAGTAGACGAAACGTCTAACCAGACAGCGGAGCGGTAGTTCAGTCGGTTAGAATACCGGCCTGTCACGCCGGGGGTCGCGGGTTCGAGTCCCGTCCGCTCCGCCACTTATTACGAAACCCAGTCTTAGGACTGGGTTTTTTGCTTTTGGGCTAATCATTTCCATTATCATTGTTCTTTGTTTTACTCGCGGTTTGTACGTTATTTTTGATCCTGCCTAAACTGAGCTAAGCTTAACGCCTATTTGTTTGCTTGGTTAAGGAAAGGAAATCCGCCATGAATAATGAATCCAATTCACCTTACTTACAAACGCCTCCCTCCATTCCTCAAGAAGCATTCGATTGGTATGACGAATACGCACACGGTGTTATTGATCGCCGTGAGTTTATCAAACGTCTTTCCGGTTTGGCTGTTTTTGGTTTTAGCGTATCGATGATCACGTCAGCCTTATTACCTGACTATGCACAGGCTGAGCAAGTCTCTTTTAATGATCCCGCGATCAAAGCGAGTTATGTTGAGTTCGATTCACCACAAGGTCATGGGAAAGGTCGCGGCTATTGGGTAACGCCTAAAGAGGCAACGGGTAAGTTGCCTGTGGTTTTGGTTATTCATGAAAATCGTGGGCTTAATCCTTATATCGAGGATGTTGCACGTCGTTTAGCGACCATAGGGTTTATTGCGTTTGCACCGGATGCTTTGTTCCCAGTTGGCGGTTATCCGGGTAATGATGACGATGGGCGAGCGCTACAAAGTAAGCTCGATCGGGCAAGAATTGAGGCAGATTTTCTTGCTGCGGCTGATTTTCTTAAAGCGCATCCACAAAGCTCGGGAAAACTTGGTGCCGTTGGGTTCTGCTTTGGTGGCTACATTGTCAATATGCTAGCGGCGACCATTCCTGAAAAACTCAATGCTGGCGTTGTTTTTTATGGTACTCCCCCTGCTGATGAGTTGCGCTCTCGGGTTGTGGGGCCTTTATTATTGAATTTTGCCGAATTAGATAAACGCGTAAATGATACTTGGGCGTCTTACGAGACTCAGTTACAACAGAATAAAGCGAAATATGAGGCTCATTTCTATCCTAAAGTTAATCACGGTTTCCATAACGATTCCACTGCACGCTATGCACCAGCGGAGGCTGAGCTAGCATGGCAAAGAACACTGCAATTTTTGGGGCTTCATCTTCAGGGTTAAACTTCTCACACTCATTTGGGGTACGACTCGCTCCTCGTCATTCAGGCTGTTATGATGGCGAAAAAGGAGAAAATGAATCATGCCCCACTTACGTTTTCGTGCTGTAGAAGCACATATCGTTGAAACACTGGTAACTCCGTTACTCAATGAACTTTCCTCTCTACTCTGTACCTCTCGAAGTGCTTTTACCTTTGAGTTAGTTAATACCCAGTATTTCGCCGAAGGAGAGGTTTATCCCATGGTGGAAGTATTGTGGTTTGGAAGAGAACAGCAAACTCAGGATCAGGTTGCACAGGTGATTACAGAGCAGATGCGTCAGTTGCTCGGTGCTGATGCTCATGTTGCTATAGTATTTATACCTTTGCAACGCACCGCTTATTATCTGGATGGTCAACATTTCTGAGGAGACAACATGAATCCAGTTATCGATACCATGCTCAACCATCGCTCTATCCGTGCTTTTAGTCCAGAGCCTATTTCTGCAACGCAGCTTGAAACGATCATTGCAGCCGGTATTGCGGCGTCTTCCTCTAGCTTACTGCAAGTGATCTCGGTGATCCGAGTGAGCGATGACAGTATGCGTGAGCAATTAGCAAAGCTGGCAGGTAATCAAGCCTACGTAGCGAGTGCGGCTGAGTTTTTAGTGTTTTGCATTGATTATCAGCGGCACTATGCGCTGAACCCGAACGTAAAACCTGAATTCATGGAGCTCACTTTAATCGGTGCCGTTGATGCAGGAATCATGGCGCAAAACTGTTTATTAGCAGCAGAGTCTATGGGGCTTGGTGGGGTGTACATTGGTGGTTTACGTAATTCACCGAATGAAGTCGATGCTTTGCTTAATCTACCGCCTTATACCGCCGTGTTGTTTGGAATGTGTTTAGGACATCCAGCGCAAGATCCAGAGTTAAAACCGCGCTTAGCTCCGAAGGTGATCTTGCATGAAAACCACTATCAACCTTTGAATAAAGAGGATGTAGCGGAGTATGATCGCACTATGGTTGAGTATTACCAAAAGCGTTCCGGCAATCCTAAACAGCAAGGATGGTCTGAACAAATCACCGCTAAGCTCTCAGAAGAGTCTCGGCCATTTATACTCAGCTATTTGCAGCGTAAAGGATTAGCCCTGAAGTAATGTAAAAAATCCCAGCACTTGGCTGGGATTTTTAGGTCTATGGAAGATCTACAGCAGGTATAGGTTGAGCTGGTTGCTCTTCCGCAATAAAGAGAATGCCATCCATAATTTTGCTTGGAATTTCTGTCGGTAAATATCCCCAAGCATATCTGATTGCATAGGGCTTGTTTAAGTAATCGATGTTGCTTTCACTTTGACTCTTAAAATCAATAAAAGCGTCGGTATATCCAGCATGATATAAAGCACTATTCAGTGTGCCTTCTTCTTCCTGAAGACGTTCTGTATCAATTAGCCAACGTGTGTAATCCGGGGTGTTTGCAGCAAGAGTGCCTTTGTAGCTTAACTGCATCACACTATAGACGGAACTGTCTGGATAGCGACTATTCATTGCGGAGATCAGAGAACTAGGAATAGGCGTGGCATGAATATTATGCGCCCAGATAAAGGTTTGCCCCTGTATTTTAAACCACTCATTTATTAACCAATTTAAGTTTTCAGCAGACTGATGATCGGTATAGGAATGGTCAATGTTGTTGATAATGAAATAGGACTGTGAATATAGGCTTCTTACTATCTGCAGCCAAAATGTGGCGTAATTCCGAAATTCTCGCGGATGACTAGGGTCGTAATCTGGAACGGTTTCGAGCCTTTTTTGTGTGGTCAGTACTGTTTCCAGTTTTTTCAATTCTTGGGTTAGATCTTGGTGGTTTTGTGATGTGAATTTTTCAGTGGTATGCCAAGGGCACATCATTCTCGGCCCTAGAGTCTGTATCGTATCGTAGTTGGAGATGTCAAGGTTTTTGATATGCAAGTAGCCTCTTAACTCGTCAAACATCACACTACATCCTGGATCACTATTGATACGGGCATCGTAGCCGATCAGTAGTAGTGGGTTGTCCTGCTGAGAAACCTCATTGACATAGTTGGCCAGAGCTCCCACTTCTTTACTAAAGCGATGCCCATACATGTAGTTCGCATTAGGTCCAATTATGGCCTGTTGTAGGCGCTGTTTTCCGGTGAGGAAATTTTGCCACGCCACTAACCCATCATATAAGCCAGCTTCAAAAGCAACTAAGGTTAGATCGCCTTCTTGATGAAGAGCTTTCACCATGCGGGCTTTGTAGCTATACGCTTTAGAACCTTGGTGAGTTCTTTCTCCCACACTAACGAAATCATAGCCTTTAACTGCAGAAATAAAGCCTTGAAGATCACTATTTTCATGAGTGAGTTCCGTACTGGCTAGGTTTTGGGAGGTAACGGTTGGCGGACTGACGCTTTCACTATTACAGCCCGATAATAGGCATAAAAATATAATTCCGAATCGCTTCATTTTTCTAATCTTCGATACAAATGATGTTCAAGATTAGATGCATAGGAATGAGCAAAGAAAAGGGATTGGAAGAGATAGTGCGAGTTACCACGAGTGCTGATTTGTTAAGTTGAGAAACGAGTCGAATGAAAGGGAAGGTATTAACGATGTTTCTATTAAATACGGGTGAAAAGGGAGGGGTACATGGGAATTTTCAGCAAAGCGCCCTAGAGGCGCTTTTTTTGATTCTTATGCTAGCCCTTGAATTACCACGAACTTCTCTAGCAGTTGCTCTTCGGTTTCGCGATGGGCAGGATCGGTGATGATGCAGTTGCTGATGGGACAAACCGACTGACACGTCGGTTTGTCATAGTGCCCTTTACATTCAGTGCATAGATCGGGATTGATCTCATAGATCTTGTCTCCCATTGAAATCGCACTGTTTGGGCACTCTGGCTCACACATATCACAGTTGGTGCATTTGGCGGTAATCAGTAGCGCCATAATTACTTGCCTGTTGGGTTACGGGTATCCTGCCCTTGCACTAGGTTACGCATCAGCAGTGCGTAGCTGAGATCCAACTCTTCCGGAACTGGAATGTAAACAAAGTGACCGTTGCCTTTGGCATCATCTGTTGCTTCGCCTTTACGATTTTCCATCGCTTCTAAAGTGAAGATGACATTGCCTTTTGGCGTCATCAGCTCAAGGCTATCGCCAAGTATAAATTTGTTTTTTACTTCCACTTCGGCCATTGCGCCGCGGCGTTTACCGGTAAATTCACCCACAAACTGTTGAGTGTCGGAAACCGAGTAGCCGTAGTCGTAGTTTTGGTAAGCATCGTGCGTGTGGCGACGTAAGAAACCTTCGGTATAGCCACGGTGCGCCAAGCTTTCTAGGGTTGTCATCAGGCTATCATCGAATGGCTTGCCCGCTACCGCATCATCAATCGCTTTACGGTACACTTGCGCGGTACGTGCGCAATAGTAGAAAGATTTGGTACGGCCTTCGATTTTCAGTGAGTGCACACCCATTTGAGTTAGGCGCTCAACATGCTGTACTGCACGCAGATCTTTGGAATTCATGATGTAGGTGCCGTGCTCATCTTCAAAGGCGGCCATTTTCTCATCAGGACGATGGCTCTCAGAAAGCAGTACGACATCATCAATCGGTTTGCCGGCCCCAATGGTGGTGTCTGGGCGTTCGCTTTGAACTTCGATGGCTTGTGCAGCATTAGGGTCAAACTGTTCAACGATCTGACCTGCTTCATCTTCTTTTGCTGCTTCAACTTTGTATTCCCAACGGCATGCGTTAGTGCAAGTACCTTGGTTTGGATCGCGCTTGTTGATGTAACCAGACAGCAAGCAACGGCCGGAATAAGCCATACATAGAGCGCCATGCACGAACACTTCAATTTCGGTATTCGGGCATTTTTCGCGGATCTCTTCGATCTCTTCTAAAGAGAGCTCACGAGAAACAATCACACGCTCAACGCCTTGTGAAGCCCAGAATTTCACGGTTGCCCAGTTCACCGCATTCGCTTGTACCGACAGGTGGATCGGCATGTGCGGGAATTCTTCACGAACCATCATGATAAGGCCAGGGTCAGACATGATGAGCGCATCCGGCCCCATATCAATCACCGGCTTAAGGTCACGGATGAAGGTTTTCAGCTTAGAGTTGTGCGGCTGAATGTTACACACCACATAGAATTTTTTACCCAGTGCGTGGGCTTCATTAATGCCTATTTGTAGGTTTTCGTGGTTGAACTCATTGTTACGTACGCGCAGGCTGTAACGAGGTTGGCCGGCATATACCGCATCTGCCCCGTAGGCAAAAGCGTAGCGCATATTCTTCAGGCTACCCGCAGGTGAAAGGAGTTCTGGAACAAAGGTTTTTGGCGTTGTCATTGCTTGCTTCTCTTACAATCTGATCTCAAGTCAGGCCAATACCACCTGATGGTATTGGAAAGGGCGCAAATTTTACGTCAAAAACCCTACTCTGCATAGTGAAACTCTCACCACCTCATTTACGCCGAGGTGGTAAAATTGAGTCCACGATTAGGCTTCAGGGTGAGGCAGGCCACCTAATGCATTGAATAGATCCGGCAGGAAAACCGACATTTCTCCGCACAGCAGGGAGAAATCGGCATCAAGACGCGCTGCGCGATCTTCGCGTGGGATGTCATCATTCTGCTCTTTAAGTTCATCGCTGTACGCTAGGCGCTTGATGCTGCAATCTTCCGCGAGGACAAAACGAATTCGGTCTTGCCAGTTGATCGCCAGTTTGGTGACCACTTTATTGGCTTGAATGTGGCTCAGGATTTCATCGCTGCTCAGCTCTTGTTTTTTGCAGCGAATG